>JBBAUZ010000032.1:1505-6185 GCA_040397965.1 Opitutales bacterium | reverse complement strand
CGAGCGACGTTGTATTCGCCGCCGCCTTCCCAAACTTTGAATTCACGAGCGGTGCGGACGCGTCCTTCACCGGGATCGAGGCGAAGCATCACTTCACCGAGAGAGATTTGATCGAAGGTACAATCCTTCGCAGATTTAATTTGGAGTGCCATGGTATTTGGTAAAATTAAGCGATTGGGAGTTGGTTAACATCGAATGGTTTAATACCGCATTCGTGGGCGATTTCGTTAAGGGCTTCGACTTCAGCTTTCGAGAAGAGGAGACCACCGGCTTTTTGACTGCGTGCGGCGAAGGTCGCTTCCATTTGTCCAGGGAGGATACACTTTTCGTTTCCGTGTCCGAGAATATCACCGAGAACGGCTTTGATGTTTTGCTGTTGGTTACGACCTTGAGCAAAAACTCCGCTACTGATGGCGTCGGGGTGAATGACTTGGAAGAAGAAGGCACAATCTTGTTTTTCGCCAGCAACGCGTGTGCGGCTACGAATCGTGGGGAGTGAGCCACCGATGAAACCGGCGACGATTTCGTTGATTAAGGAAAGACCGTAGCCTTTGTGAGCACCGAAAGGAATTAAGGAAACGGCGGCGGATGGATCGATGGTGACTTTACCATCTTTATCAACGGCGGCATCGGGAGGTAATTGTTTACCTTCGCGTTTTAATTGTTGAACACGGCCCATGGCGATGACTGAGGTAGCCCAGTCGATGACGATGGGGAATCCAACTGCATCGGTGGTTGGGAAGCCCCAAGAGTGTGGGTTAGTTCCGAGCGTTGGGAATTTACCTTGGAAGGGAACGACTTCAGCGAGAGTAGCGGTGCAATTAGTGTAAGCAATGTAACCACGTTTAGCGGCTTCCATAACATAACCACCGCCCCAGAGGTAGTGGAAAGCGTTGTCTACAGAAACCGTGCCCACGCCGTATTGATCAGCGAGTTTGATACAAGTTTCGATAGCGTCGGTGGCGACGGCTTGACCGAGTTTTTGTTTAGCATCCCAAACTTCGGCTGCGGCAAAGCGTGAAGATTTTTTAACGACAGAGGCGTTGGGTTTGCAGCCGCCGACTTTTGAACCGAAGAGTTCGTCTAAGTGTAATGCTTTGATGGCATTGTGAGTGCGGATGCCGTGGCGAGTGGCCATCGAGGACATCTTCGCAGCTTGGTTTGATTCGGTAGCACCGAAACCGCGATGCTGGTAAGCAGCGCTGACGAGAGCCTCGTGAGCCTCAGTGGGAACAACGTGAAATACTTCGGACATTGGATTTATATTATATTAGGGGGAAAGGTGACAAGGTGACACGGTGACAAGGGGAGATGCTAATAATTTAATTATAAATAGATGCAGAACAAATTAGTTGGCAAGGTGACTAGGGGAAAAGTTAGACGACTTTCTTAACTTTAACTTCTTTGTTTATTTGAGCGAGGGGCTCTTCGCCATGCATCGCTTTGATTAAATTAGTAACAGCGGCGACGGCTTGGCGTTGAACGCTTTCGGCGGTGCGTGAACCAATGTGAGGTGTCACTACGCAGTTAGGAAGTTTGGTAAGAGGGTGATCGGCGCGAGGTGGTTCTTCGTCGAGAACGTCGGTACCGTATCCGCCGACTTGGCCAGACTTGAGGGCTGCGGCGATGTCATCGGTATGAACGATTTCACCACGTGCACAGTTAAGAATGAGAACGCCCTTCTTCATCTTCGCGATGTTCTTAGCGCAGATGAGGTCACGTGTTTCAGGAGTTAAGTTGGTGTGGAGTGAAAGATAGTCAGATACTGCAAAAACGTCATCCATCGTGTTGGCGCGTTTAACATCGTATTGAGCGGCGAATTTATCGTCCCAATATAAATCGAAACCGACGACTTTCATGCCGAAGGCGCGAGCGCGAATGGCGACTTCTTTGCCGATACGGCCCATGCCGATGATACCGATGGTTTTGTCGAGAAGCTCGCGACCCGTTTTACGTTTCCAGGTACCTGAGCGAGTGGAGTCGGTGTGGAAGTAGAAATTCTTTTCGAGGGCGAGAAGAAGAAGGAAGGTGTGTTCGGCGACGGTGGTGTGATTGACGCCGGGGGTGAAGAGGAGGGGGATATCTTTCGAGGTGAGATATTTTACATCGATCTTGTCGACGCCGATACCGTACTTACTCACGACCTTGAGGCGGGGGAGGGCTTTATCGATGACCGCTTGGGTGATCATATCGTCACCGCAGATGTATCCGTCAAAATCCCCCATTAAAGCTAAAGTGTCGGCTTCGCTTAAAGGACCGCGAGCGGTGACAACTTCCCAACCTGTGGCGGCCAGCATTTTATGGTGTTCGCCAGGGGTGTCTTGGAATGAGGTGGTTGTGAGGAGGATTCGTGGCTTCATAGTGTCGTTTTAATCCAACCTAACTCGCTTTGAAAAGTCAAAGAAAGTATAAGGTCGACAGCAAAAAAAACCTCTGTTTATTTGGCGTACCCATGAATAACACCCCTAATTCAACACCTGCGGCTTCCCCTTATCGCTGGGTGATTTTAGCCCTGCTGTTTTTTGCCACCACGATTAATTATATCGATCGGCAGATATTGGCATTATTAAAGCCAATGTTGGACGGCGAGTTACATTGGACTAATGAGCAATATGGAATGGTTAATTCTGCCTTCCAAGGTGCTTATGCCTTTGGATTGTTAGGCTTTGGATGGTTTATTGACCGTTTTGGAACGAAAATTGGTTATGCAGTATCGATTTTATCATGGTCGGCTGCGGCTGCGGCTCACGCCCTGGTGGGTTCAATCTCTGGCTTCTATTACGCTCGTATAGCTCTGGGTGTAGGTGAGGGTGGTAATTTCCCAGCAGCGATTAAAACAACTGCTCAATGGTTTCCACGTGCGGAACGTGCGTTTGCCAATGCGCTCTTTAATTCAGGTTCAAACATCGGTGCACTGATTGCTCCTGCAGTTATTCCTATCATGGCAGTTACCTACGGATGGAGATCCACCTTCGTAGTCGCCGGTTTGTTAGGGGTGGTATGGATTCTTTTCTGGATTCCACTTTTTAGGAAAGCACCGCAACTCGCAGAAGAGGAAGTCGCACCTGAGCGCAAGATTCCTTGGATGAGTCTATTACGTGTGAAACAAACTTGGGCCTACATGATTGCTAAATTCTTAACGGACCCAGTTTGGTGGTTCTATTTAATTTGGCTGCCTGACTACTTTAAGAAGGAGCAACATCTAGATATTAAGGCAATGGGGTTGCCGTTAGTTACTCTCTACGCTATTGTTACGGTATTAAGTATCTTTGCAGGTTGGGCAGTTAAGAAGATTGCTGAGCGTGGTTATGATATGATTACGGTCCGCAAAGTTTCTCTATTATTCTTTGCCGTATGTTCATTGCCTATTTTCTTCGTCAGAGGTTTAGGCATGTGGGAAGCGGTATTACTCATTGGTTTTGCAGCATCAGCTCACCAAGCTTGGTCGGCTAGCCTTTACGCTGCCGTATCCGAAACCTTCCCGCGCGATGCCGTTGCTTCAGCGAGTGGTTTAGGTGGTATGGCGGGATCAATCGGCGGAATGATTTTCCCGATTGTTGCTGGCCGTATTCTTGACGTCTCATCGAATGGTTACGCTATCCTCTTCGCCTTCTGTGCGTTTGCCTACGTCGTAGCCTTCGCAATTCACCACTTCATGCTGCCTCGTTTAGAGAAGGCAGATATTTAATTCACTGATAGATAAAACAAAAAGGCCTCCACTTCGGAGGCCTTTTTTGTGGGCAGCTGTTGGAATTACCCAGCGACCACGAAGTTCACTAATTTACCAGGAACAATAATTTCTTTGATGATGGGTTTTCCATCAAGGAACTTTTGTACGGCTGGGTCGGCTTTGGCGAGAGCGACCAGAGCTTCTTTGGAGATATTCTTATCAACCTTAGTCGTGGCACGGACTTTACCATTCACTTGGAAGACAACGTCCACGGTGGATTCGGTGAGTTTTGATTCATCGAATTTAGGCCAGCCTGCTTGGGTGATGCTTTCTTTGTGGCCGAGACGTTGCCAAATTTCCTCGCAGACGTGAGGAGCAAAAGGTGCAGCGAGGCGAGTGAAGTCCTCGACAGTTGAACGTTTTAATGAAGGGGATTTTTCTGCGACGTTCATCAGGATCATCATTTGAGAAATCGCCGTATTGAATTGGAGAGTCTCAATATCGTTGCCGACTTTCTTGATGGTCCGGTTGAGTTCGCGGACGAGCTCTTCGGTTTCAGTGGCACTGTCATTTATCTTACTGGAACTTTTCCCGGTAGTTTCGTCGACCGCGAGGCGCCAGAGGCGACGTAAGAAACGAGTGATGCCTGAGATGCCGTCGGTGTTCCAAGGTTTGGAAGCTTCGAGAGGTCCGAGGAACATGAGGTACATGCGTAAAGCATCGGCACCATGCTCTTTTACGATGACGTCAGGATTTACGACATTACCACGGCTCTTGGACATTTTCTCACCATCTTCGCCGAGGATGAGTCCTTGGTGGAATAACTTCTTAAATGGCTCGGGGGTGGAGAGGACTTTGATGTCGTAAAGGAAGCGGTGCCAGAAACGGGCGTAGAGTAAGTGAAGCACCGCGTGTTCCGCGCCGCCGATATAGAAGTCTGGGTTGCCCCAGTAATTAAGAACATCGGCGGATGCGATTTCCTTGGTGTTTTGTGGGTCGAGATAACGCAG
>JBBAUZ010000032.1:0-1405 GCA_040397965.1 Opitutales bacterium | reverse complement strand
GAAATCCAAAGAATCGGGAAAGGCTCGCCCCAGTAACGTTGGCGCGAGAAGAGCCAGTCACGAAGTTTAAAGTTAACAGCGAGTTTGCCTTGGCCTTTAGCGGCGAGGTCGGCGGTGATTTTCTTTTTGGTTTCGGTCGCGGAGAGGCCGTTGAAAAGACCCGAGTTCACCATGGGTCCGTCTTCTGTCCATGGTTTTTCTTGAACATCGATAGGATCTTTGGAACCAACGACTTGGATGATGGGTAGCTTAAATTGTTTAGCGAATTCCCAGTCGCGTGTGTCGTGCGCGGGGACGGCCATGATTGCGCCTGTGCCGTAACTCATCAGTACGTAGTCAGCGGTCCAGACAGGAATTTTAATTCCGTTAACAGGATTGATGGCGTAGCTGCCGGTAAAGACGCCGGTCTTTTTCTTATCAGCGAGGTCGGTACGTTCGAGGTCGGATTTATTTCTGACAGCTGCGATGTACGTATCGACATCAGCTTTTTGTGCGGCCGTGGTTAACTTGCTGATGAGTGGGTGTTCAGGGGCGACGACCATGTAGGTTGCGCCGAAGAGGGTGTCGGGTCGGGTCGTGAAAACCGTGAGGCTTTCGTTGGGAATATGGGCCAATTCGAATTTAACTTCGGCGCCTTCGGATTTACCAATCCAGTTTTTCTGCAGGCGTTTAGTGGAGTCGGGCCAATCGAGTGAATCGAGTCCTTCAATTAATTTATCTGCATACGCGGTGATGCGGAGGACCCATTGGCGGATGGGGCGACGTTCGACTGGGTGATTACCGCGTTCGGAGCGTGGGCCTTCTTTAGTATTCAGAACTTCTTCGTTAGCGAGAACGGTGCCGAGTGCGGGGCAGAACCAGACAGGTTTTTCGGAAACGTAGGCGAGGCCGTGACGGAAAAGTTTTAGGAAGATCCACTGCGTCCAGCGGAAATATTTTTCATCGGTTGTGGAAAGTTCGCGATCCCAGTCGATGCCGAAGCCGATCATCTGGAGTTGGCGGCGGAAGTTATCGATGTTTTTACGGGTCTGGAGAGCGGGGTGTTCGCCGGTGGCGATGGCGTGTTGTTCGGCGGGGAGACCAAAAGCATCCCAGCCCATCGGGTGTAGGACGTTGAAGCCTGAAGCTTTTTTATATCTGCCTAAAATATCTGACGCCGTGTAACCTTCGGGGTGTCCGATGTGTAAACCTGCACCTGAGGGGTACGGGAACATATCGAGAACATAGTATTTTGGTTTTCCGCTGGTGGTGGGTTCGGTGCGGAAAGTGGAATTACTTTTCCAATAGGCCTGCCAGCGCTGTTCGAAGGCGGTAAAGTCGTAGGCTCCTTGAGAGTGTTCCATGAATATGAGCAGATAGGAGAGTTGGGGCGATGGTGGCAAGGATTTGGAGAGGGAACTTGCCT
>JBBAUZ010000031.1:0-6431 GCA_040397965.1 Opitutales bacterium | reverse complement strand
GTTGAATTTGGGTACCTCGACGGTCCAAAGTTGGTCGGCTGACAACTCGCGGAGTCGGCGATACAAGTCATTGTCAGCTTTCATAGCGGATAGTGTGTCGGACTGCTGGACTGCGATGTCAAGGGTGACCAAAATTAAGGCCCAAAGGCGATTTGAGCTCAAAGCTCAGCAAAGTGCACAATTTAGGCTAAAAAATGCTCCGTTTTTGGACAAACTATTTACGTCCAACCAGCCTCCGATCGCCGACATCTCGCCCGCCCGAGCCCGAGGTGGAAAATCTAAAAATCTGCCCCTATAAGTTGCCTTTGACAGAGACGAAATATTGTTCACTAGATTTAACACCCTTGCGGATTACCAAAGGGGGGTCTCACACACCAATTTCATAAACCTGTCACCTTCTCGACACTTTCGACCAAACAAGAAATGAATAATCCCGGACTACCCGAAAAACAGGGCCTCTATGACCCGCAGTTTGAGCACGATGCCTGTGGCGTCGGCTTCGTCTGTCAAATGAAGGGGAAACGTTCCCATGATATTATTCAGCAAGCGCTGACCATCTTGGTTAACCTCGATCACCGAGGCGCCTGCGGTTGCGAAGTGAACACCGGCGACGGCGCAGGTATTCTCATTCAACTTCCTCACACTTTCTTAAGCAAGGTCTCCAAAGACGCAGGCATCAGTGCCCTGCCCAAGCCCGGACAGTACGGCGTCGGCATGCTCTACGTTTCACCTGATGCAAAAATCCGCAACGAGTCCGAAAAATTATTTACCGAAATCGCAAAGTCCCAAGGCCTCACCGTCCTCGGATGGCGCACGGTTCCTACGACCAATAAATCACTCGGACAAACTGCGGTAAAAAGCGAACCGACCGTTCGCCAAGTATTTATCGCCCGTCCGGCTGATTGCGCAACCGACCAAGATTTCGAACGCAAACTCTTCATCGTTTCAAAGCGCGCCCATAACGAAATCCGCGCCTCTGGAAAAGATAACTATTACTACGCCTGCAGTATCTCCTGCCGCACTCTGATTTATAAAGGCATGTTAATGCCTGAGCAGGTTGGAAAATATTTCCCTGATTTAAATGATCCGAGCATGGACACCGCCTTGGCGCTGGTTCACTCGCGTTTCTCGACTAACACCTTCCCCAGCTGGGAACGCGCTCACCCTTACCACTACATTGCTCACAACGGCGAAATCAATACGCTCAATGGTAATGTAAACTGGATGAAGGCACGTGAGCCATTGCTCGCTAGCCCGCTCTTCGGAAAAGATATCGAAAAGATTAAGCCGATCGTAAATCCTAACGGTTCCGACTCTGCTAAGTTTGATAACGTTTTAGAACTTCTCGTGATGGGCGGACGCTCCTTACCTCAAGCGATGATGATGATGATTCCAGAACCTTGGAATGGTCACGAATCGATGAGCGAACAAAAGAAGGCCTTCTATGAATACCAATCGTGCATCATGGAACCTTGGGATGGTCCTGCCTCCGTTGTGTTTACTGATGGTACGATGATTGGTGCGACGCTCGACCGTAACGGTCTCCGCCCTTCTCGCTACTACGTCACCAAAAATGATTTAGTCATCATGGCTTCAGAAGCCGGTGTTCTTCCTGTTCCTCCAGAAGACGTCGCAAGCAAAGGCCGCCTCCAACCTGGACGCATGTTCCTCGTCGACATGGAAAAAGGTCGCATCGTCGCCGATGAAGAAATCAAACAACAAATCGCGACCGAAAAACCTTATCGTCAATGGCTCGATGGTAATCTCATCAAGCTCGATAAGATTCCTAAGTCGAAAGAAGTTCCAACGACCGACCACGAAACGGTTCTTCAACGTCAATTAGCTTTTGGTTACACCTTCGAAGATCAGCGTAAGCTTTTACTTCCAATGGCCAAAGACGGCGTGGAAGCGATGGGTTCAATGGGAACTGATATTCCCTTGGCGGTTCTCTCCAACAAATCGAAATTACTTTACGATTACTTCAAACAACTCTTCGCCCAAGTTACCAATCCTCCGATTGACTGTATCCGCGAAGAAATTGTTACGTCATCCGTCACCACTATCGGACCTGAGCGCAACTTACTGGATCCAAATCCACAAAGCTGTCACCTCATCGAATTAACGACGCCGATTTTAACCAACGAAGAGTTGGCGAAATTGCGTGACGTGACCCAAGGACAATTCCGTTCGGTTACTATTCCAACTCTCTTCAATCCTAAAGCAGGTGCTAAAGGTTTAGAAGAAGCGATGAATGAAGTCTGCCGTCAGGCCAGCCTGCACATCGATGCGGGTGCGAACATCATCATCCTCAGCGACCGCGGCGTCGACCGTAGCAACGCTGCGATTCCTGCCCTCTTAGCTGTATCCGGACTTCACCACTTCCTCATTCGCGAAGGCAAACGTACCAAGGTAGGTTTAATCCTCGAGTCAGGCGAACCACGCGAAGTGCACCACTTCTGTACCCTCATTGGTTATGGTTGTGCTGCAATCAATCCATACCTGGCCTTCGAAACGCTTGATGACATGATCCGAGAAAAACTCTTGGAAGGCGTTGATCATTACACGGCCTGTAAGAATTACGTTAAGGCTGCGACTAAAGGTATCGTTAAAGTCGCGTCGAAGATTGGTATCTCCACGATTCAAAGTTACCTCGGTGCTCAAATCTTTGAGTGCGTAGGTCTCCAACAAAAAGTCGTAGATAAATATTTCACTGGCACTGCAACACGTATTGAAGGTTCTGACTTAGCAGCGATTGCTGAAGAAACTATCAGCCGTCACGCTAACGCATTCCCTGAGCGTGTTGAACATCCGCAAACTCTCGAAGTCGGTGGCGACTACCAGTGGCGCAATGAAGGTGAAGGTCACCTCTTCAGCCCACAAGTCATTCACTCGCTTCAAAAGGCAGTTCGCACGAAGAACTTCGATACGTTCAAAACCTATTCATCGTTGGTCAACCAACAGATGAGTCAGATTTTCACGCTTCGTGGCTTACTCGAACTCAAACCACAGAAATCGATTCCAATCGAAGAAGTGGAGAGCGTTGAACAAATCTTAAAGCGTTTCAAAACGGGTGCGATGAGCTACGGCTCGATTTCGAAAGAAGCACACGAAAGTCTCGCGATTGCGATGAACCGTATCGGTGGAAAATCGAACACCGGTGAAGGTGGCGAAGATCCTGAACGTTTCACTTGGACGAATGAGCGTGGTGATTCCAAAAATTCCGCGATCAAGCAGGTGGCTTCTGGTCGCTTCGGTGTAACCAGTCTCTACCTCACCCAAGCCCGCGAATTACAAATCAAGATGGCCCAAGGTGCAAAGCCTGGTGAAGGCGGTCAGCTCCCTGGCGGTAAGGTCTATCCTTGGATTGCGAAAGTTCGTCACTCCACTCCTGGCGTTGGACTCATATCACCTCCCCCACACCACGACATTTACTCAATCGAAGATTTATCCGAACTCATTCACGACTTGAAGAATGCTAATCGCGCCGCACGCGTCAGCGTGAAGCTCGTTTCTGAAGTCGGTGTTGGAACCATCGCTGCTGGTGTTGCGAAAGCACACGCAGACGTCGTTCTGATTTCTGGTTTCGATGGCGGTACGGGTGCATCACCACAAACCTCTATCAAGCACGCTGGTTTACCTTGGGAACTCGGCCTCGCCGAAACTCACCAAACTCTCCTCCTCAACAATCTACGTTCACGTATTGTCGTTGAAGCGGACGGACAATTAAAGACCGGTCGTGACGTTGTCATCGCTGCCTTACTCGGCGCTGAGGAATTCGGTTTCGCCACTGCTCCTCTCGTTTCACTCGGTTGTATCATGATGCGCGTTTGCCACCTCAACACCTGCCCTGTTGGTGTTGCGACGCAAGACCCTGAACTCCGTAAGAACTTCACGGGCGATCCTGAGCACGCGGTTAACTTCATGAACTTCATTGCTCAAGAAGTTCGCGAACTCATGGCTCAACTCGGATTCCGTAAACTTACCGACATGGTAGGTCGCACGGACATCCTTGAAGCACGTCACGCTGTTGATCATTGGAAAGCTAAGGGAATCGATTTATCCAAACTTCTCTACTCGCCAAAAGTGGGCAGCGATGTCGGTCGTTACTGCACCGAAACTCAAGACCACGGTCTTGATAAGTCACTCGACTTAACTCTCTTACTCGAGAAGTGCCGTCCCGCTATCGATAAGAAACAAAAAGTCGTCATCAATTCTGACATCAAGAATACTCACCGCGTTGTCGGAACGATTCTCGGTAACGAAATCACCAAGAAGCACTGGGAAGGTTTACCCGAAGGAACAATTCAGTTGAACTTCAAGGGTAGTGCCGGACAAAGCCTCGGTGCGTTCGTTCCTCCTGGTGTGACCATCACCCTCGAAGGCGATGCCAATGACTATGTAGGCAAAGGCCTTTCAGGTGGTAAAATTATTATTAAGCCTGACGCTAAAGCTACCTTCCCTGCTGAAGACAATATCATCATCGGTAACGTTGCTCTTTACGGTGCAACTTCGGGTGAAGTATTTATCCGCGGTGTAGCGGGTGAAAGATTTGCCGTTCGTAACTCGGGCGTCACCACTGTCGTTGAAGGCATTGGTGATCACGGTTGCGAATACATGACCGGTGGACGCGTGGTCGTTCTCGGTGAAACCGGACGTAACTTTGCCGCAGGTATGAGTGGTGGTGTGGCTTACATCCTCGATGAGAAGGCTGACTTTGCTGTTCGTTGTAACAAGCAAATGGTCGGACTCGAAAAACTCGAAGAGAGAGACTTATCCGAACTCAAAGAATTAATCCAACGTCATGCAGATCTCACTGGCTCCAAGAAAGCTGCAAAGATTATTGCGGACTGGAAGAATTACTCCACGAAGTTCGTCAAGGTCATGCCGAAGGACTACAAGCGAGTTCTCGAAGCAATTGAACAAGCTAAAGCTAAAGGACTCAGCGGCGACGCTGCGCTCAACGAAGCTTTCGAAATCAACGCACGCGACGTTGCTCGCGTCGGCGGAGGTTAATCCACAACACACCAAACACCTAACGATTTAAATCATATGGGAAAACCAACAGGATTTGTAGAATTCCAACGTGAATTACCAGCCGATCGCGATGCGCTTACCCGCATTGGTGATTGGAAGGAAATTCACCACCACCACAGCGACGAAAAACTTCGCAAGCAAGGCGCACGTTGCATGGATTGCGGCGTACCCTTCTGTCACACCGGAAAAATGATCAGCGGCATGGCCAGTGGCTGTCCGATTAATAACTTAATTCCTGAGTTCAACGATCTCGTCTATCGCGGACTCTGGAAAGAAGCGTTGGATCGTTTACACAAGACGAACAACTTCCCTGAGTTCACCGGTCGCGTTTGCCCAGCTCCTTGTGAAGGTGCCTGCGTTTTAGGAATTAATAAACCACCTGTTACTATTAAAAATATCGAAGTTTCGATTATCGATAAAGGTTGGGACAATGGTTGGGTGGTTGCTCGTCCTCCTGCCAAACGCACAGGCAAGAAAGTTGCCATTATTGGTTCTGGCCCTGCCGGACTCAGTGCTGCGGCTCAATTAAATCACGCTGGTCACAACGTCACTGTTTTCGAACGCGCCGACCGTCCAGGTGGCTTACTCATGTACGGTATTCCGAACATGAAGCTCGATAAAAAAGAAGTCGTTCTCCGTCGTATTCGCTTACTCGAAGACGAAGGTATTACCTTCAAGTGTGGCGTGAATGTCGGAAAAGATATTTCTGCTGAACAACTCCGTAAGGATTTTGATTCAATCGTTGTTTGTACCGGTGCGACTAAACCACGCGACCTCCCTATTCCTGGCCGCGAAGGTAAAGGTATCTACTTTGCGATGGATTTCCTCAGTGCGAACACGAAGTCTGTTCTCGATGGAGAATCTAGCGCCGACTTTATCACCGCTAAAGGTAAGGACGTTGTGATTATCGGTGGTGGTGACACTGGAACTGACTGCGTAGGCACTTCCCTTCGCCACGGATGTAAGTCTGTGGCTCAGGTTGAAATCATGCCGAAGCCAGCCCTCACTCGCCAAAAAGATAACCCATGGCCTGAGTGGCCCAAGACTTACAAGGTCGACTACGGACAAGAAGAAGCGGCCGCTAAGTTCGGTTCCGATCCTCGCGTCTACGTTACGACCGCAACCAAGTTTGAAAATGATGAAGCTGGAAATGTGAAAGCTGTTCACACTGTTCAAGTTGAATGGAAGAAGAACGACAAAGGACAGTTCGTTCCTCAGAACATTCCTGGAACTGAAAAAGTTATGCCTGCACAATTAGTCTTATTGGCGATGGGCTTCCTTGGACCCGAACAGCCGTTGCTCGACGCTCTGAATGTCGAACGCGATGCTCGTACCAACATCAAAGCCGAGCACGAGAAGTACACTACCAGCCTCCCTGGCGTCTTTGCCGCCGGTGA
>JBBAUZ010000030.1:5296-6724 GCA_040397965.1 Opitutales bacterium | reverse complement strand
CGGGTATCAAGGACACTGCCTTCTGTTTTAATTCATCGAGTCGATCGTGTACGCGGTTTAAAACGCTCTCGGTGTCATTCTGATCCACCCACACGTCATAGAGTTTAATATTCTTATTATCTTCGATAACATCCTCTTCGCCAATTTCATAGCCACAGTCTTCGAGCTCGTCCCATAAAATGGCATCCGTGTCAAAAGAGTCTTCCAAATCATAGGTACGAATCCCAGCCAGCCATTCATCGAGCGATTTAAAAGCTGCCTGATGGGAGTCGCTGATTTCAGTGAAAGTGAAATCAATTCCCACAGCGACGAGCATTTGTCCATCAACGACATCGCCTAATTTTATTCCATCCGATGGAGTCTCGTCGTTCATACATTTATAAAGATATAAATTACGGGACTAAGCGATAACGATTAAACACTTTCGCTTGCGGCCTGACCCGCCAACCAACCCGTCGTCCAAGCGTTCTGAAAGTTAAAGCCCCCCGTCACCCCATCGATATCCAGAACTTCGCCCGCAAAGAATAGCCCAGGTTGTTTACGGCTTTCCATCGTTTTGAAATTAATCTCTGAAAGTTTAACACCACCACAGGTCACAAACTCATCTTTAAACATACTTTTACCCGTCACCGTGAACTCGGCTTGAGTGAGTTGTTTATATAATTTATCTAATTGTTGATTGTTAATATGAGCCCACGGCGTGGTCGGATTAATCTCCGCCGCAATTAGGAGTCTCTCCCAGAGTCTTTGTGGAATGGGTAGCGGGCTGAACGTCGCGATTTGTTTTCGAGCTTCCGCAATCCGTACCTCATTCAATTTCTTACTGAGAGTGGTTTGGCTGAATTCGGGCACCCAATTAATCTCGATACTGAAGTTGTAATTACATTCAGCAAACTGCCGTGCACCCCACGCCGATAGTTTTAAAATAGCCGGTCCGCTCATTCCCCAGTGGGTTAAGAGTAACGGCCCTTCGGTGATTAATTTCGTTCCACAGGCCTTGACCTTAACTTTTTCGACCGAAAGTCCGGTGAGATCCGCTAAGCGATTATCCTGAATATGAAACGTAAACAGTGAAGGTACGGGTGGAATGACGGTGTGACCAAAGCTTTCTGCGATGGCTAAGCCGCCCGACGACTTATTTCCGCCCGTAGCGATGATGACCTTATCAAACAATTCAGTCTCACCAGAATTTAGACTCACTTCAAATTTACCATCAACAAACATAATGCCTTTTACGCCACGCTGAGTCAGGATCTTCACCCGATTTTTTTCAGCGGCTTCAGTCAGCGCATTCACAATCGATTCTGAGCTGTCCGAAGTTGGGAACATGCGCCCATCTTCTTCGGTCTTAGTTTCTACACCGCGCGTGTTAAACCAGGCTAAGGTATCGCGTGGCTGGAAGCGATGAAACGCACCGAGTAGTTCGCG
>JBBAUZ010000030.1:4134-5196 GCA_040397965.1 Opitutales bacterium | reverse complement strand
TGAATCCGTGTTGAGAGAGCATGCGTTCAGTTGCTTCACCTAATTTGGGACGCATGATGGTGGGTGTGTTCTTGAAGGCTTCAACCGTGCAACTCAGGTAGCCGAGTTTGCGCTCAAGGGCGTAGTCGCGATTTTTTGACTCAAGCCATAGCTGTAACACGGCCATCGCCTTAAACCAATCAACCCATTCGCAGTCAGCCTGATCAATCGACTTAAGAATATTTTCCAGGCTGTTGGTTTTCCCCAAAAAACGTCGTACGGCTTGAGCATGAGTTTCGCCCAAGCTTTCTAAAGTTTTCTGCAACTCAGATTCAGTCATTAATTTTTATATCCTAAAACAGGAGCTAACCATTTCTCAGCTTCTGCCACTGACCAACCTTTTCTCTTCGCGTAATCTTCAACTTGGTCGCGACCGAGTGAGTCGACGTCGAAGTAAATGGCTTGGGGATTACCGAAATAAATACCTGAAACCGAGGCCGCTGGATTCATGGCAAATGATTCTGTTAAAGTGCAATCGATGCGATTGGCTTGGAGTAGTCTCCAGATTTCACCTTTCTCGGTGTGCTCAGGGCAGGCCGGATAGCCGGCAGCGGGACGACGACCCGCATACTTTTCGTCAACCAAATCATCGACGGTTAAACTTTCGTTTGGAGCGTAGCCCCAGAGATTCTTCCGTACTTCACAGTGGAGCCACTCGGCGCAGCCTTCTGCGAGTCGATCCGCAAGAGCTTGAATGAGAATATGGCGGTAAGGGTCCTTCTCTTTGAAGGTCGCTGCGTAATCTTCAATTTCCTTACCTGCCGATACCGCAAACGCACCGATGTGATCTCCGGGCTCAGCGGAGATGAAGTCAGCCAACGAGCGACAGGTTTTTACCTGAGTACGTTTCTTTTGGTCTCTGAGGAAATGGAATTTACCAATCTGTTTCTTTTGCGATTCGTTTTCGAATACGGCGACATCATCGCCGACTCTGCGGGCTGACCAAATGCCGGCGACGCCTCTAAGATGAAAACGATTCTCCTTAATTAATAAATCGAGTTCTCGGCGGGCATCATCAAAGAG
>JBBAUZ010000030.1:0-4034 GCA_040397965.1 Opitutales bacterium | reverse complement strand
CCAGCATGCTTTAATTCCTTAGCCACCGCAGCCATTTCATCCAGCGACGGTGTGATTAACCCTGAGAGACCAATAAAGTCAGGTTTAAGTCTGCGAGCCTCTTCTATGATTTTTTCACAGGGAGTCATCACGCCTAAATCTGTGACGGCGTAATTATTACAGGCTAATACCACGCCCACGATATTTTTACCGATGTCGTGTACGTCGCCTCGCACAGTTGCGATGAGGAACTTGCCTTGTTGCGAGCCATCCGACTTCTCAGCTGCCATAAATGGCTCTAGGTGTCGCACCGCTGTTTTCATGACGCGTGCAGATTTTACGACTTGGGGTAAAAACATTTTACCTTCACCGAAAAGTTTTCCAACCACGCGCATACCGTCCATCAGTGGTCCTTCGATAACAAGAAGGGGACGACCGAGTTTTTGGCGGGCCTCTTCGGTATCGGCGACAATGAAATCTTCCACGCCCTTAACGAGTGCGTGTTCAATTCTCTTTTCAATCGAGAGATTTCTCCACTCGTTCTTTTTGGAATGATCGACTTCAGTCTTGGATCCAGAAAATGAAGGCGCAGCCTCGGTGAGTTTTTCGGTCGCTTGGGGGTTGCGATTTAAAATAACATCTTCGACGAGTTCCTTAAGTTTAGGATCAATATCGGTATAAACTTCCAGCATTCCGGCATTCACAATCGCCATGTCTAACCCTGCCGCGATGGCATGATAAAGGAAGACGGAGTGCATTGCTTCGCGGACGGGATTATTTCCGCGATAGGAGAACGAGACGTTCGATAGGCCGCCCGAAGTTCTTACGCCTGGACAGACTTTCTTAATTTCACGCACCGCATTAATGAAATCGATAGCATAGCCATCATGCTCTTTCATTCCGGTGGCGACGGTCAGGATATTTGCATCGAAGATAATATCTTGAGGGTCTACGCCAGCTTGCTCGGTCAGAATCTTATAAGCCCGCTGACAAATTCTCACTTTATCTTCGAACGTCGCGGCCTGACCTTTCTCATCAAACGCCATGACAACCATAGCGGCTCCGTAACGTTTGCAGAGTTTTGCTTGGCGGATAAAAGCTTCCTCTCCTTCTTTTAAAGAAAGCGAATTAACAATCGCCTTACCTTGTACGCATTGGAGGCCGGCTTCGAGAATTTCCCATTTCGATGAGTCAATCATCACGGGCACGCGAGCAATGTCGGGCTCCGTCGCGATTAAATTGAGGAACTTAACCATCGCTGCTTTTCCATCGAGCAGGCCGGCGTCGAAATTAACATCGATGATACCAGCGCCCGCTTCGACTTGTTGTTTGGCTACGGTGACCGCGGCACGATAGTCATTATCTTCAATCAGCTTTTTAAATTTAGGTGATCCAGCGACATTGGTGCGTTCGCCGATGTTGACGAAAGATTGAGCGCCACCGACCACATTGAGTGCTTCTAATCCAGATAAGCGTAGCGCGGGTGTGCTGATGGGTGCAACGCGAGGAGGGTATTTTTCGACGCGACGTTTAATCGCAGCGATGTGTGCAGGGGTGGTTCCGCAACATCCGCCGACAATATTAACGAGACCATCGCGGGCAAAAGTTTCTAAGATGGCGGCAGTATCTTCTGGACCTTCAGGAAATCCGGTAGGTGAAAGAGGGTTAGGCAATCCGGCATTAGGATAACAGGAGACGTAAATTTCAGACTTACGGGAAAGTTCGTCGATGTGTGGACGCATCTGTTCTCCGCCGAGTGCGCAGTTCATGCCGATGCTGATCGGGTGAGCATGACGCACTGAATTCCAAAAGCCCTCGGTGGTCTGACCCGTTAAAGTGCGTCCCGATGCGTCGGTAATCGTACCCGAAATCATCAAAGGCAGGCGATATCCACGCGCTTCAAAAGCTTCATCGATAGCGAAGAGTGCCGCTTTTAAAACCAGCGTATCGAAAACCGTTTCACAAAGTAAGAGATCCGCCCCGGCATCGATTAACGCATCCACCTGTTCGCGATAGGTATCACGTAATTCAATAAAAGTGACATCGCGTTTACCTGGGTCGTTCACATCGCGTGACATCGACAAGGTTTTATTGGTTGGTCCAATTGCTCCGGCAACGAAGCACTGACGTCCGGGCGACTTGGCTTTAATTTCTTCGCAGGCTTGTTTAGCGATTTTTACGGCCGCGGTATTTAAATCACGAACCAAGTGACCCATCTTATAGTCTTCCATCGCAATGGAAGTACCGTTGAAAGTATTGGTTTCTATAATATCGGCACCCGCTTCAAGGTAGTCGCGGTGTATTTTTAAAATGGCCTCAGGTTTTGTTAAAACGAGTAGATCGTTATTACCTTTTAGCTCACCCGGATGATTCGCAAAAAGTTTTCCGCGATAATCGGCCTCGGTGAGTTTTAATTGCTGAATCATTGTGCCCATCGCACCGTCCAAGAAGACAATGCGTTGACGCAGCAGCCCTACCAAGCTTTCGCCGGTTTTGGTATAAGGTAGGAGCTTAAATGACATTGGTTTTACCGTGAGATTATCTCGGCGAGGGTCAAGGCACAGACGGTGAGTCTTGTGTCATGCTGGTAAATCGGGCTTTTTGCACTTCGGCAAATCCTGCGAACGGTATAAAACGATACGTTTCCCTTCAAATTTCTCATCATTCCAGAGCAAGGGACGAAGTTCAAAACTGAAGAATGGACTGATTCCCGAAGCAGCTTTTTCCGCAGCTGGGTCGCCCCCTTGCCAATAGAGAATGCCATTGGGCAGAGAATGTTTCACGCCATGAATAATAAGCTGTTTGGTTTGATGTACAAACGTACGAAGATCCGCCACGGCGCGGCCAGTGATAAAGTCGTGATCGTGACTCAGTGTTTCGGCTCGCGCCACAATCGGCTGAACATTTTTGAGATTCATACGTTTTACAATATCTTCTACCACCAATATTTTTTTACCTACCGAGTCGACCAACGTAAATTCCGCGTCGGGATAAAGAACGGCTAAGACTAATCCAGGAAAACCACCGCCGGTGCCGACATCAATAATCTTAGCGCCTGGTTGAAGTTTTAAGAATTTAACCGCCGCAACACAGGGGGCGTAGTGATGTCGCTCAAGGTTTTCGATATCTTTGCGCGAAACTAAGTTAATCTTTTCGTTCCATTCGCGATGCAGCGCCGCCATTTCAGTTAATTTTGCCCACTGCGCCTCATTAACTTCTGGAAAAATAGAGTGTAGGTTTTGCATTTAATCTTGGGTCACAATGAGCCGCGTATCCGACTTGGCAAGGAAAGGCATTTCAGGCTTCACATACTTAGTTTATTAAAGCAGTTTTATCCCATGTTTCACCACCTCGTCTTTTTCTATCTACGCAAAGATCTCACCCCGGCTGAGCGCTCACAGTTTGAATCTAAGTTGCGCGGCTTAGATAAAATTAAATCCATATCATCCTGTTATGTTGGTCGCCCCACGGAATCTGCTCGTCCGATTGTTGATAGCTCCTACGACTTCGCAGAGATGTTCATCTTCAAAAGTAAGGCCGAACACGACGCCTACCAGGTCGACCCCATCCACGTAGATTTCGTTCAGTCCTGTAAGCCTTTTTGGACTTCGGTTAAGATTTACGACTTCGAATAAGTTCATAAGTAACTTATAAACAGGTGTTTATAGATATAAAGCATTGTTAACCTAATAAGACTTAAGGCTTAACAATAGGGAATTTAGGGGTTAATTAATGGGGGTGTCCTCCGCCTCACCAGCAGCCAGTCGCTCGACCGATGCTATTGATTTAGCGGACAGAAAACATGCCTGGCATCCTTTCACTCAGATGAAGGAGTATAATGCCAATCCGCGACTGCATTTAGTAAAAGGCGAGGGCTCGTGGTTAATCGACAGTGAAGGCCGTCGCTATCTCGATGGTAACGCTTCGGTGTGGACCAATGTGCACGGACATAATGATCCAGATTTAAATGCCGCTCTCGAGAAACAACTTCATCAATTAGCACACGTTACGTTGTTGGGATTGAATCATCCGGTGGCGACGGAGCTGGCTGAAGA
>JBBAUZ010000029.1:0-7325 GCA_040397965.1 Opitutales bacterium | reverse complement strand
GGCTGCGAGGGTGGGGTTGCTTCAATCTGCACACCGACACAGGCAGGATGCTTTGCAAAAAAGGCATACGTGGTCGGATCAAATCGCGTGCTCATAGCAGTTGCAGCCTCTGCGACTAAGACTCTGCCGTCAGGCTGGAGAAATCCAATTTGTACCACACTTCGCCCATCCACGCGCCGAGTATGTGCCACGAGCTTTTCCATAAACTCCGCAGCTTCGGGCCCAGGTTTTAAGGCAAAGAGAATTTTCTTAATTAAACTCGGAGCATTCCGTAGGGGTTGGACGCTATGGACATTGACCGACCACTCACTGCGCTCTTCGCGATAAACTAAACGCGCGTCCGCAATGATGTGCGATCCATCCATGAGCAGCGGTAGATCTTGGTCTTTAGCATTCGCGAAGGCTTCATAGGCCTCTGAGAACATATTCACCCCCAGAGTAATTTTACGCGAGGAGATGGTGAATAAAGCCCAAGCACGATTATCTTTCTTGGTAAACTTTTTTTCTAATCCTCCGACAATACCACAAATTCTCACCAGATGTCTTTCTTCTTTATTTAATTCAAGACGGTCAGGCGTTGTTGTTAAGGTAGAAATAATTTCATCAAGACCGTGATAATCGGCTAAGGGGTGGCCGCTTAAATAAAAACCGAGGAGCTGTTTCTCGCTATTAAGCATTTCCAACTTAGCCATCTTGGCTGATTTTCTTAAAATTAAATCGGATGGCCGTGCGGCCCCGGCGTCTTCTGCGCCGAGCATATCAAAAAGACTTCCCTGGCCGCTGGCTCGCTCTTTCTTTTCCGCACTGAAATATTTTCTTACAGATTCAATGGAATCTACTAAATGTTGGCGGTCTTCGCCGCTGAAATCGAAGGCACCCGAGCGCGATAAGCAATCAAGTGTGCGAGCATTAATATTTTCGTCGCCCATGCGTTCAACAAATTCCGCAAAGTCTTTGAAGGGTCCATTCTTCTCGCGCTCCGCCACAATGGCGCGTGCAGCTTGTTCGCCGACACCCTTAATTGCGCCCAAACCGAAGCGAATAGCTTTATCTTTAACGACGGGAGTAAAATCGGTGTCGGATTGATTAACATCCGGGCCGAGTGCTTTGAGGCCGAGATTCTCGACCTCAGACATGAATTCGGCCAACTTGTCCGCATTACCCTGTTCCGAAGTTAAAACCGCGGACATGAACTCGACGGGGTAATTCGCTTTTAGATAGGCGGTGCGATAGGAGAGAATCGCATAAGCGGCGGAGTGGGATTTATTAAATCCGTACTCAGCAAATTTTTCCAGCGTTGCGAAAATTTCCTCCGCTTTCTTTTTCTCAATTTTATGTGTCTTGGCGGCGCCTTCAACGAAGATGGATCTCTGTTTATCCATTTCTTCCTTAATCTTTTTACCCATGGCACGACGAAGAAGATCGGCGCCCCCGAGTGAGTAACCGGCGACAACTCGAGCCGCTTCCATCACTTGTTCTTGATAAACTAAAATACCGTAGGTTTCTTTTGCGACAGGTTCGAGGAGGGGATGGGCGTAGCGGATATTAGCCGCATCTTTTTTGCTCTTAATGAACTCAGGGATAAACTGCATTGGACCTGGACGATAGAGCGCAATCAACGCCACGATTTCATCGATGGTCGAAATACTGAACTGACGGCAGAGTGATTGCATGCCCGTTGATTCAAGCTGAAACACGCCCACCGTTTTCGCTTCATTTAAAAGTTTGAATGTAACTGGGTCTTCGAAACCGACCTTATCAACGTCGAAGTCGGGCTTCTTCTGATGTTTGCGGACTAATTTCTGGGCATCATCAATAATCGTTAAAGTTTTCAATCCCAAGAAGTCCATTTTTAGCAGACCCAGTTTTTCTACCGGGTCTTTGGAATATTGGGTGGTAAGGTCGCCTTCTTGAACAGTAACTGGAATAATGTCCGTGAGTGGGCGGTCAGCGATAATCATTCCGCAGGCATGTTTTCCACTATTGCGTACCATGCCTTCAATCACTCGACCTGTTTCCATGATGCTTGCGGCCTGAGGATTTACATTCACCTCTTCGCGTAGTTCATTGGATTTCTTAATCGCTTCTTCTAAGGAAATATTAATGTCGTCGGGGATTAATTTCGCAAGGCGGTTGGATTCAATAAATGGCAAATCTCTAATTCTCGCTAAGTCTCGTACGACCATTTTAGCTCCGAAAGTTCCAAAGGTGATAATATTGGCGACCCGGTCGGCACCATATTTCTTACGAACATAATTAACGACGGCATCACGCCCGCGTATACAGAAATCGATATCAAAATCGGGCGCCGATACACGTTCGGGATTTAAAAATCTTTCGAAGAGCAGACCGAAGCGAATCGGATCAATATCCGTAATCTTTAGACAATAGGCGACAATCGAGCCCGCACCCGACCCACGTCCGGGGCCCACCGGGATGCTTTGTTGATGTGCCCAATCGATGAAGTCCCAAACAATAAGAAAATAATCAACGAAGCCGGTGCCTGCGATAACTCCCATTTCATAATCCACACGGCGACATAACTCCGCGGGGCTGGCTTGGTCGGGACCAGGCTTTTTCTCATTACTCCAGTTTTTTGTGTCATCGTAATCCACGTCGTAGCGCTGCTTAAGTCCCTTCTTAACTAAATCTAAGAGGTACGAGGCATTCTTGCGCATACCTTCCCGTACTGACTCCGAAATACTAAACTCAGCTGCCTTGCCCTCGGAGGCGATAATTCGATTCTTTAGTTTTTCGTATCCATTAAGAATTTCATCAATTTTTTTATCTGACTTGGGTTTTACTCCATCATTGAAGATGTAGACGGGATAATTGTTCTTTCCTACAGGCAATTGCACATCGCACATTTCCGCAATAGCTACGGTATTTTTAATTGTTTCTGGTGCCTCTGAGAATATGCGGAGCATTTCCGCTTCACTCTTTAAATAAAATTCCTGCGCACTGTAGCGCATTCTTCGTTCATCGGCGAGGCGTGCGCCCGTTTGAATACAGAGCATTGCATCATGAGCAACCGAGTGCCCAGCGTCGACATAGTGAACATCATTCGTAGCAACCGCCCGTAATTTAAACTCTTCGGCTAATTTAAGTAGGTCAGCGATGATACGCTTTTGTTCTTCGAGCCCGTGATCCATGAGCTCGATGACAAAGTTTTCTCGACCGAAGATTTCTACAAATCTTCCACAAGCTTTACGTGCCGCTTCGTAGTCGCCTTTTAATAAATGCTGAGGAATGACGCCCTGGAGGCATCCGCTAAAACCAATTAATCCCTCTGAGTGCTTGGTTAATTGTTCGAGGTCGGTCCGAGGTTTATAGTGTAGTCCGCGGACGTGGGCATCGGAAACTAATTTAGTGAGATTTTGGTAACCCTTGAAATTTTGAGCGATGACGCCCATGTGATAATATTTATGTTCACGGCGATCGGGCTTATCGGTGAGGGCGTGGTCCCAGACTAAATAAAGTTCGCAGCCTAAGAGCGGTTTAAGTTTTCCGCCATTTTTAGATTTCTTTTGGGCTTCGTTCCAGAAATCAAAAAGGCCGAATAGATTTCCGTGGTCGGTAATAGAAACCGCGCGCATGTTCATATCGCAGGCGCGTTCCATCAATCGATCGATCCGACTGCAGCCATCGAGCATGCTGTAGTCCGTGTGTACATGGAGGTGTACGAAGTCGGGACTGGAATGTTCGTCGGCCATGGGCTGGTTTAGATAATAGTAAGTCCCCGGTGTAAAGGGGAAGGGAAAAGACCATTAACTTTAGCGACGACCGCTAGCTCTACTCAGGTTTGCCTAATTAGGCGTGCCAACTTAGCAAGGCGCTTCCGTATGCTGTCAATAATCCGTCTTAACAGACTCCTTTTTACTCTAATCTCCGCCTCATAAGCTTCCCTTCTTAAGCCATCTAATTGAAGTTTATCCGCATATTTCCACCATAAATCTCCGATGTGTGGAGGGTATGATTTATGCCAGGGTTTATCTTGCGTTAAGAAATGTAGAATACACGGAGCTGACTCCGCGCCTTTTGTCTCGAGTTTTTCATGGGACGGATTTTTACCGAGCGAAACGTAATGATTCCAGCATGGCTCAAGAATTTTTTTACCTGATTCGATATATTTATTAATGATACATTGGTCGCCCCAAGTAATTTGTTTAGTATATTTTTCGTAAATGTCCTTACACTTTAAAAAGAAACCATCTTGGCGTAGACGTTTTAAATCCATTACGAGGATGCCAGTATTAATATAACGGACGGGCTTGGAAAGTGGCATATTGCTGTTCTCGCCACCGGCCGCGGTTTCGAGTGCTCCTGCAATTGCGAAGGTTTCGAGATCAGTAGAATACAACGGACTGAGGTCGGCTTGCACGATAACGTCAGAATCAAGATAGATGACTTTATCTTCTTCTACCGTTTCTGGAATCAGCAAGCGGAGATATGACCCCCTTGTAATGTGAAGTACTTCCTTCCAGTCTTGAAAATGTTTACTATCAACAGGCTTAATAAAAATATTAACTCCCAGTACCGACAAACTCAGCTTTTTTAAATTGGCCATTTCTAGGTCGCTGGATGGGACCAACCAATAAACCTTCAGGGGTGCAACAGAATTAGAAAAAGCTGAAAACGTTGCGACTGCAGCGTAGTTTGCATAGTTTGCATCGAAACAAAATACCACCGGGATGTAATTACTCATGGGCTGGATTACTTCACTTTCACAAAAGTCCGTTTGCCTGCTTGAATAATAATTTCTGAAGTCGACCGCGAGATTTTAAGGGCCGGGTCCGAAACTTTTTCATCACCAATCTTCACTGCACCACCCTCAATAAGTCGACGTACTTCTTTCTTCGAAGGGAAGAGTCCAGTCGCGGCAAGCAGATCAACAATTCCAGCTTCATTGGCACCCGCCGATAAAGCATCCCACGAAAACTCAGGCATATCAGTGCGAGCGCCACCTTTGGAAAACACGGTCTCGAATTCTTGGCGTTCTTTGGCACCTGCACCAGTACCGTGGAATTTATCAGTGAGTTTAACGGCGAGTTGTTTTTTCATCTCCATGGGGTGCTGTGCTTGGAGAGATTTAATTTCCTCCTCGCTGCACTCAAGGAGTAGGCGGTAGTAAACCCACATGGTATCATCGGGCACGGACATGATTTTACCAAACATGTCTTTAGGGTTTTCGTTGAAGGCGATATAGTTGCCCAGACTCTTAGACATTTTCTTTTCGCCGTCGAGACCCACCAAGAGTGGCATACCTAAAACTGCTTGTGGCGCCTGGCCGGCTTTTTCCTGGAGATCACGGCCTACCATCATATTGAACAACTGATCGCTGCCACCGATTTCGATATCGGCCTTGAGCATAACGGAGTCGTGACCTTGTAAAAGAGGGTAGAGGAATTCAACAATAGATATAGGCGTTTGTTCGCTGTAGCGTTTAGCAAAATCGTCCCGCACTAACATTTGAGCCACCGTCATTTGTCGGCTTAAATTAAGTGCATCCAAGAAAGACATTTTTCCAAACCACTCGCTGTTTCGACGCACTTCGGTTTTTTTAGGATCCAAAATTCGGTACGCCTGTTCGAGGTAGGTTTTAGCATTAGCTTCGATATCGGCTTCGCTTAAAACCGGACGCGTGTCAGATCGACCCGTGGGGTCACCGATACGTGTAGTGTAATCTCCGATAATAAGAACGGCTTGATGTCCTAAATCTTGAAACTGTCGGAGTTTATTGAGAACGACCATGTGGCCGAAAGTCAGATCGGGTCGGGTTGGGTCTACGCCTAGTTTTACCCGCAAGGTTTTGCCAGCAGTGAGGCGCTTAATAATTTCCTGCTCACCGATGAATTTTTCGGTGCGAGCCTTCATTAATTGAATTTGTTCCGCGGCGGACATGTTTAATGTTTCTGTAGATATCTTTGGGAAAAGTCAAAAAGCGACCACCGATAGAGGGCTGTGCCTTGCACTTATCCAACAATCTGCCCTAATGGGGGCATGGATCTTATCCGTGAATTGATCGACTACGTCAAACACCCCAGTGTTTCGACCGATTCCGCCTTTAATGAAGGGATGACTGGGGCGCGTGAGCATATTTGCGGATTACTTAAGAAAGCAGGCCTCGAGGTAGAAGTCGTCCCAACCCCCTTGCATCCGATTGTTCTGGGTCGTCGCCGTGGTCCGAGTGAATGGCCGCACATTGTTATCTACGGACATTATGATGTTCAGCCAGCCGATCCTTTAAATCTTTGGACGAGTCCAGCCTTCGCCCCTGTGGTTCGCGATGGCAGAATTTGGGGTCGCGGAACTGCCGACAATAAAGGTCCACACCTCACGGCTGTCGTCGCTATTGCCCAACTTTTAAAACGTAAGCCTGATCTTCCCTTACGCATCACTTTTTTAATTGAAGGTGAAGAGGAAATTGGTTCGCCGAGCTTTCCTGAATTTTTAGACAAACATAAAAAAGAATTATCCGAAGCGGATTGCGTGATTTTATCTGACACGGCGAGTCCTTCCTCGGATCAAATTGTTATCACTACGGGTCTTCGTGGAATTATAGGACTCGAAGTCGGGCTAACGGGTCCACGCGGCGATTTACACTCCGGCCTACATGGTGGCGCTGTTTATAATCCCATTCAGGCTTTGACCGAACTTTGTGCATCACTGCACGATGCAGATAACGCTGTAGTTATTGATGGTTTCTATGATGGCGTAGAACAGCCCGTGCGTTGGGAAAGAGAGGAATTGCGAAAACTTCCGATGACTGAAGATGAGTATCGTCGATTCTTGGCGGTTGATGAACTGCACCCCGCTCCAGGCTTAGATGCACTTGAAGCTGTTCGCTTTGCTCCTACATTAGAATTCAATGGTATTGGTGGAGGCTACCAAGGGAAGGGATCTAAGACGGTCATCCCTTCAAAAGTATTTGCGAAAATTACATGTCGCTTAGTTCCTGGTCAGGACCCCGTTGATATTCATCGTAAGGTGGCTGATGCGATTCGTGCGCGTTCACCCAAGGGTGTGCGTGTAGAAATTAAAGAGATGCAGGGTAACGCCGCTTATTATGTTTGTCCGCCCGATCGTTCTAATACTCCCAAAGATCAAAATCCTATTTTAGCGCGTGCGTTCCGCGAAGCAGATAAAGCTATTACCGAAACTTTTGGAAAGCCTCCGCTCTATTTAAGAGAGGGTGGCAGCGTTCCTATCATTGGAGATATTCGTAGAGAGACTGGACTTGATTCAGTGATGATTGGATTGTTTACGCCCGATTCCAATTTGCACGCCCCCGACGAAAATTTTGAAATCAAAATGGCTGAACGGGC
>JBBAUZ010000028.1:0-7910 GCA_040397965.1 Opitutales bacterium | reverse complement strand
TCACCTCCGAGTAAATAAATTTCATCTCCAATCACCGGGCAGGGTGTGGGTGCCGCCGCTAAGGCAGTCGGTAGAGATTCACATTTCCTCCAAGTTTTACCGAGCGTGAAGGCATAGCAGTCGGCTAAATATTCACGGACTAGGCCCTTGGGTCCGTTATTTAAAGTGAAGCCTCCGAATAAAAAGAAAGTATCTTTAATGCCGGCAGCTTGGGCGAGCATGCGACCCGAGCCTCCCCAGAGAGGGAGTTCTTTCCAGCCGCCAGTGAGATTGGCGAGATCGAGTGCGTAGGCGGAAGATGATGCCGAAGTCGCATCAGGTTTTTCGCTACCACCAGCGATGATTACTTTGCTACCGCAGAGTGCGCCTGCGGAGTAGGCGAGCGGGCGTGGAAGAAAGGGATAGGGCTTCGTGATTAATTCTCCGTCTTCAATCGAGAGAAGATAGCAGTCGGGAAAATGTCTTTCCGAATTCGCTCCGCCGATCACGAGTAAGCCTTCGCGAATGGAGATGCCAGTACCGTAGCCAATCGCGCGAGGTAATTTGCCGATGGCATCCCATTTACGACTGCGTGGGCCGAGCGCATAAACGGTATCGTGCCACATTTTTACTCCGCCTTCCCAGGCGGGCTTTTGCGGAAAATTTGCACCGCCCGCCAACAAGAGTGATTTGCCGGCCGTTCCTAAATAGGAGCCACCCACGCCAGGTGAATTGGGGGTTTCGGGTAAAGAGGACCACTGCATGCGACAAGGCAAAGGGTAAGCTAATAAACTGTCCAGAGATTAGGGTATAGTCGCAGGGAATAGAGGGTTTTAAATAAATCCAATAAAACAGGCTCCGTGGTGAATGAGATTTGTTTGACAGTAAGCCCCCCTTATTGCCTACATTCAGGTCCTTCGCATTGCCTGGTAGCTCAGCGGTAGAGCAGGTGACTGTTAATCACTTGGTCGTAGGTTCGATCCCTACCCAGGCAGCCAGCGAAGGGTTTTTCAAAAAAATCTAGACCCTCAAAAAAGGGGTTTTAGTGCACCTTGTCCTTGACCCCATCGAGGGTTAAGGGAGGATGCATCCACTATGGGTCAGCAATCCAATAAAGTTATCAAACGTCGCCGCCGTCTCGCCTACCTTGAGCGCAAAAAAGAACGCATCAAGCAGGCCCGCGCTGCCGCTAGCAAGAAGAAGTCCAAGAAGTGAACTGTCGGGGTATCACAACTTCTATTAGGGCTGTGCTTTGTGCACTGGCACTCGTGGCTTGTGACTCACCCCCGCCCAGTTGCGTAGAGGTGCCAGGTATCGCCTACGTGCATACCCGCCGTCGCTCGGCAGATGATGTTGCTCGTGCTTCCGAACTTTTTTACACCAAAGAAAATCACGGCCAAGATATTGTTTTTCGCACCGTGGAAAATGTCCGCGCCGGATATTATTTTTATATCAAGCTGGATATTGATCCGCCTCCCGAAGGTCGCCTAGTTTTAGAAATCGTGCGCACGGAAGAATCTCCCCCAGAGCGTTACGATTTTTCTCTTAAATTACTCCCGAAGTTTCCCTTGGGAGAGTTGGTAGTAGGTCTCACAGGTAAAGACGCTGGGTTGGGTCGTTGGAAGCCTATTGCGTGGCGTGTGAGCGTCTTAGACGGCCAAGGCAAGGTGCTGGCCTCGGAGCATAGTTTCCTCTGGGGAACGCGTATTGATCTACAAAGTAAGTAATTTTTATGACCACTCTTTCGTGGACGGAGTGGCGTACCTTACCGTTATCACACCCTATTGCAGAAAAGACCTTAGGCGAGCAACTCGATGGCGGTCAGTCCTTCCGTTGGGAACGTGATAAAGACGGAACCTGGATGGCGCCGCTGGGAAATTCCATCGTGAGTCTGCGTTACTCTCAAAATAATTTGGAGTGGCGGACTTGTTTAGCGGCCGCCTGCAAACAAGAATTTCTCCTAAGTTATTTCGATGCCCAAGGCCAGCAGGCCACACTCATCGATCATTTACCCTGGCGGTCAGATCCAGTTTTACATCGTGCCCTCAAGAATTTTCCTGGTTTGAGAATTTCAAAACACGATCCCCACGAAACTTTAATCGGGTTTTTATGTAGTTCGAATAAACGGATTTTGCAGATTAGACAAATGGTGGCGAACTTGGCCAATCACTTGGGTGAACCGATTGCTGGTTCGTTTAATCAACTGCCCACTTGGTCAGTTTTAGCTCGTGCCTCTGATGCGCAGTTGAAAGCCTGCGCGCTGGGGTATCGGGCAAACTTCATTCGTAATACGGCACGCGTTTTAGAAGCTCACCCCGAATGGGTGGAGGAATTTCAAAAACTTTCGACGCCTGACTTAATCAATAAATTACAAACCCTACCTGGGGTTGGACCTAAAGTTGCCGCCTGCGTTGCATTATTCGGCTTTCAGAGACTGGAATCCTTCCCGGTGGACACTTGGATCGTTCAGGCTTTGTCGTCCGCGTATGGCTTGAATTATAAACGTCCAGTGGACTTCGAGACATTTGGTCGAATTCACTTCGGGTCAGCCGCAGGTCTGGCTCAACAATACCTCTTCGCGTCCGCCCGAGCTGGTCAGTTATTGCCGAGCGCCTAATTATTTATTTCCAATCAGCTTAATTAAATTAGCCGTTAAAATATCAATCGGCGGGCCTTTTTTAATGATACGCCCTGCGTTTAAAACTAAAATTTCTTTGCAGGATTGAGCTAAGGGTAAGTCGTGTGTTGTGCACAAAACGGCAGCTCCAGCCTCCACAAATTCTTTTATCGCATCTGCAACTACCTGCGCCCGGTCATGATCGAGCGCCGCAGTGGGTTCGTCTAATAACACTATTTTTTGTAGTGGATTACCGAGCACACTAAAGGCCAAGCTGAGATGAACCGACTTTCTCTCGCCTCCTGAAAGTTGAGATAATCTTGAGCCAAATTTCTCCTTAAGTTTAAAGCGATTAATCCAGTGTTCGAATAAATCTGGATGCATGGAGAGTTCACCAAAATCCTCCACCGTAAAATCCCAGGCGCACGAGGGAGTTTGCGGTAAATAAGTTAAATGCTCAGAGAGTACCCTTGACGAAGTTCTTATTGGATTATGCCCAGCAATGTTTACTTCGCCTTGGGCGTGGGGAATGATGCCTGCCAAAGATCTGAGCAGGGTGGTTTTTCCAGCACCGTTCGGACCCACGATACCGAGGCTCTGTCCGCTCGAGACTTCCAAGTTAATATCTTTTAAAATCAGTGAACTTTGTTGCTCGACCGATAATTGGCGGCACTGGATGAGCGGATTACTCATGGTGGCGTGAGGCAATCCAGATGAATACTGGAGCGCCTAAAAGAGCGGTCATGGCCGCTGCGGAGAGGGGAGTTTGTGGCCAGAGCGACCGACCTAAGCTGTCGGCTAATACGAGTAACAGGGCACCGATGAGACCTGCTAATGGAAGCATGAACTTATGTCGGGGGCCGATTAACAGTCGTGCGCAGTGTGGGGCAATCAATCCCAGGAAGGCCACCTGTCCGACCAAGCAAGTCGCAGCCGCTGCGGCTAGGGCTGTAAATAAAATAGCTCGTCGTCGAATCGAGCTCACATCCAGTCCGCGGGTTTGTGCGACTTCTTCGCCCAGAGATAATTGATCTAATGACCGCCCTTGGATGATTAAAATGATGGATGCCAACACGCAGAGTCCCACTGGCCATGCGATACTGGAAAGCGTTGCCAGGCCGAGCCAATCGCCGGTGATTCCACTTAATAAAACATCGCGCGAAGAACTAAATAAATTGGCGATGATTAAGGTGCCGGCCGCAGCAAAGGCGTTAAGCCCGAGTCCAGTCAGCAGAAGTTTGGCGGTGGATCCACGACCGCCGACGATGACGAGTAAAATTGAGATTAGAATCGCTCCGGCAAACGCAGCTGCAGGTATCGCCCAAGTGTGTTCCCATACCCAGGTGCCTGCACTGGCCATCAATAAGGCAATTCCAAGGAGCGCACCACCGAAGACGCCCGTTAAACCGGGGTCAGCGAGTGGATTGCGAAACAACCCTTGTTGAGTCGCCCCGCCGACTCCTAGGGCGAACCCTGCGATGATGGCGGCTAATACACGCGGAAACCGTAAGGCTAAAAGTTGATAATCCTGTCCCCAACCAAAACCAGCCGAACCTACTGCGAGCGCCCAAAGTCCTACGAAAATAATGACCAAGACGCCGCCACCCATGATGCTGAATTTATTATTCAATTTCATTAGCGACCCAAAATAGATTCAAACGGATTAATCCTCTTAGGTAAACTGTTGGTGGGATTAGGTCCAGTGGGAGCTCCTTGGTTGGGATTTTGATTTCCCGAATTCATCCCCGACTGAATATTATTAATCGCCGCTTGGAGTCGCTGTTCTAAGTCGTTCTTCAGATTATTAATCGAACCCGTGAACTCAACGCCCGGACCTTGCGTAAGTCCATCGGGTGAAGGTTGGTTCTCCGCAAAACCTAAAACGGTGAAGTATTCTTTGTATTCACCCGCCCCACGTAAATCGGCCTTAATGTTTAACGGCCAATCCATCATGGATAAGGCACGATCGGCAGAAATTTTTCCAGACGCCGTGAAATTCAAAATATCATTCTTAATCTCCGTCTTATTAATTTTTAAAGTGCCATCCGGTAGGCGCTGAATTTGTACTTCGGCGGTCTTGTAATTAAATTGTGAGAGAGATTTTTGAAGTTTGCCTACCGCCGCTACGGCCACGCCCACCTTTGCAATCTTTTCACCCTGAGCCTGATTTTTGGTGAGTGCTCCAGCGAGGATGGCAATTCCACCTAATAAATTAGCGGTTTCACCTGCTTGATTAGCCGTGAGCGACATAGCGCTATTTTGTTTACCAAAGGCCTGAATACGGCCGTCTTTCGAAAACAGACTGACATTGAGATTTAATTTATCCACCAGCTGATCGACATTAGGTCCCACACCGTCAGCCGTAGCCGTAGCGTCGCCCTTGCCCTGAATGAAGTCACTAAGCGCCGGGAATGCCGTCGCGACAGTGCCAAAGTCGAATTGGCTTAAACTGACTTTGGTATTTAAAATATAAGGTCCGCCTGAAGTGGTGGGTTGAAAAACAAGTTTCCCGGTGCCTCCGAGAGTTCCGCCCGCAAATTTACCATCAATCTTTGAGAGGGTGACCTGATTATCGGTTGCGTCGATTTTCAGAGCTAGATTTTCGATTTGGATGCCTTGCACCATCGCACGTTTAACGGCCAACTGAACATTACCCGTGTGATTCACCCAAAGTGGAACGCGGTCAGGTTGAGTATTCTTTTTAGCAGGCTTCACGTTTTCTTCCGAAGTCTTCGATAAGAGCTGCAATAAGTCATCGCCTTGAATCGTTTCGAAGTTCGCAGTCACTTTCCAGTCGGTATTCGCGCCGCTTACTTTTTGGACTATTGAAACTTTGCCCTCGGAAATTTTATCCACCTGCATTTTCACTATCCCCTCGGCGGTTAAGCCATCGGAGCTCGGGGTGCATTGTCCGACAAACGCCACATTTTTGATTTTTGCGGGGCGGTCTTTAAAGCTTAAGTCAGTCACTTTGGCTGAAGCCGAAATTTCTCCGCCCGTAATGATGTTGGCTTTTACTTGGTAGTTTCCGGTGGCGATATTCGAGATGGCCTCACCGAACGGCTGTTCTGCGATAGCCCCTAAGTTGCCAGTGAGATTGAGCGTGGTGCTGCCTTGGCCAAGGCCAACCGTGCAATCGCCTTCCGCTAAAGTCCTTGTCCGATTTTTCAAAGTAGCGCGGGTGAAATTCAGTGTGCTACTTTTTTCTCCGAAGAATAGATCAATCGACGCCGCTAAGTCGCAACGCTTCACCCAGGTTTTATTTTTCCAGCTAACAGTGGTGTCGACAAATGAAACGGGCGATCCCTCCGTGCGGATAAATAATCCATCGGCTTTGAAGCCCGCTACAAGTTCAGCTTTATCGAGACTGCCCGACATATTTAAGCCAGGGACGAGCGCGCCTAATGACTCGAGTGGTAATTTAGTCGCGGTGAGTTCGAGGAGGACTCCCGTAGGCTTGGGTTCGTTGAGTGCGTAGGGCTGACGCAGTTTAACCTGAAGTAATTCTTGGTTCTGACGAATGATTTGTGACTCTAGTTTTTTAACCGTAATATTTTGTTTCGCATCGAGACCTACTTGAAACTGCGTCACTGCACGGATGCCTTGTAATTTATCCGCTGGTAAATCTTCCCATCCCGGCTGCGTGGCTAACTCGGCGATACCGATATTGAGATTACCTATCGCGGAACCACTACCGTCTTTACCGTAGTTTATAGAGGCTTCGCCCGAGGCAATGACACCGCTTTGACAGCTCACCTTGAGTGGTGCGAAAAAGATGGTGGTGCCTTCTGCGCGTAACGGAAGGTCGACCGTGATACCTTGAACCAGAACTTTTCCACTGCGTTCAACTGTCAGATTTTCGAAGCGATGCGGGAGGATCGTTTTAATTTGTGGCTCACCTTTGACTAAACTGATTTCTGCTTCGCCTGACCACTGTCCATCGACGACAGCTAAATTCATTGAAGCCAAGAGCGGATTAAGGGTGATCAATGGCACCTGGCGGGCGACGCAGTTTAATTTAGTATCTTTAATTTCCTCACCAGACTTCCAATGTAGGGGCTGAGCTAAACTTAAGTTAATACCATTACCGACGATGGCTAAGCTCTGAATAGTCAGACCTTCCTCACTCTTTTTGGCTTCGGCTTTAATGTTCCACTCCGACTTGGTATTAGTTCTAATTGTTTTCGAATAACGAGACAGATTAGCCCAAGCTAAATTGCTATCGGTTTTTACATACCACTGTCCGCTGAGTGCGTTTAACTCGGCTTCGAGTTTCCCGGTGATGGCGCAGGCTGGTAAGTTGTCGCTCAATACGCCCAGTTTTTTGGGATCGAGGCTGAACTGGGCCGTGCCATTAATTTTACCACCGATTTCGGTGAGACTCAATTGGGTGGCGGCGTTTTGATAGCTGTCGCGCAGTGTGCCGTTGAGAATAAGTTTACTATCTTTATCACGCGCTCCGACCAAATTGAGCGTCATGCTTCCGGCATTGAGCGGGCTATCGTCTTTAGCCGTGCACTGTAAGTCGATGTTTCGAAAATCTTTCAGCAAGTTATCGATGCTTGTACCGTTAGCACCGAGGGCTCTTTGCAAATCAGCTTTTAAAGTAATTTCTGCTCGTGGGGAGGTTTTATTGGTTCCGATGGTAAACCCTGGCCACGCGATACCTGCTCGCAGATCAATCCGTCCGGCCGAATCAAACGAATCACCGCGAACGCTAAAGCGAACTAAATAATCATCTGCGAGTGTGGCACGACCCGTGATGGAATAGGCACCAATAGTAAATTTAGGTAAGGTTGATGTTGTTTGGGCAGGAGTACCTTTGGGGCTAAGAACGGGAACGGGGCGGGAGAGGTCGACCTCGATATTTTTTACGGTGATTTTATCCAGGCTAAGGGTGCCGAAGACGGTGGATAAAATATTTATTTTTCCATCGAGTGTCGCTACTTTTACTTGGGTGCCGTTGGGAAGGGTGAGGTCGACGCCTTCGGCGCTGAAAGTTCCGTCGAGGGCGGCTTGGACTTTGGTGATGCCGCCTTTGATTTTTGCTTCTGAGAGTAGAACGGCTACGCGTCTGCCGAGAGGTTCGGGTTTTAATTCTGAATCAATATAAAGTACGAGTAGTCCGAGCAGTAAAACGATACTTCCGAGTACGATTAGACTGATACGAAGGGCGCGGGACATAGGGGACTACCTGCAAGATTGAGGGTCGATTTAATTCGAGCAACAAAAAGCCCGATGAATTTTAAATCCATCGGGCTTTATACTGAATTCTACTTAGAACCGCTTAGGCTTGTCCGTTATTAGCGTCGGG
>JBBAUZ010000027.1:5226-8453 GCA_040397965.1 Opitutales bacterium | reverse complement strand
GGTGGTCCGCCCATTCCACCTTTTTTCTTCTTACTTTGTCCACCGGCTTGACCTCCGAGATTTGAGTGTGGATCCATCTTCCTCTTACTGAAGCTAGCATCAGGAGTGCCTTTAAATTTACGTGGGATAAAGGGATACTCCTCCGTCATCACATAATAATACGTTCCCTTAGGAAATTCAGGAGTCACTCCAGTGCGCCCGCCGAATTCATCGAGATCTCCAGATCCAGCGACGTATTCAAAATCTAAGCTAAAAGAACCATCAGGCTTTCCCGAAGGAGCATCGGCTCCGCCTGGTCGATCTTCTTTCTTTAACTGATAACTGCTTTTTAACTGTTTGATGGGACTCTTGGCGTCGTCCGCTTTAGTGTATCCATAAACAGCATACACAGGATAACCATCCGCCGCCCAACCTACTTGCGTCATTTTCTTTTCTCCACCCGAGAGACGATCAAAAAGCAGGGTAGGAATGCCGTGGTAGTGATAGGCGCCATTGGGTTGAACGTGCGCATGGCTTTCATCCAAACCTAAACCTGCTTTAATTTTAGGAGTCGTGCCCATGACGGTGTTACTCTTAAGCGCTTCGTAGTGCCAAGGGCTGCTGCGATCTCCATCGTTGTAAACTTCCGCTGTGCCTGGATCAAAGACCACCCCGTTGAGTGCAACGCCCCAAGCGGAACCACCGCGACCTGCTTTTCCAGTGGCTGGCTTTGGATCAGCTGGAACTTCAAATCGATATTTCTGTTCGGAAATAGTGTTAGGATTTCCTCGTGTCGGATACTTGGCCACCTTGTGGTCGGGAATTCCGTTCGACTCAATGATACGCTTATCACCTTTGACGGTGATGGTGACTTTATTTTGGCCCGGCGCTTCGGAGTCGGACTTAATTAGTAACGGCCCAGTGACGGCGGCCGTCGCTGCGATAAAAAGTGCCGTGGCGGTAACTAGTTTCATGTACTCATTAAAACCCTGTAAAAGGAGAGAGGTTGCGCGAATTAATAGAATGTCCGAGGCTTGCTTTTCAATTTTGCCCACCTAGGTTTACGTCATGGATACGACTATTTTGCTCTCACGCAGTGTGGCCGCGCTCAATGGCCTAGCTACCGTGTTTTTAATTCTGGGTTACCTCGCCATCCGTCGGGGCGATCGCCAAGCCCACGGTAAAGCGATGGCCACGGCTGTTGTCACTTCCGCTTTATTTTTAGCAGTCTACCTATACTCTAAATGGCATTTGTGGGCTGTTTTGGGCCGTACCAATATTACCTACCGTCCTGAGATTGTTGGCCTCACCTGGGATAAACTCATTTATTATATAATTTTAATCCCTCACATCATCTTAGCCATTGTGGTCACGCCCTTCATTATCCGTGCGGTTTTACTGGCAAGGGCTGGACGTTTCGAAGAGCACAAGCGACTCACCCGTGTGGTTTTCCCGGTTTGGCTTTATGTCTCGATTACGGGCGTAATCATCTGGGCGTTCATGGAACTTAGCGGGTCGCTGGCGGCCGCGACCTCTAAGTTGATTCCTTGATTTTCGCCTCGCCCCTTCGGCGATAAAGAGTTTGATACTGCTCATAGATACTATGGACAGTTTTGAGAAGCCTACAACTAATCCGCAGACAGAAAAATTCTTTGTTTGGGCGAGCGTACTTTTATTTCTCGGTGTGCTAAGTTTCGTCTACTCCACTTACCAAAGCGAAGAAGAACGTCTCAAGGCTTTGCAGAATAACGAAGAGCAAAAACAAATAAAATATAGCACGATCGAACGTCAGCGCGAACAAACCCAACGCTACATCGAGCGCTATGATCGTGACCCAGAATTTGTACGTGACCAAGCCCGTGAACGTCTCGGCGTGGCCACGGAAGGCGAGATTGTGATACGTTTAGACCCGAATAGTGGTCTGGCTACGCCCGCTCAGCCCAATTCTGCAGGTAAGTCGTCACCTAAGTAAGTGTCCTTGCTTGATTTGCGGAGAGGGTCGGACATTGATATTACATCATGTCCGTAAGGAAAAAAAAGCAAGTGACCTGGGGAGGGCGGTTTAGCTCAGCCCCTGCCGAACTTATGTTAAGCTTCGGTGAGTCGGTATCTTTTGACCATCGGCTCTGGGCCCAAGACATCCGGGGCTCAAAGGCTCACGCCACGATGCTTTCCAAAGTCGGCATTTTAAAATCCTCCGAATGCGCCGCGATTATCAAAGGCCTCGATTCTATCGCGAAAGAAATTCAATCCGGAAAATTTAAATGGAGCAGAGACTTAGAAGACGTGCACATGAATATCGAAAGTGCACTGACCAAAAAAGTTCCGGCCGCCGCGAAACTTCACACCGCACGGTCCAGAAACGATCAAGTCGCTACCGACGTGAGACTCTGGATTAAAGATCAATGCGCCGTCCTTGATTTAGCCTTTGTTAAACTTCTCAAAACTTTACTGAAGTTAGCCGAGGATAATGCCGACGTCATCATCCCTGGTTACACACACTTACAAAGAGCTCAGCCCGTTTCCGTCGCTCATCATCTTCTCGCTTACGTTGAAATGTTTAATCGGGACAGAGCACGGTTTCATCAAGCAGCCGACTCCGCTAATTGGTGTCCACTCGGTTCAGGCGCCATCGCAGGTACCACACTTCCTATTAAGAGAGAGATCACCGCGAAGCTCTTAGGCTTTGTGGATGCACAAGGTAAGCCACGGATTACTAGAAACTCGATGGACGCCGTAGCGGATCGGGATGCAGCGACCGAGTTCTGTTTCGCGGCTGCACTTTGTGGAGTTCATTTATCCAGACTCGCGGAAGATGCGATTCTTTGGTCGAGCGCAGAATTTGGATTCGCTACTTTACCCGACGCTTTTTCAACGGGCTCATCGCTCATGCCGCAAAAGCGGAATCCTGACTCCATGGAATTACTCAGAGGCAAGTCCGCACGGTTCCAGGCTTCACTCGTTCATTTACTCACTCTCACCAAAGGTCTGCCTCTTACATATAATAGAGACCTCCAAGACGATAAGCCGCCGTTGTTCGATACCGCTGATCAATTAACATTATCGTTAGCCGTGGCTGATGCCGCCTTAGCAGGCACCAAGTTTAATAAAGCGAAATGCTTAGTCGCTGCTTCGGATCCTGCATTACTCGCAACCGACCTAGCTGATTGGTTAGTGAAGAAGGGGATGCCTTTCAGACACGCCCACCACGCAGTCGGTCGGCTCGTCGCCCTCGCCGAGAAATTAAA
>JBBAUZ010000027.1:0-5126 GCA_040397965.1 Opitutales bacterium | reverse complement strand
TTAACTTTGGCTGTAAAATTACCATCGGTATCGGTAGATCCCGTCACCACTTCTGTTTTACCAGAATCAGCTCTGTTAAATTGCAAGACACATTGAGCTTGGGGTATAGGGTGCTGGGTTTGATCGACTATATTTAAGGCTAAGCTGATTTCCTTGGCCGTTAATAGATTTAGGACGAAGAAGATGGATAGTAGATTTCTCATTTTAGAAGTCCTTGGCTTACCATGGTTTGAAATGTCGGGTAGATAATGGGGAAGGCGACATTTTTAATATCACTATGTAGCCAGCGTTGTTTTTGTGAGGGGTTTTCGTGTCCAGCCGTCGGCCAGTGTGACGTGCTTCTACCCAAAAACTCCAAATCGTAATTAAATTTAATATTATCGTTTAGACTAGCGACCCCTGTCGCATAGGTCAGTGCCGGAATTCCTCGTGCTAAGAGATCGTAGACTACTTTACTTTCCGAAGCCTTCAGGGAGCCAATATTTTTTTGGCTACTTTGGATTTCGCGCTCAGAGAAATAATCAAAGAACGGTTTACTAATTAAACGTGTATTGGAAATGGATCGAGCCTGGCCGGGGGTGTATTTAACCTTGGATCCTTCGTTGGCATCGGTCCAGAGCCACCAGTCATCGTTAAAAGCCCAGCCGGCTTGGCGTCGATCGATAAAGACTCGTGCCACTGAATCATACCAAGAAACCCCTTTTATGAGCTCTTGGTATTTCCATGCATTGTCAGCGAAGTTTAAACCTTGTCGAAAAACTAATTTAACAATCGAGGCTTCAGTCACACTATTTGCTTTCGCAATAATTTCATCACCGTTCGAATAAAAATTAGAGACAATCTTTTGAGATTTGTTGAATTGATTTCGCCAAGTTAATTTCGACCGAGCATCGGTGGCGGGAAATATCTCATTCCAGTAACTGGCGTAGAGGTGAGCATCATACTTCCTCCAAGATGATTCAGTCATATTCTGTCTTTGGGATAAGGTACAGGTATCACTGGAATAGGCTTCAGCAGGTATCGCCGCATTAATAGCTAGGAAGGACTGAGGAGCTAAATTTCCTCTCTGAATGGCGTTTCCGACGACGGCATTTCCGAGGCTGTGTCCTGCTACTGTAATCGGTCCGTCGACGAAACTAAGAAGGTTTTTAGCTAAGGCCTCGCCCGTTTGGAAGGCCCTAAAGACTGCTTCATGATAATTGGGTGCGGTATCACCGCGCCAGGTGACGCCAATGAAGCGCGCCTGACTGCCCGAGGCATAGAATCGCTTAAACATTTCATTATTCCACCCTCTCGCCTGTTGGGCGTTTACATTAAAACCATGAACAAAAACTAAATACTTTTTACTGGTTGAGCTGTCAGGCCTTCCGGTGGGACTTTTAATTTCGGTTGGGCGGCCGTAATTAATCGGACTATCAGGAATTTTACTTCCGTCGTACGAGGTCGCCGCATCACGTAAATTTAGATGACGATACATAGTTTCTACCTCATTGAGATGGAGGGGTAGTGAGATCTCTAAACATTTTACCCCAGCTCGTTCGATGGTGAAAACGAGAGGTGCCTTGGAAGTCTTTCTGCCTTCAACCATCACCACCATATCACCTTTATTTACGATAGTGGTAATTTGTTCTGCTGATAATTCTATGGAAGGGCTTAAAGGCTGAACTTCAGCCGTTGCCCATGATTGATTCGCAGTATCGCCATAAATATCAGAATTTATTTTTTGATGATAACTTCCGGCGTTTTTCGAACTCAGCCCAGTAAAAACAATATTCACCGCACTGTCTGTTTGGCTCAGGATGTACCTTGTTTGTCCATCGGGTGGATAGGCCTTGATGGCTTCGCCTAAATTTAGGCTCAGCGGAAAGAAGTCGATTAAATCACGGAGAGAATTGATTTTATTATCATTAAAATCGGCCTCACTAGAAAGGGTTGTACTCCAGTCATCACCCCCAAACTCATATTTATCGACATCATTATTCACCCAAAAATAAAAAGGCGTACTCGCCCTGGGCCCTTCTCCTGTGTCAATTTTTCCATCACGATTTAAATCAACATTTAATCCTGCTTGAATGAGTGTGATGTCGTCGAGAAATACAGGACAGGCGTCTCCGCGATTAGGACTGATCGACAACCATAAATGCTGACCATGTTCTGCCGTATTAATCCGGAATTGTGTGGAGACTTCTTCCCACTGGTCTGGGTTAATGGGTTTATAATTTTTTAGATAAATTATAATACCGGTCGAAGTGGAGACTTTAACCTGATAGTCCAGTGCATCTGAATTTTCAGCACCCAGTCGATGTTTCCATTTCAGGATGTAATTTCCGTTGATGACATTTTTTAGTGGCTGTTTGATGCCATGCCCCACGCGCAAAAACTGATTATTTCCAACCTGCCAAACCTGGACACTGTTGCCACGGCTCGGCTCCCATCCATCCAGTGAGTTTACTTCGCTCCATTGGGCCGATTGATCCCCAAACTTAATTAGATTGGTCTCTTTAAATTTTACGCCTGATGGTACTTTGCTGTTACTAATAAAGTTTTTTGCAGACTTAATTTTTTGGGTAAGAGTAGGGGGTGGTTCCGGGCGGTTAATCTGTATGACCTGCACTCTATATTTTGGTTCAGCGCCGGAATTACCTGAAATGGCATCGTCACTCGCCCCAGCATTTATTTCCTCCGCTAAATTGATGCCATCTTCGTTATCATCGCTCAGCCCATCTGATTTATCTAAAGGATTTAGCCCGAGAGATATTTCTACCGCATCACTAATTTTGTCTCCGTCTAAATCGCGTTGTAAGTTTTCTGCTAGTGTAGCTGCTCCTAGATTTAAATTAAGAACCACACACAGCATCAGCCATACTCGAACTAGGAATGTTTTTTTCATTCCTCATAGGTTATTTCTATTCCGATTAAAACAAGGTCAGGACGATGGGTTTCATCGCCTGGATACTTTACTAGGTCCGACCTTGGTACTTAATTTTATTCGAGCGTCAGAACGGCGGCGCTGCAGGCGGGGAGGGTGATTTCAAAGCGGCCAGCAGTTCCTTTAGTGTCTTCGCGCTTATTGAGAGTCCAGGTGCCATCTTTATTTACAGTAGCTTCACCATAACTAATAGGCGCTTGTACTGTAGGTGAACTTGCACTGAGGCGCGTAATGGTGCCGCGGGTACGTTTAGAATCAGTTAACACGACAGCTTTAGTTTCTTTAACTAGTTCTTTATTAATCACGACCACACGAAGTTTTCCATCGGTGCCTAAGGTGGCGTGACTGACGACGTTGCCGGTCGATTTGGTATCGGATTCAATTAATTTTCCATGTCCTGCATCCTTGAATAAGAGCATGGAGTAATAAAGTGGGCGTGGCGCATAAACTTTTTTCTCTTTGTCGTAACTGATCGCTGTATAGCCATTGAGTCCGAAAATGGTGTGAAGATTGACCCCCGTGGCACCGCTTTTGGCGATATCGAACAGGAAGTCGGAGCCCCAGACCGCCGCAGCAAATACATCACTCACGCCATTCGTTCCGCCCATGGATGCGGAATTGCACTCAGCTAAGCGCCAGGGTACCCCCGCTTTTTTGGCCACCGCTATATGTTTATCGGCCATCGCAATCGTCTTCTTTTTAGAGGCGACACTGAGCAAGCTTTCGCAAGTCGGCGGAGGATTGCTAATCGCCGAAGTAGGATAGAAGTGAGATGTGGCTAAGAATAATTTGTCTTTAAAATCATTCACACAGGGTTCGTAAAATCTGAAACCGCCACTCGTGGTGGCTGGTCCAATTATGTTAATCCCAGGATTCTGTTTTAAAATAACTGAAAGTGCTTTTTCTAGTTCAATCTTATATTGAGAGTAGGGATATCCTTTTTCACGAAATTTTTTCGTGTCTTTGTCATAGTGATCGGGCTCATTGCCAATTTCAAAACCCATAATGGAGTTTCCGCCGATTTTAACCGCGTAATTAATTTCATCGGAAAAAATCTCCGGCTTATTGCTCGCTAGATTGACCGCGTGAATCACTTTCCAGTCTACACTTTTTATAAAAGCATAAAAATTGTCTAGGTGGCTGGGGGTGGCAACGAAGGTGCCCTTGGCAGGTTTTCCTTTGGGGGTTTCGCGCGACCACTGGGTGAGCTCAACCTTGTTGCCCCCAAATCGCAAGACACCCGAACCAAGATTCTTGTGAAGATTAACTAAATACAAATTGTCTGGGCGGAAGTGATTTTCGGTGACGGCAGATTTTTCATAACTCAGGCCAATAAAATTAGCCGGAATAACCCCCATCGATTTCTCACTTAATACCGAAACGGTCGTCATCGTCGCATCGGCGGCCCAAGCAGTTATGCTGGATAGAGTGAGAGCAAGAAGGGCTGAATGGAGTTTCATCATAGATTAATACCGCAAACTAGACCAAAGGTTGCGGAGTAATGCAAAATAATTGCAGATAAAATTGCTAATTTGGGTCAAAATGTGAGATTGGGACTTATCCATGAGTGTTAGATTTTTATTAAGTCTTTGCTGGGTGAGTTTGGTTTGGGCTGGTGCCGAGCCACCCAACGCTAAGGATTTCGATTCTTGGCAGAAAAGCCGCATGGAATTTCAATCCAAGTTTTCCGTTCTACAGGCCAAACTCTCGAAGGATTCGACTAAAATCGTGGATGACGATCAGCGCGAGGCTCTCGCTTTCTTTACCTCACTCACCCAATTTAAGAAAGATTTTTCAGCCTTTGAAGAGAAAAGATTTATCTATTGGAATAGCGAATCTCTTTGGTCATCTAAAAATTGGACTAAGGGCGACTGTATTAAGCAAACGGTCGATAAACTGAGAAAGAGTTTAGACGAAGTTAATGCGACGAAACTTTCGGCTGCCCCACCATTTTCAAAGCCAGATATTAATTCAGCCCAAAAGCTTCTTAATGCTATCCGTAATGCAATAGACCTAGATAAAGAATTGCAGCAGAAGGCTAAAGTCTTGGTAAAATAGTTTATTCAGGCTCCGACGTTTGCGCTAAAAGCTTTAAGAGGGCGGTCGGTGTGGGATTGGATTGGGCGGCTGCCTGCAGTCCAACGGGTATCAAGGACACTGCCTTCTGTTTTAATTCATCGAGTCGATCGTGTACGCG
>JBBAUZ010000026.1:6039-8822 GCA_040397965.1 Opitutales bacterium | reverse complement strand
AAAATGTCAGTCGGACAACAACACACGATTCCGTTTTCACATGGCGAGGGAAGGTTTGTAGCTTCGCCTGGCATGATTGATGAATTAGCCCGTCATGGACAAATTGCTTTCCAGTATTGTGATTCAGCGGGCCAGCCTTCGCACAAAATTGGTTTCAATCCTAATGGATCGATTCATGCGATTGAAGGTATTACAAGTCCCTGTGGACGTGTCTTAGGTAAGATGGGCCACAGTGAACGCACGGGCCGCGATGTTGCTAAGAATATTCCTGGTCATAAATACCAGCCACTTTTCGAAGGTGGCGTAGAATACTTTAGTTAACTCCGTAATTCCTTAAACGCAGCTAAAGCCCGATCTCGGCCTTCGGTGAGTCCGATAGCGGGCACGGGATAGTTCTTTCCGAGTACGACGCCAGCTTTCGCTAAAACATCGGCAGGAGCCTCCCAAGGTTTGTGAATCCACTCGGCAGGCATCTTGGCTAACTCGGGAACGTATTTACGGACGTAGTCGCCTTGGGGATCAAATTTCTCGCCTTGGAGGACTGGATTAAAAACACGGAAGTAGGGTGCAGCATCGGCACCACAACCGCCCGCCCACTGCCAACCGAGCGTGTTAGAAGCCAAATCGGCGTCCACTAAGGTATCCCAGAACCATTTAGCTCCATCCTGCCAAGGTTGAAGTAGGTGTTTAACTAAAACGGACGCAGCGATCATACGAACGCGATTATGTTGCCAGCCTGTTAACCACAACTGACGCATGCCGGCGTCCACAATAGGGAATCCCGTTTTACCCTTTTGCCAGGCACGTAGAAGTTTGGGGTCGGACTGCCATGGGAAATCATCGAACTCCTTACGGAGTGCTTTTTCGGGAGTGTGATTGAAGTGGTGAATCAGATGGTAACCAAATTCACGCCAGCCAATTTCAGCAAGGTAGCGCTGACCACTTTTGGTTTCCGCAAAGGGAGTTTCTTTAATGGCGGTGTAAATTTCTAGGGGGGAAATTTGGCCAAAGTGTAAATAAGGGGAGAGTCGCGAAGTCCCATCGATATTGGGAATATCACGAGCCTCGTTGTAATCTTTCACGGGAGCTTTTTTGAATTCGGCGAGACGACTTTCGGCGCCAGCCCGGGTGGGATTCCATTCTTTGGCGAATTGCTGATCCCACTTTATTTTGGGTAGGAGTTTTAGGCTATCGATGGATTCGGTAGCGAGTGACTGACTTGGACCCTGAATTTTTTTAGGTGCTTTCGTCGGTGTACCGAACTGGAGATTGGCTAAGCAATTTTTCCAAAACGGTGTGAACACCTGAAAAGGATTACCCGAGAGATTTTTAATTTTCTGTGGTTCGTGAAGCAGGCTACCATTAAAGGATTCCGCTTTGAGTCCTTTGTTTCTTAATTGGGTTTTGATTTCGGTATCACGTTTAACAATTAACGGTTCGTAGCGACGATTCCAAACGACGCTGGTTGCTCCGGTTTCTTTAATCAGTTTTTCCAATTCCTTTAAACTATCACCCTGACGAATGATCAGTGGACTTCCGGCTTTGTTTAATTGTTCAGCCAGATCAATCAGGGCGTGATGCAGCCACCATTGAGTCGCTCCGCCGGGACCCCATTCGCCTTCCGATTTTATATCGTGGATATAAACAGGGATGACTGCGTCACCTTGGTCGATAGCGGCCTGGAGCGCTGGATTATCAGCGAGTCGTAAATCTTGTCTAAACCAGACGAGGGTAGGCATAGCCTGAGAGTGTTGGATGCACCCGAAGGTGCAAATGGCACGGCACTTTTATTACCAAGTGTAGCTTTGGTTTTTCTTAACTTGGCAGGCGAACTCAACGAGCAGTTGGACGCATTGCTCAACGACAGCGAGATCGACCACTTCGCCCGGGGTGTGCATGTAGCGAAGGGGAATGGATACGAGACCACAGGCTACGCCGCCGTTGGCCATTTGGATGGCTCGAGCATCGGTGCCGGTGGGTCTGGATTCAGCGGAAATCTGGTAAGGGATGCTGAGTGATTCGGCGGCAGCAACCATTTGGTCAAAGACCAGAGGGTTGATATTGGGTCCGCGGCTGATGATCGGTCCGCCCGATAAAGTAAATTTACCGAACTTGCGATTATCGGCGTCGGGGTGGTCCGTCGCATGACCTACATCAACGGTAATGGAAACTTGTGGGTTGATTCCTTGGGCGGCGACTTGCGCACCGCGTGTGCCGATTTCCTCTTGAGTGGTGGCAACCGAGACGACGCGGGCGACGAGGTCTTTTTGTTTAGCGAGACGGCGGAAAGCTTCCATGCAGACGTAGGCACCTGCTTTATCGTCGAACGCGCGGGCGACGCCGATGGAGCCACGGAGAATTTCAGGACCGTCAGAATAAATTGCAGGGTCGCCGATACGGACGATATTTAAAGCATCCGTACGATTGTTAACCCCAATATCAATCCACATGTCATGACGCTCGGGGACGCGTTTACGATCCTCAGGAGAGAGCAGGTGAACAGCGCGTTTTCCGGTAACGCCAAGAACGGGTCCATTGCGGGTGAGAATATGAACGCGACGACCTGAGGGGATGACGTGGTCGTGGCCGCCTAAAAATTCGAAGTAAAGAAAACCCTTATCGTCGATGTGGGAAATAATGAGACCGATTTCGTCGATGTGGCCGGCGAACATTAAAGTAGGGCCGCCTTTGCCTTTTAGTTCAGCGATGCGATTACCCAGAGTATCCTTGTTATAACTGTCGGCCGAATCTTTAACGTAGCGATCGATGACAGCTTGGGCGGC
>JBBAUZ010000026.1:0-5939 GCA_040397965.1 Opitutales bacterium | reverse complement strand
TCGCCGTGTTCTTGGAGAAGGATGTGTCCGGATTCCCATTCACCGAAGCGTCCGCCGTATTTTTTGTCGGCGTATTTACTCTTAGCGACGAGGGCTTTGAATTCATCGGTGGTGCGATCGTAGGAAACTACAAGCATACCATTTAACCAATGTTCAGTTTTTTTGCCATCGGTCTTCACTAATGCCGTGTTCCACTGGCCGATTAGATTAGGCTTTTTATCTGTATTAGCGGTGATGATGTCGTACAAAGAACTGATTGTACGGTTTCCATTGGTTCCCAATTTAGCATCGGGGTGATTTTCGTCATCGAGCATCTGGAACTCTAAACCGAAGGCCGAACCCGCACCTTGGTTGAGGTTAGGTTGTACGAAATATTTTAAACCGCTGTTGGCACCTTTGGTGAGTTTGAAATCTACGCTGACTTCAAACTTAGTGAATTTGTCGACCGTGATAATATCGCCCGCGGCGGCGGATTCTTTACCACCAGTGGATTCGGTGCGGAAAGTGCCATCGACAATCGACCAACCTGCTTTAGGAAAATCGGGTCCTTTTGCAGAGCGCCAACCTTCGGTAGTTTTTCCGTTAAATAATAATTTCCAACCCGCTGCTTTCTCGGAGTCAGTTAACTCATTATCGGCAGCAAAACCGAAGACCGGGATGAGTACGGCTAACAAATATTTTTTCATCGTTAGAATTTAGTTGGGATTTTGAAACCCGCACGACCTTCGCGTTTAGCAAGGAGATCGCGGTTGGCGGCTTCGGAGTTCGCGCCCGTGAAGAGCTCGGATTTGGTATCTATTGTAAGAGGGGTGCCGAGGGTTAAAGCGGACTCATCAACTTTAACGCCATTAACTCCGAGGTGATCTGTTAAGCGGCTATAGGCTTCGGAAAGACCCGAACTCGATTTAATAGATTCAGTAATTTCGCCATTATTTTTCTTCGTACCGAGGCGATAGGAAATATTAGCGGCGTGGACCAAGTTAGTGGAGACATGGCAATCCACCAATGGGGCATTGATGTTGGCGTTGGATCCTGCACGAATACATTCAATCCAGTTCGCATGGTGACTCGAGGCACCGCCCGACATGTCTACTTGGCTAGCTTCTTTACCGTAAGATTTAATGACTGCGCCTGAGGCATCAAAAGCTTTGGCGGAGTGATAGTCGGGGACGATGATCGTAGCGTTTTCGCATTCAACGACGATACCGATAGTCGCCTTACTTAATTTATGGATTTTATCCATGGGGCCATCCATCGTTCCGTTCGAGGTGAGGCCGCGTACTTCTGCGATTAACGGTGCCCCTGCGTAATTATAAATTGCTAAGAAGGTATTGGGTGTTTCGCCACAGTCGCTGTAAGATAAGCGGCCGCCGATGGACATCACTTCAGGAGCGACTTCACGGGTATTGAGGAACCAGCGAGCGATATCGATTTCGTGGATGGCTTGATTGCACATATCGCCGCCACCGTAGTTCCAGAACCAATGCCAATCGTAGTGAACAGGGCCGAAACTTTTCGTTTCGGTAACTAGGTCAGTTTGATGTCCGCGAATGGATTCTTGGATATCAGCTGGTCCGTTCCACAAGTCGTAATCAATATTGCTAGGCAATTGAGTCTTTTTAGCGGGGCCGATGGATTTACGACGTTTGTAACAAATTCCCCGAGCAACTTTTACTTTTCCGTATACGCCAGCGTGAACATCTTTGACGGCGGCACGAATGCCAGCACCCGATCGGCTCTGGGTGCCCGCCTGAATGACTAATTTGTTAAAATAATTTCCGGCTGCAACCAGTTGCTGACCTTCAAAGATATTATGGGAAAGAGGTTTTTCGATAAAGAGGTGTTTGCCGGCTTGAAGCGTCCAGATTCCTTGAATGGCGTGTAAGTGATTGGGCGAAGCGTTGGAGACGGCATCGATATTTTTATCTTCAAGCATCTTACGAATGTCGGTGTAACCTACGGCACCAGGACATTCTAAAAGACCTTTGGCGAGAATGTCTGAGTCGACATCGCACAATGCAACAATGCGAACGCCTGGGACTTTTTTAATTTCTCTGATGTGCTCGAGACCGCGACTGCGAAAGCCGACAACGGCAACGCGAATATCGCTATTAGCGCCCGTGGATTGGGCGAAGCTACGAGCACTTAATCCTGCCACAGTTGCAGCTAAGGCAGTATTCTTAATGAATGAACGACGATTGAGGGGTGACATAAAATAGGGTGACCTTGAGAATAGTGAGATTATTAGACAGTCGAGAAAGTTCCATTAAAAGTGAATAAAATATCAGCCTGATAACCTGACTTTCTTGGCTAATTCACTATTTGAAGCTTTTTGAGGGTGGGGCTACTTCTTGCTAAATTTCCAGCACTCGGGCTGGTGGTCTGAAAATACCCCCACGGCTTGTAAAAATGCATGCATAATCGACGGGCCGACGAACTTCATCCCTCGCTTTTTTAAATCTTTGGAGATTTTTAAGGCTAATGGGGAGGTGGAGGATTTTAATCGATGGCGTATTTTATTTTCTTGGGCGTGCTTCCAAAGCCAACGTGAAAAGCTCCCGTATTCTTTCTGCATCGCTAAGAAAATTTTAGCATTATTCACCGTAGAGATAATTTTTCCGCGATGGCGCACGATTCCTTGATCCAAAATAAGTTTTTCAATTTTAGTTTTTTTAAACTGGGCGACTTTTTTCGGATTAAACCGAGCAAAGGCTTTGCGATAATTTTCTCTCTTTCGAAGAATTATTAGCCAGGAGAGACCCGCTTGAGCTCCTTCCAGTGTGAGTTGCTCAAAGAGTTTATCATCGTTGCGAACCGGTTCACCCCATTCGGCGTCGTGATAATTGACGTAGAGTGGGTCTTCGCCGCACCAGAAACAACGTCGTTTAGTTTTCTTCACTTAGCCTTTATGTGATAAGCCCTTGAGCCAAGTGATCCAGCCTGCGGGTAAACTACGAGCGAGTGCGCCCCGAATAATTTTATCGAGATATTCTTTGGCGGGAAGGTGCGGTCCAGTGGGATCAATGACCTTAAAAGCATCGCACTCAAACGGGCAGTCTTCGACGCCGGCTTCCCAGACGGTGATGGTTGTGCGACGGTAACCTGGGCCTTCCGCGGTGGAGAGTCGCACCCAATCGTCGGCCGTCAGTTCATAGAGACATCCCCATACGCCCGGTGATTGTTCGTCGTCTACAATATCTGCTGAGCCGCCTCCCCAAGTGACGCTGGGGTGGGTGAAGGCTAGGCGATGTTTCGGGAGAAAAGCTTTACAGCGGTACTGATGTCCAGGGCAGCGACGCTCCATTTGACTGCTGTCGAGATTTGAACCATAGGCGAAGTAGTACCGACTCATAGTTGAGGAGGGTCATACTAGTTGGCTATTCAGGACCTTGGCAAGGAAGGGAACTAGTATTTTACCGAAAAGGATAAATAAAATGAACGTGGTTGAGCGGGAAACCCTAGGCTGGCGGGCGCAGCGGTTTCATTAAAGAGATTCTCCACGTGTAGAGATAATTCCTGACCAGTTTTATAATGATACACCAGCCAGGTGCGCCAATAAGTTCCATCGGGTGATTTTACGACCGCGTAGCTGACGGGGTCGTAATCAATCCGGTTTGCGAGATGATTAACCGAGAGACCATAAGTCCACGCAGCCGTCGGATTCATTTCAGCCCCCAGAGTGAAAATGAGATCGGGTCGACGGATTAAGCTATCGCCCGTGGCGAAATCCTTAGTGTTTAAATAGGTTCCACTACCAAAGAGTTTAAGGGTATCGGTGATTTGAGTCTGTACTCCCAATTCTATTCCGCGAGTCCGTGCCTCATTAATATTATAAGCTGGGTAGGGGTAAACGTAATCAAAACTAATTAAGTCAGTTAAACTATTTTCAAAGACGACAACGGTCCAGCTCAGATCTTTTCCGTTCTCATAACGTAAGCCGATTTCTTTTCCGTAATTAGATTCTGGTCGTAAAGGAACCCCGCCCACTGTGCCCCCGGCGAGGTCATTCGCGCTCGGCGTATGATAAGCAGTGGCCAATTTAGCGTGCGCACTTAACTCCTTGTTTAGTTGGTGTCGGTAGTTGATGTCCCAAGAAAAATGTTTTTTGAAGTCTGAGAAAGTATCCTCGCGGAGGGTTACTTTCAATTGGTTATGGGCGTTTATTTTCCAATCCGCCCGCGTCCAGAATCCGAGCGACTCCAAAGTATCCATCCATATTTTGGGAGTGCTCTCAACTTGGTTAAAGCGGTTATTTTCATAACTCACGCCCAGACCTAAGTGTAGTTGCGAGTTAACTTTTTGATCGACGTAGGCGGTGAGTTCGTCGCGCTTAACTTTATAACTGTAGTCCGTTGCATAGGTATAGCTCTTGGTCGATGTTTCATTGTGTGACCAAAATGCGGCCGCCTGCGTGGACTCATCACGGAAAAATATTCCAGGCGACACGAGCCAACCATGATCATTCTGCCAATCGTCGGGGGTGGGATTCACATCGGTTCCGGATAGTCGTGCGCGTCCGTTATCCGCAGAACCCAGTATATCGAAGTTAATTTTATCGGAAATTTTCCATACCGATTTAAATAATAAGTTAGAAGCGTCTCGAGAGCTATTGTCTCTCCATCCATCACTGTGCGAGGTGGTGACCGTTACCGTATTACCTTGGGTGGCTGGTTCGGTGCCTTGGGCATTATTATTGGTCACGGTGATGCCCAGTGACGCATAACCATAGGATCCGATTTCTAATGTTGAACGAACGTTACTGGATTCCGAAAGGGGTTGAGGGAGTCGACAGTCGATCACTCCGCCGAGTGCATTAGCGCCATAGAGTGATGATGACGGCCCACGCAGGATTTCTACCGAGGACAAACCGTACGTGCGGTATCGACCAATTTCATAATTTCCAGAGAACCCTTCGGAGAGTCGCCGGCCATCGAGGAGGAAAGCAGTGTGGGCTGAGTTTGTTCCACGGAAAAAAACTGAGGTCGAAGAACCGATACCCGCTTGCTCGCTCGCGTAAACTCCAGGCGTGGCCGAGAGAATATTGGAGAGGGTTCCAAATGGTGGCAGGGCACTGTCTTGAGGGGTGAACTTTGAAACTGAAGGTGACGCCTCGCTGAGTAAGGACGGGCGACGGGTTTCGACCACGATGGTCTCAGGCAATTCAACCACCTCCTGTTTGGTTTCGTAGAGTTCGATCTTTAATTCGGCCGGGGGCGGGTTGGCTTGTGCTAGGAATATGGCTAGGGCAGCAATCATGGACGGTCATACTTTACTTTAAGGTTCTAAAATCAAACTAAAAGGGCTGGATGAATTTAGATAATCTGTCATATACCCCGTATGGCTTCGAAGACTACCAAACACCCAGACGACGGATCTGTGAAGCAGTTTTCTGTTTTCGTAGAAAATAAGGTCGGCCGTTTGAATGAGTTAGTAGAGTCTTTCGGTAAGGCAGACATCCACATCATGGCGCTTTGTTTAGTCGATACAACCGACTCAACCATTATTAGAATCATCGTCGATTATCCTGAAAAAGCCGAGGAGGTTCTCATTGAACACCACTTCGCTTACGATGCTGTTCCGGTTGTCGCGATTGAATTGCAGTCCGAGTCGCAATTAAAAGATGTGACCAGTTTTTTACTTGGTGCAGAAATTAACATCTATTACGTCTACCCATTTTTATTCCGTCCCAATGGACGTTACGGTTTAGTGCTGCGCACCGAGGCTCAAGATTTAGCTGCTTCTGTTTTACAAACTCACGGCATCCGTGTGCTTAGCCGTGGTGATGTAGCGAGATAGATGTTGAGGGGACACGCGGGCACGGTGACACGGTGACAAGGGGAGAGGCAAAAGGCATTTCATTCTAGATGAGGGGACAAGTGGGCAAGGTGACACGGTGACAAGGGGAGAGGCAAAAGGCATTTCATTCTAGATGAGGGGAC
>JBBAUZ010000025.1:0-9739 GCA_040397965.1 Opitutales bacterium | reverse complement strand
TCTATGCGATTACCCCTACTCCTTATCACTGCTGCTTTATCCATCTTCCCTGATTGGAATCTAGCCGCGCAAACCAACGCTGCTGCACCAGCTAAAATTACGCCCTCGGCCCAGGATCCGAATAAAGATGCACGTCTCGCATGGTGGCGTGAGGCGAAGTTTGGTATGTTTATTCACTGGGGTGTGTATTCATCTTTTGGTGGAGAGTGGAAGGGTCAGAAGGTTGAAGGTTATGCCGAACACCTACAGCGCATTATGAAAATTAATCGCGCAGAGTATTTAGAAAAAGTAGTAAAACCTTTTAATCCTGTAGAGTTTGATGCGGATGAATGGGTCAGAACGGTCAAAGCGACAGGTATGCAGTACATTGTGATTACCTCAATGCATCATGATGGCGTCGCCATGTTTGATACCAAGGTCGATGACTACAGTGTGGTTAAAGCGAGTAAGTTTGGCCGAGATCCGATGAAGGAATTAAAAGCGGCCTGTGATAAACATGGTGTGAAACTCGGCTTCTATTACTCTCATGCCCAAGACTGGTCGATTTCTGGCGACCCACGTTATCCTGAGCCCAACGGGCCCGAGCGTCGCAAAGCGGTAGTAGAGAAAAAAGTTTTCCCGCAAATCAAAGAGCTCATTGAAAACTATCAACCAGCACTCTTCTGGGGCGACACACCGCACCACAATCCCAAGGAACTTAACGAGGATATTTTAGCCTACCTTCGAAAGCAGGATCCTAATTTAATTATTAACGGACGTGTGGCTGGGGCTATCTACGGCGATTACCTCTCGACACCCGATTGTCCGGTTGAGTTTGGTCCCATGGCTAAGCCCGAAGAGAAAGATTGGGAAGCAATTCCTACCACCAATGATTCTTACGGCTATCACAAGTTGGACAACACTCACAAGTCGCCCGCCCACTTCATCCAAATCTTAGCCAAGTCTGCGGCTAAGGGCGGAAACCTTCTGTTGAACATTGGTCCGATGGGCACTGGAGAGATGGCGCCCGAGGATTTAGCTATCCTGAGTGAAATCGGAAAATGGTGGGACGTGAACGGCGAGTCGATTCGCGGAACTGTCCGCACTCCTCTCATGCGTCAGGCCTGGGGTGACTCTACCTTAAAAGGAAATAATATCTATCTTCACGTGTTCGATTGGCCGAAGGACGGAAAATTAGTCGTCGGTGGATTAAAGACAGAAGTTGAAAGCGCGGTGCTCTTGTCGAATCGCGACAAAAAATTATCCGTTAAACGTAACGGATTAGATTTAGAAATAGAGATTCCGAAAGAAGCGCCTGATCAGTCTGACACTGTTATTCTAGTGAAGTGCAAGACGGCTCCTGCAGGCGACTCAGCTTTCCTGTTACAAAACAATGTTCCAAACAAACTCACTGTTTTCTTTGCGGAATTATTAGGTAAGACTGACCGGGCCGGCTGGAGACTTAATCGCGGTCAAATCATTTCAATGAATGTGACCGGCTGGACGAAGCCAGAGTGCGGCGTTAAATGGTCATCTCGCTTAAACCAGAAAACAAAGTTTGATGTCGTTGTCAGCTATGACGCGCCTGTTGCCGACAAAAAGGTTGAGACTGATGCCGGAGCTGTGATCAAGAAAAGTACAGATACCTTCGGTGGCACCTTTGTTGTGGAAATCGGAAATCAGAAACTCAAAGGCGAGGTTACCAAAATGGGTGAAGCGGTAGAAGTGAATCTCGGCACTGTAACCGTGGAGCCTGGTGAACTGAATGTCCAAGTTCTGACTGAGACAATTACCGGTAAAGAATTAATGAGACTGCGTTCGGTAACATTAACGCCCCGTCAATAGTCGGCAGTTTGTATTAATAAAAAAGGGCAGCCCAACGGCTGCCCTTTTTTGTATCAATCGATAATTATCTTCTAACCCTGTTCCTCAATCTTAAGGGCTCGATAGCCACCTATTTTTTTGAAGTAAAAGAGCAGGAGTAAATAGATAATCGCCATGCTGAGCGGGATATAAGAATCCGCTTTGAGGGTAGCGCGATCGCCTTGCTGGTTTGCTTTTACGATAGCCTTCTGTTCTGGAGTGCCGTTATTACCGGCTTTCTTAGCCGCTTCTAATTTAGCTCCATCAACCGCAGTGACAGGTTTTAAGAATAGATAATTAGAAACTGAGGCAGACTTGGAGGATTCGTAAACTGCTGGAGCATCTTTACTGAGAGCTTCCGCCGTGTAGCGATCTTTGGCGTAGCCTAAGCCTGGACCACCGATGAGTCCGGCGGAGAGCATTCCAATTCCGCCCATAATGGACATCGCGACAGCGCCGGAGCGTGGGAAGCGATCACCGACGACGGCTAACATCGTTGGCCAGAAGAAGGTTTTACCGAATGCGTAGATTCCTAGCGCGATTAGGGCGACGGCAAAACTCTCCATGCCACTGGCGAGGCGCAGTCCAATGAAGGCTGTGATTGCGGAGATAAATAAAAGTCCAATCGGCGAAAGACCTAGGCGTTTCTCAATGAGATCAACGCAGAATCTTAATCCGAACATAATTGCCGAGGTCCAGATGAATAAAATTTTACCCTGTTCGGCTGTAAAAAGATTTCCGGTGATAGATTCAATCCAACCGTCAGTTCCTAATTCAACCGCACCCACAAGGGCGTGAGTAATGAAGAGGATAAAGAGTAGGAGTGAGCCAAAAGAAAATCTGGTAATAATTCCGACGCCGATAACAATCATTCCACCGATAGCATAACCGACCATACTGTTACCTAAAATATTACCCAAGAAAATTGCTAAGAGATAACCAGCGACTGCTGCACCAAGTAGGCCGACATCTTTTAGCATCTCTGAAAAACTCGCCCCTTTTTCTGCCGCTTCAGATTTAGGGAAGTTTTGGTTCCAGAAGAGTAATGCGTAGCCAACGGTTGGAACGAGGTAGAAAGCAAGTTGCCCTTTCCAGCCAATATTTAGAAGTGAACCGAGAACGTAAGTGGCGAGTGCACCCACGACCATACCGAGTGGCCATGAGGCGTGCAGGATATTTAAATAGTGTGCACGTTTTTCGGGGAAGAGAGTTGCGATTAACGGATTAGCAACGGCTTCCAGGGTGCCATTGGCGTAAGCAAAAATAAACATTCCCCAGTAAAGGAAAGTATAGGCATTAGATGCGTCGGTAGCTCCAAATGTTACTACCGCAGAAATAATGTGACCAATAAATGCGAGGGCGACTAATTTGCCGTAGCCCAAACGATCTACCAGTAGTCCGCCAATAATAATCCCGAAACAGAATCCTGAAAAACCTGCACCGCCAATGGCGCCAAGTTGTGTGGCGGTGAAGCCGTATTCAGCGGCCCATGCTCCAAAAATTCCTCCTCGAATAGCAAAACCGGCGCCAGCAGCCAAGATGGCAAAAAAGCCAGCCCAGAGTAATCGTTTAGGATTATATTTTTTTGATGTGTTCATGGTTAGGGTAGGGGTATGAAACCTATTTATAGGGAAAACTTTTTCACTGTCGAGCGGGTTAGCCGATACTCAATTTCCTTACCCTTTATTTCCAATCATTTGTTGTCTCCGATATTCCGTGGGGCTGAGTTTCATCGCGGCTTTAAATTTTCTAGAAAAGTCGCTCGCATCATAAAACCCTGTTTTAACAGCAATTTCCGAAGGTCTTAAGTCTGTCTCCCTTAGTAAATCAGATGCGGCTGCTACCCTCATGCGGACCAGGTATCCACGCGGGCTTACTTGGTATGCTTTATGAAATTTTCTCTCAAATTGTCTCACCGACAGTCCTGTGAGCTTCGAAATTTTGCTAATTTCCAGTCGTTTGGTTAGATTTTGTTTTATACATTCGGCGGCTCGTTCGACTTGTAAATAAGGTTCAATCGAGGCCTTGGTGCCCTCATAACTTTTTATGATTCCACAAACCCCGCAGACCTTGCCGTCATTATCCCACAAAGGAATTTTGGTAGTTTCATACCAAACATGTTCGCCGTTTTCGTTGGGGAAAAGTTCAATGATTCCTGGCTGAGGTTTTCCAGACTCAATGACTTCACGATCTTTTTTAATATAGTGTGAAATGAGTTCAGGTGACGAACAGGTGTGCGTATCATTTTTCCCTAAAATTTCCTGAGTAGTTTTAAAACCAAAACGCGCCGCAAATGCCTGGTTGGCCATAATGAAGCGACCCTCTAAATCTTTGGCAAAAAACATTACCCCGGGTAAATAGTCAAAAACGCGCAATGCATTTTTAAGATCTATTTTTTTAAGCATCAGATCGGGGCTAAAAGTCGTTTTCATACAAGGAGTGACTTCGTTGAAGCTTTAATTTAATGGATTTTTCATGTTATTCATCACAGTCGCAAGTATTTTAAGTACAATTGGGTTATAAGCCCTGCTAAGGGGCTTAATTAAAACACTACATTTTTAAGGAAGATTAAGGGAATGATTTGTGAAAACGAAAATTTGCTCTTTGGGTTAAGGGATGACTCACAAAACTTTAAGCCTAACATTCCTCCTCGCCCTTTCGGTGGTGGCCAATGCCGAGGATAAAACTCCGCCTTCGGCAGAGGTGATGAAGCGCGGTCAGGCGGTTTACAATCGCACCTGCCTCGCCTGTCACCAGCCCACTGGCCTTGGGATTGCGCCGGTGTTTCCACCTCTCGCTGGTTCGGAGTGGGTTGCGATGAGTCCCTCGGTTTTAGTGCGAAATATTTTGCACGGGATGACTGGCCCGGTGTCCGTTAAGGGCACGGTCTACAATGGTATGATGCCGCCTGTCGCTGGTTTGAGTGATGGTGACATTGCTGATGTCATAACCTATGTCAGAAATTCATTCGGCAACACGGGGTCAGTCGTCACGGAAGATGAGGTTAAGGTAATCAAAGCAAAATACGCTGATCGTAAAACACCTTGGACTGCCGAAGAATTACAAAAAGACTCCAAGTAGTCGGCTAAACATTGAGCGTGGCTTGACCATTGTATTTAACGGTCTTAAAAAAGGCTTGGTAAATTAATGGAAACCAAGCCCAAAATCCTATTTATCGGTTTAGCTCAAAACTGTGCTCAGCATTTGCCCACAGTTTTAAGAAACATCGAAAATATGGCGACGTTGGCAGCCGAGTCAGCTTTCCTGTTTCTTGAGAACGACTCCACCGATAACACCAAAGCTATTTTAAATGGGTGGGGGAATAATCGCCCCAATTTCACGCTCCTGAACTTTGATGGATTGAATGGCGTGGCAGTGCGCACAGTTAAATTAGAAATTTTACGCAACGCCTACGTAGAGTGCTTACGCACCTACAAAAATTTAAAGGACTTCGATTTAGTCGTCTTAATTGATATGGATGATGTGGGCACGTGGCCGATTGACTTAATCGAGATGGCTAAAGCCATTCATTATCTGCAAGCTGATCCGCAACGAGCTGCTATTTTTGCTAATCAAATTGGATCGCATTATGATGTATGGGCGCTGCGTCACAAGGAATTCTGTCCAGGCGATGCATGGGAGGAGGTCATAGACTACAAAGCTAGTCACCCCACGGCCACCGATGAGGAAGCCTTTAACCAAACTTTCAAAAAAAGAATTCATACATTTCTGCCGACCGCTGAGCCCTTTGAGGTCGACTCAGCTTTTGGCGGACTGGGAATTTATCGAATGAGTTATATTCTGAAAAATCCAAACCCCTATCTGGGCTCGAAGATAAAATCTCTACCCACGCCCAATGGAATATTTAAAGTCAGTCGTCGCCAGTTTTGTGAACACGTTCATTTTCACGCAGGCATTAGGACGTTAGGCGGCAAGTTATTTATCTGGCCCGCATTAATTAACGGAGAAATCAGAAACCCAGTGTTTCCGCATTATCCCCAACTCCTCTTCTAATTTTTCTAGACGTCCATAGCCCTATCATAATGAGTACCCCCACGCGCAAAGAAGTAGCCGATTTACATTTTATGGATGCGCGTGCAAAATTGTTAGACCTCGCTGCGTTCCTCGATCGTGTTGATCGCTCGTCGGGTTCGGACGACCATCGCATTCGCGGACTCCGCTTAGCTTTAAAAGTTTTGAGTGAAGGGAATAAGAATCGCGTGGCGGAAATATTAAATCAATGGAGCGACCCCACGACTGAACCTTTAGAAAAATCTGACACCAAGTCCGCTACGGGAGTTTGGCCCAAGCTCTAATACGATGCGCTACATTGAGCCCCATGGACATATGGTCAGTCGCACGACTGACGACTATAAGGCCCTGGCCCTGGCAGGGTGTGCCGCCATTTGTGAACCTGCATTTTGGGCGGGCTTTGATCGCAAATCAGCCGACGGCTTCTACGACTATTTTTGCCAACTGACGCAACACGAACCCGCCCGTGCCCAGAAATTGGGAATCCCTCATTATTCCTGGCTCTGTATTAATCCTAAAGAGTCCGAAGACATGGGTTTGGCCCGCGAGGTTTTAGCGCTCATCCCCGAATTTTTAAATGCACCTAATGTTTTGGGTATTGGCGAAATCGGTTTAAATAAAAATACCCGTAACGAGATAAAAATTTTAGAGGCGCATATCGATTTGGCGGTAAAACATAATCAACTGATATTAGTACACACCCCACACCTCGAAGATAAACGGAAGGGTACACGCTTGATTTTAGATGCCCTCAAAAATAATCCAAAGATTGAGCCGCACCGGGTGATTATTGACCACGTCGAGGAACACACGTTCAAAGAAGTAATTGATCAAGGCTTTTGGGCGGGTATCACCCTCTACCCTGAATCCAAAGCCAGTCCGCAACGAGCCATCGATATGGTTGAAACTATTTCCGCCCAACGTGTTTGGCTTAACAGCGCCTGTGATTGGGGTCATAGCGATCCCTTGTCGGTACCCAAGACAGCGTTAGAAATGAAACGCCGCGGACATTCGCTTCAGGCAATTGATAACCTCATTTTTGGAAACCCGGTTCAGTTTCTCTCTCAATCTAAGAAGTTTATTCGGCCTGAAGCAATTTAACCGATGCAACTTTCTTCGGGACATTCTTTGGCCTATTGTACCAATGTTCACCGCGGTGAGGGATGGTCGGAAACTTTTTCCAATCTTCAGACAAACACTTTAAAAGTCCGCCAACAGGTTTGCCCAAATAAACCTTATGCAGTGGGGCTGAGATTAGGTAATTCGGCCGCGCAAGAGTTAGGTCAGGAAAAAAATCTAAAGAATTTTCGCGAATGGCTCGAAAAAGAAAACTGCTATGTTTCGGGAATTAACGGATTTCCCTACGGCGCGTTTCACGGTCAGTCCGTCAAGGAATCTGTCTTCTTGCCCGATTGGACCGATCTCAGTCGTTTAGAGTACACCCAAAAGCTTCTCGATATTTTAGCAGCTTTAAATCCGCCCCACCAACAGGGCACAGTAAGTACATTGCCTGCGACGTTCAAAAAATTTAATCGTTCAGATGTTCAAATAAAGGAATTACAAAAAAACATTTTAACCTGTGGTGAATATTTAATGCGACTGCGCGACCGCACTGGTGTTACTTTGCAATTAGCGCTCGAGCCAGAGCCATTGGGTTATTTTGAGAATACTCAGCAGACGATTGATTTTTTTGCCCAACTGAGAGGGCAGGAGACTACATCTGGTCTAGTGGATAATTTCTTAGGCGTTTGTTATGATACCTGTCATTTTGCCCTTCAGTATGAAGATGCGGCCCAATCGGTAGAAAAACTTAACGCAAACGGCGCGCCGATTCTGAAATACCACCTAAGCTCAGCATTGAAATTAAATCCTAGCGATGGCGCCCTGGAACGATTGGCGAGCATGCAGGAGCCTACGTATTTACATCAGTGCATCGGTAAAGCTAGCGACGGAAATCTAATCTATTTTAAAGATATCCACGACGCTTTAGCAGACATTAATAGTCTTAAGAAATTAAATGAGATGCGGGTGCATTTCCACCTACCGCTTCATTCGATGCCGATTGAAAAAGATTTTTCTAACACTACCGATTTTTTACGGAAAGTTCTGGAGGTTATTATGCGTCAGCCAGGTCGGGCACGAGAACTTGAAATCGAAACTTATACCTGGGAGGTTTTGCCTCCGGCGTTAAGAGCGATGGATGTCACTGATCAAGTGGTGGCAGAGTATCGCTGGGTTTTAAATGAGCTCAATCAATACGGAGTTCGGGCGGCTCAGTGAAATCAAACCTCAAACATTGGTTAGTGCTCACAAGGTGTTCGAACCTCCCCACGGTGTGGTCCAACGTTATCTCCGGCTGGCTTTTAGGATTAGCGACTATCATCAATTGCCCGACGCTCGTCTTACCGGCGGCACTGAGCGCCACATTGTTTATATTATTATTGGGCGTCTCCTTACTCTATGTAGGTGGCATGATATTGAACGACGTTTTTGATTATGACTGGGACTGCGCCAACCGTCCCGAACGTCCTTTGCCCTCGGGTTTTATTTCGCGAACGAAAGCAAAGTGGATAGGTTATATTACACTATTTTTAGGATCAGTAATCTCGATTTTTTCTGCCGGAAGATTTATCAATCCGACTCTATTTTTAATTATAGCGCTGCTCGTTATTTTTATTCTTTGGTACGACCTTGCGCATAAGGGCAATCCACTTGCCCCTGTCATTATGGGTGGATGCAGGACCATGCTTCCCATTGTGGGATTCACCGTAGCAACTACTGACGGCATTTATCCGACACCAAACACGCTCTATATTTATGCACTCGTTTTAGGAATTTATACTTATGCTTTAACTTGGGTAGCGAAATATGAGGCTGTGCCGCATAGAAATTCCCGTTGGATCGAGCGATTATTATTTTTAATTCCTTTACCGCTCATCGTTTACGGAAGTCTTACTTACTGGAGTTTGGGCGCGGTAATCGCTTATACTATCTGGATTAGTTTTTCCAACTATCGTCACCCAGTGCCTGCGGGTATTTCCGCTCGAGTGGCTGATCGTATTGCCGCCATTTCACTTTTAGATGCCATCGTGAGCGGGACTGTTTTGTTAATGATCGCACGATGGGTGACAGTCCTTACGGGTGCCGACCAAGATTCTGTGAAAGAAGTAGCGAGTCTGGCACTATTCGCGCCACTCTTTTGTTTTGGTATTACCCTTTGGCTACGTAAATTCATACCTTCTACGTAATAGATTGGATTTAAAATAGGAACTGGGCTTGTCCTTGGGTGTCTCTACCTTTCAATCTAAAGAGGTAACGATTCCATGAATTCCCGACTCGATCTCTCATTTGTGGTATCTTACCGCCACCAAATCTTTTTCACGGAGAATGCCTTTGCTGTTAAAAACAATATTCTGAAAGAGCTGGTGGGGGTCGCGAAAGTTTTACCCATCATTGACGCAGGCGTAGTGGCCTCATCCCCCGATGTGGTCTCTGATTTAATTGAGTACGCAAAGGCTAATCAGATTAAGTTAACCCGCGCGCCGATGATTTTAACCGGCGGTGAGGAAAGTAAGAAAGATCAGACCGTGGTGAATGCTGTCCTCTCGGCGATTGAGGCGGATGCTATTTGTCGACATTCGTATGTTCTCGTTATCGGGGGTGGTGCACTCTTGGATGCGGTGGGATTCGCTTCATCCATTGCTCATCGGGGAGTGCGCTTAATTCGTATGCCCTCCACGACCCTCAGTCAGGCCGATGCTGGGGTGGGTGTAAAAAATAGTATTAATGTTTTTCAGAAAAAGAATTTTACGGGAACTTTTACGCCGCCCTATGCAGTAATAAATGATTTCGCGTTATTGAAATC
>JBBAUZ010000024.1:0-9870 GCA_040397965.1 Opitutales bacterium | reverse complement strand
GGCGATGTCCGACACCGCGATTCCCAATCTTGCCACGAGTGGATTCCCCGCGGCTGAGGCGTTCGATATCATTTTTGTCGGGTTTGAGCATGGTGGTCTAATTTAGGGGACAAGTGGGCACGGTAACAAGGGGACAAGTGGAATTAGTTTACGGGGAGTTGGGCGGAGGTGGATTGGAGCCACGCGTCTAGTTTCTTCTTTAAAGTATTTTTGATTTCGATTTCTGAATTGGAGAGGTCGAGTGATTCGCTTGGGTCTTTGGCTAAATTATAGAGTTCATCGCGATTATTTTCGTAGAAATGAATTAGGCGATAATCCCCGCTGCGGATGGCGCTGTAGGGTCTGGCGCCGCCGACTCGATGGTAGTGAGGGTAGTGCCAGAAAAGATCGCGGGTGGGGAGTGTGGACGATGATTTTAGAAGTGGGGCGAGGCTTACGCCATCGATGATTGAAGTTTGTGAGTTGATGCCGGTCATCTCCATCAGTGTTGGATAGATATCGATGGATTGAATGGGCGTTGTTTGTGTTGACTGATTTGCAGGAGCTTTAGGCCAATAGATAATAAACGGAACACGGACGCCGCCTTCGTAGGCAGAGCCTTTGCCGTCGCGGTAGGGTGAGTTGTCGGTCACTTGAGGTAGCCCGCCATTATCACTAGTGAATACGATGATGGTGTTATCGGATAATTTCAGACGCTTCAGTGTGTCACGGATTTTTCCGACTGAGTCATCGACGCTCGAAATCAATGCAGCGTAGGTGGCGTTGTATTTTTTGATGTTCGAGTTATTTTTTTGTTCGAACTTCTTGATAACGTCGACTTTGCCGGCAATCGGTTGGTGCACTGCGTAATGGGCGAGATACAGGAAGAATGGTTTAGTTTGGTTTTGTTCGATGAATTTGACGGCTTCGTCGCCTTCGCGGTCGGTTAAGAACTCGTTCGTCGGTCCGTCTTTGAGATTAGGAATTTTATAAGGTGAGAAAAAACTTCCTGGCTGTCCGAGGTGATTACCGCCGATGTTAATGTCGAAGCCGTATTTCAGTGGACTGTACTCATCCTGGTGTTCACAGGTTTTACTATTGGGTGTTAAATGCCATTTGCCGATGAGTGCGGTGGAGTAGCCTGCGGATTTAAATTGTTGAGGGAGCGTGGAGGTGTCGGCCGAAATAGATTTCTGCCAATCGGGAATTTTAACTTTGGCGTTAGCGGGTGCTGGATGGCCGTGAATCCAGTCGGTGAGATGCAGTCGGGCAGGGTATTTACCAGTTAATAAAGCGGCACGACTAGGAGAACAGACGGTGCTAGAGGAATAGGCCTGAGTGAATTGCACACCGTCTTTGGCGAGTTGATCGATGTGTGGGGTCTCGTAGAACTTACTACCCGTGCAGCCGAGATCGTTGACGCCTAAGTCATCGGTGAGAATGACAATGACGTTGGGAGGACTCGCAAAGGCTGGAGTGGTGAAGAAAAGAAATAGTAACAAAAGGGGACACGTGGGCACGGGGACAAGGGACGCGAGCGTAGCTCGCGAGGGGACAAGGTGACATGGTGACACGGGGACAAGGGGTTGTGTCAGGACGCGACGTAGTCGTGATCCTATAGATTTTAAAAACTTTAACGAATTTCTCACGCCAAGCCGCGTTTGGTGGCTTGAGCGAAGGCGATAAAGTTTTTGGTGATTCGATTTTGGGAATCGGCCTTAGCTTTTTCGATAGCCTGAGAAGTATTTAATCCGTCGCGGTAGAAAAGTTTATACAGATTTTTTGCTGAGGCGACTTCTTCGGGGGAGAATCCGGCGCGCGTGATGCCGACGACGTTGACCATTTTAGTTTCCGCAGGATTGCCGTCGGCAATCATGTAAGGAGGGACGTCTTGTACGCATTTGGAACAAGCAGCGATCATGGCGTAGTCGCCGATGTTACAGAATTGGTGGATGCCAGCATTCCAAGCGATGTTTACGTGATCACCGACGTGGACGTGTCCGGCGACGGCGGAGTGGCTTGAGATGACGACGTTGTTTCCGATAACGCAATCGTGTGCGATGTGAGAGTAGGCGAGGAGAACGTTGTTATCTCCGAGGATGGTCCATTCGCCTTCTTGGGTGCCCGCGTGGACGCTCACATATTCTCGGAAAATATTTTTGGATCCCACTTTGAGTCCGGGTTTGCCGGGTCGTGCTTTCAGATCTTGAGTACGTCCGCCAATGAGGGCGTAGGGGAACACTTCACACTCGGGTCCGAGTTGGGTGTAACCTTCGACGGTGGCGTGGTGATGAATCGTGCAACCATCAGCGAGGGTGACATCGGCACCTACGAATGCGTAGGCACCAATGGTTACATTATGGCCGATTTTAGAGCCAGATTCGACGATTGCCGTGGGGTGAATCGTGGAAGCCATCGGGATTACGATTGATTGACGGAGTCAGCGATGGTGAAGAGTAAATCTGCGGACGAAACGGTTTCACCATTCACGAGGCATTCGCATTCAGCGGCGGCGATGCGACCACGGATCTTGGTGAGTTTGGCGCGAATTTCGAGAGTGTCACCAGGGGTGACGGCTTTGCGGAATTTCACATTATCTGCGCTCATGAAGAAAACAACTTTTGGAGCTTCGTCGATGGCGGCACGACCCAACATAATCAAACCAGCGGCTTGGGCCATTGCTTCGATTTGGAGAACACCGGGCATGACGGGCTGTCCGGGGAAGTGTCCTTGGAAGTACGGTTCGTTGATGGTGACGTTCTTAATCGCGACTAAGGAATCTTCGGTGCGCTCGATAACGCGATCGACCATCACGAAAGGATAGCGATGAGGAAGGGCGTTGAGAATTTGTCGGATGTCGAGTGCCGTGCCGCTGGGTGCGGTGGGTGCTTCGATTTTTTGTGAAGAGGAAGGAGACTTTTTCTTCTCTTTAGATTCTTGCCACTGCTTACGGACGGCGGCGGCGAGGCGTGAGTTGAGAGCGTGGCCTGGGCGGACGGCGATGATGTGGGCTTTGAGGCGGATGCCTGCGAGGACGATGTCGCCGACGATATCGAGAATTTTGTGGCGGACTAATTCATCTTTGAAACGCAGGGGCTCTTTGCTGACTACTTTATCGCCTTTCAAAATAATCGCGGAGTCGAGGGAGCCACCTTGGATGAGACCCTTTTTAAGAAGCTCTTCGATTTCTTCGTAGATGGTGAAAGTACGAGCGGGGGCGATTTGTGCTTCGTAAGTTTCTGGATCGATATCGATAGTGAGGTGTTGAGTGTGGATGCCGCGATCGTCGGCGGAAGTGCAGGTGATGCGAAGTCCGTCAAACGGAAGTGCAATGATGGAGCGGCTACCTTCGTTGATGGTGATAGGTTGAGTGAGAGTGAAAACTTCGCGGTCTTCTTTTTGTTCAACGATGCCTGCTTGGTGGATGAGCGTAGTGAAGGGGCGAGCGGAGCCATCGACGATGGGCGGCTCGGAGGCGTCGATCTCGACGATGGCGTTGTCGATAGCCATACCGCTGAGCGCGGAGAGGACGTGTTCGATAGTATGGAGCTTAACCGTGTCGGATGTGACCGTGGTTTTACGTTCCAGTTCGGTGACCATTTCGGAGACGGGACGGATTTCGGGTTTGCCGATGATATCGGTACGGCGAAAAACGACGCCGGTGTTAGGGGCGCCAGGTTTAATGGTTAGAGTGACCTCTTGGCCGGTGTGTAAGGCTTTGCCTTTGACGGAGGCCTCTTTGCCGATGGTTCGCTGTTTCATACCTATATTCAGTTATTCACAGGCGTTATACTCTGTAAAGCCCTAGTTGAGGGGACAAGGGGACAAGGTGACATGGTGACAAGGGGAAATGCTAAATTAGGGGGTAAGATGGAGCGCGTGCCATGCGCGCGAGGGGACAGGGTGACACGGAACGCGAGTGAACTCGCGAGGGGACAAGGTGACAAGGGGACAAGGGGAATAAAAAACTAATAGGCATGGGGAGAAGTAGATAAGAAATTAAATTTTCAGTTGTTCACACGGTGGTGCGACTCCTTGACAGTTAGCCCGTGTATGCAAATCTAACGGCGTGCTTCTGGTCATCGATAATTACGATTCTTTCACTTACAATCTCGTCCAATATTTTGGGCAACTAGGGGTTGAGCAAAAAGTTTTCCGTAACGACCAGATCACAGTCGAAGAAGCGTTGGCATTAAATCCGGATCGCGTGATGATTTCGCCTGGTCCGTGTTCGCCGGTGGAGGCGGGAGTTTCGTGTGATATGATTAAAGCTTTTGCAGGAAAGAAACCCTTGTTGGGAGTTTGCCTAGGTCATCAGTCGATTGGACACGTTTATGGCGGTCGGGTGATTCGTGCGCCGAACTTGATGCACGGAAAGACTTCGAATGTTTTTCATAACAATACAGATTTGTTTAAAGGCATGCCAAATCCCTTTGCGGCTACACGTTATCACTCGCTGGTAATCGAGAGAGAAACCTTCCCGAAGTGCTTAGAAATCACGGCGTGGACAGAGGATGGTTTGGTCATGGGCCTTCGTCACAAAGAATTGCCTGTTTATGGCGTACAATTTCACCCTGAATCTTTTGCAACCGACAATGGTATACAGATTCTTAAGAACTTTTTGAGTCTCTAAGGTATGTTTTGTCCCAAGTGCAATCATGAGGACACTAAGGTTCTCGAAACACGACTCGGAAAAGGTAACCACTCCATTCGCCGTCGTCGCGAATGCTTAGCTTGTGAAAATCGTTTCAGCACGGTTGAAGAAATTATGCGCGAAGGTTTGGTGGTCGTGAAGAGAAATGGTGCCCGTGAAGAATTTAATATCGCAAAAATTACTTCCGGTATTCGCAAGGCCACGGACAAACGTCCGGTCGAAGTGGAACGAATCAATTTACTCATCTCCGAGGTCGTCGAAGGCTTGCAGAAAAAATTTGAAGATGAAGTTCCCTCGAGTGCCATCGGAGAAGAAATCATGATGCATTTACAGTCGGTCGATCAAATCGCCTATGTACGCTATGCGAGTGTCTATCGCGAGTTTCGTGATATTGAAGAATTAGCTAAGGCCATCGAACAACTGCGGACAAAAGGAAAGAAGTCGAATGACCGCTGATACTCCGATGCGCATGGGGCAATTGCGTACGCTCAACTCCATGCTCGCGAGGCTGGTGGGGACTGATTCTTTATTACGCCGAGATGTCGATGCGGTGGTGCGACTTTACGAGGCGGATGAGCAGTCGTCTCGTGGCTTGGATACCAAGGGACTTGCTGAGGCAGCATCCCATTTACTTCATTTGTTGTCTCCGGACCAGGCTGTGCCTGCGATTGCGGTTTTGGATCATCGGGAAGAGCCTTTTGAGCCCCTATGGGCTCCGCAACGTCTAGAGACTGCCTTGGCTGAGGTAGGCGACGCTCAAGATGTTTTATTATGGGTCGTAGGATTACAGGACCAATTTTTATCGGGTGCGAAAGCGCGTTCGGCGAGGTGCCGCCGTGCCTATGATGAAGCTGTGGAGTCGGTCAATGTACTGACTGCCCGATACTCTGACCGTCGACGCGTGACGGTGGTCGTGTTATAATCAAAATATGACAACTAAATCTTTATTTCAAAAAATTGCGGATAAAGAAATTCCGGCCAAGCTCATTTACGAAGATGAAACTTGTGTAGCGTTTCATGATATTGCTCCGCAGGCACCTGTACATTTTTTGGTCGTTCCCCGTAAACTCATTCCAAGAATTGCAGAAGCAAACTCTGCAGACGAATCACTACTCGGACATTTATTATTGGTCGCGAAAAAAGTAGCTGCTGATTTGAAGTTAGAAAAAGGTTTTCGAATCGTCGTAAACAACGGCCCGGATGGTGGAGAATCCGTACCGCATTTGCATGTGCATGTATTAGGGGGACGTCATCTCAAGTGGCCACCAGGATAAAATGAATGTGAACGAACAGCCGTGTTTAGTGATCGATGGATCGGCCCGCGAAGGGGTGAGGGTGGGGGTGTTGGTCGATGGACGTTGGTTAGCTGAATCAACAGTTGCGGCGGGTGCTTTGGAAGCGACGACTGACTTAGCTGCTGAAGTTCTCAAGAAAGCGCATTTAAAATTTATCGATATTAAATCTTACGCCGTTTGTATTGGGCCAGGGTCGATGTTAGGCATTCGCGTATCCGCGATGGCGGTAAGAACGTGGGCTACTTTATATCAAAGACCCATTTACGTTTGGGAGTCGCTGAGACTTCTCGCTGAGCATGCATTGGAACAGGGTGTGAAGGTTCCTTTTGCTGTGATTAATGAATCTCGCTTAAAACGTTGGAACTATATGGCGGTGAAAACTGCTGATTCTTTTGATGCACCTGTGGAATTGGAAGTAGAAGAGGTTAATGCCAAAGGACTTCCATTGGTGGTTAATCACTCTTCGAATCTATTTTCGAATGCCAAGGTTATGGATGATATTTGGAGTCATTTACCTAAACTATTTCAAAAGAAAGATTCTTTAAAACTAGAACCTAAACCAGATGCCTTGAATCCAGCGGCAGATTATGCTGTATGGTCGGGTGAACGTCACCGTCGCAACCCATGAGTCAATCTGGACACAATACAAGAGCTTGGGTGGAGATTGATTTACCTGCGTTGGATCGAAATGTCGGTCGGATTAAACAAGCTTTGCCGAAGCACATTCGCTATGTGGCGGTGGTGAAGGCGGATGCGTATGGACACGGTATGCCTGAGGTCGTCACCCGTTTATTACAAGCGGGAGTGGATACTTTTGCGGTCGCGAATGTCGCTGAGGCTAGTCGCCTGAGGGAGATTAGTCCCGATGCGGATATTTTATTACTTAGTCCGACGTTACCTAACGAAATCGCGAGAGCTTTGGAGCTCGGTCTAGATATCACTATTAATTCATTAGAAGAAGCGGATGCGGTGGTACGAACTGCGGAGGCACGGAAGTTGAAGGCACGTGTTCATATTAAGGTCGACACCGGTATGGGTCGCTCGGGTGTTTGGCACGAGCAGGCCGAAGAAGTTTTTGCTAAGGTCTTAACTAGTTCATCAATAATTTGGTGTGGGGTTTACACACATTTTTCGGATGCGGATACTGACACGGAATATACCATTCAACAAAGACGCATCTTTCTTGGTTTGTTAGAAAAAATTCCGAGTGATATTCATGCGAATTTTTTGATTCATGCAGATAATAGTGCCGGTTTAGAAAGCTTTTCATCGGACTCCCCGTTCAACGCAGTGAGAATCGGATTGATGCAGTATGGCTTACCGCCCTCGGCCGGATCTTTTTTAGCGAGTTTGAAGCCTGATCCCGTTTTATCATTTCATGCCAAGGTTGTTTTGGTGAAAGATTTACCCAAGGGAACATCGATTGGATATAGTCGCACTAAGACTTTAGCTCGCGATTCGAAGGTCGCTATCGTCGCCGTAGGTTATGGTGACGGAGTGCCGACGGCGGCGAGCAATCGTGGGCAGTTTTTAATTAACGGCAAACGCTGTCCCGTTTTAGGACGCGTCAGCATGGATCAGACCGTGGTCGACATTACAGATGTCGGACAAGTCAGACCTGGCGATGTCGCTACGATTTTAGGAGCACAAGGAACTGACCGCATTACACTATCGGAATTCTGTAAGTGGTCTGACTGTATTCCTTGGGAAGCACTATGCACGCTGACGCAACGCGTGCAGCGCGTGTATCGTTCCGATCGAACCTAGAGTTTGAAACCAAAATACTTTTTCGCGTTTTGGTAGCAGACGTCGGCGACTAATTTTTCAGTCCACTCGGTGCGATTAGGAATACGTCCGGTATCAACATCAGTACCGATGAGGTCGCAAAGGATGCGGCGGAAGTATTCGTGACGTGGGTAGGAAAGGAAGGAGCGTGAGTCAGTAATCATCCCCACGAACTGTCCAAGCAGGCCCAGATCCGAGAGTGCATTCATTTGATCGCGCATACCGCGTTCTTGATCAAGGAACCACCAGCCTGAGCCGTATTGAATCTTTCCGGGAGTGATACCGTCTTGGAAGGAACCAATCATGCAGGCAAACAGGGCGGTGTCGGCAGGGTTGATATTATAAATAATAGTTTTACCGAGGGCGTTTTCGCCGGAGAGCGTTCCGAACCAACGAACCAGTCCAGGGCCTTGGCGATAATCGCCGATGGTGTCGCAGCCTGCATCGGAACCGAGGCGTTGGAGGAGTCCCAGATTCGGATCACGGATGGGTCCGAGGTGAAGTTGAGTGGTCCAGCCTTTAGCGTGATTTAGTCGGCCTACATGGAGCATGATGTACGCGGTAAACTTTTCGGTTTCTGCGAAAGTAGCGGCGATACCTTTTTGAGCTTTTTCCCAAATCGATTTTGCTTCGGCGTCGGTGCAGGAAGCATCGGGGAGATATTCTAATCCGTGGTCAGTCGCGCGGCAACCGGCAGCAGCGAAGTCATCGTGACGTTTATTAAGCGCAGCGATAAGACCTTCAAAAGTATCGGCGTTTTTTCCACTGATAGCAGAGATACGTTTGGCCCAAGCTTGAACGCGTTCAGGTAGGTGAACTTTTAGACAAGCGTCGGGACGGAAAGTAGGGACGATTTGGGTTTTGAAACCTGATTTCGCAATCGCGAGATGGTAATCGAGAGAGTCGGCAGGATCATCGGTGGTACCGACTAATTCGACTTTCATTAACGAAAGAATACCACGGGCGGTGAGGTTACCGTGTTTTAATTGGCGATTCGCTTCATCCCAGATTGGCTGGGCGGTGGCACCTTCTAAGATATCGTTGATACCGAAGTGACGACGCAGTTCAAGGTGGGTCCAGTGGAAGAGAGGATTGCGTAAAGTTTGCGGGACTGTTTCGGCCCAAGCTTGGAATTTTTCGCGCGAAGTAGTTTTGTTTCCGGTGATGTAGTCTTCGTTGACGCCACAAGCGCGCATGGCACGCCACTTGTAGTGGTCGCCAGCGAGCCAGACGGCGGTGATATCTTCGAAGCGACGATCTTCGGCGATATCTTTGGGGCTCAGGTGGCAGTGGTAATCTACAATACCCTGTGACTTCGCTACTTTGTGGTAAAGCGATTGAGCGGTGGACCCAGCGAGGAGGAAATTGTCGTCGAGGAATGCCATGGGATTAAATTGCTTTTGCGGCGAAACCGCCGTCGACGACGATTTCGGCACCGGTCATGAAGCTGCCGGCATCGGAGGCCATTAATAGGCAAGCACCGATGAGTTCATGAGCTTCGCCAAATCGAGCCATGGGAGTTTTTCCGAGGATTTGGGCAACGCGTTCAGGAGTGAGTACCTTGCGATTTTGTTCAGCAGGGAAGAATCCAGGGATGAGTGTATTTACACGAACGCCGCTGGGTGCCCATTCGCGAGCGAGATTCTTCGAGAGATTATGGACGGCTGCTTTGGTCGCAGAGTAGGTGAAGACGCGGGAGAGAGGAACGATGCCTGACTCTGAGCCGAGATTGATGATCGAACCTTTACCTGCTTTAACCATCGCTTCACCGAATACCTGAGAGCCGAGGACGACGCTCTTGATATTAACTGAAATGATGCGATCTAATTCGGTCTCAGCGATTTCGAAGAAGGGAGTAGCGGAATTTACTCCGGCGCCGTTGATGAGAATATCGATTTTTCCGTAGGCGGCTAAAATCTTATCACGGAGTACGATCAGATCATTTTTATTTGTCGCTTCACAGGACATGAATTCGCCTTTGCCGCCGGCGGATTTAATTTTGGCGAGACGAGCATCGGCCTTAGCGGGGTCGCGTCCGACGAGAATCACATGAGCACCTGCGGAGGCAAAGCCTTCGGCGATGGCGCCACAAAGTTCACCCGTACCACCGATGATGACGGCGATACGACCTTTAAGAGAGAAGAGTTCGAGGGAGGA
>JBBAUZ010000023.1:0-10062 GCA_040397965.1 Opitutales bacterium | reverse complement strand
AAGCCGGGTCGAACATAGGGTACATAAGACCAATTCGTCCGCTCTTTGTTATCAAAATCAAAAGAGACCTTCGCTCGTTGCTTTTCATCAAGTGAGTTGAGAACTTTGTTGGCCGCGGCGCTTAACTCTTCGCCTGAGATATGGGCCAACACTTGCGTCGGGATAGACAGACCGACTAATAATAAAATTAATAAAACCTTCGGCATAGCCAAATAATTACTTAGAAAGGGTCGCTAGTCGAGTCGCCGCTTGTTCCCATTGCTGCGTGGTCGAAGCCAAAGCGTCATTTATCGACTTTAATTCACTATTTAACTCAGCCACCTTCGTCCCCTGAGTGTAGGTGGCCGGATCGCTGAGAACTGCCATGAGCTTGGCCTGCTTGGCTTCTAAATCGGTAACTTGTTGCTCTAATTTAGTGACCTCATTCTTGGCTTTTTTAATATCTGCCGGATTCGGTTTAGCTTCAACAGGTTTGGAGGCTTTCTCGGCTACTTTGGTGATTTGCACCGGACGTCCATCCGTAAATCCTGCAGTGAGGGCCGCACGCTCATTCGTCGCTTTGGATTTTTCTAAATAATAATCGTAGTTGCCAGCGTAAGGAGTCAGGCGACCAGAGTGCACGTGTAATACGTTCTGAGCGATAGCTTTAATGAAGTGTACGTCGTGACTGATGAAAATGAGTGTTCCTTCGTAAGTTTTGAGCGCTCCAATGAGTGCATCAATCGACCCCATATCTAAGTGAGTGGTCGGCTCATCCATCAGCAGTAAATTCGGCGGATTAACGAGAAGACGTACTAAGGCTAGGCGCGATTTTTCTCCACCCGACAGAACTTTCACCGGCTTATGAACATCGTCTTTTCTGAATAAAAACGAACCTAAAAGACCACGTGCTTGTTGCTCAGTGAGTTTGTTGTCAGTTGTACGTAATTCCATCACGTTTTCTAAGACAGTGAGACTAGGATTAAGACTATCGACGCGGTTCTGGGCAAAGTAACCAGGAATGACATTACTGCCCAATTCTCGTAGACCTGCTTTAATCGGAATTACATCGGCTAAAATTTTAAGTAAGGTCGACTTACCAGCACCGTTCGGACCGACTAGAACAATTCGCTGTCCGCGCTCCGAAGTAAAATTGAGATCCTGATAAACCACATGATCACCATAAGATTGTTGGATGTGCTCCAGATTTACGACCTTCAAGCCCGAGCGAGGGGGCTGAGGAAATCTAAACTGAATTTTCTTTAATTCATCCTCAGGCTCATCAATCGCAACTTCTTCAAGGCGTGCAATTTGCTTCTCCTTAGACTTTGCTCGCGAGGCCATCGACGCTTTAGCACCGAAGCGATCCACGAATTTCTGCAAGTGCTCGATTTCTCGCTGCTGATTTTTAAAAGCCGATTGCTGTTGTGATTTACGTGCTTCTTTTTCGATTAAATACTCATCGTAATTACCGTTGTAGCGATGGAGGCGCTGACCACGTAGCTCAATGATACCAGTGCACAGAGCATTTAAGAATGCACGGTCGTGTGATATTACCACGAGTCCCCCTGAATAGCGTGTTAAGTAATCCTGAAACCAAAGCAGGGCCTCGAGATCGAGGTGATTGGTCGGTTCGTCTAATAAGAGAAGGGTAGGTTCGCTCACCAACAAACGTGCGAGGTGAGCACGCATGACCCAACCGCCTGAAAATGTTTTCGCCTGTTTATCAGCATCCCCTTCGCGAAATCCTAAACCCGCTAAAATTTTATGAGCCTTAGGTTCAAGCGTGTAATCGTAATCTTCATCCTCAGGATTTAAGCTACGACCACTCGTGGCAATTTGCATCACCGTCTCGTCACCCACGGGTGCACTTTCTTGAGGAAGATATCCGAAATCTGAACCGCGTTCCCATTCGATAATGCCATCATCCGGTTTTTCTTTTCCGAGAATGAGATTAAAGAGCGTCGACTTACCGGCGCCGTTTGCGCCCACGAGTCCGAGGCGATCATAGCTCGCAATGTTCAGCGAAACCTCGGCGAATAATTCGCGAGGTCCGTAGGACTTAGAAACATTGGCAATCGTGAGCATACAGTCAGCATAGCAAAGACAACCTTTGCCACCTGCGTCAATGTCTGGCTTAGATTTCTAAATTACGACCACTTCAGCTTATTTCGAATAACCTCGAAATGGCTCAAGTTCTTCGGACGTATTAGGTTTAACTGCACTTTGGCCGAGCGAACCTGTAAGGGGAGGCGACCCTGTGCCTCAAGCGTTGCCCGTCCATCTACGGAAATACCTAAAAGATTCACGTCTTCACTGCTTACTTCGAGTTCGGCTTCACCATCGAAAATCATAGTGCGATTGGAAAGGGTATGCGCACAAATTGGAGTTAGTGCAATGATGGCCGCCGCTGGATCTACCAGAGGTCCACCTGCGGCTAAATTATAGGCGGTCGAACCCGTGGGCGTAGCTAGAATTAAACCGTCTGCACGAAATTCATTCACGACTTCATTGTTCGCTTTGACGCTAAAACGTCCCATGCGGAAAACTTCACGAGTTTTTAATACGATATCATTGAGCGCTAATGCAAAAGAGCCGTCCGCGAATCGAATCTCAATGAGTGCACGTCGATCGAGTTGATAGTCGCCCGCTAAAATAGATTTAATCGAGCCGCTGACATCTTCGCTCGGGTATGCAGCCAGGAATCCTAACTTACCGCGATTGATACCAAAGAGGGGGATGCCTTCCAAGGCAGCAGCTTCAGCGAGTCCTAAAAATGTTCCGTCGCCACCGACGATACCGCAGGCATCACAACCGGCAATGGTTTCACGTTTTACAGGCCAAGCATCGGCAATAGTCAGGCTCACTCCCGCTTTGCGTGTAGTCTCCTCTACGGCACGAACAATCTCGTCCACACCTGGCTTGGTGCGGTTAACGAAGAGAGCGAGACGGCGAATAGACATGGCGGCTAAAAATCTACTATGAGCTTTTTACTGGAAAGGGAAAGTGCGAAAGGCTCCTAATTTCTTAGCAAAAACTAGTATATTCGGGACTTATCCCAAGCTGGCGAGGACTTCGGCGAGTTTTGAAGCGTCGGTGCCACCACCCATCGCAGCGTCAGGCTTGCCTCCACCTTTGCCACCGAGGCGACCACAGGCATCAGCCACAATCTTACCCGCTTGCTGGCCAGCCTTAACAGCATCGGCACCGCAGTTCACAACCAACGAAACTTTTCCGGCACTCACGCTCGCTAAAATAATCACCGCAGTAGCGCCAACTTTACCGGCAACTTTTGCTCCGAGTTCACGAAGTTCGACCGGATTTTCAATTGCCACTTGTTTAATCACGAAACTTAAACCGTTTTTAATTTTTGCTTCATGAGTTAACTGATCGGCTAATTGCGAAGCTTCTTTATCGCGATAAACTTTTAATTTCTTTTCGGCGACATTTGCTTGTTCGCTCAGAGTATCAATTTTCTTAGCTAACTCAGCCACGGGTGTATTGTGAGTGTGAGCTAAGGATTTTAAAATTTCGGATTCTTGACGGACTCGTTCATACGCGGCTAAACCAGCAACGGCTTCAATACGACGTACCCCTGCAGCAATGGCACTTTCTCCGATGATGCGGAATAGGCCTATCTCACCGGTGGTTCGTACGTGCGTTCCTGCACAAAGTTCCATCGACCATCCATTGAGTCCATGAGCCTTGCCGCCCACTTGAACCACTCGAACGGTTTCACCATATTTATCGCCGAAGAACTGCATGATGTCGGCCCGACCTTTAACCTCGGTCAGTTTAACTTCTTTCCAGGAAACGACTTCGTTTGCTAGGACACGTTCATTCACCAGACGCTCAATGTCTGCTAATTGATTGGGCGAAAGGGCCTGACCATTGAAATCGAATGTGAGTTTATCAGGAGCAACGGCTGAACCTTTTTGCGAAGCTTCCTTGGAGACGACTTCATGAAGAGCCCAGTGCAGAATGTGTGTCACGGTGTGGTGACGTTGAATAGCGTTACGACGTGATTGATCGAGAGTCACGGTGACCGTCGCTCCCACCTCAGGCGTATCACTGCCTTCGATGATATGAACGGTGGTTTGTCCTGACTTCTGGGTATCGACGATACGCCACTCGCGACCACCCGCAGATAAAATCGCAGTGTCACCCATCTGTCCGCCCATTTCAGCATAACAAACGGTGCGACTGAGAATCACTACATTACGGTCTTTGATTTTGGCGACCTGTAATACCTTAGCGTCAGTCGTTGTTAAATCGTATCCAACAAACTCGGTCGCGTGGTCAGCTTTAACATCGGAGAGAGTAATGACTTCTTTTTTCTGTGCAGCACGTGCTCGTGCGCGTTGCTCTTCCATCAGTTTTTCAAAGCCTGCGTCGTCTACCGTTAGACCGCGTTCACGGGCCATTAATTGGGTTAAATCTAGAGGGAAACCTTGCTCATCGTATAAACGGAAGGCGAGGGCGCCAGTAATCGCTCCGCCTGTTTTTAGTTTCGAAGCTTCTTCTTCAAACAGAGCAATACCTTTATCGAGTGTACGATTAAAAGATTCTTCTTCGGCACGAATCACGTCCGCGACAATCGTGCGACGGGTACGAATCTCGGGAAAAATATCCCCCATGGTCTCAGCTAACACATCGACTAACTTATGGAAGAAACCGCCTTTTAAACCGAGCGTGCGACCGTAACGAACGGCGCGACGGAGAATACGACGTAACACATAGTTGCGATCGGTGTTGCCGGGTTGAATGCCATCAGCGATAGCAAACGAAAGCGTGCGGATGTGGTCAGCGATGACTCGGAAAGCGACATCGATTTTCTCTTGTTCGTTTGCACCCGTCGAACCCGCAGCCGGAAGGGTTGAACAATATTTCTTTCCTGAGAGTTCTTCGAGTCGGCGGAATAGCGGCGAGAAGACATCGCTCTCGTAATTAGAAATGGTACCTGAGAAATCTTTGAAGTTCTTGGTGCATTGAATGATACCAGCCACACGTTCAAAGCCCATGCCAGTGTCTACGTGACGAGCGGGGAGGGGTGAGAAAGTACCATCGGGATTAGCATTAAATTGAATGAAAACCAGGTTCCAAATTTCCATGCAGCGTGCGTCGCTACCATTTACGAGTTTGCCCTGAGTGTCGCCATGGGGAGTTAAATCAACGTGTATTTCGGTGCAAGGACCACAGGGTCCAGTGTCACCCATCATCCAGAAATTATCTTTTTTATTTCCGTTAACAATGTGGACGTTCGGATCGAGTCCCGCCGCACGGAATTTTTCGGCCCAAGCATCCCAAGCTTCTTGGTCGAACTCAGCAGGATCGCCGTTCGCTTTATTTGGAGAATATACCGTCGCGTACAAACGATTCTTTGGGAATTTCCAAACTTCGGTAATTAGCTCCCAAGCAAAATCAATTGCCTCACGTTTGAAGTAGTCGCCGAAGGACCAGTTTCCGAGCATCTCGAAAAACGTGTGGTGATAGGTGTCGAGTCCGACGTCTTCTAAGTCGTTATGCTTTCCGCCTGCCCGAATACATTTTTGGGTGTCCGCGGCACGACCTGGTTTATAAGGGCATTGGGTTTGACCTAAAAAAATCGGAACGAATTGGTTCATGCCCGCGTTCGTGAACAGCAAGTTCGGGGAGTCGGGCATCAGACTCGATGAGTTAACGATCGAGTGCTGCTTGGACTTAAAGAAGTCGAGGAACGATTGGCGGACTTGCGCGGAGGTCATGAACGGTGAAAGGGATAAGGTATAGGGGTGTTCTATCCTTTGGTAGGGTCAAAAGAAAAGTATTAAACGAGCTAGCTGACCCTGATTTCAATGCCCTAAGACGCTCAAACCTACTCCGTGAGTTTCTTAATGTGCTTATTGAGCTGCCCGTGGAGTAGGTTGATATTATCGCACCATTCGGCCACCCATGGGCTGATTCGACTGATAAAATCTTCTCCGTGGGGTGACACTACATTCGCCAAGGCGTAAATCCAGGCCCGTCCCAAGGGCTCTGGGGTGTCTTCCTCGCCATACGGGGATATCATCAAGCTCTGCATGGCCTGCTCTTCATCAGGCGTCATTTCAAGCGCAGTGTTCAGGCCGGGTATAATCTTGGCCAAGGACTTGCTAGGCTTCTTTTTCAGGTATTCTAGAATTTGATTCCGGTATGTTGGCTCGACCGTCAGTGAAATCATAAAACTTCCTTTTACGCTCCCTTCTTTTGGTTGGTAAGTGAGGTTGATTTTTAGGGGTGGAAGCTCGCGGCTTCTCCGCGTGCTGCCGGTAACGGTAGCCTCAAACGGACTGATTTCGCTGATCTTTAATTTAGAGCCCCTTTTAGTTAATTCTTGAGCAACCGTAATCCAAAACGCTTCTTTTAATAGCATTCAAACACTATAAAATTTGACCCCTTTCTGGCAATATTTTTCAGCCAAAAATTGAAATTATTTTTTCAAATTTTTGGCAATTTCTACACTAATAACTTGACCGAGAAACTTGTATCCCTCGGGTAGATAGTGAACGTCGTTAGGCTTCTGAAAATTTTTAATCTTGGGAGTCACTGCAGCATTTAAATCAATGACGGGAATCTTAAGTTCTCTCATTATTTTATTGGCGCTCGCGTTGTAAATAGTGACATCCGTGTCCAGGCGAACTATTTTCATCTTCACTTTAGGGACTGGCGTGGTATTCACGAAAATAACTTTAGCACCTGTTTTGATAAGAGTTTGTCCGATGATTTTCAGATTTTTTTCATAATCAGCTATCTCTACTTGGTGTTTGCCGTCATCCATGACGCGAAGGTCGTGGAGTCCGAAATTAAAAATAATCACATCCCATTTTTTGTCCCCAATCCATTTGGTAACTTTGTCGATTCCGCGTGATGTGGGTCCGCCATTCTCAGGAATACGAAGAATGTTCGCTTTACCCTCTAGGTTTTTACGAACGGTCAGAGTGTAGCCCATGGAAATTGAATCCCCAATAATTAGCACTCGGGGTAGACCAACTATTTCTTGAACAGGTGCAAATGATGGATCGGGAGCTCTCGCTGCTTTACTCTTGGTGGGATTGTCACTTTGTACGGCTTCAGACTGGGCCTCAATCGCCCAACCGTTAACGCCAACCAGCAAAATGAGGTACGCAAAGTATTTCATGGTAATACAGACCTCAGTAAATGTAATGAGTTCCTAATTTAAATCACTGGTAGTACCAGCTCAGGTTTTGTATTCCATCGTTGCTTATTGTATTCCATCGTTGCTTATAGCCCGCTGGTGCTTCCACTTTTGTTCGAAAGATTACAGTATTATCTAAATCGAGGTCTTCCGACCAAATGAACTTAGCGCCTTTAAAATCAGCCTTAAAATAGGACTCTTTGGGATTAACACGCTCCTCTGTGTACTCGGTAGCCTGTGTCCATTTACTATCATCGAAATCTACTGCATACCAATTCGATGGAATGAGCTCATGAGTAACTTTCGGATTAGTCACATCGTGATGCAGTGGACCTTTGAAAAAGCTTTTCGCTTTCCATTTTGCATTTGTGACCGTGCCATCCGCGAATTTTAAAATCAATCCGGCATCGCCGATGTGGTTTCCATATTCTAATCCGGTTTTAGGATCCGCATTATCTTTAGCTAAAATCGCAATGGTCATCGGATACTCGGGAAGGATATCCACCGTGACTACGTTGTGCGGCAGAAAATCAACTGAGTCTACGACGCGTAACTTTCCGTTAATATACAAGATAAACCAATTGTCGGCGTACACATTAAGTTTAATCGTATCAGCTATCGTCGGCTTAATGATTCCACTTTGATTACCGCCGTTGGGATTCTTGGGACGCGGAGCAGGACGCCCAGGATTGTCCTGGGCGTTTAATTGAATGACTAAGGCCAGTGCTAGTAGGTTTAGGACTGATTTCATATTAAATATAAAACCTGATCGGGGACGGTTTGTGGGGCCAACCGTAATGTTACAGTTGGGTCGCTTCAGGTAAGGTAGTTCTAGGCGGTTCTTGTGTCAAGCCACTGGGCCGCAGGCCCGGTTCCCGCCCCGTGAACTCGTACGGCGTGAGGTAGCCGATGGCGCCGTGGGGACGGTAGGCGTTGTAGTCGTCGATCCAGCCGGCGAACACGACCCGGGCCTCGGAGAGCGTGTAGAACTGCTCGCGGTCGAGGAGCTCGCGGCGGGCGCAGGCGTTGAACGACTCGATGAAGCCGTTCTGCCAGGGCGAGCCAGGGTCGATGTACAGGGTCTTGATGCCGCGCAGGGCGAGGCCGTCGCGTACCGTCCTCGCGATGAACTCCGAACCGTTGTCCGACCTGATGTGCTCGGGCGCGCCGTGCTCGCTGATGGCCTGCGCCAGCGTGCGCATCACGTCCTGGGCGTTGATGCTGCGGGCCACGTAGTGGCCCACGCACTGCTTCGTGAACTCGTCGATGAGCCCCAGGATGCGGAACGTGCCGCCCACGGTCGTGATGTCCGCCAGGAAGTCCCACGTCCACACGCCGCGCGGCTTGGTGGCCTTGGTCGGCACCCGGCCCGTGGTGAGGCCCTTGCGCACCCGCTTGCGCTTGGGAGGGGGCACGCACAGGCATAAGCGGCGGCGTAGCCGCCGCACCAGCCGCAGTCCCACCAGCGGCCGGCCTTCCTGCCGGAGCCGGCGGTTCAGGATGGCCTTCGCCTTGCGGTGCCCCAGCTGGGGATGGTGGGCGTAGATTTCGCGTAGGGCGGCCTCCAGTGGCGCGTGCCGCGCCAGCCGGAGCGGGCGGTAGCGCGCCGTGTTCCTCCGCAGCCCGAGGACCTTGCAGGCGAACCGCTGCGAGCATGACGTACCCGCCATGACCACCGGCAGCAGCTCCCGCAGGACCCTCGGGCTCAGAGTTTTTTTTCGACGACGATCTTGAGGATGCGCTCCCGCAGCAGCCCGTCGGCCAGCATCTGCTTGAGCTCCTTGTTCTCCTTCTCGAGCTCCTTCAGCCGCCGGACGTCCGGGTTCGTCATCATCCCGAGCTGCTTCTTCCAGCGGTAGAACGTCTGCGCCGTGATGTTCAGCTCCTTGCAGATTTCGGCCTGGCTCCGGCCGGACTCGTGCTCGCGGATGGCCTTGATTTGGGCCTCCTTCGTGTGCCGTTTCTTGCTCATTGTCGTGGTGTTTATGGGGGTGGTTTGGTGGTTGGGCAACCCCCCGAGTAACATTTCAACTGGCCCCATTTAGCGTGACCCGATCAAACCCGCCAGACCTTAAAAAGTTACTGCTTACTTATCTTCGAAGCGGAAGGGGGAAGCCGGGAGGTTGTCCTTATTTACTAAACTGCACTCTGGGTTGTTAGCCCATGCATAGCGTACGGCCATGGGTTTGGTGATCGTCGCCGCACTGATCACAACCTTGTTGTCTTTGATTACAGCTACAGCCGGTACATATTGATATTCGCTCACTTCTACTTCTTGTTTATTTTCGTTCAGGGCTTTCGTTTTGATAATAGTTTCAGCGATTTCAAAACCTTTCAGTTCCGTACCTTCTTTAATTTTTAGACCTTCGGCATGGGAAAAACTGACGACCACTTTACTGCCTCTGATTTCACGACTAGTTGGAAGGGGTCCGCTGTACTCCACTTTTTTACCATAGACCTTGTTTAAGGCCCAAAGTGCGAAACGACGTCCAATCTCCTGTTTATTCTTAGGGTGAATATCATCTTTTTCACCAATATCCATGGTGGTGATCATTCCCGTATTAGGAACACTCAGCGACTTTAATTGTGCCTCACGTAACCAAGGCCATTTCGCATCATTACGCTCAAAATTAGGAAGTTGTGCCCAACAGAAGGGGAGTTCTTCGCCCCAATATTTTCTCCAGTCATTAATGAGTGTGGGCAATTGTATTTCATAGAGTTTACCACGCTCAGCGCTGTGTGCATTCGCTTCACCTTGATACCAGATAATGCCGCGAATAGTGAATGGAACGAGTCCGGCGATTTTCCCGTTAAATAATTCACCCGGTCCGCCATTGCTTTTGCGTTTCGCAATAGGGTCGGCGGGTGCCTTGGTAGTGGGTTCAGGTTGACCTTCAGCTTTAGCTTTT
>JBBAUZ010000022.1:0-10509 GCA_040397965.1 Opitutales bacterium | reverse complement strand
TTTTCGTGACGCTGAATACGCTCACTCCAGGCAAAGAGAATCATCGAGGCAAGAAACACTCCGTGTATGATGGACTGCCAGAAAATCACGCGGGCATGGTTATCGGTCATGGTGACATTCGCCGCTGCGGTGATATTGATAAAACTTTTGAGCAGGTGAATCGCTGAGATAGAGGCCAATGAGCCAGCTAACTTAGTTTTAAGACTATTACCATTGATATGATCGAGCCAATCGGGGCGATCTTTGTTATCATTAAAATCAATATTACTGACGAAGGTAACATAGCCTCCGACCACTACCATGTTCACGAGATTAGCCACCATGGAAATATCTACCAAAGATAAGAGGCCGACCATAATTTGCGCTTCAGAGAGTTTGGAAAAATCTGAAAGAATGTGAATGAGTTCCTCGATGCTCTTCCAAGCGTAGGCACCCGCCGCAATCATCAGCGCACCATAGATCGGCGCCTGAATCCAACGGCTCGAGAAAATAATACCTTCGAAAATAGTTTCTATTTTTGCTAAGAATTTAGGTTTTGGGAGAGACATGGGATTAAGGCGTATGAATACTGAAACACATTAAGAGAGTCTCGGTCGCTAGGTCAATCGACCAATCAGACCAGCAGATAAGGTAGGCTTTTTATGTAAGGACGCCACGCAGTGGCGCGCCTATCAAAATTCCCCTTGCCCACGTGTCACCATGTCACCTTGTCCCCTCGCGAGCTACGCTCGCGTTCCTTGTCACCTTGCCCACTTGTCCCCTCAATTTTTATTTAGTAAGCCTTCGCCATGACGACGCGACGCTTACTGGGCTCGCCGGTCACCACACACTTCCCTGCTTCTTCTTTAGCGTCTAAAGCAATACAACGGATAGTCACCTTGAGTTCGTCTTTTAAGCGACGTTCAACTTCTTTGCTGCCGTTCCAGTGACAGAGCGCAAAGCCACCGTGAATTTCTGGATCATTAGCATTCTTAGGTGTGAAGAAAGCTTTCAACTCTTCCCAGGAATTTATTTCTCGAGTGTTTTCTGCGCGATGAGCTTTAGCTTTCGCGAGTAAATTATCCTGGATGGATTGTAGTCGAGTAATCACGCTGCCAACAAACTCGGCACGTGGAATACCAGCCTTCTCACCAGTATCACGGCGTGCAACAAACACTGAGCCTGAAGCGATATCGCGAGGACCGACTTCAACTCGCAGAGGCACGCCTTTTTTAATCCAACCCCACGCTTTTTCTCCGCCGCGTAAATCACGATTATCAATCGTCACGACTAATTTACGCTCATGGAAACGTTGGGCGGTTAATTCCTTTTTCAAGGATTCGCAGTACTCTAAAACCTGTGCCTTCGAAGCATCGTCTTTATAAATAGGTAAAATGACAACATGCTGTGGCGCTAAACGAGGAGGTGCCACAAAACCATCGTCGTCCGAGTGAGTCATAATCATACCACCGATTAAACGCGTAGAGACACCCCACGAAGTCGTGTGCGCGTACTGCATATTCGAAGCCTCATCTTGAAAGCGGATATTACAGGACTTCGCAAAGTTCTGTCCGAGGTAGTGAGAGGTTCCGGCCTGCAAGGCTTTACGATCCTGCATCATCGCTTCGATACAAAGTGTATCCACCGCACCAGGAAAACGCTCTCCCTCGGTCTTACGTCCTTTAATCACCGGCATCGCCATATAATTTTCTGCAAAATCAGCATACACCTCCAACATCTTCATCGTTTCCTCTTCTGCTTCTTTTTGGGTAGCGTGAACCGTGTGACCCTCTTGCCATAAAAATTCAGCGGTACGTAAAAATAATCGGGTGCGCATTTCCCAACGTACGACGTTGGCCCACTGATTAATTAAAATCGGGAGATCGCGATACGACTGCACCCACTTGGAATAAGTTTCGCCGATAATGGTTTCGGAAGTCGGTCTAACAATTAAAGGTTCTTCCAATTCGCCCGCAGGAACTAATTTGCCATCAGGTCCAGCTTCCAAACGTGAATGTGTCACCACGGCACATTCTTTAGCAAAACCCTCAACGTGTTGAGCCTCTCTCTGGAGATAACTCATCGGAATAAAAAGCGGGAAATAAGCATTCACGTGGCCCGTTTCCTTAAACATCGCATCTAAGTCGCGCTGAATATTTTCCCAAAGTGCATAACCCCAAGGCTTGATAACCATGCAACCACGAACGGGACTATTCTCCGCGAGGTCGGCAGCCTTGATGACCTGCAAATACCACTCTGGATAATTTTCGGAACGCGTCGGGGTAATCGCTGTTTTGGGTTTGGGTGCAGACTGGGACATAAGTCTATTTTAAGACGAAAGGATGGAATGAGGGCAAGAAGAGACCAATATTATTGGCTTAAACACCCCTTTGAGCCTTCCAGAATCTAGGGCGACCGCTCATATCATTTACCCCTGCGTATTCTTTGTAGCCAGAATGTTTAGAAATTTCTGCCAAAGCAGAATGTTGGTCTATTCCCGTCTCACAAATGACCCAACCGCCGGCGCGTAAAAATTTCGGAGCGTGGGTTAAAATAATTTTTAAATCTGCCAATCCATTTTCAGAAGCAATCAGGGCAGAGTGCGGATCAAAATCTTTTACTTCAGGATCGGCTAAGGCGACTTCGCTTTCGGTTAGATAGGGCGGATTAGAAATAATTAAATCGTACTGATCGGTCACCGCAGCAAACCAATCTGATTGTCCAAAATTAACCCTGCCCTCCAACTGAGTTAACTGCGCGTTCTCTTTAGCTAAAGCTAAAGCGTCAGCTGATTTGTCTAAGGCATCGATTTTCCAAAGTGGACGTTCGGTCGCGAATGCCAAGGCGATGGCACCCGAGCCGGTACCTAAATCTAAAACCCGCACGACTTGATCGGCTGGAAATAATGCTAAAGCTAAATCGATGATCTCTTCGGTTTCGGGTCGCGGAACGAGCGCTCGTTTATCTGACTTTAAAGTTAAATCACGGAATGAGACAATCCCGGTGATATGCTGCAAGGGCTCACGATTACCACGTCGTACAGTCATGGCCCGTAACTTCTCCACCTCCGCATCATTAAGCAGTCTTTCGAACTGTAAATACAGGTCCAATCGCTTCACGCCCAAGCCAGCAGCAAATAAATGTTCTGCCTCCATGCGGGATTTTTCTAATCCTTTACGACTCAGAAAATCTGTCGCCTTCTTTAATGTATCCAAAAGATTTTGCATGAAATTATCGGGCAGCAGCACGGGTTAACCGATCATTATAGGCTAAACCTAATTCGGCGGATTCGGCTCGTTCCACGTAAATTTTTGCAAAACCGCGGGTGTCTAATTTTCTTAAGAGATCAAAGAGATTCGCAGACGCTTCAGTAATGGAATCATTTTCTGAAAGATAAAATATTTCACCAGCGGGTGAAAAATCTTTACGGCGACTTAATAAAAGCACCGCTGAATTTTTTTCGGTCGATACCGGCAAGGCTCCGTGCGCAAATAATTCAACCTGCGTTTTTGGACTGTAATGACGCTCCAACATTCCTGGTGCAACCTGGACGGTCTGTGTTGAGGTAACTTTAGTAACTACCTCAATCTCACCTAACTTTGCGCGTAACGATTCTAGGGTAATTGGACCGGGGCGAAGCAATCGAACTACATGCGGAGAAGATAAATCGATAATGGTTGATTCCAATCCATGACGACAAGGTCCGCCCTCGACGATCCAAGGGCAACGTTCCGCTAGTGAATCGCGCACGTGCGATGCTCGCGTGGGGCTGACGTAACCGAAGGGATTAGCACTTGGAGCGGCTAAGGGACGATTCACTAAAGAAAGAATCTCGCGAAATAGAGGATGAGCGGGCACACGAACGGCGACCGTTTCCTGACTCGCGGTAACTAAATCGGGCACGAAAGATTTTCTGCGTAGAACAACCGTCAATGGACCTGGCCAAAAAGCTGAAATTTTTTCGAGTCGTGAATCGTACTCCGCAATTTTTTTCAGTGCTTCGATATCGAGCACATGAACAATGAGTGGATCGATTAAAGGACGGCCCTTGATGGTAAAAACTTTCTGCAAGGCCTGCGGATTAAGTGCATCAGCGGCTAAACCGTAGACCGTCTCGGTGGGGAGTGCGACGCATTCGCCGTCCGCCAATAACTGAGCCGCCTTTTGGAGGTCGACCTTTGTAGCGGTCAGAAAATGGGGCAAGGATGAGGGCACGCTAGTGAATCGGTTTAACTAACCTAGTAGGTGACGATAAGTTGAGCAATCTAAGTCCGTAAAACAAAAAGGCCGCCCAGAAGGCGGCCCGTGTAGAAAATGTGAAGTTGATTACTTCATCGTGATCATATTGCGGGCGCGCTTAACGGCCTTAGCAATATGACGTTGTTGACGGGCGGTGAGGCCGGTCAATTTGCGAGGCAGGATTTTGCCTGTCTCGGTGACGTAACGGGACAATGCCTCGGGTTCGGTGAAATCGAAATCGAGAGGATTGCGGGAACGCTTTAGCTTACCTTCTGTAGTCATGGGAGGATTTGAAGTAAGGGTCTGCACCCTGCCTGCAACCCAAAAAAGGGGTCAGACTACGCCGGCGTAGTCTGACCCCTTTTTTGCAGGGCGATAAGGAACTCTCGATTTCCGTCCCCACCCTCGATTGGTGAGGGAATTACCCCTAAAACTGAGGCCAAAGGCAAGGTCTGGGCGGCGGAAGTCAGGGAATCGACGACTCTGGCATGAATAACAGGATCTTTAATAACCCCCTTACCTTTGTTCGCCTCCGTCTTGGTAGCCTCAAACTGAGGCTTTATTAGTGCCACCAAATAACCCCCAGGGGCGACCCTCTGCCAGGCTACTGGTAAAACTAAATTCAGAGAAATAAAGGACAGGTCCATCACGACAATACCATAAGACTCGTGAGGTAATTTCATCGTGGGCAATTCCCGTGCATTGTATTTTTCGAAATTAGTTACCCGTGAATCCGTACGTAATTTTTGGTGCAGTTGCGCCGTGCCGACATCGACACACGTCATACTCACAACACCTCGTTGCAATAAACAATCAGTGAATCCTCCGGTAGAGGCACCCACATCGAGTCCGTGAAGTCCAGCGACAGGTATTTTAAAATGTTCCAAAGCTCCTTCTAATTTTTCTCCACCACGCGAAACAAATCGTGGCGGCTGATCGACGGTGAGAATGGCGTCTTCAGGGAATGACTGGGACGATTTATTGACGACCGCGTCCGGACCCGAGCGGACCTTACCCGCAAGAATGAGCGCCTGAGCGATGGAGCGGGTTGGAGCTAAACCTAATTTAAGAAGTAACTCATCGGCCCTCATTCTTCCAGGCTTAGCGGACATAAAATTAGTCGAGAAAACCAGTTAACGGAGAAGTGGGCTGAGCGGATACTGAACCTGAACCAAGTCCAGCCTCGCGTGCTAAACGTCCGGCTTCAACGGCGAGACGAAAAGCTTTGGCCATCGCCACAGGATTACTTGCCGAGGCAATACCTGTATTCACCAAAACAGCATCTGCACCCATTTCTAAAGCCTCGGCTGCGTGCGAGGGAGCGCCCAATCCCGCATCCACAATCACGGGGACTCTGGCTTGTTCTATAATAATACGAATAAAATCTCGGGAGAGTAATCCGCGATTAGAACCAATCGGCGCACCCAACGGCATCACCGCGGCGGCACCTACTTCTTCTAATCTTTTGGCTAAAACAGGGTCAGCGTGAATGTAAGGTAAAACCGTGAAGCCTTTTTTTACTAACTGACGGCAGGCCTCGAGTGTTTCCACGGGATCAGGCATTAAATATTTAGGGTCGGGATGAATTTCTAATTTCAACCACGATGTACCTAAGGCTTCACGTGTGAGTTCTGCCGCGAAGATTGCTTCTTGCGCCGTGCGGACGCCCGAGGTGTTAGGTAAAATTAAATGTTTCTTCGGATCTAAGGCGGAAAGAATGCCATCATCTTTTACTCCAAACTGAACACGCTTAATGGCGACTGTGATTATTTCAGACCCACAAGCGTCGAGCACCGAACGTAATTGCTCAGCGGAGGCATATTTACCCGTGCCGGTAAGGAGGCGCGAATGAAAGGTGCGGTCAGCTATACGTAGTGAAGACATCCGACTTTCAACAATCCAAGTCCTCGGCAAATTGTCCAGCCCTCCCGAAAAAACCTTACAAAGAAAGAGCAGAAATGATTTCCCGTGTGGCCTGCATGGGATTCTCAGCCATGGCGATAGCCCCACTCACCGCAATGCCATGTGCTCCTAAGCGCTTGAGATTAGTCCAATCCCCTGCCGTCACTCCACCAATCGCATAACAGGGAACGACTGCTTTTGTGATTAAATCTTTTAACGATTCATCGGAATGAACCGGGGCGAGATGGGATTTGCTCTGCGTAAAACGAACGGGGCCCACTCCAGCGTAATCGACGCGCGCCGATTTTAAAACCTCGAGGTGATGAAGATGATTTAAGGTAACACCAATGATGGCGTACTCACCGAGAATTTTACGCGCCTCCGCGGGCGAGCAATCATGGGGACCGAGATGAACTCCATCCGCTTCGACTTCATAAGCGACGAGCGGTGAGTCGTTAATAATCAAAGTCGCCCCAAAATCTTTACAGAGGTGGGAGACCTCTTGCGCGGTCTGAATCCATTCGGATTCGGAAAGATTTTTTACGCGTAACTGAATCCAGCGAACACCGCCTTCCAACGCTAGGCGGGCTTGCTCGCGATGAGAGTGAGGCGAGGCATCGAGCGTGAGAAACTGGAGCCGGGGATATACCAACTTAATATTTTCTTTTTAATTTACGGGCGGATTTTCCGTACCAAGCATTTTCAATTTCGATAAATGACTTAACCGGGTTGGATGTTTCCCAAACTGATCCGATAAAGGCTACGCCATCGAGACCCATTTCACGCACGCGGGTGGCGTTTTGAGGCGTTACTCCACCGAGACCATAAACCGGACAACCCCCTTCGGATCGCCAACGCTCAGCAATGACCTGAAACTCACGAGTGGTCCGTTGCGGCACATAATCGCGTTTAGAAATCGAAGGAAAAATGGGACTTAGAAAAACATAATTCAGTGACTTCGGCAAGCTGCGCATTTCATCATAGGAGTGACACTTACAACTCAGTGACACCGACTTGGGCCAACGCGCCGGAACGCGATCGCCGTGATACATTTGAAATCCGCCGAGCTGATGATTTAAAACGAGTTGGTGATGTTCTTCGAGGACGATTCTCGGCCAAAAAATCTTGGGGACTTTTTTGAGAAAGTTTTCGTAGTCACGAATGCGCCATTCTCGGTTTGGCTGAACGTGTAATTTACCCAAGCCAGCGTCGAACAACTTCACGACGGTCTTCGTGTCCCATTCGGTCTTCGTGGGAGTAAATAATATTAAGTTACTAGGCGCAGGTAGTTCGGGCTCAGGTACAAATAATCCTTTGATATATTTAAACATAAATTAGCCTCCTTGGGCGGCACGTATAATCAGTACGGACGCATTTTCGGTTAAGGTAAAACTCGTCCAGGAACTTCTGGGAACGACTTGTTCGCCGATGGCAATAGCGATGGCGGCTTGGTCATTAAGCCCAAGTTCTTTGACTAATTCAGCGAGTGTTTTGGCTGATGTCTCTTGGGGCTTATCATTGATAACCACTTTCATGATTTTTATCTGTGGAGGGTTGGTGCCAAAGTGGCAAGCGGAGGTTTTTGAATTGCCGTAAAAGCCTGTGCGGTTTGGCTTATTTTATGAAATCTGCACTCACCGCAATCCTCTTCCTGTTAACGATTAGTCCTTGTATTTCTCAAACTCCCAATTCTTCTAATTCCACTCCTATGAAAGAAGCTACCAACTCCTCCACCCCTCAGGTCATTGTTCGCACCACGCTCGGTGATATGACTTTTGAATTTTGGCCTGACGTTGCCCCTAAGACCGTCGACAATTTTTTGAAACTCTCACGCGAAGGTTTTTATAATGGCACTGCCTTTCACCGAGTGATCAAAGGCTTCATGATTCAAGGCGGTTGCCCTAAGTCCAAGAAAGGGGCCAATGGAATGCCTGGAACGGGCGGACCTGGATATCAAATCAAAGCTGAGTTTAATAATCGCTCACACCAAAAAGGTGTTCTCTCGATGGCACGATCTCAGGACGTCGACAGCGCAGGGAGTCAGTTCTTCATCTGCCACGGCGACGCTTCTTTTTTAAATAATAAATATACCGCCTTTGGAAAACTCATCAAAGGGGAGGATGTTTTAGACAAAATCGCCGCGATTCCCTGCACCGGACCCGAACGCTCCAGCCCCACTGAACGCGTAGAAATCACGGGAGTTGAGTTAATTCCGTCAAAATAAACCTTCTGCCTTTACAGAGCCCCTCCCTCGAATAGGTTAAAACTTCCCCATGAAATTATTACGCACCCTCGCCCTCCTGCCCTTAGCTGCTGCTACCTCACAAGCTGCGACGATTGAATTCCAATTTGGAAAAAGTAATCCCGTTGGAAGCAATTATGACTCAGGCATTCCCTACAACGATGGCACACTCACCGGCATCACTGTGGCTGGAAATGTTAGCCGCAACGTTGAGTTGGGTTTAAATGTAAATTACAAGCACCTCGAAACCAATGGTGTAGATCCTTTTTCCCGAGCCAATGTTGGTGCACTGAACGCTTCTCTGGATTTAACCTACGACGTGAACCCACGTGGTGGCATCACCCCCTTCTTTGGAATCGGCTTAGGTTATGCATGGTTATCTAATCGCGATTATACCGATGACGGTGTCAATCCTGTGACGCCTGTCACCACCAGCAAAGGTGTCTTCACTGCTTCAGCCTTCGTAGGTTTACGTTTCGCTATCAGCACTAAACTTGATTTCACGCTCACCGCTCGTGACACGCATTACATCAATCTGAAGAACTTTGATGGTACCGCTGAGAACAATATCCAGAATTGGGAAGCGATTGCCGGACTCCGTTACCGCTTCTAATCTTGTAAATTGATTCACACAAAAAGCCGCTCATTGAGCGGCTTTTTTATTTGGCTAAAATCCCACGGTCTTTCATCCAAAGACCCATGAGGCGAGGCCATTCGCGCGATGCCACACATCGATCCGTCGCCCCCCAGCCGTGACCCCCACCCGCCCAGACGTGGACTTCCACCTTGGCTCCCAACGATTTCAGTAAGGCACCCATTTTCTGTGACGCTTCGGCAGGGTAAGGATCATCCGCACTGTGTGCAAAAAATACTGGGGCCAGCTTCTTAACTTCGCTGTTCGGAACAACGCCTTCTGGGCCATCGCGTAAAACGCTACCCGGTTCATCTTTAACAAATAAATAGGCTGGGTAAATGAGCGCTACAAAGTCAGGCCGATCCGCATTAGGTTCCGCTGGAGCGTAAGCAAGACGCGCAGCCAAATTTCCGCCCGCTGAAAAACCGAGGACCCCAATATTTTTAGCATCACCATTCCATTCTGCAGCTCTGACCCGTGCGATTTCTAAAGTCTTTCTTAAATCTAATAAAGGTTGAACCCAGGGCGTGCTTTCGGAACGACGCGGCACGCGGTATCGCAAAACTAAAGCGGTGCATCCTAATTCATTTAATCGTTTCGCTACGGCGACGCCTTCATGCGACTCAGCGAGTTTACTAAAACCGCCACCCGGACAAACAATGACCACGGGTGAATTAGGCTGCGCGGCTGGCCAAGGCACGAACGTGGGACTAAAAACATCGGTGCGTCGACCCTCAGGGCTCACGACTCCGCGCGGATCAGCACCCGGCTGTGGAGTTAGTGTTTCCATCGGAGCAACCCCCTCCCAAACCAATACTTCTTTTAAAGGTTCAGCCGAACACCATGAAAATAAAAAACTTAAACTGCAAAAATTGAAAAACGATTTCATGATTAAATGTAGAATATTATATCTGATTTATTACAGAGTCGGCAAAAAACTAAAAGAAAAAGGCGCACATTCGTGCGCCCTTTTCATAGGAATTTGAGAGGAATTATTTAAACTCTACTAATTCAACTTCGAATTCTAAAACTGAATTTCCTGGGATAGGGCCCTGGCCTTGTTCGCCGTAGGCAAGATTGGCAGGTGCGTAGATAACAATCTTTCCGCCTTTACCAATAAGTTGAACACCTTCGGTCCATGCGGGGATAACTCCGTTTAACGGGAATTCGGTAGGCTCATTACCGCGGGTTGAAGTAGAATCAAACACAGTGCCATCCACCAGTTTACCGGTGTATAAGCACTTCACTAAACTCGAAGCCGATGGTTTAGGATCAGTTCCGGGAGTGACGATTTTGTAGCGAAGGCCTGAAGCTGTTTTGGTGACTGATTTATCGGCATCAATCTTCGCGAGGAATTCATCGTTCTTGGCGGCCATGCGTTTGGACTTAGCCGCGATGCGGTCGTTAAACAATTTTTCGGCGCCAGGAATAATTTCTTCGGCCTTAAAGGAAGGCTTCTCGCGCTTTAAAGCGGAGCGCATACCATCTAGGAGGGCATTGAGCTCAGACTCAT
>JBBAUZ010000021.1:6473-12621 GCA_040397965.1 Opitutales bacterium | reverse complement strand
GTTGGTGCCCAGGACCGGACTCGAACCGGTAAGCCTCGCGGCGGCAGATTTTAAGTCTGCTGTGTATACCATTCCACCACCTGGGCCAACAGAGGGTTCACCATTATAGTTCTTGGCTAATTGGCAATACGAGAATTCGTCACTGATTACCCCAAAATCGGAGTTAAAATGATTAAAAGAAAGCCCGAGTTCACAGCACCTGGGCTTGCTCTCATTATAAAATCCGTCTTGTTCATAGTCCATGCAACGCTTGGCCCAAACTTTTGCTCGCTGTCGCTCTGAAGGTCGTCCCGCCTTCGTCAGCTATGTCTGTGCTGGCGATCCCGACGTCGCTACGTCGAAAGCTATTTTAGCCTCCCTCGCACAAGCGGGTGCCGACATTCTCGAAGTAGGCGTTCCCTTCTCCGATCCTCTAGCCGACGGCTTAACCAACCAACTCGCCGCACAACGCGCTCTCGAAGGTGGCATGACCTTCAATCACCTACTCGAAATCATTCGAGATACTCGCGCTGTGACCGACAAACCCATCATCTTATATTGCTACTATAACTTATTGTTTTCGTTCGGCATAGAATCCTATTGCGAAAAAGCTAAAGCTGCCGGAATCGATGGACTCTTAGTTTTAGACTGCCCACCCGAAGAAGCCGGCGAACTGATTGCGGCCTCAAAAAAATTCAGCCTCGCGAATGTTTTTATTATCGCGCCCACCACTCCACCCGCACGGATGGCACTGATTGCTAAACATGCTTCAGGATTTATTTATTATGTGTCACGCGAAGGCGTCACGGGTGAACGCACCGAACTCGCGCAAAACTTACAGAGCGCGGTTAAAGAAATCAAAAAACATACGGATTTACCTATTTGCGTAGGCTTCGGAATTTCCACCGCCGCACACGTTAAAGCCATCGGTGAAATCGCTGATGGAGTCGTGGTAGGCAGTGCCCTCGTCAATGTCGTCGCCGCCCATAAAGACAACCGTTCGCAAGCGGCCGCCGCGATTGGACAAAAGGTTCGCGAACTGCTCGGTGCGTAGTCTTTAACGAACCCAGGGTCCTTGCGCAACTTCGTCGACCTTCACTGAGTTGGCCGGAATAACTTTGGTTTCTACCAGACTTTCAACTTCGCTCTCCACTTGTTTACGAGAAAGCACACCGTATTTTTCGTTCTTGGATTCATCCGCCGCAATTTTGGAATCAATCATCTGCTGACGACACCAAGAAAGAAACCCGTCATCCAATTTAGGATTATCTTTTTTCATGAGGTCATGAGCGAGAGTCGGATCCTGTGTCAGGTAATCTTCCCATCCGCGCACATAGGTATTAAGAAATCTTGCGAGGACTTCTGGATTCTTTTTCGCCCATTCATCCGTCGTGAATAATGTCGCGGCAGACGAATACCCGAAATCAGATAACGGCAAGCATCTCACTTTCGCCCCAGCCTGCTGGAGAAAATAAGGCTCAGCCGTAAAGAATCCTTCTTGGATCGCTTCCGGGTCACGCAGGAAATCGCCTTGGCCATAAGTCTGCGGACGAATGGAAAAATCGGTGCCTAATTTATTTTTGAGAAAAGGAATCCACGCCGCCTCAGGTCGGGCAATGATGACTCGACCCGCCAAATCGCGGTAGGATTTCACCGGCGAAGCTTCATGCACCATTAGACAAAGTGGCATGCGGTGAAAAACGGCAGCGATATTACAAATTGGTAAGCCAACTGCTCGGGCTTGAATAACTTGTGTGGTGGCTGATTGTCCGATGTCCGCCCGACCCGTGGCCACGATCTGTGTCACCTTCACATTACTTCCACCTGGAAGGAGAACGACGTCTAAGCCTTCCTCTTTAAACCATCCCTTGGCGAGCGCTTGATAAAGTCCACCATGTTCAGGCTCCGGAAACCAATCGAGTTGCACAATCACGCGCTGAAGTCCGTCGGCTTTTGTATCTGGCGTCCGATTCATGTATCCCGCAACCAAACCGACCATCACACAAACCACCCAAATAATCATGCGTGTGCTCCAGCTTATTTTCATACCTGCACCCTAATTACCCTCCATAGACTATCAAGTCAGATGCCTATTTTATGGCGGTTTAGACTAAATTGCCTTGGGGTATCGATTCTTTCTTGCCAGCCCCCTCACCTCTCTCACTTTTCCAATGGTTCTAGCCTACTGTTAGAGCCACCGGAACAAAACGTATGGCTCAACAAACCACCTGGACCAAAAAAGACTTAACCGGCATCGAGACACTTTCCCGGGCCGAGATAGAATTTCTTTTTGATCAGGCGGAAAAATTTCTCCCCGCGTTAGCTCCAGGCAAGGGACTTGACCTCATGCATGGTCGCACGGTTGTAAATCTTTTCCTAGAACCGAGCACACGGACCTGCACTGCCTTCGAAATCTCTGCAAAAAAATTAGGTGCCGAAGTGGTAACGATCAACACCACGGCCTCATCCTTAGTTAAAGGTGAAACGCTTCGTGATACCGCGATGAACATTCGCGCCATGGGCGTGGATGCCATCGTGATTCGTCACTCCTCCGCAGGAGCCCCTCGTTACCTCGGTGAAGTCTTAGATATTTCCGTCATCAACGCCGGTGACGGCGCTCACGAGCATCCCACGCAAGCATTACTCGACGCGTTTACGCTCAAACAAAAATTTGGTAAGGTCGAAGGACTCAAAGTCACCATTTTAGGCGACATTCTCTTCAGTCGCGTCGCCCGCTCCAACATCCACTGCCTTACAAAACTAGGCGCCCATGTCACTCTCGCAGGTCCAGCAACATTAGTACCGTTATCCTTAGCTCAAGCCTTCCCTCAAGTGCGTATTGTGCACGACTTGAAAACGGCACTGTCCGACGCCGACGCGGTCATGCTCCTGCGCATTCAGCACGAGCGTCAAACGACCACCCACTTCCCTTCACTCGCTGAGTACACTTCGCAATTCGGTTTAAATGCCGAACGCGCGGCGTGGCTTAAGCCTAACGCAGTCGTCATGCATCCTGGCCCCATCAATCGTGGCGTCGAAGTCGATAGCGATGTGGCTGATGGACCTCGCTCCGTCATTCTCGAACAGGTTCGTAACGGCGTGGCCGTTCGTATGGCCGTTCTTCACCTCTGTACCTCCGCCCTTAAACGATGAGTAATAAAAATACTATCCTCGTTCGCGGTGCTCACGTCATCGACCCAGCCAATGGTCGCGATGAAGTCGCCGATGTTTTTGTTAAAGACGGAAAATTTGTAGCCCAACTTTCAGCCGAAGAAATTAAATCCGCTCAAGTCATCGACGCCAAAGGTCTGATTCTTTCCCCCGGATTCGTTGACCTAAACTGCCGACTCGGTGAACCGGGTCGCAGCGCACGCGAAACATTCCGTACTGGCACGCTCGCCGCTGCTCTCGGTGGTTTCACGACGGTTGTGACGATGCCTGATACGAATCCAATTTCAGATAACGTCGGCACCATCCAATTAATTCGCGAACTTTGCGTTGCCCATGCGGTCGTGAACGTTCTCCCTGCGAGTACGCTCACTAAGCAACAAGAAGGCAAAGCCCTGGCTCCGATGGGTTCACTTAAAAAAGCCGGAATCATTGCGGTGACTGACACCACATCGGGCGTACAAAATAATGAAATCATGCGCCGTGCCTTAGAGTACGCGAATACTTTCAACTTAGTCGTGCTCGATCACTGCCAAGACAGTAGTATGACCGAAGGCGCACAAATGCACGAAGGTACTTGGTCGCTTCGTCTCGGACTTCGTGGCTGGCCTCGGGCGGCTGAAGAAATCGTCGTCTCGAGCGACTGTGTTCTCGCAAGCCTCACGAAGGCCCGCATTCACCTCCAACATATTTCGTCAGCAGGCTCCGCTGAAATTATTCGTCGCGCCAAAGCCAATAAACTTCCGGTGACCGCTGAAGTTTCAGTGTTACACCTCTTGCTCACCGATGCAGCCCTTGCGCAGTATGATACGCGTCTGAAAGTAAATCCTCCATTGCGTGAGGAGTCTGATCGTGCCGCCCTAATCGCGGCGTTGATTGATGGAACCATTGATGCCATCTGCTCCGACCACTCTCCATGCACAAGTACTGAGAAGGATTGCGAATTTGATTTAGCACCTTTCGGCGCCGCTACTTTAGAAACCGCCTTTTCTGCGGCCTACGATGCACTCGTCGCCACAGGTCATTTAGATGTTAAATTATTAATCACACGACTCACCAGTGGCCCAGCTAAAGTACTTAGGATTGATGCGGGAACTTTAACTGTCGGTGCAGCCGCTGATTTCGTTTTAATTAATCCCAAGACTTCGTGGATATTTAATAAAGAAGTTCAGTTATCAAAATCAGGAAACAATCCACTCATTGGAAAAACTTTCACGAGTCGCATTCATTCAACTTTTGTCGGCGGTAAAGCAGTCATCTCAGATAGTAAACCGGTACAACTATGATTTTGGCCACTGCGGAGTTAAACGAGGAAATCGTTTTAGGCATATTGGATTATGCCTACTACGCATGGATGATAATTATTCTTCTCGTTGGTCTCGCAATGTTTCGTCGGGGCACAATTCACTACGGCGAAGATCAACCGAGTGCTTTGAGTCATTCTTCGCATCTCACCTTTGCACTCTTCGGCCTAATCAGCTTCTTCTATTTTGTTTCCATTATTCCTGGAACTTTAATTCCCAGCTTTAAACTCCTTTTCACCCAAGGCGATACCGCCACCTATTCCGCTCAACTGATTGGACAGATCTTAGGATCAGTGACCTTGATATTCTTTGCTTATCTTTGTCCGACTGGATTGCGCTTCGCACCCACGGCGAGTTTCAACGAACCCAAGCCACGAGCCGTGCAGACATTTTCCGATGACGTCCAAGCGTCCTGGCAATGCCTGCAGTGGCGCACCCTCTGGCCCAATTTTTTCAGTCTCTGTGCCATCGCCATTTGTGCCAGTTTAATTTGGAAACTGTTTTACTATTTCAGTGCACAGGCAGGACAGAGCCTACCTGAGGACATCCAACCCCTCGTCGAATTAATTGCTAATTACGATTGGAGCGGACCGCTCAGCCCGATTATTTTACTGGGTATCAGCTGTGTCGTTGGTGCACCGATTATCGAAGAACTCGTTTTCCGCGGAATGATTTACCCTTCACTCAAGCAAAGTCTGCCCCGCGGCTATGCGATTATCATCTCGGGGGTAATTTTCGGTGTGGTGCACGGTAATCTTGCCGCCGTCTTTCCGCTCATGGCCTTCGGGGCAGTGCTCTGTATTATACGTGATCGTTTTGGCCTAATTAGCTGCATCGCTTTACACGCTCTCTTTAATTTGCATACTTTCATTTGGCTTTATCTAGCGCCAAACGCTTCCAGCCAGTTATAATTTCCGAATGGGTGCCATCACCAGTCAGCCAAACCGTAGCGTCGGACAACTCACCGAAGAGGAAATCATCCGTCGCGTCACCACCCACCTCGGTCAGGCCTGCCCTCCTTTTCCCGCTGGACCCGGTGGAGATTGCGCAATTTTTGAAGAAACTGTAGCGAGAAAATTCCGGGTCAGCACGGTCGACTCGGTTGTTCTCGGAAGACATTTTGATTCATCAACATCAGGCGCACTCGCTGGCGCTAAATTGGTGAAGCGAAATCTGAGCGACTTAGCCGCGGCGGGCGCCCTTCCCAGCGATGCCTTGCTCTCTTTATTATTAGGACCCGATGTAGAATCCGAGTGGCTCGATGACTTTGCCCGCGGCGTCGGTGATACGGCCAAAAAATACGGACTCAAATGCGTCGGTGGTGATATTTGTCGCGTACAGGCGGGCACGTTTGCTGCAACTTTAGCCGTGCAAGGCTTCGCTCATCGGATTCTGACAAGAAAAACTGCGAAGATGGGCGATGTAATTTTTGTAACTGGTAAACTCGGCGGATCCATCAAGGGACATCATTTAAATTTTGTGCCCCGACTTGTTGAAGGTGAATGGCTGAACGCCCAAACCACCGTAACGGCCTGCACTGATTTATCTGATGGCCTAGCTAAAGATCTTCCCGGGCTCATCAACACTACCCAAGATGCGGTAATCGATTTAGCATCCCTGCCTATTTCAAATGCCGCTGAAGAATTAGCCAAAGCCGATGGGAAATCAGCCGTCGAACATGCCTTACAAGACGGCGA
>JBBAUZ010000021.1:0-6373 GCA_040397965.1 Opitutales bacterium | reverse complement strand
ATTGCTGGATCCAGTTCCGCACGCTATTGGATTACCGCTGCTGAAGATTTCAAACCCTACCCGGTAATCAATCGTGGTTTCGGTGGATCGAAAACCACTGAGGTACTCGCGACCATGGATCGAATCGCCTTACCCTATCATCCACGCGTGGTTATTTATTTTGCAGGGACGAACGATTTAGCCGGTGGCAGCAAAGCGGAAGCCGTCGTGGAAAATATTCGTCAGTACATTGACCGACTACGTAAGGAAAATCCCAAGACTGGTTTTGTGATTATGGCCGGACTTAAATCACCCAAACGCAAACCCCACTGGGAAGAATTTGATAAATTCAATAGCCTTCTCCAAAAGTTCTGTACGACTGGAAAAAATCTTTACTACGTAGATCATAATAAAGTGATGAACACCGCTACCGGGGAAGCCATTGCCGCGTACTATCGCGAGAAAGGTGATGCAGCCTTACACGCCAGCGCAGCGGGATATGCTGAAATAATTAAGTTAGTTCGTCCCGTAGTCGACCAAGCTTGGATTGCGAGCGACCCATCGGCAAAATAAACAAGGTTTAGATTGTCCAAAGTCTAACAACGGGTTACTTGCAGAAAATGCAAGAGACTGACCCAGCACTGGCGACGGAGGATTCGAAAGGATCTGAACGATTCCCTAATGCTGCGTTTACTCGCTATATTATAGGTGAAGCTATCTCCATGACCGGCACTTGGATGCAGGCCATGGCTCACAGTTGGGTAGTTGCTGGACTCACCACGAGCGCGGTCATGCTCGGTTGGGTCAATCTTGCGGGCGGTATTCCCGTGCTCATCCTCTCGATGGTTGGCGGACTCTATGCAGATAAATTCGATAAGCGACTCATTCTACAAATCTGCCAAGTCGTTCACATTTTCTTCTCTCTCCTTTTAGGCTATTTAGTCGCCCAAGGTAGTATTGAAATCTGGCACATTATTCTGGCCGCCTTTTTATTAGGAATCTCGGCAGCCTTTGAAATGCCTGCTGCCGCAGCCTTAGTTCCAGAATTAGTTGGGCGAGCCAACGTCGCCAAAGCCATCGCCATGGATCGAGCAGTTTTCCACGGCACACGACTGATCGGACCCGCCATCGCTGGATATATCGTCGGTCATTACGGTGCCTCCTTCGCCTACTATATTAATGCGCTTTCCTTCCTCGCCTTGATGATTGCACTGCTGACTCTACCCAAGCGCGCGAAAGGTTCCGAGGCTCAGGAAGAAAAAAGAAAACACGGTATCGGTGAAGGCTTCCGTCACGTATTCAATGACCGACCCAGCTTTGCCATGATTTTACTCATGGCGACGAATACGGTATTTGTTTTTCCCGTGATGGTTATTCTGCTTCCGCTTTACGCCAAATACACTTTGCATTTAGAGCCACAACAACTCGGCTGGCTCATGTTAAGTTCGGGCCTGGGCTCACTCACCGGTTCGATTGCTGTACCGTTTATTAAACATAGATGGCGTCCTAATTTTATTATCTTTGCCGTCATTTTAATCTGCACGGCGTTACTCAGTTTAAGCCGAGCGGAGTTTTTCCTCTGGGCTGCGGCATCCCTCGTGTGCTTAGCACTGGGCGTTTCGACGCTAATAGGAATTAGTAATGTGGTTATTCAGGAACGTGCTCCGGAAGAAATTCGTGGACGTGTTTCCGCCGTTGCTAGCTTAAGTTTTTTCGGACTCCTCCCCTTCGCGGGCATGGTGACGTCGGCTTTAGCCGATATCTGGGGCATGCGACCAACACTCTTAACTTCGGCCTGTGCTTATGCGATTATCGGAATCGGCGTTCTCAGTTGGATCGGCAAAGCCGCTAGCCATGAGCTAGAAAAATAATTGGTAAAGTGGTGCCCCCGTTGGGAGTCGAACCCAAATCGCCGGCTTCGGAGACCAGCATTCTATCCATTGAACTACGAGAGCGTTGTTTAAGAGATAATGAACGGCATTCGCGTGAGTCAAACTAATCCCCATTTACCCTTAATTAATCGGGGTAATTGACCGTATTCAGCGTTCCCAAATTTCGAACGTGTAACTCAAATCTGCTTGGCGACTTTCTTTCGACCACACCAAACGGGTAAAAGTTTTTTGCCAATCTTTCGGAAAAGTTCGGTCCCCTTCAAAATCTTGATGAATGCGTGTGATATAAAGTTTGGAACAATGCGCTAAACCTTCGGCGTAAATTCGTTCGCCACCTGTTATCCAGGTCGGACCCGACCACGGTAATTTTTCTGCTTCAGCAATTGCTGATACTAAATTACTTGCCCGCGTTGCACCTTGGAAAACTTTTTTCTCATCGCGCGAAACGACCACTGTGCCGCGTCCACTCAATGCCTTACCCAGTTCCTGATAGCAGGCTGGGCCTTCAATCATCACCCCACCCACAGTTTGATCGTGGAACCATTCCAAGTCCTCAGGAATATGCCATGGCAAACGCCCCTGCCGCCCAATGACCCCATTTTGAGCAACGGCTACGATGCAATGAATGGGCTTAGGCACGCCGAAAACATAGATAAAACCCAAGTACCTGCAAGCGTAAGCCAAGGCCTTCTCGACAGATTGACAGGCACCAAATCGCTAACCAAGGTGAGACCATGATTTCTTGGCTCCGAGCTGCCACCGATAAGCACCACCGACTCATTTTCGGCACGCTTCTTATCTTCACCATTGGGTCGTTCATTTTCTATGGTTACGGCGGCAGCGGACAACCGGGTGCCAACTCCCGCATCTATCTCGGGGTCGACCTCAATAGCTCAAAAGTTCAGAACAACTACCGCGATCTGATTGTCTTTAGCTCTCTCAGCGGACAGAGCGCTGATGGTCAAAGCCTCACTCAATACGTCGCTGAGATTCACGTCGCAGACGCTCTCGGCATCCCCCAACCTTCCGATATCGATGTTCGTAAAATCGCTACCGCCATCACCACTCCCATCGATGGTAAAGAATCGTCCGATGGACTGATGAAGTTTATCCAAGTCGCCGCCCGACAATTAAATGTATCTGAAGAAGAGACCCTGGCACGTTTTGAAATCTTTATTCGCAATGCCTGGCGCGTAAACAAGGCCGTGCAAATTCTCTCAGGCCCAGGCCACGTTACTACTTCTCAACTCCAACGAGTCCTCCAACGAGATAAAACTACTTGGACTGTTGAAGTAGCTACCTTCGATAATACGAAGTTCAATCCCGTCGTCACGGTCGACGAAGCCAAAGTAAAATCGAGTTTCGAAAACAATAAAGAGAGCTACCGCATGCCTGCTATGGTAGAAGTCTCTCTGGTTTCATTCAAAAATATCACGCCCGACAGCGAACCAGTCAGCGAAGACGATGTGATCATGGAAGGCTTTAATGTAGCGGAAAAACTGAAGTTTGAACCCGGTAAAGTCCGTGAACAGGCCCTCGCTCGCCGTTCCGAAATCGAAAAAATTATCCGTACCAACCGTGCTATCCGCAACTTGGCTGGAAAAGTGGGTGAAGAGCTCGCCGATAAATTCCCGGTCGACACTCATAAATCCGATGAGCCCGCTTTTACTGCCTGGCTTCAAAAACAAAACGCCACAATCGAAACACTACCAGCGTTTGCCACTAACAATCCTCCCGAACTCAGAAGTGTTCCTTTCGAAGCGCTTAAAGCCGCTGGAGAATTATCCGAAAAAGAATGGCGTACGGATATGTATCGTTCCGACAGCGCTGCCGTTTTCATCATTCTTAAAAAGCGTATCGATTCCCGCATTCCTGATTTTAACGAAGTCAAAGACGCCGCCACTGCAAATTGGAAACGTGATGAGCGTTTGCGTCTCACCCGCGATGAAGTATCTAAAATTAGCAAAGCGATGAAAGCGGCCGCCGCGGAAAATAAAAACTTTGCCGATAGTGCTTCAGCCCTAGGACTCAAAGTCAGTCAGCCCTCCCCCTTCACGACCGCTAATCTTCCTGCAAACCTCACGGGCGTGAACGAAAACACCGCTCAGTCCCTCGAAGTCGCTGGAGCCGGTAAAATCGTTTCCGGAATTCAAACCACCACGGGCGACACCGTTTACATCCGCGTGATCAAATCCGATCGCCCCCAAATCGATGCTTCGTCCGAAGAAGTGAAACAGTTGGTCGAACGTTTTACCTCACGAAACGCTTATTTTATGGGTATGGGGCTTATGAAAGACCTCACCGCTTCGCCCGAGCCTCAAGCTCAATAAGTTCTTTCGTCGAGCCACCCTCATGTCCTCCGTCCGCGTACGTTTTGCTCCCAGTCCCACTGGCTTCTTCCACATCGGAAGCGCACGTACGGCTTTATTCAATTGGCTCTACGCACGTCACACGGGCGGAAAATTTATTCTGCGTATCGAGGACACGGACAAAGAACGTAACTCCGAAGCCTACCTCAAAGTTATCTTAGATTCTCTTCGTTGGTTAGGAATGGACTGGGATGAAGGCCCCGACGTCGGTGGCAACTACGGTCCCTACTTCCAATCACAACGCACCGAACTTTATAAAGCTAAACTACAGGAACTCATCAAACTCGGTAAAGCCTACGAGAAAGATGGAGCCTGGTGGTTACGTCTCGAAGGAAAACGTTCCACTGTTTTCGATGATCACTTAAAGAAAGAAATCGAAAAAGTAGACGCTGCCCCGATGGTGCTCGACGACTTAGTGCGTGGTCGCGTCGAACGCGCCGAGGATCGTGACTTCGTGCTCTTCCGCTCCAACGGCGAACCGGTCTTCCACTTCGTTAATGTCGTCGATGATATCGAAATGAAAATCACCCATGTGATTCGTGGTGAAGACCATCTTTCTAATACCTCGAAGCACCTCGAAATCTTTAAGGCCTTTGGCGTAAAGCCTCCTGAATACGCCCATATCCCTCTCATTTTAAAGACCGACGGACCTGGTAAAATGTCCAAACGCGATCGCGGTGCACTCATCGAAGAGTATCAAAACAAAAACTACCTTCCATCAGCCGTTCGTAATTACCTCTGCTTACTCGGTTGGACCCCTGCGGACGGAAAAGAGATTCTGCCAATCGACGAGATTATCAAACAATTTGAACTCAAAGCCATTCACCAATCCAACGCACGTTTTGATGAAAAGAAAATGGCTCATATCAATGCGCAAACTCTGCGTGCTCTGCCCGCTGCTGAGTTTGTAGCGATTGCGAAACCTATTTTACAAAAGGCTCAGGTCGTGAATGATAAAGTTTCGGATGCTCGACTCGCTGAAGTTCTTTCGATTATCCAAGAAAAAGTAAACTCACTCGAAAACCTTCCTGAGTTTGTGGGCTTCTTCTTCAACAACGATTTCAAGAAAGACGAAGCCGCTTTCGCCAACTTAACGAAAAAAGGTGGCGAGCCTGTTGCGCGTGTACGTGAGATTTTAGTCCATCTCCAATCCATCGAATGGAATGTTGCTGCAATTGAAGCTGCGTTTAATGCCGCGGGGACTGAGCATAATCGCAAGCCCACTGACTTCTTTGCGCCCGTGCGCTTTGCGGTGTCAGGCCAAGGCGGCGGAGCCCATTTAATAGGCGTATTACATGCCCTCGGTCGCGATTTGACCTTAGCCCGACTTCAATCCTTCATCGCTTAATTAACGATGTCTGATACCCCTCGCCATTTTATCCAGCAGATCATCGATGCCGATATCGCGTCGGGTAAGCATAAGAAAATTATCACTCGCTTCCCTCCTGAACCGAATGGCTACCTGCATATCGGACATGCTAAGTCGATTTGCCTGAATTCTGGTTTAGCAACTGAGTTTAACGGTCAGTTTAATTTACGGATGGATGACACGAATCCGACCAAAGAAGAAATCGAGTATGTGGATTCCATCAAAGAGGATGTCCGCTGGTTAGGCGCGGAATGGAACGAGCACTACTACCAAGCTTCGGATTATTTTGATCGGATGCATGCCGATGCCATCAAGCTCATCAAAGCCGGTAAAGCTTACGTGTGTTATTTATCTCTCGAGGAAATGCGTTTGCAAAAGGGTGATTTTAAAACGCCTGGCAAGAACAGTCCGACGCGTGATACGAGCGTGGAAGAAAATTTAGCCGCGTTTGAGAAAATGACGCGTGGTGAGTTCGATGAAGGTAAGGCCGTTTTACGGGCGAAAATCGACATGGCTGCGACCAACGAATACATGCGTGACCCAGTCATTTATCGTATTCGCAAAGTCGAACACCATAACACCGGCAACAAGTGGTGCGTGTACCCAATGTACGATTACGCCCACCCTCTAGAAGATGCTTACGAAGGCATTACCCATTCCATTTGTACTCTCGAATTCGAGAAGCACCGACCGTTCTACGACTGGGTCATCAACACCGTTAACACTCCGGCCAAACCTCAACAGATTGAGTTCGCACGGTTGAA
>JBBAUZ010000020.1:7731-13097 GCA_040397965.1 Opitutales bacterium | reverse complement strand
CGCGTAAAACGCAACCCTCAGCGTGGGTCAGTTTCGATGGCGATTAAGTTGCCCATCTCCCAGGCCGCTTCGTAGGCGGCGACATAGTCCGGGGTCGACCACGAGGGCGCGGCCGCTTCGGCTCCGAGCCCAGCTAAAAATCCATAACGAATACCATGGGCGATGCGTTGCCGTCTCGCGTTGATTCGTTTGGCGACCCATTGCTCAATCGACGTGGTATCGATATCTAAATCTTGGGTGCGGGTTGATCGTCCGACTTGCCATGAAACAAAAGCGGCGTGGTTGAGATCAGTTACGGATTTGGGAGAAACCTCGGGCGGGTGTCTTCCTTCGCGCCCCGCATCGATATTGTCTTTGATGGCTAATCGTAAATTTACGCGCCAGCGCTCTTCGGTTGAGAGTAGTCCGTAATCAAATTCAGGATTGTCCGCTGCGTCGTCCCTTAATTCTTGGCGTGCGTATTTTCTCCACTGCATGAGCCAAATCTCCCAAGCCTCACTACCGCGCAGGGGTGGTTTGCCTAACCATTCTGGAATATCGTCACGCATCAACTTTTTCAATATATTGGGCGAATATTGCAAAATGCAAGCAAAAGGTGAAAAAATGTTCACTATACCCATTTAAGGTGTTTTTTGACAATAAATTCAATCGAACAATTAGGAAGGGTGTGGTGTTATACTGATGACCCCATTCTCGTTTTGTCCCCATTGTTTATCTTACCCAACATTCTATGAAAAATTTTTCGAAATTCTTATTTCTCGGGGCGTTCAGCTTTTCAACCCTTCAAAGTTATGCAGCTGAGACCACTGTGGTTTCTGCCGTTGCGGTAGCTACACCGGTTGCGACCTTATCACCCGACGACAAGGTGGGTCCGATTTCCCTACGTGATGACACCATCGCCCAGGTTTTAGATATTTTACAAAAGTGGACCGGTAAAACGGTTTTACGTCCGCAAGCCCTGCCTCCCAATTTATATACATTGAATTTACCTGTCGGAGCAACGCGCTCGGAAGCGCTTCTCGCAATTGAGACATTATTAAATTTAAATGGCATCGCGGTTATTCAACAAGGAGATCGTTTCTTAAAAGTCGTTCCTAACAATGTCGCTAAAAGCGAATCACCCTCCCTGATCACTGAAAGCACTTTGAGCTTACCAGCGAGTGGACGTGTCGCTTCCAAAATTTTTATACTCAAGCACGCGAATGGCCAAGAAGTAGTTGCGCAAATTGCAAGCATGCTGAATGCCACCCTCGCCACCCCACCCATTTACTTCGGTCGAAACAATGCTATCTTAGTTACGGATTCGATTATGAATCTGCAAAAAATTGAAACGCTACTCAATCAACTCGACCGCCCACAGTTGGATGTGGTGGCGACCAAGATGTATAATCTCAAACATGCCATCGCGACCGATATTGTAACCAAACTTAATGCCTTATTACGTTCGCCTGCCCAAACGGCCGGGGCTCCTTTTCGTTTAAGCACAGGCACCTCATTCACGGCTGATGAACGCACTAACCGAATTATTTTAATTGGTTCGGCCGATCAGCATACCTTCTTCGATAACCTGATTGAGGCGCTCGACGCCAATGCGGATCCGAACACGAAAACAGACGTCATTTTCTTACGTCATGCGAATGCCACCGAGGTAGCTACGTTACTGACTCAGCTAATTACCGGACAAACCAAAGCGACCACCACGGCAAGTGGAGGTAAACCTACCACAGGCACCAACCGAGTGACTACTCCTGCTGCTAATACGCCCGCCGCTTCTGCAGCTAATGCAGGGGCAACGCAAAATGGTGCCGATGAATTTAGTAGCATGACAACCGTGCTCGCCGATATCCGCAGTAATTCGATCGTCGTTTCAGGCACGAAAGATGATTTAAGATTACTTCACGAATTAATTAATAAAGTCGACGTAGTCTTACCTCAAGTGCGTGTCGAAGTGGTCATCGCCGAAGTTACTTTAAAGGATGAAGACACCAGCGGGATCAGTGCTTTAGGTATGAATGTGACCAACGGAAAATTAGTCGGCGTGAGTGGTACCTTCGGTGGCGGAACACTGGCCGGCAATGGCTCAGCTTTTGCTTCTTTATCCGCGAGCAATGATTTAACCGGAATCATTTCACTTTCAACCACACCCACCAAGAGCGATACCCGAATCTTATCCGTTCCAACCATCACCACGACTCATAATAAAGAAGCGACCCTCTTCGTCGGTGAGTCTCGTCCAGTCATTACCGGAACTCAATCCACCGCCGGCACATCGGGCCTGGTGAGTAGCTCCACCGTCTCTCAGCGCGATATTGGTATTCAGCTAAAAGTTTTACCCCTGATCGGAAAAGACGGTTCAGTGCAATTACAAGTAACCCAGCAAGTTGAAGATATTTTAGGACAAGTAACTTTAGACGGAAATCTTCAACCGATTATTGGTCGACGCTCTACCGACTCCTTCGTGAGCGCGATGAGTGGAGAAATTATTGTGTTAGGAGGATTACAGCGCACTCAGAGTCTTGATGATGCCAACCGCTTAGGCCCCATTCCTTTCTTAGGCGATCTCTTAGGATCGTCTACCAAATCCAAAACGCGCACCGAGCTCGTTATATTCCTAAGACCTTACGTTCTAAATAATTCAGCAGTAGATAATATTAATGCGCTGAATCGAATTAACGCCACGCCGATCGCCGAAGAGGTTAATAAGGTTATTAACCCGTCACCCGCCGAGTCCGTCACCAAATAATTTATGTCGTTGGCCACTCGCCATGGATTACCTGCGCGCCTTATTGGCCAACTGAGTGATGTTGCGCTTGGTTTAATCAACGAGGCCTCCCGGGAAAATCGCTTTAAGGTGCTCGCCCAACAGTTAAATATTACGGAAGCCGCATTACTCAGCCAGCTATCCCAAGCGACTGGATTAACTATTTTAGAAGAGCCCGCGATTGATCCCAATGGCGTAAAGATTTTACCCGCGCGATTGGCGAGCGAAAGCCAAGTCGTTCCGGTTTTAATTGCGGGCGCCGAAGAGGGTAGAATTAATTTAATTTCTCCTCTGCCGCCTGATAGTGATACCTTAGATTGGATAAGCACGTTTTCGTCTCGTCGCCCGAAATGGTTTTTGGCTCTGCCCGAGCGGGTGACCCAGCTGATTAACGAGAACTACGGGGTCGGTGGCGGAAGCCTAGATGACGAAGGAGAAGACTTACCCGCCCAAGAGTCGCTTTCATCCGATGTCGAAGCCGATGCTGATGCAGCGGTAGTTCGTTTCGTCACTGATGTTTTATCTCAGGCCGTGGCCGAAGGTGCGACCGACGTACACTTCGAGCCCCAAGAGGGAAATCTAAGAATAAGATATCGCGTAGACGGTATTCTTATTCCCGTACCACTGCCTGATAACTTAGCCCGGTTCCAAGACGCTATTATTTCACGCTTAAAAATTATGGCGCGCCTAAATATTTCTGAGCGTCGCCTCCCACAAGATGGTCGAATTAATTTCCGCGATGGAAAGAATGTTTTAGATATTCGTGTTTCGACCATTCCAACCATTTACGCTGAATCGGTTTCCCTGCGCTTACTGAATCAGCGTAAAGAAGCCTATGACATGAATCGCATTGGGATGTCACCCGATGAGCAGGCTATCATCAAAAAAGTTTTAGATTATCCCCACGGGATTATTTTAGTCACCGGCCCAACGGGTTCAGGTAAATCAACCACGTTGAATGCTTTTTTAAGAGAAATAAATTCTCCCGATTTACGTATTGTCACGATTGAAGACCCCATCGAATACGAAGTGCCTGGTGCTAATCAGGTCCAAACCAAAGCAGAAATTGGTCTCACCTTCGCGAACGCACTGCGTAGCACACTACGCCAAGATCCCGATGTCATTATGGTTGGGGAAATTCGTGATTTAGAGACGGCCGAAATTTCCATTCGTGCGTCTTTGACCGGTCACTTGGTATTTTCTACTCTCCACACCAACGACGCACCTGGTGCGATTACTCGATTAATCGATATGGGCGTGGAGCCCTTCTTGGTGGGGTCCGCTGTGGAGCTGGTCATCGCCCAGCGACTGGTTCGTCGTCTCTGTCCAGATTGTGCTAAAGACGTTCCTGTCAATCGCACGCGTTTATTGCCCGCCTTGGAATCATTGGGGATGGGGGAGCCTGAATTAAAACAAGTTACTTCATTGCGCGAGCCTGTGGGATGTCGTCGCTGCCGTAATACCGGTTACCGCGGTCGCGTCGGCGTTTTCGAAATTTTCCATCCCAAGCCGCTCCACGATTTAATTATCACGCGGGTAAGTAATCGCGAATTAACGGATCGTGCGATTGCTAATGGCATGCGACCCCTGGCACGAGCTGGCTGGGAAAAAGTCGTCGCAGGATTAACGACGATTGATGAGTTAGTCCGTAATTTAAGTTCCAACGAATAATTATGGTATCCTTCACTTACACTGCCCGCGACAATAAGGGCGCCGTGGTTGAAGGAGTTATGGAAGCGCCCCATCGACGCGAAGCCCTCCGTCGATTACAAATGAAAGACCTGAAACCACTGAAGGTTGAAGAAGTGGGTGCGGCAAAAAAAGAGAATACCAGTGATCGCAATTACAAGGAGAATGAGCCTACCGCGGCGGAGTGTTTGCCGTTTCTTGAATCCATGGCGGATTTAGTACGCAGTGGAATGTCGGCAGGTGAATCTTTACGCCTACTTTCCTTACGTCTGCAAAAATCGCGCCTCCGTAATTTATGTTCAGGCATTTGGGCGAAACTAGGAGAGGGTCAGAGTTTATCCGCTGCGATGGGCGCCTACCCCGCGGTGTTTGATGGTCAGACCATTAATTTAATTTCAGCCGGTGAAGCCACGGGAAATATTCGCGATGTTTTAGAGAGACTCATTACACACTTTACCGAGCAGGCTGAGTTCAGGCGTAAATTAGTCGCCGCGATGACTTACCCTATTTTTATCTGCTTTGTGGCTATTGGCGTGGTGATTTTCTTTGTACTTTATTTATTACCTCGTCTGCAGACGTTACTGACTTCACTGGGAGGAAAGTTGCCACTCTCCACTAAACTCTTAATCAATTTTGCGGATTTCTTTATCATCGCTGGTCCGTTATTTTTAATAGGTGTAGTGATCGGAGCTATCGGGGTTTACCAATGGCGTAAAAAAGAAGAGGGCAAGGTGGCCTCTGACGCACTTTTATTAAAAGTACCTTTAATCGGTGCATTCGTCATGAGAGTATCGGTTCTAAATTTTTGTCATACCTTGGCGGTGCTATTGGAAAATGGAATTACCACCGCTGATGCGTTGAGACTGGCGGAGAAGACCGCGCCTAATCGTGCCATGCGTTTACAGATGCGCGAGGC
>JBBAUZ010000020.1:0-7631 GCA_040397965.1 Opitutales bacterium | reverse complement strand
GACTGGCGGAGAAGACCGCGCCTAATCGTGCCATGCGTTTACAGATGCGCGAGGCGACGGACCGCGTTTTAGAGGGCGAAAGTCTTTCTCGGGCCTTAGCGCGCACCGGATATTTTCCACGACTCTTATTGGACCGTGTCGCCGTGGCGGAGCAGACCGGTAATTTAGCACCTGGTCTACGTGATATTGCTCGGTCTTATCGTGCGGAGTTAGATCGCTGGCTCGGGGCTATTTCCCAAACCATTTCAGCTAGCGTATTAATTGCTGCTTTTTCGTTTGTTGCGTTCATCGCTTTTGCGATTGTCGCCGCGGTATTCGAAGTCAGCGCTAGCTTTAGATTTTAAACATCACGTAAATAAAAAACCCCAGAGGAACTGGGGTTTTTAAATTAGTATAATTTAACTAACAATCTTAGGCTTTTAGGGGCTATTTTGTATTTAATAACTCAATGGCACTTATTTGCACGGTCATAGTCACAGTGCCAGAATTACCCCGATCCGATTGCAGACTGAAAGAATTGATAGAAAGGTAGGGCGCACGGGGGCGTAGATTCTCGTAAAGTTTAAGCACAGTCGCCATGTCGGTGCGTCGGCAACTGAGTTGCATCGTATGGAGAGCAAACTTCCCAGCCTTTTGGGTTTTGGGTGTTTCGGTTGTGGCATTAAGACCAACTTCTTTGGTGGCCGCGATCGCTTCGGCCACAAGTTGTGAATCATTATATCCGCGACCCGCTTCTAATCCTTGAATAGCCTTAGCCGCATTTTGGCGAATAGTCGGTTCGTTCTTTAACCAAGTTTGCTGAATTTGGTTTTCGTTTTCTAGCCCCCGCCAGGCATCCCAGCCTGCATTAACGCGCGACCACGAAGCCGTTGACCAGATGATTGCCCCGATGACTAAAGCCAAGAGCGCCATGATACGCTCCCTGCTCTGTAAGCTAAAAAAGAAATGCTTCATTATTTTTTAGCTCCTTTGCGGAGAGTTTCGGGTTTAAAGGTTACGGTAACACTAAAGGTGGTAAAGTTATCACGAGCCCGCATGTCTTTGGTTGCGACAAAACTGATTTCACTCCGCTCCTTAAGCGATTTTTCGAAAGCATAAACGTCACTCGCATTTGTGGTGCGTGCTTCGATTTCAATTTGAGTATTATTCTTACAGCTGACTCGCTGAAAATCCACAGAGGCCGGGCGATATTCATTAACCACGGCCAACATTTCTAAGGGCAATGGCGCTTTGGTGTTCATTTCAGTGATCCGTGCGGAAATGGCTTGGGCTGATTCTATTTCTTGAATCACCGGCTGACGACTTTCGTTAATGAGGCGAAGATTGTTAGACCTCCAGTTGATTAGAAATGCAGAGATTTCAAAAATGAAAGAGATGATAATAATACCCACAGCAATACGAGCGGAATTCCACACCAGTTTATTGACGCGCTCTTTCTTTCTCCGCGTACTCAAGAAATCAGCATCACGAATATCTGCACTATCTAGTTGATTACTTGAGAGCAGAAAGAGTTTACCATTATTGCAGTTTAAAACGAGTTGGGAGTCGTTGCGTGCACTGGAGAATTCACCGCGTTTATTAATGACCGGAGTGCTGGAGGGGAGGCCCGCCCGTTCGATAATTTCCTTCGCTAAAAGTTCGGGACTACTATCTTTTTTGTCTACCACGATAATGCTGCAGGGTAATGGCTGGTTTTCATTCCATGCGAGGGCTGTTAAGAGCTCAGTGCCTTCGTGAATGAGGACGCCACCTCGGTCGGGTCGCTCTCCGAGTAACGCTAAAAATTCTGGAATAACCTGACAGTCATCTGGCCAAGCAAAACTTTCTTCAGCCGTGAAGCGTCGACGGTGGGCTGCGTAGGCCAAGGCCCACTTGTTGTCACTGCTTGTGATATAACCCATCAACATTTGTTCGGATGGAAACGGCGAAACCGTTTCAATCGCCAGAGAAACTTGGCTCGCAATATTCGTTGGCTCTAACTCGATGAGCCGAACAAAAAAACGATTTCCTGGTAGAAGGGCAGCTGCCGCGCGTTGTTTGGAAAAAAGTGAACTCATTATTTTGCGGCGGGTGGCGGTCCATTGTCTTCGGACCAGGCGAGAATTCTAAAAGGGTAGTTAATGGTTTGGGCGGTGGTGCGTCCTCCGAGTGAAACACTGCTGGCGGTGCCGAGGATGACGCCGGGGGTTATGAAAGTTGAACGCCTTGATAAAGTAGACCCGCTTGCGGTTGTCGAGGTTCCCGATGAATTATTTGAAGCTGTCCCGTCGGCTGCCGTTGATGATTTGGTATTAGAAGCGAAGGTACGTGCCCCCGTGGTGCTTTTGGCATCCATGGCGGTGACGGTGCTCGGATCTTCAACGGGCCCCGCATAAGTAACATCATCCCGAATCGCCACTAGGGCACTTACCCGACATTTCGCTTGGCCCTCTTTTACCGTTACCCGTACCCACATTAAATGAATTTCGTCATCAAATCCTCTGAGTGGCGCGGCGGCTCCGATTAGGGTTCGTACTTCGCGCGTCACCCGGAAGTAGGGTGGGCTACCGGCAATATTCTGTTTCATGTTCCTTTGTTTTTCTCGAATTAAGGCAACCTGACGTTCATCCAGACCTTGGGCATAGAGCAGGGCATCGCCCGCGGTATTAATATTAGTATCACTAAACGTATATAAACTTACACACTCTTTAAATGAAGTGAGCAGGGGAGTCTCATTGCCTTTTTCATCAAAGAAGAAGTCTTTTGCCACGCCGATGGTTCTCAACTCTTCAAATGATCGCAGGGGTCGCCGTGCTGGCTTGAAAGAAAGTTTCGCACGTTGGTAGGTGGCATCCGTGGCCTCTTCTTCGATGGATTCATACTTTTTATTTGTCCAAGCAATTAGCGCGTCAGAAACGCGCTCGGCGTCGCGTTGTTCTAGTCCCAGGGCATAGAGTAATTGGATTAACGCATTTTTATCCATGCTCGAGAGAGGCAACTTACTACTTTCATCTTCGTATTCAAAGCTGACCTCTAGTCCTTCACGCGGCGGAATACCAATATAAGCATGAGGATCGTCAAAACCCTGGCTGGGTGCGTGGATTTTATTTAAATCAACGGCACGGATTTCGTTAATTACACCCAAAGCTAATTCCATTTCTGACATCGCTTCAACGCGCAGTCTTTGACGGTCCACTTCCCGCATCGACATCGATAATTCCAAGGAGTTGTCCTCCATGAATCGTGCCAGCAGTAGAGTAGCTAGAGTGATTAGCACGAGAACCACCACAATCACTGAGCCCTTTCGTTTTTGTAGTCTCATGGTCGACTCGCTCCCCGGCGACGAATGGGTATATCAATAATGGTTTCAGTTTTTAATTCCCCTCTTGCATAACGAATCCGTAAACGTGCAGGCTGTAAGTAAGCGCTCCCCGAGGTATCCCGCAGAGGAGTCTCTTCATATTTCCACTTTTTTAAATCCCCATCAAAATAGTCATAGGCAATCGAAGTAACAAAAGGTGATAAAACGGTTTCATGGATATCATTTAAGTCTCTTTCAATCTCCAGGCGTGATTGCCACTGGAGAATGAGTCCGCGCTCGGGACTAACATAGAGTGAAAAATCGACATCGGGTAGCGGAGCTTCGGGCCAGTTAGCCAAGCGACCAGCATCGATGAGTAAAAAAGTTAAACGCGGTGAGACCTCACCTTCATTGTCAGTGATATCTTTAATGGTACAGCCCAGGGCGCCCGGCCCAATGGTCGTTTGATTAAGGGTTTCTTTGAGAATACGTGTCGCTGCCCGGACGTGTTGATCGAACAATCTTTGATCTCTGCCGCCGCCCCACAGCTCACTCATTGAAAAGAGAAACGTATTCAAGGTGACCAAGAGTATTCCCAAGAGTGCCAGCGAAACTAAAGTTTCCAGAAGGGTGAAGCCGCTACTGACTTTTTTTAGAGTCTTCATTGCACAACAGGAGTTTTTTCTCCCGTGGGTTTAACCGGATCGGTTTTGTTTTTTGGATTATTATTATTTGAGTTATTAGACCCCTGATTTTTTTTAGGGGTAGGTCTGCTGATAAAGGAGGTACCACCCCCAGTTTCCTCGTCGTAGCCACGAATTTTTAGGAGGCGTTCTTTGGCGTCAGCGAGCAGTTTGGCTCGTTCACTTTCTACGGACCAGGTGGGACGAAGTATCCACTGACTTTGTTCACGCGGAGAGCCATAAGGGCCCCCGGCCGATGTTTGTATTTCGACGGTGATGGTTACCCAAAATAAATCAGCAACGGTGGTGGGCTCAATTTTACCTTTCCAACGGGCCATGCGATCATCGGGCAGATAAACATCCCCACCTTTTTCGATATCGGCAAAATTAGCGGTCTCTAACATCGCTGCGCGACAGCGAGCAAAGTCTTCTTCGCCAATGCCCTTTTCTTTGAGGGCCATTCTACTCAGTAAAACATTTGAATACGCCGCACCTAGGCCGACCGCCGCCAGTGCAAAGATGGCGAGCGAGACCAAGACCTCGATCAAGGTAAAAGCGTTTTTTCTCATTTTGCTTTTTCAGCTGGCAGGGGTGCACAGGTGAGGTGATCGATGGGTAAAACGCGCCGTGCTTCGTTGCGAGTAATTTCCAAACGTACCCGATCGCAGGTTCCGTCTGGATAAAATTTAATTTGCGATAGGGCGGACTCTTCCATCTCTCCGCCGAGTAAGATCGCTGCATTTATCGAGGGGCCAATCAGTTTAACTTTCACGCCTGCTAAAACTGGCAGCTTCTCAATTTTATTTTCACCCCAAGTGTAGTGGGTGATGTCTGGATTTTCTTCGTCGGCTACGGTACTTAAAATAATAGTAGTTCCTTGGGCGACTGCTTCACGGCGCACGGTTTGCAAAAGCGCAAGCAGAGCGTCTTCGGGGTCTTCGCGAGATGTTCCTTTTAGTAGAGAGGCTGAGCCACCGATGAGCACGGCGGCGAGCATGCTGATTAAACCTAAAACTAAAAGTGTTTCTAGGAGGGTGAAGCCGCGCCGTAACTGAATCGAGTCAGAGCTCACCAATTTCCTATGTCGTCAGGAGTATCAGTAGCTTTGTCGCGACCCTTGGAAAATAAATCATACGACTCGGTATTACGGGTTCCGGGGTAACGATATTGATAGGCCTCGCCCCAGGGGTCGACGGGGAGGTTTCCACTTTTGGCTTCCACGTAAGGGCCGCGCCAGCGATCGGCTTTGCCCTCGGGTGCGGTGATGAGTGCTTTAATTCCTTCGTCGGTCGAAGGGTAGTCACCTAAATCGATGCGATAACGAACCAAGGATGTTTTCAGTGATTCGTTGACGAAAAGTTTGGCGACGCCGTCTTGGCTTTGACCAAGAATTTTGTCGGTATTGGTTACCGCGAGTCCGACCAGCATGCCAACGATGGCCACGGCGATTAGAATTTCGAGTAAGGTAAAACCGCGGCGAGCGCGATGAATTGGGGTGAGATGATTTTTGTTAGTATCCATAAATTAATTAACTTTGTTTCTACGATTTTGATTGGTGTTGGTATTTTCTGTCGAGTTTGCGGCATCGGCACCTCGGTTGCCTTTGTTTCTGTTGTTATCCGTTCCGCTGTTTTGATTTTGTCGATCTTGCAAGCGTTGACGCATGGAGTCTTTAAAGTTTTGTGCCTGTTCGGTGTTGGTTGTTTGTCCGGCTGTCGCATTACCCGCGGCCGCCACTTTGGGATTACCCGCATTATTGTTAGCTGGGGCGGCAACTGGTATTGCCGGTAGCTCCATTTTTAAAATAACTGGCTCGTGTAATGCTAAGCGCATGGACTGTCCGTTCGACTCTAGAGTCACCGTATTTTTATCGGGGTCAAAATTCTTGACCGAGACGGCGAAGGGGCTGGTGGAAGTTTCGCCTTGGGCGACCCAAACGGATGACTTGGATGACGGATTATAAATACTGAAGTACGTTATACCGTTATCGACATAGTAGCCCCGAAACTCCAAAGACCCCACCCGTTCGCCGCTGGCCCCAGTTTTACCTTCACCAAAGGGTGAGCGAGTGACCAGATTCTGCAGATCGATATCAGCCTTGGTCAGGCAAGGCCAGGTGATGACTCCGACAAGAAGTAAAAGGGGTAGGGTTGGGGGGCTAAACATGAACGGATTCCGTTTATAGAACACCCGATATAGTTTTAGGTTTCGCCTCAACTTGTCCACCCTTTGCTACGGGGGTGTTTAAACTAAAAACGGCAGTAATTCGGAAGATTTTCAGCGCCGTAGGGGGACGTGATTGATTAACGGGTGCTCGTGTTCAAGATGCCCATGTAAGGATTACAGAAATTACCCTAATTTTATAGAGGTCGGTTCAATGGCCCTAGGTTTAGTAAAGAGGTGTTATAATTTTATATTATAATTATAGTATAATTTACCTTGCGACCCCAGATTCTTTTCATAGAAACGAACCCGTATGAAATCATTATACCTACTCCTCCTCGCTGCCGCTGTTACCCCTGCTTTTGCACAGACCGCGCCAGTTAAATCTAGCCTTAATTATAATCGTATTGCCGTTGGATATTCGGACGACGATTTGCTCAAGGGTTACAATGTCACTGCATCTGCCTTATTAGCTAATAGCATTATTATATCAGGTATCTATGATGATGTAGATACCAAGGGTGATGCTTCGGGTCTCAGTGGTAAGCTTTCGGGCTTTGGACTCGCATATAAGTTTTCTGTTGGCCCTGGTGATTTAGCCATTGGTTATTCATACAAAACAGGAACGGTATATGGTGAGTTTGATAACTATGTTGCTGTAGGCCTTATGTCAGCCGAGCAAAAAGGATTTAACATAAACTATCGCCAAGCAATCAACAGCCAGTTCGAATTCTCTGTCGGATACGCCCGTATTCAGACGCTAGCTGCCGCTATCGCTATTTCGGGGTCAGTCGGCATTGCTGATCTTGATTCAACAGACAATTCATACAATATTGGCTTAAGATACAATATAACCAAAAATCTTGATTTGTCTCTTAGCTACGCCTTCCAAGATGAAAATGCCGGTGGCGACAAATTTGGTGTTTCAGTAGGTTATAACTTCTAAAATATAGGATCAATACTTCTAGCAAGAGCCCGACCGAAAGGTCGGGTTTCTTAATTAAAATGAAAACCATAATTAATACTTTAGTAGTTATCGCCGTAATTATTTTTACTGGCTGCGCTTCAATCACACGTGGGTCCAAAGAGGTAGTCGTCATTGATTCGTCACCACAGGATGCTGATGTCCGATTATCTACAGGTATGACAGGCCGCACCCCTGCCAGTTTTGAAGTGGGGCGCCGGGACACTCTCACTGTAATGATCAGTAAGCCTGGCTATATTAGCCGCACAGTTGTGCTAAACTCCGAGGTTGGTGGCGGCGGTGCTGCAGGAATGGCGGGCAACGTTTTGTTTGGAGGAATTATTGGTGCAGGTGTTGATGCGGGTACGGGTGCAATGTATGAACATAAGCCTAACCCGCTCATGGTGATCCTTGAAAAATCACAACCCGACGCCAAGTCTGTTGGCATGTCCGAACCAAGTAGATAGGTTGAATGAAACAGATTTCCTAAAAAGGCCGCATTGAGTGCGGCCTTTTTAGTACCCACATTTCAAATTAGATA
>JBBAUZ010000019.1:0-15537 GCA_040397965.1 Opitutales bacterium | reverse complement strand
GATTGCTGGGTCGACTGCAATAAAGCCAGCGAACCTAAGAATGTTTCTCTGACGAGCAACTGGGCTTGAGCAGGCGTAAACCCAAGCTCTACCGCTGCTTCTTCGTAAGCGGAAATGGTTTCAAAGAAAAATCCAGGGCCGCTACCCGAAACGGCCGTGACCGCATCAAACATATTTTCAGGAATTTCTAAAGTTATCCCTAAGCCACCGCAAATGGCTTCCACAATCGCCCGATCACTGGAGGTAAGAGTTTTAGCCGAGCAAAGTGCCGTCACACCCTTACCAATCGCTCCAGGTGTATTCGGCATTGTCCGTACGACATTGCGAGAGGAATTAAAAAATTGGATGAGGGTCGCAAGACGCGTGCCCGCTAAAACTGATAAGACTAATTTATCTTTGGCTAATTTTCCATAGGCTTCGTTGAGCATCGGGAATTGCTGCGGCTTGCAGGCGACCACCACTGCGTCAGCACCCGCAAATAAATCTTCGGCACTGGTGGCAATGATTACTCCCGTTTCTATCGCTAAATCTTTCGCCGATTTATTAGCTCCGCCGATGATCTTGATATCGCTAGGCACACAGGCACCCGAACGGATGAGGCCACGCACAATAGCCCCAGCCATACGCCCAGCACCGATGAATGAAAGTTTTGCCATGGATTTAATTAAAGTGAACGAATTGCTGAATCCAGTGTAGCACAGGCTTGGTCAATGTCTACCCCTTCGTGAGCGGTCGAGATAAAGGCCGTCTCATAAGGCGAAGGTGCTAAATACACGCCGTGATCCAAGGCGTAACGAAACACTTTACGATAGAGGTCACCATTGGAGGCAATCGCTTGGTCGTAATTTGTGACCACCTCAGGATTGAAAAATAATGAGAACATCGACCCCACTTGCGGAACGTGCAGGGGAATCCCTTTGGCTTTCGCGGCAGACAATAACGTATCACGCACTTTAATACCTAGCTTGTCTAAACGTTGATAAGGGTTCTCGCGTTTTAATTTTCTGACGGCAGCCAACCCGGCGGCCATCGCGAGCGGATTTCCACTGAGTGTGCCAGCTTGATAAACTGGACCCAGCGGTGCGAGTTTATCCATGATCTCTGCCTTGCCGCCAAAAGCCCCGACCGGAAGCCCGCCACCAATAATTTTTCCTAAGCAAACTAAGTCAGGCACGACGTTATGTAATCCTTGAGTACCCGCTAATGAAAGACGGAATCCGGTCATCACCTCATCAAAAATTAATACCGCACCGTGCTTTGTGCAAAGACTTCTAAGGCCTTCCAGAAAACCTTTTTGCGGTAAAATTAATCCAACGTTTGCAGGATAAGGCTCTAAAATAACTCCGGCGATGGCGCCTGGATTCGCCTCAAAGAGTTTTTCTACATCAGGTAAATTATTATATTCAGCCACCAAGGTATCAGCCGCCGTACCCTTCGTCACGCCCGCTGAATCAGGATTTCCTTGGGTGAGTGCACCCGAGCCAGCCTTCACGAGTAACGAATCGACGTGTCCGTGATAACATCCAGAGAATTTAATAATCTTTTCTCGACCCGTATAACCACGAGCCAGACGGATCGCAGACATCGTAGCTTCGGTTCCGCTATTCGTCATACGAACTTTTTTGACCGATGGCACACACTCTAAAATCAGTTTAGCCATTTCCACTTCTAGAGGATTAGGTGTACCAAAACTTGTGCCTGCATTCAGCGCTTCTTGAATGGCATTTCGAATATCCGGATCATTATGACCATGAATCGCAGGTCCCCAGGTGAGAACAAAATCAACTAACTGTTTATTATCTACCGTGGTTAATCGTGCGCCATTGGCTGACTTCGTAAAAAAAGGTGTGCCGCCGACTGAGCGGAAAGCGCGCACGGGAGAATTAACCCCGCCAGGAATCATCGCTAGGGCTTCTTGAAATAATTGCTCGGAAGATTTCACACTGCAAAACCAACACAGCCAAGGCGTTTGGTCAACGGCTGAGCGATATAAAAACAAAAAGGGCCAGCTGGTTGGCTGACCCTTTTATGAACATTATCGTAGATTATTTCTTACCGTCATCGACCACCTCGAAGTCACCATCGACCACTTTGCCATCTTTGGCTTTTCCGTCTTTGGCTTCGGCACCACCCTGGGCGTTAGCCTCGCCTTGTTTAGCAGCTTCAGCGTAGATGGCCTGAGCAGCCTCGCCGAGTGGTTTGATGATAGCTTCATGAGCCTTTTGGAACTCTTCAGCGGTAGCTTCAGGTTTCTTCAGGAGCTCTTGACCTTCCTTGATCGCAGCTTCGGCTTGGGCCTTAGTGTCGCCAGGGAACTTGTCGCCGTTTTCTTTGATTTGTTTTTCACCTTGGAAGATAATGGCGTCGAGTTGATTGCGCGCTTCGGCACTATCACGAGCTTTCTTATCTTCATCGGCATGGAGTTCGGCTTCCTTACGGAGTTTCTCAACTTCATCTTTAGAAAGACCCGAAGATCCCGTGATAGAAATCTTTTGTGCTTTGCCCGTACCCTTATCCGTCGCGCTGACGTGTAAGATACCGTTCGCATCAATATCAAAGGTCACTTCAATTTGTGGAGTACCACGAGCCGCTGGCATAATGCCATCGAGCTTAAATGTGCCGAGGTGTTTATTATCTTTAGCCATCGGACGTTCACCTTGAAGGATAACAATATCTACGGCGGGCTGGTTATCTGCAGCCGTCGAGTACACTTGAGATTTCTTGGTAGGAATCGTGGTGTTACGATCAATCATCGGAGTGGATACACCACCCATGGTTTCAATCGATAAGGTTAACGGTGTAACGTCGAGCAAGAGAACATCTTTGACGTCGCCCTTCAAGACACCGGCCTGAATCGCAGCACCGATGGCTACGACTTCATCGGGATTAACACCTTTGTGTGGATCCTTACCGGCGAGTGAACGCGCGATGTCGTTAATCTTAGGCATACGAGTCATACCACCGACCAAGACGAGTTCATCGACTTGATTCATGGAGAGACCAGCATCCTTTAAGCAGTTTTCAAAAGGCTTCTTCGTGCGCTCGGAAAGGTCATCACAGACTTTTTCCATTTGGGCACGGGTGAGAGTGACGTTGAGGTGCTTAGGACCAGTCGCATCAGCCGTAATGAAAGGCAGATTGATATCGACTGAGTTCGAAGAGGATAAAGCGATCTTCGCTTTTTCAGCTTCTTCTTTGAGACGCTGACGAGCCATCGGATCTTTGGAAAGATCGATTCCTTGTTCCGCGCGGAAGCCATCAATCAGCCATTGGATAATACGTTCGTCCCAATTATCGCCACCGAGTTCGGTGTCGCCATTGGTTGCTTTAACTTCGAACACACCACCACCGATTTCGAGAATCGAAACGTCGAACGTTCCACCGCCTAAGTCGTAAACGGCGATTTTCTCATCACCCTTCTTATCTAATCCATAAGCTAAGGATGCGGCAGTTGGCTCGTTAACAATACGAAGTACTTCTAAACCGGCGATTGTGCCAGCGTCCTTGGTGGCCTGACGTTGGGAGTCATTAAAGTAGGCGGGCACAGTGATAACCGCCTGAGTAACTTTTTCGCCCAGGTAAGCTTCGGCATCGGCCTTGAGCTTGGCTAAAACTTTAGCGGCAATTTCTTCAGGAGTGAAGACGCGCGGTTTTCCTTCGACGTCGCATTCAATAGCGGCATCGCCATTCTTTCCTTCAACTACTTTGTAGGGAAGCTTGGAGGCGATATTTTTGACTTCGGAGAATTTGCGACCGATGAGGCGCTTCGCCGAGAAAACAGTGTTCTTCGGATTGGTGACCGCTTGGCGCTTGGCCGCTTGGCCAACAAGGACTTCACCGGTCTTGGTGAAGGCGACCACTGAAGGCGTCGTGCGTGCGCCTTCTGAATTGGCGATGACGACAGCTTCACCTGCTTCCAGGATGGCCATACAGGAGTTGGTAGTTCCAAGATCGATTCCGATGATTTTGCTCATAGTTATAATTTGGGTTTGTCTTTATATGGCAGGGCTTGTGCCAAGGATAAATACCCATGAAATAGGGCTTTTTGAGGTATGCGTCACTGGATTATGGTCAGACTGGCGGGCATTTTGACAAAGTGTCACACCCTGTCTGTGTCTCGTTGGTCGAACCCTGCCCTTCGCCTTGCCCTTCGACAACGACTCGACTAACTCAACCCTCCGATGTCGGAATCACTCGACCCATCTACTCGCCTACGTCGTCTACGTGCTACCGCCGGCATTCGCACCATGCTCACAGAAATTTCTGTGGAGCCTCATCAACTGATTCAGCCTATTTTTGTCACAGAAGGTGAAAGTTTAGAACCGATTCCTTCGCTCCCGGGAATTAATCGCATTCCACTTTCACAACTCGCAGCAAAATGTCACGAGTTACTCAAATTAGGTATTCATGGCATCGCGCCATTTCCCAAAATCGACGAAAGTAAAAAATCTGCTGACGGCGTTGAAGCACACAATTCCAACAACCTCGCACTGCGGGCCATCCGTGAAGTAAAACAAAAATGTCCAGAGATGGTGATCTTTGCGGATATCGCTTTAGATCCGTATACCACTCACGGGCATGATGGGATTTTAAATAGCGCGAAGACCGATGTAGATAACGATAAAACGGTTGCTGCATTAGTTAAGATGGCTGTACTGACCGCCCAAGCGGGCGCAGATTTTGTAGCTCCCTCCGACATGATGGACGGACGCGTAAGCGCGATTCGTAATGCACTGGATAAACAAGGTCTGACCCAAACGGGCATCCTCGCCTACTCCGCTAAATTCGCTTCGGCTTATTATGGTCCATTCCGCGATGCTGTGGGCAGCACCAGAAAATCTGGCGAATCACTTTCCAAAGCCACTTACCAAATCAACCCTGCCAACCGCCGTGAATCGATTCGCGAAGCTCATTTAGATGAGTGTGAAGGTGCCGACATCCTCATGGTGAAACCTGCAGGAATTTATTTAGATATCATTCGCGATGTTCGCGAGTCGTCCGCACGTCCGATTGCCGCTTATCAAGTTTCAGGAGAGTATGCACAGATTCACGCAGCCGCAGAAAAAGGTTGGCTAAATCTTAAGAGCACACGCGATGAATCATTACTCGCGATTCGTCGAGCGGGTGCTGATTTGATTTTAACTTATTTTGCAGAGGCCTTCGCCAAAGACAGACAATAAGGTTAGTATGACGTCGCCCTCGCAACACCCACGCGACCCGCTTCACGGGGTCACATTGCAAAAAGTTCTTGAGCACTTGCTCAATAAATACGGCTGGCAGGAAATGGGTAATCGTATCCCGATTCGTTGCTTTACTTATAATCCCTCGATTAAATCGAGCCTCACTTTTCTGCGTCGTACGCCTTGGGCACGAGAGAAAGTAGAGGCCTGGTATGTGGTCGATATTCGCGGTGGTTTCGGATCTGGCCCGATGCCTAAGAATTAAATTAATCCCTGTTCATCGCTTGTCCTTGCACTCGGGACAGAGCTTTGCCTTATTTTCATTCCACTATGCATCTAAAAATTGCAATTCTGCCTGGCGACTACATCGGCCCTGAAGTCATGGCCGTAGCTCTGCCCGTTCTCGAAGCTGTGCTCAAGAAATCGGGTCACACGCTCGAGCACTCGACACACGATGTCGGTGGCGCCGGAATTGACAATCACGGCAAAGCGTTGCCCGACTCCACCCTGGAAGCCTGCCGCAAAGCAGATGCGATTTTATTCGGATCAGTCGGTGGACCTAAGTGGGAAAAACTTCCTCCGAAAGAACAACCTGAACGCGCTTCACTTTTACCCTTAAGAAAACATTTCCGCCTCTTCGCCAATGTGCGTCCCGGTTTGTTGCTTAAAAATTTAATCGAGACATCACCCATCCGACCAGATCGCATTCCTAACGGAGTCGACATGGTTTGTATCCGTGAACTCACCGGCGGACTTTATTTCGGTGCAAAATCAACCACTACGTTACCCGATGGTGATATTGAAGCGATTGATACGATGGTTTATCGTAAATCTGAAATCGAGCGGATCACCGATGTAGCCATTGCTACCGCCCGTAGTCGTCGCAAACACATCACCTTAGTAGATAAGGCTAATGTTCTCGAAACCTCTGTTCTCTGGAGAAAAGTAGTGACTGAGCGTATCAAAGAGAAAGCACCTGATATCACTTTAGCCTTCATCTATATTGATAATGCGGCGATGCAGTTGGTACTTCGACCCGGACAATTCGATGTCGTCCTCACCGAAAACATGTTCGGAGATATTTTATCTGACGAAATGGCAGTTGTTTGTGGATCGCTTGGCATGATGGCTTCGGCCTCACTCGGCATGGATATTAATCGTCACGGTAAAGGCTACGGACTTTATGAGCCATCCGGTGGCACCGCGCCTGACATTGCTGGACAAGATAAAGCTAATCCCTGTGCTCAAGTTCTTTCAGCTGCTCTTATGCTCCGTCACTCCTTCGGATTAGAAGCCGAAGCTAAAGCCATCGAACTCGCCGTTGAAAAAACCGTCGCCGATGGAATTCGCACTGCGGATATTGCCGGGGGCGGCAAAGCCGTGGGGACCAAGGCTATGGGGCAAGCGATTCTCGCCCGTCTGTAATGGATGAATCCGAGCGACTGAGGGCCGAGGAGAGACGTCGGGAAGCGGTCTGCAGTCCCTTCATGCGTATTCCACGGTTCCCTGTGGATGTCGCCCGTGAGTTACTCGATTCCGGATATTATCGGATTGATCAATTGTCTGGTCGTTCGGCTGAATCCCTCATCGAGGAGATTCGCCAGAAAACCAAAGAAAAACCTGCGCCACATTTTCTAGCTGCATTACGCATGGCTATTTATTTTTCAGAGACTCCCAATCCCGATTCAAAAAAACTCTTCCTAGATCAGTGGATTTAAGGGGAGATATTATCACGCAGTCATTTGCGTTATTTAATTAGGTCATCAAATTTGAACTATGCCTATCACAGTAGTCGTTCCCGTGATGACGCTGAGTCATTGTGTTTTTCTACCGCAGCAACTCATGCCCTTACGCATTTTCGAGCCCCGCTATCAGCGCATGCTCAAAGCAGCCTTAGCGGGAAATCAAATGTTTGCGGTCTCCCAGTTAGATAAAGCGAAGACTTCTAAAATTAAACAAGAACAGCCCTACCCTTTTACCTGTGTAGGAAGAATTACCGGACACCTGGATCTCGCTGATGGCACCCACCAGATTATTTTAGAAGGATTAAGACGCGCGAAAGTTCACTCGATATCGCACGACGGACCGTACCCACTTTTAGAAATCAGCCCAGTCGTCGATGACGATAATGCCGACTCACTTCAATTCACTCGCGAAATCGCCCGGACACTCGCCTTCACCGAACATCTTTTATCCGATGCCGAAGAAGATGCCCAACCACTCCTCGATCGTTTCCGCGGACTTGCCAATAAGCCTGGCGCATTAGCTGATGCCGTAGCCGGTCATCTCATCGCTGACACTGATGTGCGGCGAGAACTGCTTGAATGCTTATCGCCCTTCAAAAGAATCACCCAAGTCGCCGAAGTCCTTTCCTCCTTAGCCGCTCAAAAAGACCTAGATGATGAGATTAAGCCTCCTAATCTTGGTCTAAACTAAGTTTTTAAGAAAATAGGGGATTTTGGCAGGGTTTAGCAGAGGTTTAACTTGCAACTTGGAATCATTCCAACTCATTAGCCATTTAGAATGATTCAAAATCTCAACAAGCACGAACGGGAGTCTCTGCACGAAGCTCTCGCCAAAACCGGACAAAAAATAACCCCGCAGCGCGAGATCGTGTACACCGTTCTTTTAGCTCAGCGCGACCACCCCACCGTCGATGAAGTTTATCATCGTGCCTTGGAAACCATGCCAGGCCTCTCGCTCGCCACAGTCTATAACTGCCTCGAAACTTTCGTGGGATGCGGACTGGTTCGCCAAGTCAATCACGAGCGCGAATCCACTCGCTACTGCCCTAACCTCGCACCGCATGCCCACTTCCGCGATGAGTCCACCGGTCGCGTGCATGATATCGAACTCCCCAAAGAAATTTTGGATCAATTAGCAAAAATATTACCCGCTAACTTTGAAACTGAAACCATCGAAATCAGTTTCCAAGGCCGCACCAAAACCTCGAATAAAAATTAATTTATTATGTCCGACTCTCTCGTTATCAAAAACCTCAACGCCTCCATCGGCGAACGTGCGATTCTCAAAGATTTTTCTTTGACCGTACCCAAGGGCGAAGTTCACGCCATTATGGGACCGAATGGCACGGGTAAAAGTACGCTCGCCAAAGTTTTAGCGGGTCACCCCGACTATACCGTACAATCCGGCGAAGCCTTTATCGACGGCCAACAAATCATCGGCCAAGAGCCCGATGCGATTGCCCGTGCTGGCCTCTTCCTCGCCTTCCAATACCCCAGCGAAATCCCAGGTGTCACCATCGCAAACTTCATCCGCGCCGCCCTCGTTGCTCGGCAAGCTAAAGGTGCTCCCTTCGACGCCAAAGCCTATTACGCCGAACTCTATGCGAAGATGGACGCTCTTAAAATGGATCGTAAATTTACTTCGCGATTCGTGAACGAAGGTTTCTCTGGTGGCGAAAAGAAGCGCTGCGAAATTCTTCAGCTCATGATGCTCAAACCGAAATACGCGGTACTCGATGAAACGGATTCAGGTCTCGACATCGACGCCCTCCGCATCGTCTCCGAAGGTGTTAATCACATGCGCGGACCAGACATGGGCTTCCTGGTAATCACTCACTATCAACGCCTCCTGGAGTACATCGTTCCCGATCGCGTACACATCATGTACGATGGCCGCATCGTCCACAGCGGCGGTAAAGAACTCGCTATTGAACTCGAAGCAAAAGGCTACGAGTGGGTCAAAAAAGATTTAGCCAACGCCAAATAATATGTCCGAAATCGACGACAGTCAGTCCCAACGTGAAGCAATCGAAGTCGATCGCACGAAGGGAGATTTTAAATACGAAGAGAATTATGCTTTCGATGCAGGCATCGGCTTATCGGAAAAAGTAGTTAACTACATCGCAGACGTTAAAGGGGAAGAATCATGGATTCGTGAATTCCGCTTAAAAGCCCTGAAAACATTCACGGATCTGCCTATGCCCACTCACTGGGCGACCGAGGATTTAAAGAATATTAACTTCGACGAGATTCGTTATTACCTTTCCAAGGGACAAAAACCTAGTCGTACCTGGGAAGAAGTTCCCGACGACGTTAAAGAAACTTTCGAACGCCTCGGCATCCCCGAAGCAGAAAGAAAATTCCTCGCTGGCGTGGAAGCACAATTCGACTCCGAAGCGGTGTACTCTCGTATGAAAGATGAGATGTCGAAACTCGGTGTCATCTTCTGCGGACCGACTGAAGGCCTACGCGACCATCCTGAAATCTTCCGCAAGTGGTTCGGCAAAGTTATCCCCATCGGTGATAATAAATTCTCCGCACTCAATTCCGCAGTCTTCTCCGGTGGCTCATTCATCTACGTCCCTAAAGGCGTAAAAGTAGCCCAGCCCCTCCAAGCTTACTTCCGTATCAATGCCGAAAACTTCGGACAATTCGAACGCACCCTGATCATCGCCGACGAAGGTTCGGAGATTACTTACATGGAAGGTTGCACGGCTCCTAAATTCGAAACCGCCACCCTGCACTCAGCCGTGGTCGAATTAGTCGCACTCAAAGGTGCCAAAATTCAGTACATCACCGTACAAAACTGGTCAGCAAACGTCTTTAACTTAGTCACCAAACGTGGCGTTGCCGAAGAAGATGCCGAAGTTCGTTGGATCGACTGTAACATCGGATCCCGCCTGACGATGAAATATCCTGGCGTTGTCTTACGCGGCAAACGTGCCCGCGGTGAAGTACTCTCGATTGCCTTGGCGAATGACGGACAGCACCAAGATACCGGTGCGAAGATGATTCACGCCGCCGACGAGACCACCTCTAACATCATTGCTAAGTCTATTTCGGTCGGTGCAGGACGTTCGACCTACCGTGGCCTCGTTCACATGCCGAAGACTTTACGCAATTGCAAAAATAATACCGAGTGTGATGCGCTCTTGATTAATGAGCACAGCCGCACCGACACTTATCCAGCGATTTCCGTTCGCGGTCAGAAAAATTCAGTGCAACACGAAGCCAGTGTTTCGAAAGTCTCTGCTGAGCAAATTTTCTACATGATGCAGCGTGGACTCTCCGAAGGCGAAGCGATGTCCCTCGCCGTCAATGGATTCGTAAATGACTTAGTCAAAGAATTCCCGATGGAATACTCGGTGGAATTAAAACGTCTAATCGAATTACAAATGGAGGGCTCAGTCGGATAACCTATGGCCACCCTCTCACCATCCGTGGGTAATATCCTCGATCAAGCGACCCAGAAGAATCACTCGCAAACACAGGTCGGGCATGACTGGTTTGTGCAATTAAAACAAAAGGGTTGGGAAAATTTCTCGGCCCTGCCTATGCCCAAGCGCAATGATGAAAAATGGCGCTACTCCGACACTCGTACACTCAATTTAGAAAACTATCACATCGGAAAAACTCCAAGTGAGGACCAAGTAAATCAGTTAATCGCTCAATCCCATTTTATTTCCCGACCTGCGGGACTCATCATCCACATCGATGGACATTGTGTACTGCGTCCTGCCATCAGCGCTGAACTCGCCGCTCAAGGTGTAAAATTCGAATCACTCCAAGACGCACTCAAACACCACCCCGCTCTCCTCAAAGAGTTTTTATTAAAACACGAAGCGGGTTTAGGTGGATCCAAATTCTTAGCCCTCCATCAAGCTTACCTCCAATCAGGATATGTTCTTCATGTACCTAAGGGTGTTGAAATCAAACAGCCTTTCGTATCGGTCAATTGGACCCTCGCCGATGGGGTCGCTGTTTTCCCTCACGCATTGGTTATTGCTGATGAGCGTGCTAAATTATCGATTCACGAATATAATTTAAGTGCTACCCCACAACTCAAGGCCTTAGCGATTTCTGCGGCTGACCTTTATGCAGGCGCGGGAGCTAACATCTCACGCTTCTCCGTCCAAGGCTGGAGCAACGAAACACAATCATTCGAAATCGCCAATACCAGCGGTGCGAAGGACTCACTCATTTCATCGGTCAATGCGGCTCTGGGTAGCCGTCGTGCTCGCCTCGAAAATACCGTGCGTATTGATGGCCCTGGGGCTGATGTTCGTCTCTACGGAATCAGCGTAGCCACCGGTGAACAAGAGTTCGACCAACGCACCCTGCAAATCCACAATGCCGGCAAAGCAAAGTCCGATTTACTCTTCAAGAACGTTCTCCTCGATAAATCTCGAACGGTTTTCTCAGGTCTGATCAAGGTTGCACCTGACGCTCAGCAAACCGATGCCTATCAAACCAATCGGAATCTTTTACTCTCGGGCGAAGCAGAAGCTGATTCGATGCCTGGTTTAGAAATTGAAGCGAACGATGTAAAATGTTCGCACGGCGCCACCACCGGCCAAGTAAACCCGGAAGAACTCTTTTATCTTTTAGCCCGCGGTATTCCTCTACCTGTAGCTCAAGAGTTATTAGCCGAAGGTTTCCTGGAAGAAGTCCTCTCCAAAGTAGACGACGAAGAATCCGCTGCCGTGGTAAGAGAAATGTTCCGTCAAAAATTTCATCAATCCTAATATGTCCGAAGACACCACTGGCCAGCGTCACATTCCAAGTCCTCACGACCGTACCCTGACGCGTGATGTACAAGCCACGGTTATTCCAGCGGGCGAGCCTGCGGTTTTACCCGCCGGCACCAAGGTCAGCATCACCCATCGTCTCGGTGGTAATTTTACTGTGGTCTGTGACTCAGGCATGTTCCGTATTCGTGGCGCCGATGCTGACTCACTCGGTGAATCTGTTCCGACCGACTCTAATGAAGCGGAAGGCAAGACCGATGCCCATGGTTCGATCGGCACAGCCGAGCACCCTGGACATACAGGAAAGCCCAGCGACGAATCCATTTGGACTCAGCTTAAAACCGTTTTCGATCCAGAAATTCCCGTCAACATTGTCGACCTCGGTTTAGTCTACTCACTGCAGGTTGAATCCATTGATGGTTCGCCCGACAAACATAGCGTCACTGTTGCCATGACTCTTACTGCCCCTGGTTGTGGGATGGGTCCGGTCATTGCCGAAGATGCCCGCAATCGTATTTTAGCAGTACCGGGCGTTAATCGCGCCCAGGTGAGTATTGTTTGGGATCCACCCTGGACACAGTCGATGATTTCCGAAGACGGCAAAATGCAACTTGGTCTTATTTAATTTTTAGTGGCTGACGAAAAACCTAAGCCCTTCGATCCGTACGATCCAGAAGTTATTGCTCGGAGTAATCGAGCAATACTTGTCGGATTGCAACGCCAGGAAGACACCACCGAAGAAGCACAGGCCTTACTCAACGAACTCCATGAGCTCGTGAGCAATCTCGGGGTCGAAATCCGCGACGCCGTCATCGCCAAAATTCGCGAAGAGAGCCCAAGGCATTTAGTGGGATCAGGAAAAATGGAGGAGATTGTCGCCCTCGCTAAATCCAAAGAGTGTGGCCTGATTATTTTTGATGATGCACTGACGCCGGCCCAACAACGGAACTGGGAAAAAGATTCGGGCGGACTTAAAGCCATCGACCGACAAGAAATCATCTTAGATATCTTTGTGACCCGAGCGAAGACCAAAGAGGCAGTTTTGCAGGTTGAATTAGCTAAATTACAACAACAGCTCCCTCGATTAAAAAGATTATGGTCGCACTTGGATCGTCAACGTGGCGGTGGCGCGATGCAGCGTGACGCGGGTGAAACCCAGATGGAAATGGACCAACGAAAAATTCGGGATAAGATTGCGAAAGTGCGGCGTGACCTCGCAGCTGTTGTGGCACAACGTGCGACGCAGCGCAAACAGCGTCATCGCATTCCACTGCCAACATTTTCGATTGTGGGGTATACTAATGCTGGAAAATCCTCGCTGCTTAATCGTCTAACGGGGGCGGATGTTTTAGCTGAAGATAAATTGTTTGCGACGTTGGATCCAACGACTCGAAGACTTAAATTACCTTCGGGCCGGGCACTGCTTTTGACGGACACCGTGGGCTTTGTACGTCGACTCCCTCACCAACTCGTTGAAGCCTTTAAAGCGACATTAGAAGAAGCGGTGCAGGCCGATTTTTTAATTCACGTCGTCGACTTATCGTCTCCTGAACGGGTTAAACATGCACAAACAACTTTGAATGTGTTAATGGATATCGGCGCGGGCGATCGGCCGATTATTACACTGTTAAATAAAGCGGACTTAGTGGATGAGGCGACGCGCGCAGAGGCCTTGGCAGCACACCCCGGAGCAATCATCGTCAGCACCCTCACCGGAGAGGGATTACCCCGCCTGTTACAAACCCTTGAAGATTGTGCATCAGAAAATGATCTTAAATTAAATCTCTTTATTCCGCACGCTGAGTATAGCCAATTATCCAAGTTATACGCCTCAGCATCGATTCTCTCAGCTAAGGCAGATGAAAAAGGCACCCGAATTATTGCGGTCGTCCCCGAACGCTTACAGAGCACTTTCCTGCCCTGGGCGGTTAGAAGTTAGAGTTTTTATCTGGAACTTTGCCTTAAAATAGGGGTTACTACTTATGAGCAATCCTATGAGCCGTTTATCAATCTTAGCCGTTATTTTTTCAGCCTCGGCAGTTCTTGCGGCCGATAGTCCCAAAGCAAGTGGACGAGAGGCGACTTATAATAAGGAAATCAAACCGATGCTTGAGCAGAGTTGTATCGCGTGCCACGGCAAAGACGGAAAAAAACCTAAAGGAGGATTCAATGCGACCACTCTTGAAGGTTTAGAAAAAGGCGGGAGAGAAGAAGGCCAAGGAATTACCTGGGGTAATGCCGAGAAAAGTTCACTCTATCGCCTCGCCCACCTTGGAGCGACGGCGCGCGACGACGAACATGCCATGCCTCCAAAGAAATCTAAAAGCGAGCCACTCACCACGGAGCAATTGGCCAAATTAAAAGCGTGGATTGTTGCGAATTAAAATTCATATTTAATCATATAAAGCCTGCTCGTATCAGCAGGCTTTTTTATTTCTTCGGCGGTTGACCTTTAATCTTACAAAAATTAAGTAGTAAGTGCCCCATGAGTGAACGACACGCTATCAATACTTGGCTAAGATTATTTTTAGCGGTTACTCCGAATTTATTTCTATTTTTGGTAATGGGTTTTCTGCCGGCAGATGGACAAGCACGGGGACCAGCTATTTTTTCGATCCTAGGTAATTTTCATATTTTAGCACTACACCTACCTATCGCGTTTTTACTCATCGTTCCATTATTTGAATTACTCGATAATACTGAATCGGCCCAAGTCGGCACGCGGAGAATTTGTATGGCGGGAGCGGTTAGCGCCTGGATTGCTGCCCTACTCGGCTTAGTTTACGGACACTTTAATGGATTCGAAAGTGCTGTCATAGAAACTCACCTCTATGCCGGCATCGGTACATCCTGTTGGGCATCCATCTCCTGGTACTGCCTCCACAAGACACGGATGGTTCGACTCATCGTGCAATTTATTACCATCATCACTTTATTCTACGCTGCGCATAGTGGAGGCGAAATGGTACACGGTGAAGACTTTCCCTTAAAAGCTACCAAAGTATCTACACAAAAATAATCATGTTTTCATTCTTCAAAAAAATAATCCCAACCTGCCTCGTCGCTTTAGCCTCAATCACTGCCCTAGCGGAGGAGACGACCAAGCCGATTAGAGCTCTCTTAGTCATTGGTGGATGTTGTCACGACTACGCCACCCAAAAAGATCTCATTAAAAACGGCATCGAAGCCCGGATTAATGCCACGGTTGAAATCGCTTACAATGACACCAAGGGCACGAAGCCTATTTTCGAAATTTATAATAAACCCAATTGGGCCGATGCTTATGATGTGATTATCCATGATGAGTGCGCGGCGGATGTCACCGATGCGGCCTATGTAGGAAATATTTTAAAAGCACACCGCGACGGAAAGCCTGCGGTCAATATCCACTGCGCGATGCACAGTTATCGCTGGGGTAACTATAAAGAGCCCGTCACGGAAGGTGCCGACAATGCAGCATGGTTTGAGATGATTGGTCTACAGTCGAGCGGACACGGACCTAAGTTGGCCCTAAATGTTAATTATTTTAATCAAGAAAGTCCTATCACCAAAGGCTTAACAGACTGGACCACCATCCCAAACGAGGAGCTCTACAATAACGTTAAAATTTTTCAGATCACTCCATTGGTGCGCGGTAGCCAAATGGTTAAAGATAAAAAAACTGGTGAAGAAAAGAAAGTGGAGGCCATCATCGCGTGGACTAATTTATACGGACCCAATAAGACTCGTATCTTTAGTACAACACTCGGACATGACAGCCAAACCGTCGCCGATGATCGCTATTTAGATTTTATTACCCGTGGTTTACTGTGGTCGGTCAATAAAATCACCCCCGACGGCAAACCAGCGGCAGGCTACGGAAAA
>JBBAUZ010000018.1:14664-17588 GCA_040397965.1 Opitutales bacterium | reverse complement strand
GTCGCGGAGCTTGGGTTTCATTTTAGCACGGGCTTCATCCGTGGTCACATCGCCATCAAATAAAACTTTACCGGAAGCATCTTTAATCACCGCATGCTTCTTACCATCACGCTCCTCAATAGCTACCGTGCCATCACGATCCGCAGCAACGCTGTTCGATGAAACAGATCCACCATTACCAAAGCTGAACGAAAATGATTTTGATTTTGACTGCATCGCAGGTGCGCTGGGTGCAGGGGCCGACTCCTTTTCGGCCTCCACTTCAGGTTCAGCTACACGTGGCACAGGCATACTGCGCTGACGCATTTCATTAAATTGCTGAATGATTTCAGGCGGAAACCCTTCCATGGGATCCTGATTAAACTCAAAGGTCTGGCCGTTAATCGTGATTCCCATTCTGGGTGGTACGACCGCTTTAGGTGCAGTAGGAGCCGCTTCATCGGCAACTTTTGCTTCAACCTTCGGGGCACTCGACTTCTTTGCTTTAGGGGCGGAGGCCGAGGCCACAGGTGCATTACGAGAACCTAATTTCAAATTCACTTTTATAACTTCATCTTCGCGCACCGCGACAATCGTTACGACGTCACCAGGCTTACTCATACCAATCAACGCACGGAATTGCTCGGGGTTCACTAAAACCTGATCATCCAGACGAACTAAAATATCATCCTCAGCTAGTATACCCATCGAAGGACCTTTGGGATCCACGAACGCCACCAGCACACCGACTCCAGGAGGTACGTCTTGTGAGGTTACACCACGACGCACAAGTTCAGTCACTACCGCTGGACTAATACCCGCGTAGGCGGATGCGGCCGGTTTTATTTTAGCGGAAGGTGCCTGGGGGGCGTTTTCATTTTCTTGAGCGACTACCGGACCAACCAAGCCGGCGAGCATCAACATGTGTAATGGAATGTGGCGTAGAGAGTTCATGGTTTAATAAGTAAGCGTCGGTGGATAAGATTTTTGTTTAATAAGTTTCGACTGGGATGAGGGCCAATTGTTGGGCCGGACGATAATCAATGAGTTGCGTATTATTTTTAGCATCGGACCAGTGCGTGGTATTATTCCAAAGCAAGCGTACTGGACGGGCATAAGATCCGTCGGATAATTCAACCGGTGAAAGTATATCGATGGCGGCAGGCGATTGCTCTGAGCTCACCAGTTGATATTCGGGCGATAAGGAATTTGATTCATCGCGACTAAAAAGAAAAACTCCGCAGAGGCACGCTGCGGTAGCCAAGGCTGAGGACATCCAAACAATAATATTTTTCTTGGGGGCGGGTTGGCGCGAAGGCGTCTGCAATGCCTGGGCGATTCCTACAGTCACAGCAGGACCTGGGGAGCGCGGGCGCAGTGCGCGGAGCGCGGATTCAATTTCGGTGTAGTCTTCAGACATAAGTGCGGGCGGAGATAAGTTTGCGGAGGGTCTCCATGGCATAGCGCCACCGAGAGGCTGCGGTGTTTGGAGAAATCGATAATTGTTCACCAATCTCATCAAAAGTGAGATCGCCCCATATTTTTAGTACAACTACCTCGCGTTGTTCTTCGGGGAGTTGCGGCAGTGAATCCGTGAGGGCCTGGAGGCGCGGGTCGGCTTCGGGTTCAAACCACGTCATCGTATCGGCGTCGGCTGAGACCGTTTTTTCGCGGAGAGAGCGGCGATCGGTACTGCGATATAAATCGAGGGCGGAGCGACGGATGGAGGTGACAACTAGGGCGTTGGGGTTTCCGGGAAGGTGGCGTTGGTTTTTCCAGAATCTAATAAAGGCCTCTTGTAAGACATCGTCCGCATCGGCATCGGACCTCGTCCATTGACGGGCAATCAGGCGAAGGCGGGGGCCGTTTTCGGCGAACCATGCTTTCCAGTCTTGAGCTGAATGTGCGTCGGACATTGGGGTTTACTTAATGAGAAGCGGGGCAAAACAGGGAATCTGTCTAAATCGTAACTTTAATGAGACAGATTAAAGGGTCAAAGCAGTTGCGAAATTCAATTTTTTTAACATTGATAACCCAATGTCAAATTTACCCCAAAAAGACGATAATGCTGGCTTGGTCAGGTCTTTAATTCGCTGGTTTGATGCCGACTATATCCCCGAGGGTGCCGAAAGTTTTAAAAGCACCCCCAAAAAGGTAGATTGGCCGAGAACTATTCCCTTCATTATATTACACCTTGGGTGTCTCGGAGTGATCTGGGTAGGCGTCAGCTCGCTCGCCGTGTGGCTAGCCGTCGGACTCTACTTCTTTAGAATGTTCGCGATCACTGGATTTCTCCACCGATATTTTTCACACAAAACTTATTCCACATCACGCGCCTTCCAATTCGTCATGGCACTGTGGTGTTCTCTCGCCGTGCAACGTGGCGCGCTTTGGTGGGCCTCCACTCATCGCCACCACCACAAACACTCCGATGAAGAAGATGATAAACACTCTCCGGTAGTCGATGGATTTTGGTGGGCACATATCGGCTGGATCACCAGTAAGAAAAACTTCCCGACTGATTACTCCAAAATCACCGACCTGGCGAAATATCCAGAACTCGTTTTCTTAAATCGTTTCGACACTTTAATCCCGATATTATTTGCCGGATCACTTTATGGTCTAGGTGCATACCTCGGAGCTCAAGGCGTCGACACCACGGGTGCACAATTACTGGTCTGGGGATTCTTCATCTCAACCACGGTTTTATTTCACGGCACTTCCTGCATTAACTCGCTGGCTCACGTGTGGGGAACAAAAAGATTTAAGACCACCGATGACGAATCGCGTAATTCTTTCATCCTCACTTTAATTACGCTCGGCGAAGGCTGGCACAACAACCACCACCGCTATCAGGCGACCACTAAACAGGGTTTCTACTGGTGGGAGTTTGATCCGACTTACTATTTGTTAAAAATGCTATCGTGGACGGGACTTATCTGGGG
>JBBAUZ010000018.1:0-14564 GCA_040397965.1 Opitutales bacterium | reverse complement strand
CCGATGGATACAGGCTTCATGGTTTTTAACGAAGTCACCTACCCTCACCTCTGCCGACTTTTTAAAGAGCTCAATGTTGGATGGAAAAAAACAAAGATGTCTTTTTCGGTACGCAACGACCTGCTCGGTCTCGAGTGGTGCGGCTCATCGCTAAATCATTTATTTGCTCAGCGGAAAAATCTTTTGAGTCTGCGTTTCTGGAAACTGCTCTTCCAGATTAATAAGTTTAACAAGTTGGCGCACCAGGCCTGGCAAACGCCTGAAGCTGAAAACACTTCACTCGGTGAATGGTGTCGAAAAAATAATTTGGGTGATGATTTTTTACAGTGTTACTTAATTCCGATGAGTTCAGCCGTGTGGTCGACCCCGCCCGAAAAAATGCTGACCTTCCCTGCCGCCACCCTGATGCGGTTCTTCTACAACCACGGCTTTTTAGGCCTGAATACGCAGCACCAGTGGATTACACCCGTCAATGGTTCACGCACCTACGTCGAAGCACTTCTTAAAAAATACTACGTGAAAAAGTATTTAGGTGAAGCGGTCGTATCGGTAAAAAGAAAAGCCGAGGGCGTAATCATAACCACAACCAAAGATGAATATCAATTTGATCGAGTCATCTTTGCCTCTCATGCCGACCAGTCACTTAAACTCTTAAGAGACGCCGATGAAACCGAGCGCTCTCTCTTGGGTGCATTTCAATATAATCAAAATCTCGCCATTGTTCATACTGATCCAAGCCCCATGCCTAAGACTCAGTTAGCATGGTCGGCCTGGAATTATCATAATTGGAATTCACAGGGTCAGCGTCGCAACTCAACGCACTATTGGATGAATGCGTTACAAGGAATCAGCCCCAACGAGAATTTTTTCGTGACGATTAATCATCCTGAGCAGATCGATGCTCAAAAGATAATTAAAAAAATCCCGACCGAACATCCGTTATTCTCCATGGAAGCGGTGGCGGCTCAGGGACGCATGCAATCACTCAACGAAAGACCCCACGCCAAGATTCATTTCGTGGGAGCCTGGCAACGCTACGGATTTCACGAGGACGGATTATGGTCAGCCCATCGCCTGTGCAGTTACTTGCTCGGTCGCGATGCGTGGACTAACTAAAATTAATGTTAGGCGTCTTGTGTTCGAAACCCTGAGCAACAAAAAGTGAAGCAGGTTGCATGGCGACAATTTGCGCGACGAAACGATCGGGAATGCGCTCGAGTCGGGTATTATAAAACGTCGTCACATCATTTGCGTAATTTCTGGCGAGAGCGATACGATCTTCCGTCTCCGTTAAATTCTTCATCAGGGCGTTGAAACTTTCGTTGGCGATCAGTTCGGGATATTTTTCGATGATGGCTTTTAATCCGGGGACTAGAGCGGAAACCTGCGTTGCACCCATGGTCTGGCTACGTAAGGTGGCGATTTCCGTTTGCACTTGTGATTCGTAATCACGCAGACCCTTTAAGCTAGCAATCAGCGGTGGAATTAAATCGGAGCGACGTTTTAATTGTACGTCGATGAGGGACTGCGCCTGTTGCACGCGATTACGGAGGCCGATCAGACTATTAAAGACCATCCACACCCAGCCCGCAAACCAGGCAAAACTATAGATGCCTACACCAATGCCTGGGCCCTTGAGATCATTAGGAGTTAGCAATGCACCGATACCCATTGCGGTAACCAATCCCACCAAGTTCCAAAGCACATAGGCGGTCGCTTTGCCGGAACTAATATCTTTTTCTTTGCGGTGGGTTATAATAAACATTTCCGCCTGAGGGTCTTCGACAATTTGCGGGGCAACCATATCGGGTCGCTCACTTGCTCTACCTCGAACAAAGAGTGGTGTGCCGATCGGAATACCCGATTCATAAAATCGGCGGCGACCGGTCGAATCTAAAATACTATCATCAGGCCCCATTGCATACAGCGACTCTCCGCGGTGGGTAGTTTCGTTAAAGAGTGTGAGTGTTTCGCAGTCTGCTCCCTTGGGATGCACCCAGACATAGCCAAATTCATCCTTAATATAAAATCCCTTATAAATACTATCGCTAGCAATCGTCGTCCAGCCCCTGCGTAAAACTTGTCGAGTACGCGTACGCCCTTGGCTGTCGGTATAGATTTGCGTCTCCCAACGCTGCCACTCCTCGTCGATACCCCAGCTATAGACTACACAGTCTTGATAACAAAATTTTGCACGGATGGGTGAAGTTGAAATACCAACGCCCTCCACTTCGACTTCACCAATAAATATCCCAAGGGTCTTGCTCGTCGGAGTATCGTCCAACAAACGTCTTCTTTTCCCTGCTCTTAATCCTAAAAATAAAAAGAGCCCCGACAAAAAAGCCAGAAAGACTAGGACTGCTGGGTCGACGGGTTGCACCCTGCCAGTGAAACTTTTAACAAAAGGAAGGCAAGTGCGGGGAGTGGCTTGCTCTCTTATACATTATCAGCAAATTTATAACTATGGTGAAACTCTACGAAGCCAAGGTCATGCATGCGCGCTTATGGCCCAAGAAGTACAGTTTCACCCACAGTGTTTTTTGTTGTGCGATTGATTGTGCCGACTGGGATAAAATCGGTGAAGGAACTTGGTTAATGGCTACGGGCGGCAGCGCCCTGTATCAGTTCCGGGATCAAGATTTCCTGCCCAAAGATATTATTTTTCAACCCGAAGGACCAAGTCAGGCCTTTGGTGGGACCAACGATAAATTAGCTGACCGGGTGAAGTCGTTCTGTGCCTCCCAGGGTGAAGTCATTCCTGCCAATGCACAAATCACCTTAGTGGCGATGCCGCGAGCTTTTGGGAAATCCTATAATCCAGTAATCTTTTTTCTAATTTCTTGGGATGGAGAATTACAATGTGGAATTACCGAAGTGAATAATACATTCGGAGAAAGAAAAGCCTGGTTCCTGGGAAAGAACTGCAAGCAATTGAATGCCCAAGGTGAAGCCGTTCTTAAACTGCGTACGCCCAAGAAATTTTATGTATCTCCCTTTTCTGGTTTAGATACGGAATTTGAGTTTACGTTAAAGTCTCCCGATCAATCTCTATGTATTGGGGTGGATCATTTTGAGGGCGGACAAAAAACACTCATCAGCACTTGGACGGGTCGCAGCATACCGCTCACGGATGGTCGCTTGGTTTGGCTGACCGTTAAAATTCCTTTTCTCATTTTAAAGGTAATCGCCTTGATTCATCTCCACGCTCTCAACCTTTGGCTAATAAAACGGCTTCCCTTTAAGAGAAAAGCCGATGACACTGATTTTCAGCGCAACCTGCGTCACCCCTCCCCCGAAATCAGTAAATCGAAATGACCCAAGAAACTTTCATTACCGCGTCCGAGGCGATCAATCAAGGGGGCCTCATGCAGAAGTTGGTTTTGCGTACGCTCGCTAAACTAAAAAACGGGCAACTCATCATCACTCTGCCCAACCAGAAATCGTTTAAAATTGGCGAGGCGATTAACCCCTCTTCCACCGCTGAGGTAAAAATTAAAGATGAACTTTTCTTTCGCCGGATTATTCTAGGTTCAGATATTGGTTTAACAGAGAGCTATATTGCGGGCGAATGGGATTCGCCTAATCTAGCAGCAGTCATTGGATTCTTTATTCAAAATATTGAAAACACTCCAGGGATGTCTGGCTCGGCAGTGAAAAATATTGCACTCGGGGCTTTTCGTCTGGCCGATCGCATCGAGCATCTCCTGCGCCCTAACTCTGTAAAAAATGTACGCCTAAATATCGCAGCGCACTATGATGTTTCTAACGATTTCTTTAAATTATTCTTAGACGAATCGATGATGTATTCATCGGCCCGCTGGGATGGCTGTAAAACGCTAGCCGACGCACAGATTCAAAAAAATCGGGCCCTCTGCGAACAGCTCCAACTTAAATCGAGTGACCATGTTATCGAAATCGGCACCGGTTGGGGCGGCTGGGCCATTCAAGCGGTGAAAAATTATGGCTGTCGCGTCACTACCCTCACCATTTCTAAAGCCCAATTCGATTTAGCCACAGAAAGAATTAAGGCGGCGGGCCTCAGCGATAAGATTGAAGTAAGACTGCAAGATTTCCGACATCACCAAGGCTCCTATGATAAATGTGTATCCATCGAAATGATGGAGGCGCTGGGACATGAATACTTACCAGAATTTTGTGGTAGCGTTGGACGCTTACTGAAACAGAACGGCATTGCCGCATTCCAGTATATTACTTGTCCCGACAGTCGCTACGAACAATTCCGTAAGGGCGTAGATTTTATTCAGAAACATATTTTCCCGGGATCGCTTTTACTTTCTATTAATCGCGTGAATCAACTCATGACTGAACGCGGTGGATTCCAGTTACATCGTCTGGAAGAATTTGGACCCGACTACGCCCGCACGCTGGCGACCTGGTGTGATGCGTTTGAACAAAAACTAGATAAAGTCCGGGCGATGGGCTTCGACGAACAGTTTATCCGTAAGTGGAGACTCTATTTCCGCTACTGTGAAGCTGCTTTTGCCCATCGAAACATCGGTGTAGTTCAGGCGGTCTATTTAAGACCTAATTGGGTTGAGTAAAATCAAGGGGACGTGTGGGCAAGGTGACAAGGGGACAAGGGGAGATACAAAGACACCCACATTACCTCTGCCCACACACTCACTTGCATTCCTTTTATAATCGTCTAAGTTAATTACACCTACCCTATTATTAATATGAACACCCGACGCGCTCTTTTTGGTTATTTTATTTTTGTTCTCATCGCGATGACTTGGGTGTCGTGGTACGCCTGTACTGTTCCATCCATCACTTCACTTCCGCAATACGCCGGCAATCAAGGTCTCAATGTCATCGACGGCTACGTTACTGTCTGCTCCGAGCCTTGGGGCTTAGCGACGATGTTTGATGCCTACTTTGGCTTTCTGACTTTTTGGCTCTATGTTGCCTGGCGCGAAAATAATAATTTCGTGCGCTTCGGCTGGCTGGTTGCGCTGATGTTGCTCGGTAATTTTGCCATCGCAGGCTATGCGCTCAGCTGTCTTTTTAGTAATTCAAACGAATCCAACCTTACCAAGATATTCTTTACCAGAAAATCCAGCTAATGAGTCGCATTGCTGGATGGTTTAATCGCAAGGTTCGGGATCCTCTACTCGTAGAATTAAAACAAGGCATTACCGCGAAGGATTTAGCGTTAGCCTGTGCCGTCAGTTTGGCGATTGCCGTAAATCCATTTATTGGGACGACGACCATCTTGTGTCTGTTGGCCGGGAAAATTTTCCGACTTAATCACGTCGTCATGCAAATCATCAATTATTTTAGTTATCCGCTACAGATTGCTTTAATAATTCCCTGGATACGACTCGGTGAAAAAATGACAGGTGCGGAAGCACAAGTGTTTGAATTTAGTCAAATGAAGGCAGAGTTCAGTGAATCTTTTGTGAATTTCATGTCAAAGTTCTGTGAAATGGGTTTTCATGCATTCTTAGGATGGCTTGTGGTAATTCCATGGGTTACATGGATTCTCTACCGAATTTTAATTCTTATTTTTAAGCGGTTTATCACACACTAAATTATAAAATGCTTTATTTATTCTTCGTAGAATTCCTTCGCGTGCTCGGCTACTCGATTGTCTTTTTCGCCGTCATCTGGTGGGTGGCCAAAGAGCTCGACAATTGGTCCATTGTGGACGCCTTCTGGGCCTACTTTTTTGGAATTTTAGGCATCCAACATCTGTACGAGCATTCATTCAGTTTAGATAATTCTAGTATCGTTTTAACTCTCTTAGTCATAGCCTGGAGTTTTAGACTCGGCACTCATTTAGCAGTGAGAATTTCCAGAAATCTGCGTCATGAAGACGGACGCTATGTAAAGATGCGCCAACAATGGGGCGAAGATTTAAATTTTAAAATGTTTAAATTCTATATGCTTCAAGCGTTGGTCTTAGGCATACTTTGGACTCCATTTATTTCGTCGTACTTACACAGTGATAAATCCTTACTACCTATTCACTGGGTAGGAATTGCGGTAACGATTATTGGTCTACTCGGAGAGTTTATGGCGGACCGCCAATTAAAAAGCTTCAAAGCAAACTCAGCGGCGGGTGCGGTTTGTGATACTGGACTCTGGGCCTGGACGCGGCACCCTAATTACTTCTTCGAATGGTTAGTTTGGGTCGGCTTTGCCTTAGTGAGCTACAACCATGATTATTATGCTATACCTGGAATCATCTGTGCCGGTTTCATGTATTATTTATTAACCCGGGTGAGTGGCGTATCCATGACTGAAGAGCATCTGAGCAGTTCGAAGGGCGAGCGCTATAAAATTTACCAATCTACCGTGCCTGCCTTTTGGCCAAAAAAACCTAAGCGTAAAATTTAACCTTAGGTTTGCCTGTTGAGTTTGCCCTGTTAGTCTCACTTTATGCCTTTTATTGATACCTTGTTAGGTTGGGATATTTTACCCGACTTCATTCTTCGCCGCGGCATTCGAAAATTACTCCGTCAGAGATTAAAAGACGAGCGGGCAACAGATCCAGCGGAGCGTCTCCAAAGAGTTTCCGCTTTCGCTGAGGAACTTAAAAAATTACCTGTGGCGATTGCCACCAAGGCAGCGAACGAACAGCACTATGAAGTCCCGGCTGCGTTTTATCAGTTATGTCTAGGTCCACGCCTAAAATATTCGTCATGCTTCTACACGCAGGGTGATGAATCTATTAAAGTAGCCGAGGAGGCCATGCTTGAACTCACCTGCACTCGAGCAGAACTTAAAGACGGACAAAAGATTCTCGAGTTGGGCTGTGGTTGGGGCTCTCTCACCCTTTGGATGGCTGAGAAGTATCCCCATGCGCAAATCACCAGCGTCTCAAACTCTGCCTCCCAGCGAGAGCATATTCTAAGTCAGTGCAAAAGTCGTGGCTTTGATAACGTCACTGTCATCACATGTGATATGAATGTGTTTTCAATTTCAGCCGACACCTTTGACCGTGTGGTTTCGGTTGAAATGTTCGAGCATATGAAAAATTGGCAGGAATTATTCCGTCGGATTAGCACCTGGTTAAAACCCGACGGTAAGCTCTTTTTCCATATTTTCACCCACCGTGATTGTGCTTACCACTTTGAATCAAAAGACAGTAGCGATTGGATGTCGCGGCACTTTTTTACAGGAGGCATCATGCCCTCCAATAATCTACCAACCCACTTTCAAGATAATCTTAAACTAGAGAACCAATGGGAGGTTTCGGGCCGGCACTACGGTCAAACCGCCGAACACTGGTTACAAAATACGGATCTTCACAGGGAAAAGGTTTTGGCGATTTTTGCGGAAACCTATGGACCCAAAAAAGCCCGTCAATGGCTGGCCTACTGGCGTATCTTTTTTATGGCCTGTGCGGAACTTTGGAATTTTGAAAAAGGTGAAGAATGGATGGTCTGTCATTATCGGATGACTAAAAAATAATTTTCATTCCGCGTTTGCCTTCATTCACTCTTGGGTTTTTGCTGACTCATGGAAAAATTTATTGCCAGCGGAGTGCCGATGGAGCGATGGACAGTGGGATCATCTACTTATGAAACCTGCCTCACCCGTGGAGCCAGACTCATTCACTGGAAGTTAAATTTACCCACGGGTACCAGAAACATTCTCCATTGGCCCGAAGGTGCGGACTTCGCTTTGGATAAAATTGGTTTAGTTCGTGGCGGAAACCCTATTCTCTTCCCTTTCATGGGTCGGAATTATGCCGACGGGGAAAAGTTTTTCTGGAAAGACGATGCGGGGGTCAAACGTCCCATGCCCCAACACGGCTTCGCTCGCGATTGCGAATTTGAATTCATCGAATCCAGCGACAAACACGCCCTCCTCCGCTTAGTGCCCAATGCCCGAGCCGAAGCTTGTTATCCTTTTAAATATGAATTCCGGGTTAGATATGAGTTCCGCGAATTATTTGTGCGCTGCACTTTCGAGTTTGAAAATCGCGATCAACAACCTCTGCCATGGTGTGCCGGACATCACTTCTACTTCACACTACCTTGGCACAAAGGCTTAAGTCGCAGCGATTACACTATTAAGATTCCCTCCAAAAAACAATGGAGACATGCCGCAGACGGAAAACTTATCCCGTTTGCCGATCTTAAAGGTGCCAATGAATTCTCTTTCGATAATCCTGGGCTCCCCGATTGTATCTTCACCAACCTCAAAGATTCGCTCGTAGTTTTCGGACCGAAATCCGGTGAAGAAAATATTTCAGTTAAAGTGGGCGAAGAACCTATCCCTGATAGTTGGGCAGCGGTAGTCACTTGGACGCCTGATGCCGAAGCGCCGTTCTATTGCGTCGAACCGTGGATGGGCCCACCCAATAGCCCTGAGCATAAAAATGGGCTCCGTTTTGCGGAGCCCGGTCGGACAGAAACTTTCGTTACCGAAGTTTCTCTGCTCTGATTTTAATCAGCGCAGAAGAAATTACTTCTGGCTAGAGCTATTCAGAGGCAAGTTACCTTTAGACTTCTTGGAAGTCGACTTGGTGGTGGTGCCTGAATTTGAATCGGGGCTCAGGGGAGTGAGCGTATCGAAAGCAGGAGCATTACCGAAGCCCGAGAGACCGGTGTCGGTAACAGGGCTTGGGCCTTTTTCAGGACCCATGCAGCCTACTAGAGTGAAAGTGAGAACAGAAAGAACGAACAGTTTGCGTGCCATGGCGATTTGGTTATAGTCTCGAACTCTACTAACGATGCCCTCCCGCACAAGCGCAGATTACAAGGAAACCCTGGTTCTATTCATTTGTACTGGGAATTTCTACCGAAGTCGGCATGCCGAGGCTATTTTTAATTGGCATGCCCTCGAAAAAGGACTCCCCATTAGGGCTTTTTCCAGGGGTTTACTCACTTCCATCGTCGCGGACGAACCCACCCTGATATCGACCGACACGCACGAGCGACTCACCACTCTGGGTGTGCCGCTAGAGCTCACCGGCCGTGCCCCGGTCCAACTTCAGCTCAAGGATCTAGAGAAAGCCCAGCACATCGTCGCCCTGAAAAAAGATGAGCACTATGAAATGATGCAAAGTTCGCATCCAGAATGGGCCGATAAAATCCATTACTGGCATTTTCACGATATCGACTTCGAAGAGCCGCAAACCGTCCTACCAAAGATTGAGGACGAAGTCCGCAACTTGGTAGAAAAGTTTAAACGAGTTTAATTAGGCAATCGCCGCAGCGTCGGAGCGACGGAGCGATTCTAGAATTTCCGCAGCTTGGTTGAGTAAGCCTTGGAGTTCATCGTGTGTATCTTTACCCACATCGGCCTTAGTTAAAGCGAGTTCCTTTAGAGCTTCTGCGCGAACAGCTAAATCTTTTGCTAAGTTATCTGCTGCGATAATGGTTGAAGCTTTGATTTCGCGGGTGCGGGCGTCGAAGCGACTCACAATTTTTTCAACGTCCATACCGAGCGTACGACTCTTCTCTTTAAGTTCGGCTGCGAGGATTCGGGAGTCAGAAACACGGCGTAAATCCTGAACTAAACCTACTTTTGATAAGGTCCAGATGATCCATTTTGTGGGATCGAACTGCCAACCTTTAACGCCATTGCGGTAGTCGTGTTGGAATTCGTGGTGATAATTGTGATAGCCTTCACCGAAGGTTAATAGCGCTACCCAGCCGCTGTCGCGAGCACTGTGATCGCGTGAGTAAGGCTGACGGCCAAACATGTGACAGAGCGAGTTGATACAGAAGGTTCCTTGTTGAACAATCACGGTACGGAGCAGTCCGGCGATTAAGAAGCAACCCAGAGCGGTCATTGCGGGATTAGAAAAGCCCATCGCCCAACCGTAGGCGTAGCCCAAGATTGAAGGTAGAACGAACCCGATGAAGACGGCAATCCACTGCACGTAGCGGTGCTGCCACATGACTAATGGATCTGCTTCTAGATCTTTAACATTGGTAACGGGTGGCTTTGGTTTTAAACGGAAGAGTAACCAGCCGATGTGAGCGTAAAAGAAACCCTTGGAGATATCATAAGGATCTTCATCTTCATCGACGTGCTTGTGGTGGACACGGTGATCAGCGCTCCAATCGTGGGCGGAGTTTTCAAATGACGCGGCACCAAAAAGCAGAACAAAGAGCTTTACCGGCCATTTAGCCTTAAAGGAAATGTGTGAGAATAAGCGGTGGTAACCTAGGGTGATACCAAAGCCGGTCGCATAGTAATAAAATACGAATAAAGCCCAAATAAAGCCCCAGCCTTGAACCTTATTAGCAGCGTCAGCCGGCAGGTTGTACTGGGTCCATAGGAACCAGGGAACGACCGTGAGCGACAGGAGCGCGGTGCTAATCAAAAAGATGGATGTTACCCATTCGATGCGGTAAATAGGAAAGTTCTTAAACTTCATAAGGCCTTACAGTGTAAGGTTTTTGGTTAAATGCGAGAGCAATTGATTGATTTATAGGGTCTTCAATTAAAGCCAAAATAGGCTAAAATTAAAAAATTAGACGGCAAAAAGGTGCGTTTTTTATCTAAAATAAAAATTAACCGCGACGACGTCCGAGAGAGTTTTTTACGGCAATCACGCGAACGGGTTCACGTGTTTTAATCCAAACATTATTTTCTTTTAAAAGTTTGGTCGGCAAACCCTGACAAGCATCACCAAAACTTGCGACGGGTAAGCGCTGGCCCTTCGGGGTACCATTAAACACTCCAGCCACTTCCGTAATTTTTTGCGCAGCTTCGCGTGGATCGTCGTCTTCTAAAATTTGAACCACCCAACCCACTAAATCTTTGGGAAGACCGCCTTCAGGTTCACTGACTAAAACCAAGTGCTGTTTCTTCGCTGGCTTCTCACGTTCGACCGCTTCTTCGGCGACGACCTCGCGAATTTGGTTTAAAATTTCCGCCGCTAAGCGGACATCGATGCCGTTTTCCTTGAGCACCTTTTGAACTATTTCTATATCTACTTTGGCCATACAATTAAAGAGACTATCGCCAGACATTTGGAAAGCCGGAGTTATTCGCAAATTACCTTAGCTCGTAACTAAGGTAATTTAAGGGTACAAGGTGACACGTGGGCACGGGGACAAGGGACGCGAACGTAGTTCGCGAGGGGACATGGGGACATGTGGGCAAGGTGACAAGGGGAGATGCCAAGTTTCTTAAAGCCCACTTTAATCGGTGGGTTTTTTGTTTGGGTTAATAATTAAAGGAACTGATGGCCGAAGGCCTAGTAAAATTCCCCGTGCCAACGTGCTAACGTGCCAGCGTGTCCCCTTTCTCTCGCCTTCCCCGTGTCACCGTGCCAACGTGCCCCCGTGTCACCTGACAACAAAGTCTTCGGCAAGGAATGGGCGGACAACCTTCGGACGACGAATGTTGAAAAACTCCGATCCAAACTTTCCGAAGTTCTCGGCAAGCGGACGTCATTCACTTTAGAAATTGGCTGCGGACATGGTCACTGGTTGGCCGCCTATGCGAAAGCAAATCCAGAGGAATTTTGCGTGGGTATTGATTTAATCACCGGACGGATTGCAAAATCTCTACGGAAACAAGAACTTCAGAACATTAAAAATGTGTCTTTTTTAAAGGCGGAAGCCACCGAAGTTTTAGATGCGTTAACGCCTGCACATAAAATTGAAAAGATCTTCATTCTTTATCCCGACCCCTGGCCAAAAAGAAGGCACCATAAAAATCGTTTTATATCTGAAGAAAATCTTACCCGTCTAGCCAAGGCCTCTACCGCCGAGGCGAAGCTCTATTTCAGAACCGATGATGCTGATTATTTTGACTGGACCGTGCGTGAGTTAAAAAATCACCCAAATTGGCGGATTTGCGAAGAAAACCCTTGGCCCTTTGAAACCCCTACTTTTTTCGAGGAACTAACCAAGGTAAAAAGGGACGTGATTGCTCAAAAAGTTTCATAAATCTCGCAGTAGGCAATGTTTCACTTGCCATTAGTGAGTCTTCACAACTACTCATAAACTCGTGAAGCCATACAGACACACCCGTATCACTTTTACGATTGGACCCGCGACCGAGTCCGAGGCCAATTTAGAGGCAATAATCAAAGCAGGCGCGAATGTAGTGCGCCTGAATATGGCCCATGCGGATCACGCCTGGGTTCGCCAAGTAGTCGAAAGAGTACGCTTGGTTAGCAAAAAAATGGGCGTGGACCTAGCCACGATGATGGACGTCAAAGGGCCAGAGATTCGCACGGGAGCTCTTAAACAATCAATTAACCTTACGACCGGGCAATTGGTGGATGTCACGGGTGCACCTGACGCCAAAGCCGATGGTGATAAAGTTCTCATCACTTCAAACTACCCTCCTATCATTCGCTCGGTGCCTGTTGGGGGTGTTGTTCTCATTGATAACGGCCTTATTCAATTACGCGTCCTTGAACAAAAATCCGATCGCTTGTGCTGTAAAGTCGAGCAACCGGGCTCCATGGGTAGCCGCCGCCACATTAATTTACCAGGTGTAAAAATCGAACTCCCTCCACTCACCGATAAGGACCGCGAAGATATCGCAGTTGGATGCGAAGTGGGTATCGATTACTACGCGCTGTCATTTGTACGTGAAGCGAGTGATGTACATAGTCTCCGTAAATTACTTTTAGAAAAACACTCCAAGGCACAAATTATTGCTAAGATTGAAGATCAATCTGCGATTGAACATTTAGCTTCGATTATCGATGCCTCCGACGCCCTCATGGTCGCTCGTGGAGATTTAGGTATCGAGATTCCTTACGAAACACTTCCATCCGTCCAACGTCGCGCGGTCGCCATGTCGATTGCCGCACGCAAGCCAGTCATCGTCGCAACGCACATGTTAGAGTCGATGATCACAAACCCTGTGCCGACGCGTGCTGAAGTCACCGACGTTTCAAATGCTGTTTTAGAATTGGCTGACTCGGTAATGCTTTCAGGCGAAACCACTACGGGCAAACACCCGATTCGCTGCGTGGAAGTGATGTCAAAAATCGCGATGGCGACAGAGCAAGACCTACCGAAAAAGCTCAGCGCAGAACAACCCAACGATACTCCTAAAGTTAAGCTACTTCGCTCCGCTGCGAGTCTTGCCCAAGATTTAGAAAATACCGGAATCATTGCCTTCACACGCAATGGCGATGTTCCTCGCGCCCTTTCAGCCTTACGTGCGGTAGGTTGCCCTATTTTCGCCTTCTCCGAGGACATCAACGTCCATCGTCGCATGAGCCTGCTTTGGGGCGTTACACCCTTCTTTATTAAGTTCAGTCCCCAAGCAGATGAAAACATCACCACTGCGTTGAAGCACTTACGTGATGGCGGCCATTGCAAGCCGGGCCAAGTTTTGGTGATCGTTACCAACGTCATTCTCGGCCCTCAAGTCATCGACAGTATTCAGCTACGCGCTGTGCCATCGCTTGACGACTCTAAGACAAAGTAGTTCTATGGCTTAATGCCTGACTCGTTACCGCTAACGGTTTCCGATTTAACTGACGTCATCAAAGGTCACGTCAACGGGCTTGGCACCGTGGAAGTGGTGGGAGAAATTTCGGGCTACAAAACCTACCCTTCAGGGCATCATTACTTTTCCCTTAAAGATGCAGAGTCCAAGGTAGACTGCATACTCTATGGATTCCAAGCACGCTGGATTAAATTTCCAATCAAAGACGGACTCCGCGTAGTCGTAAAAGCGAAAGTAGATTTTTATGGAAAGTCCGGAAAACTTTCTCTGGTTATCGATTCAATGAAGCCCGAGGGTGAAGGTGAATTGCAGAAAAAGTATTTAGAGTTACTCGCGAAATTAAAAGCCGAAGGCCTATTCGAAGATGAACTCAAGCGTCCGATTCCGGCATTTCCAAAAGTCGTAGCATTCGTGACATCAGAAATCGGAGCGGTGTGGCATGACTTTACTGAAGTATTGAAGACCCGAGGCTGGCGAGGAACTGTTTGGTTAGTGCCTGCCCGGGTGCAGGGTGAGAGTTGTGCTGGTTCGGTCTTACAAGGCCTTAAACTGGCTAATGAAATCCCCGGCATTGATTTAATTGTCGTCGGGCGAGGAGGTGGCTCCGCCGAAGATCTTTGGGGCTTTAATGACGAAAAATTAGTGCGTGCGGTGCGGGCCAGTAAGACTCCTGTTATCTCAGCCGTCGGACACCAAACGGATTTTACACTGTGCGACTACGCGGCCGATAAGCGCGCGGAAACTCCTACGGCAGCGGCCGAACTCATTGCCTCGGGACAAACTAAACTCTTAGCCCAACTTAAATTTTTGAGCGGTCAGCTGGCTCAATACTCTCCTAAAAATAAAATTCAGTCACTGTATCAAGATCTAGATTTGTTGTACGCCCAGTTGACCAGTATTGCCGAAGAATTTTTAGCCGATCGTCGACACAAACTCTCGGAACTGGGGAGTGAGCTTCATCGCTTATCACCCAAAGCGCGACTCGGTGTGACCAGAGAAAAAGTAAATCAACTCAATAAGCGGTTACAGTCGGCTGGGTTTGAATCAGTGCTCGCCCGCGGGTATTCAATTATCCGCGACGCCGAAGGCAAAGTCATCAGCTCCAGTAAATCAATTAAGACCGGTAAAAAAATCCGCCTCAAATTTAGCGATGGTGA
>JBBAUZ010000017.1:0-23471 GCA_040397965.1 Opitutales bacterium | reverse complement strand
GTTCACCAGGTGTAAGGTTTGACTAATACGATAGGCCGTATTGTCGCACAAAAAATGAACTCTCAAAGAACCGAAATTGGCCTCTGGCGAACCAGAGGAAGGGCGGACGGTGATGGCATTAAATGTTTCGTCAATGCCTTTTTGATAGTTAGCTCACTTTTTTTAAGCGGCCTCCTAAAAACCACTAAATCCAACCAGATGAACACTCTCCACAAGGGAGAAGAATTTCGAGAGTGCAGACTTTACCCCTCCAATTCAAGCAGAAACTTACTTTTTTATCATTATAGCTACATAATTTTAGTCCCTACACATCAATGACTTACGGTGCGAATTTTTCGTTTTTACATTTTTTTTACTAATAGGTAAAAATCCGCGCCCCACCCTCCCCCGAAATGCCCTCTTCGATCACCCCAAACCCCACTTTAAAAGCCACTCACTCACCCCAAAAAATAACCGCTGAATTCACCCCACCCAACCAACCACAAATACCACCGTGGTTTTCTCTCGATGTATCCAAATTTTGAAACCAAATTTTACCCACGCCCACTTAACTAAAATACACTTTTTTATTTTCTTTGTGATGAGATAAAACAAAAAAAATTTCCTCCGAACCGAACGAAGAATAAAATGTCGTGAGCGTTGGCTCGACATTTCCCCAACACTTTACCACTCTGACATCACTCTATGAACGCACTCGAACAACTTCGCCAACATACCAAAGTAGTCGCCGACACGGGTGACTTCGCCGCCATGAAGGCCTTCAAGCCTCTCGACGCTACCACGAACCCGAGCCTCATCCTTAAGGCCGTGCAAATGCCCGAATACAAAGCGCTGCTCGACAAAGCTGCCCAAGATAACCGCAGCAAAGGCGTTCAGTCCGCCGTCGACGCACTTCTCATCTCCTTCGGCACCGAAATTTTAAAAATCGTCCCCGGCCGCGTCTCCACCGAAGTCGACGCTCGTCTCTCTTTCGACAAAACCGCCACGATCGCCAAAGCTAAAGAGCTCATCGCTCTCTACAAAGCCGCCGGCATCCCGAAAGAACGCATCCTCATCAAGATGGCTTCCACCTGGGAAGGCATCCAAGCCGCTGCCGAACTCGAAAAAGAAGGCATCCGCTGTAACCTCACCCTGCTCTTCTCCTTCGCTCAAGCCGTCGCCTGTGCTGACGCTAAAGTGCAATTAATTTCCCCCTTCGTCGGCCGCATCTACGATTGGCATAAAAAAGCCACCGGCAAAGAATTCGTCGGCGCCGAAGATCCAGGCGTTCAATCAGTCCGCCGCATCTACGCTTACTACAAGCGTAACGGAATTAAAACCGAAGTCATGGGCGCATCCTTCCGTAATACCGGACAAATCAAAGCGCTCTGCGGCTGCGATCTCCTCACCATCGCTCCAAACTTACTCGAAGAACTTTCCAAAGACACCAGCAGCGTTCCTCAAGTGCTCACCGAATCTTCCGCTAAAGCCGAAGGCGAAGCCGCCAAAGTCTGGGGCGAAAAAGAATTCCGCTGGCACCATAACGAAGACGCCATGGCCACCGAAAAAACCGCTGAAGGCATCCGCGCTTTCGCCGTCGATGGTAAGAAACTCGACGACATGGTTGCTAAAGCAATCGGATAAAACCCCTATAAATAAAGGGTTAAATGAAGGTCGGACAGGTGTCCGGCCTTTTTTATTTTCGTCTCTGACGGACGGCTTCAAACAAAACAATCGCCGCCGCCATCGACACATTTAACGAGTCGGACAACCCGGCCTGCGGTATCGAAATCTTCTCATCCGCACTTTTTAACCAGAACTCCGACAACCCGTCTTTCTCCGATCCTAATAATAAGGCGGTAGGAGTTTTTGCATCCACCTCCCAAAATGTTTTCGTCGCCACCGGAGTCGTCGCCAAAGTTTTTACCTTATTCGCACGCAACCAAGCCGCCGCTTCCGTCGACGAACAAACGGCCACCGGAACCGAGAAAACTGCACCCTGTGATGAGCGTACAACATTCGGATTAAACACATCGGTCACGGGATCACAAATAATCAGCGCATCACAACCAGCCGAATCCGCCGTGCGTAAAAGCGCTCCGAGGTTTCCAGGTTTTTCAACCGACTCAGCCACTAATAATAAAGGTGATGCAGATAATTTTAACTGCGCCAACGAGCAGTCCCACGTCTTAGCCACACCCAACAAACCATCGGGCCCTTCGCGACCACTCATCTTCTCAAAAGCGGAACGTCCGACCTCACAGCAAATAATACGCTCAGCCCGACAGCGCGTGACGAGCTCAGCAGCCTCACTTCCCCGAAACATTTCCGGACAGAAATAAACTTCTTCGATTTTGATTTTCTTTTCGAAGGCCCGACCGAGTTCACGGAGTCCTTCCGCAATAAAGAGGCCACGCGTCTCGCGCTCAGGGCGATCACGCAAACGCGCTACGGCCTGAATACGGGGATTTTGGCGGCTCTGGATGATCTCTTCGGACACAGACCGATTAAAGGTGAATTCCACCGCAAAGAGCAAGGATAGCCGTCCAAAAAAGGTTAAGGCTCGACCTTCTCCCCAAGGAGAAGAATTTACTGCCATGTCCGCCGAAGATTCAGCTCCGTCCAACCAGCCTCCCAAATTCCGAGAAGGTCCTTTCACTTATCACCAAGAGGTTGAAGTCGAAATCGCGACACTCACGAATTTAGGCGATGGCCTTGGCCGCGTCGATGGCTGGGTCGTATTCGTCACCGGCGCTCTCCCTGGCGAAAAAGTCGTGGTCAGAATCTGGCACAACGCCGCTAACTTTTCTCGCGGCGATTTAGTTCGCGTCATCATTCCCTCCGCCGACCGCGTACAGCCGCGTTGCGAACTTTTCGGCGAATGCGGTGGCTGCCAGTATCAAAACATGAACTACCCGGCACAGTTAGAATGGAAGCGTAAACAGGTCGCCGAAGTTTATGAACGCCTAGGTGGACTAAAAATGGAAATCGAACCCTGCCACCCTTCACCCAAACAATACGGCTACCGTTCCAAAATCACTCCGCACTTCCTCACCCCTCGTCGCCAAGATTTCCCCATCGGCTTCCTCGCCGCCGGCACCACCCGTCGCGTGATTGATGTTCCTAAATGTCCTTTAGCGACCGACGCCATCAATGCCGCCTACGCCCGTGCCCGCAAAGAAATCTACCGAGCCCCAGGTGAGTTTGAACGCGGTGCCACGCTGCTTTTCCGCGAATGCGAAGAAGGCGTCGTTTCCGATTCTCGTCAGGTCGTCACCGAAAAAGTCGGCAAAATTAAATTAAAATTCCTAGCTGGAGAATTCTTCCAAAACAATCCCTCGGTGCTCGAAAGTTTTGTGCAATACGCCATCGAAAGCGCTAAGGCGTCCGGTGCGAAACATTTAGTCGACACCTATTGTGGCTCAGGGTTGTTCGCCATTTCGGGCGCGAAGAGTTTCGACTCCGTCAACGGTATCGAAGTCAGTGCCGATGCCGCCCGCAAGGCCGCCGAGAATGCCACACTCAATGGTTTGACCAATTGTCGCTTCATCGCCGGCTCTGCTGAATCAATTTTCAAAAATATTCCGGTACGCGGAAATGAATCCGCCGTCATCGTGGATCCACCGCGCAAGGGTTGTGATGAGAGTTTCCTCGAACAGTTGCATAAGTTCTCTCCTCGTCGTATTATTTATATTAGTTGTTCGCCGGACACCCAAGCACGCGATTTAAAATACCTCTGCGCACGTGGCTGGAAAGTTGTGTCGGCTAAACCTTTCGACCTCTTCCCGCAAACGCGCCACATCGAGTGCATTGCGACTCTGGAAAAGGCGTAAAAGAAATGGGGCGCTGTTCGCGCCCCATGTTCGAGAGTTTAAACTGAAGCTTAGGCTGAAGGCTTAGCGTTTTCTTCCTCTTCGTCCGAGCGCTCAACCTTGGAGATACCAGTGAGGATTTCTCCGTCCTTGAGCCTCATGACGCGTACGCCCTTGGTATTACGACCTTCGGTGCAACGAATGTCCTTAACCTTCGTACGGATGGATTGACCGCCCTTCGTCAGCATCATGACTTCATCATCTTCCTGAACGCTGAGTGCGCCCGCCACGCCGACTTCGGTCTTAATCGCAATGACACCCTTACCACCGCGAGATTGCTTACGATAAATCGGCTCCTTGGTCTCAGGATCATCAAACGCAGTGCGTTTTCCAATACCGTCGATTCCGACAACGAGTAACGTGTTAGCTGGATCCACAATCTCCATGGCCTTCACGAGGTCACCTGAGTCGAGATTCATACCAATCACGCCCGTGGTGTCGCGACCCATCGAACGAACATCCGATTCATGGAAGCGAATGGACATGCCGGATTGGGAAATCATCACGACCTCGTTATCGCCGTTGGTTAACTTCACTGCGATTAACTTATCACCGTGCTCGATATTAATGCCGATGATACCACCCTTGCGGTAGTTTTCATATTTAGAAATCTCGGTCTTCTTAATGGTACCGTTAGCGGTACACATGATTAAGAATTTACCTTCTGCGAAATCTTTAACGCAAACCATAGCGGCTAATTTCTCGTCATCTTTTAAATCAAGGAGACGAGCAATCGACTTACCGCGAGTGGCCCGAGCCGCTTCTTCAATTTCGTGCACTCTCTCTACATAAACTCGACCGTTATTCATGAAGAACATGATGTGGTCGTGCGTGTTTGCAGTGAATAAATGCTCAATGAAATCGCTATCTTCATCGCTGGCTGCCTTGGAGAGCTCGGCGCCCTTCGTACCCTTACCGCCGCGTTTTTGTAAGCGGTATTGATCCACCTTAGTGCGTTTAATAAATCCGGCGTGCGATACGGTCACCACACAGCCTTCATTCGCGATCATATCCTCCATCGCTAAATCTCCTTCTTGATTGATGACCTTTGTCTTACGAGGGGACAGGTGATTCTTCGCAGCTTCACGTAATTCCTTCTTAATTAAAGTAAGTAATTTCGATTCACTGCTTAAGATCGAACGTAACTCTTCCACGATGGCCATGAGTTCGCGGTACTCGGCTTCAATCTTATCGCGCTCTAAACCGGTGAGTTGGTAGAGGCGCAGATCGAGGATCGCGACGGCTTGGCGTTCGCTGAGACCATACTTAGCCATCAGCTTTACGCGGGCTTCATCACGATTGGTAGCCGCACGAATAATTTTTACGAAATCATCAAGATTACGCAGGGCGATTTTGAAGCCTTCTAAAATGTGCGCACGATCTTCGGCCTTACGTAAGCGGAAACGAGTACGACGAGTCACGACGTCACGACGGTGCTCAACGAAGCATTCGAGCATCTCGCGGATGTTCATTTGCTTCGGACGACGTTTATCGAGAGCCAATAAAATGACACCGAAAGAACTTTCGAAGGCGGTATTTTTGAAGAGTTTGTTGATAACAACCTTAGGTGATTCGTTACGTTTCAACTCGATAACGATACGGGTATTTTCATCCGACTCATCACGTAAGTCAGAAACTTCGTCCAAGACTTTTTCCCCGACGAGCTCGGCGATATGCTTCACCAAGGTTGAACGATTGGTGTTATAAGGGAGTTCCGTCAGAACGACTTGCTCCTTACCGTTCTTCATTTGCTCGGTATGGGCAACGCCACGAACGCGCACAATACCACGACCGGTGCGGAGGTATTGTTTGATACCTTCCTTGCCATTAATCACGCCACCCGTTGGGAAATCGGGACCCATAATGATTTTCTCTAAATCATCCACGGTGGTCGCTGGCTTATCAATAATCAGACAGGTCGCCTCAATGAGTTCATTTAAATTATGCGGAGGAATATTCGTGGTCATACCAACCGCGATACCGGTCGAGCCGTTCATTAATAAGTGCGGCAGCGCACAAGGTAGGACGGTTGGCTCAGTGGTAGACTCTTTGTAGTTCGGAATGAAGTCTACGGTGTCTTCATCGATATCACCGAGGAGCTCAGCAGAAACTTCAGACAAGCGACACTCGGTATAACGGTAAGCTGCGGGTGGATCGCCGTCGACCGAACCGAAATTACCTTGTGGTTCAATCAGCGGATAACGCATGACCCAGTTTTGGGCCAGACGCACCAAAGTATCGTACACCGAGCTATCGCCGTGCGGGTGATAGTTCTTCAGAACTTCACCGACAACACCTGCGCACTTATCGAAAGGACGATTGTAGACCAGGCCTTCACGCAGCATCGCGTAAAGAATACGACGTTGCACGGGCTTCAAGCCGTCACGGGCATCAGGTAAGGCACGCGAAACAATAACGGACATCGAATAATCGATGTACGCGGTTTGCATGATTTCGGAGATATTAGCCGAAGTAAGTTTTTCGTTTTCAGAATACATTGAGATATAAATTTAGAAGTGAGTAAGGAATTAAACGTCGAGGTTCGAGGTGTTGAGCGCGTTGTCCTCAATGAAGGCACGACGTGAGGGCACGTCTTCACCCATGAGCATCGCGAAGACGCGATTGGCTTCGGCAGCGTCACGAATGTCGACTTTCAAGAATCGGCGTTTGGCTGGATCCATCGTCGTTTCAAACAACTGCTTAGGATTCATTTCACCGAGACCCTTGTATCGTTGAATGGTGAGACCCTTACGGCCGAATTGACGGATTTGTCCGATGAGTTCGAGAATCGACATCAGAGGCACCGGATCCGCTTTCTTCACAATCTTCTTCGCGGCCTTCTCAGCACCCTTCTCAGCTTTTTCAGCCTTCGCATCTTCTTTCTCAGCAGCCGCTTCTTCTTCAGGAGTCGAGCCATCAATTAAGTGATAACGAGCATCTTCTCCGCTGGAGAATTTTTGAACATCCATACCTTGATTTTCTAGATCCTTCAGCACCTTGCTGATGGATTCATTTTCAAAGACTTCGATGATGTTAACGCGCTGTTGTACGACGGTACCGTCCTTAAGCTTCTTCTCGCGGTTAATCATATCCGAAAGGAAATCTTCCACGCCGGCTTTCTTTAAGTAGTCCTGTTTAGCATCAACATCTTCAAGGAACTCATAAGTTTCTTCATTACCCGTACGTGTACGTACGATGAAACGAGGCAATGCATGGTTCTTGTGATTTTGTTGATCAAGGTAATTGCCCAGTTGGCAACCGGTACGTGAAATACTCACGCCCAGGGACTCTAAACGAGCGAGTGATTCGACAATCTTATCGAGCTTCTGACCTGGGAAAACGTGCTTATCGCGCAGGCGGAGCAAGTTCACATCTTCCGAACCTAATTCCAGAAGGATACGATTTAAGTCAGGATCATTGTCTACGTACTGCTCACGCTTCTTACGTTTAATACGATAGAGTGGCGGCTGAGCAATGTACACATAGCCTGCTTCGATTAAACCAGGCATTTGGCGGAATAAGAAAGTAAGTAAGAGGGTTCGAATGTGTGAACCGTCCACGTCCGCATCCGTCATGATTACTAACTTATGGTAACGACATTTGGTAACATCGAACGCGCCATCGCCTTCATGCTTACCAATCCCCGTACCACACGCTGTAATGATAGTACGGATTTCTTCGTTGGATAAGATTTTGTCGATACGCGCTTTTTCAACGTTCAAGATTTTACCTTTGATCGGGAGAATCGCTTGGTAGCGACGGTCGCGACCTTGCTTAGCCGAACCACCGGCGGAGTCACCTTCGACGATGTATAACTCGCAAACGGATGGATCGCTTTCCGAACAGTCAGCCAATTTACCAGGCAAGCCGCCCGAGGACATCGCTGATTTACGTACGGTTTCACGGGCCTTTCGTGCAGCTTCACGCGCACGCGCGGCGTTCAAACATTTGTCGACAATGCGACGACCGGTCTTGGGATCGCGCTCTAAATAATATTTTAATTGTTCGCCGACAACGGAGGTCACGATGCCTTCGACTTCAGGATTGGTCAGACGAGTTTTATTCTGCGATTGGAATTTTGGATCGGGGTGCTTGACGGAAATAACAGCGACTAAACCTTCACGCATGTCATCACCATTCAACTTCGCATCTTTATCTTTAATTAAGTTATTGGATTTAGCGTAATGATTAATCACGCGAGTCAGCGCCGAACGGAAACCAGACAAGTGCGTACCACCTTCAGGCTGATTAATTAAATTTGCATAACAGAAAACCATCTCGTCATAACGATCGTTGTACTGCAGAGCGACGTCGACGGTCATGCGACGTTGGTTGGGCTTAGGCTTTTCGCCTTCGGCCATCACGCGTGGGTTTTCTAAATCAGTAAAATCAACTTCCGCGGAAATTAAAATGGGCTCCTTGAAGAGCGGCTCCTCGTTTACATTTAAGAAAGAAACGTACTCAGCGATGCCGTCCTTGAACTCGAATTTATCCGCACGATTCGTACGATGATCCTTCATTTCCACTGTGATTCCAGGCACTAAAAACGCTAATTCGCGCATGCGACGCACTAAGGTATCGTACTTAAATTCTTGAGTTGAGACGAAGATTTCAGGATCCGGGTGGAAGGTAATTTTCGTTCCCGTACGCTTAGTTTTGCCAATGACTTTAATCTGTTGGGTTACTTCGCCACGCGAGAATTTCATTTGGTGAACTTCACCTTCGCGACTGACTTCTGCAGTGAACTTATCGGAGAGAGCGTTTACGCACTTGGCACCGACGCCGTTTAATCCGCCGGAAACTTGGTAAGCTCCTTTATCAAATTTTCCACCCGCGTGAAGATTGGTTAAAACTAATTCTAAAGTAGGAATTTTTTCTTCTGGGTGCATGGCGACCGGAATACCGCGGCCATCATCTTCAACCGAGAGTGATCCATCAGTGTGAATTTCTACTTTGATGTTGTGACAATATCCAGCGAGCGCTTCGTCGATCGAGTTGTCGACAATTTCGTAAACGCAGTGGTGCAGACCTGTTTCATTTGTATCACCAATGTACATACCTGGTCGCTCGCGTACCGCCTTCAAACCTTTCAGCCTCTTGATGTCTACCGCATCGTAAGACGCTTTACCTGTGTGTTTTCCAGTGGGACCAGTTTTTTCAGAATTTTCGCTCATTTTTTGTGTGATAAAAGATAGTTTTGTACCCCTTTTATTAGGGGTTTTTTTAGTCTGTTTTTCACACGCCAATCTGCAATAGGAAAACACTCAAAATGTAAGGTTTTTTTGGGTTTTTAAGTCATTGACTACTATGAACTTACGAAAGCAATAAAATGGGTTATTCACACGGTATAAACACCCCATTTTACATTAAATTTACACTCTTTTAACTCCCTTTATCCGTTCAAGAAAAATTGTACGGCGGGATCGATCGCTGCGTCGCCCGCATCTTCCAAAACATAGTGTCCAGCTTCACTAAAAATCAGCTTCTGAGCGTGGGGAAATCTCCGTTCAAACTCGGCTAAAAAAGTTTGGTCGAAGCAGAAGTCCCGCAGACCCCATAAAATCATCACGCGCTTTTGTTTCAGTAAAACCAGACGCTCCCCTACTTCGGCTAGGACCGAGCGAGTGGGGTGATTCAGCTCCATGGGGATGTCTGCCACGAAGTCAGCCACCGCCTGCCGAGAGTCCGTCGAACCATACGGAAAGAGAAACCCTTCCTTTACGGCCTTATTCATGGGCTTATGGACGGCCATCCAGGTAGCGGGCCAAGCAAAGGCGTTAAATTTTTCGACGAGGAACCGCCCGATGAAAGGCAAACGACAGAGGGCAATCCGCTTAGGGATGTTATCCGACAGAAATGCGCCGGTGTTGGTAATTAAGATTTTGCCGATGCGTTCAGGCATGCGACCGGCCAGACCCAGCCCAATCGCGCCACCCCAATCATGAACTCCGATATCAAATTTTTTGAGACCTAGGAAGTCGACCAGTCCATAGACGGTGGCTATCCGATTCTCGAGCCGAAGGAATTTAGCTGGGCGGTCCGACAGACCCATACCCAGGTGGTCGGGGGCAATGACCCTAAAACCCGCCTTACCCAGCTTCAGCACCAGGTTTCGCCATAAGAACGACCAGGAAGGGTTACCGTGTAAAAGCAGCACGGCCGGGCCGTCCTTGGGTCCGTAATCCACAAAACGCATCACCCCATCGGCCGACGGGTATTCTCGTACCTCAAAGGGGTACAGAGCCTTCACCGCAGGCGACAGGGTGGATGGATCGGGCGCTAACATTCTACAGCAAGCATGAGACTTGCGAGGCCGCTGCCAATCCCCAACAGCGCGGTTTTATCTCCGGCTTTAATTTTTCCTTCGAGACGTGCTAACGCCAAGGTCGCAGGCAATGAAACCGAACCCACATTTCCGAGACGCTCAAAACTTTGATAATCTTTGGCGGGATCTAATCCCAACTTTTCAAAAAGTAATGCCGAGTGTCGACGGCCCACCTGGTGCGTAATAATTTTTTGCGGAGTCGATTCAGTCCAACCACTTTCTTTTTTGAATCGATCCCAACAGCGTTGTGCCAAGCCCACTCCCGCTATCAACAAAGCTTCGGAGTCAGTACGCATATCTAATTCATTCGATGAAGTATCTCCTTCGCAAAGTTGATTGGCGGAAGAATCGGTTTCCCACGCAGCCGCACGTAAGCGAATTAAATCCGACGACGCTAATTCTTCGCGACAAACAATCGCCGCGGCTGCACCGGCACCAATGGTGAGATTTGCAAAATAGGGTTTAATAGAATCGCGGGTGAGAGAAAGATTTTCGTTCAGCTGACGAATGGTATGCTCCACTAACGGTTTACCATTTTCACCAGCACAGATGAGGGCACGACGAATCTGACCCGACTCCACTAAGCCCGCCGCCATCACGACCGCATTAAGAAAACCTAAGCAGGCATTAGAAATATCCATAATCTGCACCTGGGGGCCTAGGCCCAATAAACCGTGCACATAAGCCGCCGTAGAGGGCTCTAAACGATCGCGACAGACGGATGAATGGATGAGTAGGTCAATGTCCGCTGGACCGACCCCAGCGGCCGCCATCGCCTTTTTTCCAGCCAACGCCGAAGCTTGCGAGGCCAGCATCGCCTGTGGCCAAAAGCGACGCTCTTTAATCCCCGTCATCAATTCCAAGCGGCCTTCCGGTAATTTCAATCGTGTGTATACGGGCGACAAACGTTTTTCGACTTCATCCGAAGTCCAAACCTCGGGCGGAAGTTCGGCAACCAAACCCGTTAAAACTGTTCGTTGAAACTGCACGTTAGGAAATTCGCGATGAGGCTTTAACGAGTTCTTCGTCAAAGAAATTTAAGCCCATCCCTGCATCGACGACCACGCCCTGCCCATTCACTCCACTCGAACGAGGCGAGAGCAACCACACTGCCACATCCGCCACTTCTTGCGTTTTTAAAGCCTCTTTTCGCAATGTCATTTTTTCCGCGTGAATATAATTTTCCAAGTATCCAGGAATGCCCGCACTCGCACTGGTTTTCAAGGGACCCGCATTCACGGAATTAAAGCGCACCCGTGAATCAGCAGAAAAAGATTTGGCTAAGAAGCGGCTGGCTGATTCTAAAGCCGCTTTGATCGGCGACATGTAACCGTAATTAGCTGCGGTGACCTGCGAAGAGATACCAATCGAAACCACTGAAGCATCTTTGCTTAAATAGGGTTTGAGGGCGCGAGAAAGCTCCACCAATGAGAAGCAGGATATCGCGGTAGCTTGGAGAAAATCTGCCCGTACAGTCTCGTGAAATGGCTGCATGCCCTTGGAGAAATTAGCGAAAGCTACGCTGTGTAATACCCCATCGATGGGTCCGTGTTCTTTACCGACTTTCTGAGCGAGTTGCACCGTCTGCGCCTCGTCTTCTAAATCACAAATATAAGTAGGCTTACCGGAGAGCAAGGTGTTGAGCGATTCTTTACGTGCGGCCGATCGTACTGAATAAATCACTTTTGCGCCTTCGGCTTCGAGCGTTTTGGCGACATGCCAAGCGACCGATTTTTTATTAGCGACGCCTAAAACTAAAAAAGTTTTTCCACTGATTCCTAGAAACGACATGCTTTAATTTCAAACAGTTTGGGTGACGAGTGCGAGAGCGAAACGAATGGAGAGCACGACTTTTCCGTCCAGGCGGACATTTCCAGTCAGGAAATGAAACTGCTGCAGGGTTTCCACATGCTTAACTTCAATCGTCACCGTATCGCCTGGCTTCACCATACCCTTGAACTTAGCTTCTTCGATGCGACAAAGCACGGGCGTTTTTTCTGAGGCACTCGCCCCTTCGGCGTGTAATTTCTTCGTCAAATAAATCGCACCCGTTTGGAAAACCGATTCACAGAGCAAAACGCCTGGAGTGATCGGGTTGCCTGGATAGTGTCCGCTATAAAAAGGCTCATCGGCGCGGAAGGTTCTCGTGCAAACCGCACCGTCGCTGCGGACCTCTTTAATTTCATCGATAAAAAGAAAGGGTGGCCGATGTGGGATCGTGGCGAGTATTTCCTGCGACATACCTCTGTTTTGCGGGATTAAGGCCGACAAGCGACACGAAAACATCAATGGAGGGTTTGCCTTTGGGTCAAAAATCGGTTGATTAAACATCGATGAAAACCATCGCCCTCATGCTCTTTTCCTTCCTCCCTTTTTTCGGTAACGCCGCTGAACGTCTCGAGGTAGGCGAGCGACTGCCCGACGCGACCTGCAATGATCAAGACGGCAAGCCTGTGAATGTCGCTCAGTTCGGCGCCCAAGGCTACTTACTCGTTTATTTCTACCCCAAAGCCAACACCCCTGGTTGCACCAAACAAGGTTGTTCACTTCGCGATAGCTGGGAAGCCCTCACCCGACGCGGCGTTAAAGTTCTCGGGGTGAGTGCCGACAATGAAGAAGCCCAAAAGGCATTCAAGAAATCACAAAACTTCCCCTTCTCCCTCTTAGCAGATAAAGATAAAAAAGTAATCCAAGCCTTTCAGGTTCCCGTTCGCTTCGGTTTTGCGAGTCGCTCAGCCTATCTCTTTAAAGACGGTGTTTGCGTGATGGCCGACTACGATGGACACACGGGCGACCAAGCTCAGCAGGTGATTGATTTCCTCGACGGAAAAAAATAAGCCCACCGAACTGACTCAGTGTCCCTTAATCGGGAATAAATCGGTCACGCTATTATTCCCGTGGATGCGGCGAATGGCGTCGGCCAATAAAGGAGCGATGGATAAAACCGTAATCGGTAATCCACGAGTCTCAATCGGTACAGAATTAGTGGTAATGACTTCATCAATCACACCTTTCTTGAATCGCTCATAGGCGATTTCTTGAATCATGCAGTGTGAGACCATCGCACGAACCGTGCGCGCACCATTCTTCTTAATTAATTCGGCAGCGGCTACCAAGGTGCCCGCGGTTTCCGTCATGTCGTCGACCAAGATAACATCTTTGCCATCAACATCACCCACTAAGCTGGTCGCAGTCACGGTAGTAGCACTCGTGCGGCGTTTAGCCACGAAGCCATAAGGCAGGTTAAGCATATCCGCTACCGCAGAAGCATACTTTAGGCCACCGACGTCTGGAGAAAAGACGGTCGCATCTTTCAACCAGGGTTTATTTTTAATGTAGGCGTAGAAGACCGGCGAGGCATAGAGATGATCGACCGGAATATCAAAGAAGCCTTGAATTTGTTGCGCGTGTAAATCAACGGTGAGAATACGATTCGCTCCCGCTGCCGTTAAAAGATTCGCCACGAGTTTTGCGGTGATCGGAACGCGGGGTTTGTCTTTGCGATCTTGACGAGCGTAACCGTAAAAAGGAATGACGGCGGTGATACGTGCAGCGGAAGCGCGACGCAGTGCATCGATCATGATCAACAGCTCCATAATGCGGTCGTTAGCGGGCGCACAAGTAGGTTGCACGACGAACACATCGCAGCCGCGGATATTTTCATTTATCTGCACCGAAGTTTCACCATCAGGAAAACAGTTCACCATCGCTGAACCCAAGGGCTCACCGAGATGCTCGCAAATTTCTTTGGCGAGTGCAGGGTTGGCGTTCCCTGTAAATATTTTGATAGCTGGCTGGCTCATGAATTTGGACGACGCACAGAGTCCAATGATGCGGCAAGCGAATCAACCTTTTTGAATAAATCGGGTAACTTTCTAGATAAAACCACTAAACGACGCTCTAAACCAATAGGGCTGGCGGGGGTTCCGTTATAAAATTCATTGGCGTCAACATCTTGGAAGAGGCCTGTCTGGGCACCGAGTTGCACGCGATCACCCAAGGTTAAATGTCCAGCCACGCCCGCTTGACCACCGAGTACGCAGTAATCACCGAGGGTAGAACTGCCGGCAATACCGACCTGTGCCGCAATGAGACACTGCTTACCAATGCGAACGTTGTGGGCAATTTGTACGAGGTTATCAATTTTGGTGCCACGTCCGATGGTCGTCTGACTAAAGCGCGCGCGATCGACGGTCGTGTTCGCCCCGACTTCCACATCATCTTCAATCACGACATTTCCAATTTGTGGAATGCGATGAATTTCTTGTCCGACCGGTTCGTAGCCAAAGCCATCAGAGCCAATCACGACACCTGATTGAAAACGACAACGGGCACCAACGATACAATAATCAGCGATGGTCACACCCGACTTAAACCAGGAGCGTGGGCCAATCGAAACATTTTTTCCGATAAGACATTGCGCTTCGAGGACAACGCCTGGTCCGATAATAGAATTTTCTCCGACGACGCAGAGGGGGCCGACTGTGGCGGTGGAATCTACTTTCGCAGTTTTAGCGATGACAGCGGACGCGTGAATGCCACTCGCTGGCTGAGGCCAGAGTTGGGATTCGAGCGCAGAGCAGATGAGTGCTAAAGCGTACGAAGGTTTTTCAACCCGCAGATAAACCTGTTGGCCGTTGGGCTTTCCGGCGAAGTCTGTAGGAACCAAAATAACGCCCGCTTGAGAAGTAGCTACTGCGGTACTGTATTTGGGATTTCCTAAAAAAGATAAGTCATCCGCACCCGCTTCAGCCAGGGAGGCAATGGCTTTAATGGGGGCAGTCCGTGAACCTTCGATAGCTGAAGCCGCCGTAATTTTGGCGAGTTCAGTGATCGTGAGAGTGAAGGACATTTCCTAAATGAAGCGCCCCTGAAACTCAGGGGCGGTATTCATTATTTTTATTATTTAGTGGCAGGCTTTTCAGCTTCAGTAGCGGAACCTGATTTATAATTAGCGTTAAGATTTTTGATAACCTCGGCAGTGATATCGAGTGAAGAGTCGGCCGTGAAAGCAACTGCCTTAGGAATAATTAATTGGAAGTTTTTGGCTTTCGCAATTTTGTCAGTTTCGAGGCGGATGTCAGCGATGACATTTTGTTCTAACTGATTAGCGCGCTGTTGAATTTGTCCTTGGGCGCTTTGTGCGAATTGTTGGAACTCGTTGAGGCGCTGTTGGAGAGCTTCACGTTTTACGTTGGCTTCGGTTAAGAGACTCTTTTTTCCAGCTTCGTTTAAGATAGGGTCGTTGGCGCGTTTTACAGTGCTGTCGAAATCGGCCTTCATTTGGTCGATTTCTTTGGCACGGTCATTAACGGCGGTGCGACTAGCTTCTAAGGACTTGTCGATGCCGGCTTTGATTTCGACGGCCTTGTTGTATTTGGTCATAATCTCGGCGACGTCGACGACGGCGATATTAGGAGCTGCAGCGAATACAGAAGTAGCTGCAAAGATGAGGAGTGCGCTAAGGGATTTCATAAGATAAGGTGACCTTGAAAGTGACTATTTAACTTAGGTTTGGCAATCAAAAGACAGTGCCAAAACTGAAGTTAAATTTGGCTCCACCGCCGTTAATTTCCTGTCCAGTTGCAGGATTCTTAGTGGTTTTAAGGGGAATACCAAAATCGAGACGCATAATCGCGCCACCAAGTAAAATTCTCATACCGACACCCCAGTCGGAATTAGCATCTGATAAATTAAACTTGGTCGCTCCACGATCGACGAAACCATAATCGTAGAAGGTCGCTAAGCGGAGATTCTCGGCGACTTTGATTGTATACTCAGCTGAGAAAAATCCGTAGCTGAGACCGCCCATCGGCTGATTTCCACCACCGGTTGAATTGAGGTCCCAAGTGTTAATCGCGCCGACATCATTATAATTGAAGCCACGCATGTCGTAAGCACCGCCTAAATAGAAGCGTTCATAAAAAGGTAACGAACCACCCGAGCCCGTGAGAAAGCCCACCCGACCGATGAGGCCGAGAGTCTGTTCCGAGGTAGGTGAAATTAAAAACCACTTACCGGTTCTTAGTTCTGAACGTAAATATTTTAAGTCGCCACCGAGCCCAGCAATTTCTTCAGAAAGAGAAATACGCACGCCCTTGGTCGGGAAATTATATTCGTCGCGAGTGTCTTTAACGAGTGAGAGTGTTACCGAGGAAGTGAGCTTAGGATTTCCATTCTCCGCTAATACATCGAGGGGAGCGGTCGCTGAAACGTCACCCACGGTGGTACGACGTATGTCATAAGCGGCGCGACCTTCCACCACGCCCCATAAGCGGCGACGGGCGTAAACGCCGATGGCTTCATTAATCACGCTGTAGTTGCTCGAAGCATAACCCGCGTAACGACGTTCGATTTTGTAACCGACCGCTAAATCGCGATCCCATAACGAAGGCTCTTCGAAGGAGTGTTCAATCGTACTGGAAACACTTCCGAGCGAGAGACGTAGGCGGAATTTTTGGCCGCCCCCACGATACCAACCTTCGGGATTCGAGTAATCGAAATTACCTTCAGAATATTCAGCGAAACCGACCAACTGCTCAACGGTGCTATAACCTGCACCGAAGCTAACGGAGCCTGTTGGACCTTCTTTGACGAGCACGCGCATGTCGCTCTGTCCAGGCACCGGCGTGGGCACGGGAGTGATCCGAACTTCTTCAAAGAATTGTGTATTTCTTAAACGCGCTTCGGAAACCCGTGCACGAGCTAAGTCAAAAACTTCGCCTGGGCTGAGTGCTAACTCACGGGCAATCACTTTAGAGCGTGTCTTGGTATTACCTTGAATATCAATCGCGCGCACGGTGAAACGCATGCCTTCAGTGATGGTAAAACTGACATCGATAACACCAGTGTTTAAATTAGGTTTACGTTGAATATCCACATCCGCATTCAGGTACCCCATCTGACCGTAATACTCTTTAATTTTTTCGGCGGCCGTGTTGAGAGCGATATCCGAAAAAGCTTCACCTTTAATAAAGTGATCTACTTCACTCTTATAAGCACCGCGACGGAGTGAAGGCTCGACAATAATTTTTTGTAATGACTCGGTCGTGAATGCTTTATTCGAGTCGGCTAATTTATTTCCAGAAATGGTAACATTACCGACGGTGTAACGACGGCCTTCGGAAACTTTATAAATAACATCAATCCAACCCTTCGCACTTTGACCATCTGCGGATTTTTCTAAATTCTTGATTTTACAGGCCTTTTCTGGGTCTTTTTCTTCTACTTTTACATCCAGAAAACCGCGCGAACGGTAAAAATCGATAATCGCGTTAACATCTTTTTTGTAATCTTCGGGGTCGAGTCTTCCATTGCTCAACAACCAAGATAATTTCCACCAGCGCCAGTTTGAAGCTTTCAGTTCGGCACCTTCAATGACTTCGCTTTGCGAGAGTTGTTTAGCACCTTCAATGATGATATTGTCAACGCGAAGATCGGCAGTTTCTTTAATGATGTAAGAAACACAGACTCCGCCGGGAACTTTGTAGGTCTGAGATTCAACCGTGGTGAACGGACGTTTTTTACGAATTTCATTTTGTAATTTTACTTCCGCGCGACGGAGAGCCGCCTTGTCTAAAGGTTCACCCAATCTTAAGCCATCCGCGTAACGATCATCGCCGTCTTTATCATATAAACCATCGCCGCCGATGTATTCAAATTTTGCAATGATGGGACGAGGCTCGACCTTCACCACTAAATCAACCTGTCCAGTAGTGATGTCTAATTCAGGGACGACCGAAACTTGATCAAATTTTCCGGTGCTAAATAAAGCACGCACGGTATTTGCCGCCGCGTCCTTATTAAAAGGCTGTCCGGCACGGAGAGAAACGTAACCCAGGACATATTGTTGCGAAACCGCATCACCTTCCGACTTCACTCGTACCGAGCGAATGAGCGGCTCATTCATGGTCTCGACGCTTTGGCCGAGCAAAATCCCTGGAGCGAGGGCGAGAGTAAAGCAGGCAGCTTTTAGGAAGCTACGGTGGACTTTGAGTTCATTCATCACGATTTGTTTCTCTGGCAGGAGTGTCGAAGCGTGTTAAGCCTGGATTCCAAAGCAAGTTAATGTCGTGTGTAGGACCATTTCGGTTTTTGGCGACTATCAATTGGCGTATGTAACAGCCCGAACCATCGGACATTTCGGAATCCCCCTCCCCGGCCGCCTTACTTTGCGCCGCCGTTGGCTTTGAAATGAGCATCACAATGTCGGCATCTTGCTCAATCGATCCGGATTCTCGGAGGTCGGACATCTTCGGCTGACGGCCTTCGTCTTCGGACTTACGGTTCAGCTGAGCGAGGGCAATCACGGGGACATTAAACTCCTTGGCCATCGCCTTAATACTCCGCGACACTTCAGCAATTTGTTGTTCGCGGGGTAACGACGAATCGAGCCCGTTAATCAGCTGAATGTAATCGATGACGATTAAATCTAATTTCCGTTGGGCATGCATGCGGCGACACTTGGCGCGAATTTCTAAAATCGTTTGGCCGCCATTATCATCGACCGTCAAAGGCAGACCGCGGTACTCATTCGCCGCCGTAACTAAGTCGACCTGCGTCTGGTGATCGGGGTGAGCTGAACGAAGTTTCTGCATGTTCACACGTGCACGAGAACATAATAAACGGAGCGCCAATTCGCGTGCGGGCATTTCTAACGAGAACAATAAAACGTTGGCCGGAGCCTTGTTCGAGTTGGGTTTGGGGAACAACGCAGCCTCAATGAAATTAAGGGCAATCGACGTTTTACCCATACCTGGACGGGCCGCCACGATGACCATTTGGCCGCCCTGAAAACCGAAAGTTAATTGGTCTAAATCCATGAATCCCGAAGGAATACCCTGCACCGAGCGACCATCACGAATGATGCGTTGCACCATCTCCATCGCTTCATCAATCGGCTTATCAATCTTAACCGCTGAGTCCGAAACGCGGTCCTCGCTGATTTTGAAAAAGGCCTGCTCAACTTCTTCGAGCAGACGTTGAATGTCATCCGAATGCGAGTGCGCTTTTTCCACCGTCGTCACGGCCGTTGAAATCAAACAACGTAAAAAATGTTTCTCTTTAACGATTTGTAACCAATGCGGTGCGTGCGCCGTAGAAGCCACCAAACCTGTGATTTCATTGATGTAAGTAGCTCCACCGGCCGACTCGAGTAAGCCTTCGCGACGCAAGCGATCCGTCACCGTAATTTCATCAATCCCGGAACTCTCTTTGGAAAGTTTTTCTGCGATAGCGAAAATATCTTGGTGCTTCGGATCAAAGAAATAGTCCTTACCCACCTTCTCCGACTGGCAGCGCTGCATCGTCTCACCACCGTCAATCAGGATGCTCGCAATCAAGCCACGCTCGGCGTCTAAATTATGCGGAGGCACACGATCTCCGTAATTGGGAGCCGACTCCTTACGGTTTCTTTTTTGATATTTTTCAGCCATGGACGAAATAGGGGAAAGTCCTTTGTATCACTTCCCCAACTTAAAAGGAGTCTCAAATCATCGCAGGTTACCCCCACCCCCCTGTGAATAAATAGGGGCAATTTGTCACAATTATGGCGGATTGGTGACCGGCATGGACTCCGTCACACAATCGTCACAATTGTCAATAAACCCGTGAAGAACTTCACCCGAATTTTGCCGTTAAAGGGTGGCTAAAAACCATTCCATTCATTGGATTATTTTGTGCTCTCCGCCCTACTCATTTTAGCCGTAGCTTCGCCCGTTGAAGAGCTCCCTGAAATCAAATTTCGAGCACTCAGTTTTAATGAACCCGTCATCGAATTAGCGATTGTTGACCCCAAAAAACTGGCCGCCAAAGAAGCCGAATCTAAAACTAACAGCAAAGAGGATAAGGACTCTCCCCCTTTCGAGCCGCTCAAGGTTTATAACGTCAGTCTGACCGAAGAAAAAAAGATTCACTACGCGGACGGAAGGCTGACTTTTTATAAAGCGACCACGAACCCTGACGGCACCACGACGCTCACCACATTTGTCGATGCCATCGTCCCCGCTCCAAACAGTTCATACATCGCAATTATTTCTGGATCAACCGATAAACCTACTTTGCAACTCGTCCCTGATTCACCGGAAAAAATGGCAGCGGGCAGTATGCGGTTTTTCAACGTCTGCAAGGTACGCCTAGGTATGAATTTTCCTGGACTCCAAAAAGTTCTTCAACCGGGCGAAGATCTTTATTATGAACCCGCCGTTAAAGCCTATGACTACGGACAGGGACAATTCCTTCTCAGCGATGAAAAAGGTGAATGGAATCGGGCCGGTGGCATGCGCTGGATTCAATTAGCCGATTCCCGCACGCTCTGGTTTATTGTTCCGCATTTTAATGATCCCTGTCTCGTGATGACTCGAGGAATTTCCGAACGCGTACCTACCGCTGAAGAAATCAAACAAGCGAAAGAGGAAGAAGCGAAGAAGGTAAAAGAAGAAAAAATCTCAAAAAATTCAGCCAAAACTCCGGTCAAATAAAGTCAGCGCATGTCAACCATCACGCCAAAATCTAGAAATCGAAAGGGGTTCTCACTCATCCTTTCTTTGACGATGATGGCGATGATCGTGTTCGTGGTGATTGTTCTCGCTGCGTTTCTCAATGTTGAATCACGTGCTGCAGCGACCTTCCATTTAGCCACGCGTGCCCGACTTAATGCTTTGATGTCGGGCCGACTCGCCCTCGCCCATCTACAGCAGACCGCTGGACCCGATCGACGAGCTACCGCGACGGGTGATTTAGCGGGAGTATTTTCTCCACCCAGTCCGTACGTTGCGACGCTTTCCAATTCAGAAAAAATTAGTCAGGGCCAACGCAATTGGACAGGCGTTTGGCGCACCGATAAACCGGATGAACCACCCGCGTGGTTAATCAGCGGCAAAGGTGGACAGGATGTGACGAGTGCATCGACCAGTTTCACTGCACAGTCCGTTTCACTCTCAGGCAAAACCGATTACACCAATGCCTATTGGTTACCCTGGACAACCGATTACCCGATCAACCCGACTGCCCCCTCAACATTTGCAGTATTAGTCGGTAATGGCAGTGCTGTGCTTGAGCCAGGTACCGACGGAAAATATGGAACATCGGACGACGTCGACGGCCGCATCGCTTTACCAAAAATTCCGGTACCAGGAATTAGCCAAGGTATCACGATTGGAAATTATGCTTACTGGATTGGTGATGAAGGCGTGAAGGCGCGGATTAATTTGCAAGACTCACGCGACTTAACGGGTACGGCTCCTGCATCAAGTAATGTCATCAACGCATTACGCTCACCCGGTCGACTCGGCACCGAACTCATCACCGGTTTGACGGGGGTTGCCGTGAATCAAGCTGAGTTAAATCAAATCACTTCAACGCAACAATTGGCACTCGTACCTGGATACACGACCACGACCCTCGGTTTAGATTCGCGCAAACTTTCGTTTCACAATCAAACCCTTTGGTCATCCGGCGTCTTAGCGGACAGTTTCCGTGGCGGACTCAAGCGCGACCTCTCACTCGCGTTTGAGATGGATGATTATGATTTTGATAATTCTGATTTCGGATCCGGAGCTAAAGCGGGTGCTACATCTGAGATAACCGCTAAAACAAAAGGCGGATCCGTCACTGAGTTTTACGATACAACTCTCGTTGCGCCAGCCTTACGCAACTCGGGGTTCCCTGAGTTCGGTGGAAATACCACTTTAGCACCGACAATTTCTTCGACGGCACCCACGGACCCCAAACCACGCGTTTGGGTGCCGATGTATGAAAAAGGAAATAATAATCCCAGTCGCGAATTAACCTCGGGCACCAGTTACTTTCCTTGGTCGCCGGTCTTCATGCGCGAAGACACGGTAGCCAAGAAAAGATTCGTAGGCCCGCTCTGGCACGTCATCCGCGACTACTACCGACTCTATAAAGAAATCGATTGGGCCAGCGACACCGCGACTCTCCCCGCCCGTTCATTCTTCCCTAACAATTCTCAGTTCATCAGCGGAAAATATAAAACTCTCAGCTCCGGAACTAGTTTAGCAAAAGAACTCTACGATCCGTATGAATACGAAGCTGCGTATGCGGTGGGTCCCTATGGAATAGCCGCAAGTGGAGCAACGAGTACTGGCGGGAGCACATCACCTGGTTTAGTTTACTCTGGTGCTAACCATGCAGGTGATTCTTTAGGCACCATAAATCCAGTCATTGGCCGAGATAAATCAGCATCGAGTATCGGCTTTGTTCCTCGCGTCACTCGCAGTGCTTATATGCCCAACTTGCATAGAGTTATTCTTGTTTTTTCAGTCAAAAGAAAAGATGGAACAGTAGCAACTGCAAGTGGAACGCAGGCCTGTCAAAATCTCTTCATGGTTTGTACTCCCATTGTTGTACTTCATAATCCGTATAACACAAAATTAAAACTTCAATCATCTGCAAGTGAGACAGACCCTTTTATTAAAGGCTCAGCGATGCGACTAAGTATTTCTGGTATAGATCAAATAAACATTCAATACACGGACCGTGTTTACCGCGGAAGCAGTTATACAGATCCCGCACTAAGACAAAAGTGGGAAATGGATAAATGGGTAACACCACAAAATAATCGTTACGCACGATCCCTACTAAACTGCCGAAAATATTCGACAACACCAGTAGATGTTTCAAATGGTGAATATGAAAGTTTAGTGGCTACCATTCCACCTACAACTCTTGAGCCTGGTGAGTTTGCAGTTTTCTCATCTAGAAAATTATTAGATAACAATTCTCTCGAACGTGGACAATATGGTGCGGCCGCATCACAATTAAGTCGAGCTACCGACGACTCACAGGTGTGGATTCTTCCACTTGAAAAAGGGTATTATTATACTGGTGGATTTTATGGACAGCTACCCAATGGATCAACTGACCTTAGTTCGGGATTTATTCCAGCAAGTTTTAATAACACTGATAATATCAGTATGGGTTTAAAAATCGGACGCAAAGGAGGAAAATTCAGTACTGGAGATTTTGGTTATTGGAAATGCTGGACTAATATTATCTCGGCTTGGAAAGGAAATAAATCGGGAGCGATTGACCAAGTGAACGATGATCTGATACTCGACCCAGGCTATCTTGAGCAATTAGGGAGCAGTAAGTACACTTGTAAAGCCAGCTCCGGACAAACGGTATACGTTGGCAATTTCGTATCAACTGCAAGTCCTGATGATAATTTCTACGGAAATGCTGGCTGGCCAAACACACCAACTGGTACGACTACTGGCACAGGTGTTGGAGTACTTATAAAAGAAGCAAGTAGCTTAAATCCTATCGTCGATTCT
>JBBAUZ010000016.1:1455-25522 GCA_040397965.1 Opitutales bacterium | reverse complement strand
ACAGTGGTATTACCTGCACCAGAAACCGTAAGAAGGTTTCCGCCGTTATTGATACCACCCGTGATCGTAAATGTATCTGCATCCGATGCAATGCTTGCAGCACCCGTAAGAGTAATCGCGCCAGCAAAAGTATTATTACCTGAAGTGCTTCGTAAAGCACCGCCTGATGAAATACCAGAACCCGCGATTTCTAAAGTTTCAGCAGCCGTCGTGATACCACCGGAGATTTCCAGGGCAGAGCCTGCAGCAACCGTGGTCTTGGCAGTCGAACCGATGCCACCCAGCGCGTTAGCATTCGAAATTTGAACAACACCCGCTGAAATCGCGGTCTCTCCCGTATAAGTATTGGCGTTGGTGATAGCTAAAATACCGTTGTTGGACTTGGTAATTCCAGTTGCGCCGATGATACCAGCAGCGCCCGAGAAAGTGTATGTACCGGAAGCAGCAGAAACAGTCACGTTGCCAGGGGTAACATCGCTTGCGATGGTCACAGTGCCACCTGCTGTATTTGAGAAGGTGACGTTATCACCATCAACGTAGGCCTGAGTTGCAGCGTCATTCAACCAGTTTGCCGTTGTAGTGGTATCCCACGCACCGCCAGTACCTAAGTTCCAAGTTATATTAGAAGAACTCTGAGCAATGACGAGGTTGTACTGACCAGCCGTCGATGTATCAATCGTGAAGGTCCTACCCGCAACGGTTGGGCTATTGAATGTAAAGGCCGAGGCAGTTGAACTACTTCCATAAGTTAGGAGAGTAAATGTACCTAATGAATATGTTCCCGAGAGATTGATATTTACGGTACCAGATACGCTTAATGCACCAGTGACTGCTAAAGTCTTACCCAAGGTGTAATTGATGTTACCACCCGAGGCAGTTAAGTCACCGCCGAGAGTTAAGCTTCCTGCAGTGAGATCAATCGTTCCAGAAGTTAAATTAATGTTACCAGCAATATTATTGGCCGTACCAACAATGTTAGGACTTCCGGCAGTGTTCGCTGCAGCATTAGTAACTGAGAGAGTACCACCACCAATTGCGACTGTACCAGCTCCAAGCGCACCCACACCAGAGCCAGCGAGGGCGATTGTACCACTATTAAGAGTAGTGCCACCCGCGTAGGTGTTAGCACCGGTTAATGTTAAAGTACCATTACCACTCTTACTAAGAGCACCATCACCAGAGATTACACCAGAAGTTGTGCCTGAGCCGACTGTTAGGGTCTTACCCGAAGCAATCGTTACAGAGTTACCACTGAGCGTAGAAATAGAGGCATTGCTAGAGAAGGCCGTTGTACCAGCACCTGAAAGTGTGCCGACAGTTACCGTGCCACTGGCACCAGTGAAGTTTGTGGTTCCAGCATTAGAGAGTGTGCCGACGCTCTGTCCGGCAGTTCCAGAAATATTAGCGGTACCAGAAGCATCGGTAGTTAAATTGATGCCCGAGTTAAAATTTACCGCATTCAGTGTCGCAGCATTCACCGTGATACTTGCTGTGCCATTCAAAGCGCCAGAAGCGGCAGAAACTGTGCCACCTGAAATAGTGGTTGCGCCAGAATAAGTATTGGTACCCGAAAGTGTTAGTGTACCTGCACCGGATTTATTTAATGTACCCGTAGTTGTGGCAATCGCGCCAGATACAGTGGTACTACCTGCACCATTGAACACTAGATTCTGAGCGGTACCAGAAATCGAAGCTAAAGTTAAGAGTGAGCCAGAGTTAACAGTGAAGGTAGGAGCACCGGTTACAGTGACAGCACCAAAGGTTACACCTGCAGTACCTGAAGCAACGTTACTACCTTTATCGATAGTAAGAGTTTGTGCACCAATGGAGAGAGTACCGAGAGTTTGAGTTGTACCCGCACCGCTCGTGGTACGATCTGACTTAATAGTAGTGTTAGCAGAGATTGTGGTGTTACGACCAAAAGTAGTGTCAGCATCGTTAGCTAACTCTAAAGTACCGCCGCTGATGGCGAGAGTGCCACCACCGAGTGCGTTAGCTACAGTTCCGCGCAAGGTACCTGCTGAGAGGGTGACCGCACCGGTTAAGCCAGAGTTATCGCCAGAGAGAACTAATTTACCAGGGCCGGACATCGTGAGGCCGTTGGTTCCCGTAATTGCAGATGAAATAGTAGCGGTGTCGCCTGAGTTGGTCACAGCAAGAGCATTAGTCGCTGCACTCGCACCCGATAAATTAATAGTACCAGATGAAATACCGATTCCATTCGCACCAAATGTTAAACCCGCAGCAACCGTAACCGTTCCGCTCACTGTAGGGGCTGCACTCGCGGTATCGAAAACCAACGCACCTGTTGTGGCTTGAGCTGCGCCCGTGGTACCACCCGAACTAGTAGCGAAAGAGGTGGAGGAAGAACTCCATGAATTAGAACCACCAACCCAGTAGTTACCTGCTAAAACAGAGGCGGCGTAACTTAGCACGAAGTCATCAATAGCTATACCATCACGGTTATTGGAACCGGTTGATGCAGCATTAATAATTCTAATCCATGCATTTGATAGATTTGAAAGTGCGCTGAGTTGACTGCCAGTAAAAGTAAGCAAGGTGGAGCCAACTGCACCAGGATCACCCCAGGTGCCTAGATTAGTAAAAGAGGTCGGTGTTGCACCGGTTGCATATTGAATGGTATATACTTGGCTACGAGCCTGAGAATTATGCATCAGCATTTTGAGTGACAACGCCGTACTATTACCGGCAAATACCATCCCTGTAGAATTAAAATTAAAGGCAAACGCGGCACCTGAATCACCGAATGCACCAGTAGGTTGTAAGCCTAAGGCACGGTCTGTTGCCGCAGTCTGCTGGGCAGCGGTGGAGGAAGATGCTACGGTATCAATGGCTGCAACATTCTTAAATTGCCCAGTAGAAGTAGCCCACGCTGCTGAAGTTGACGCAGTCGTTACCGGGGTAGCAGCCGAACCGAGTGAAATAGCAGTAGCGCTAGTATAAACTCCCCAACCTGTGAGACTGGAATCTGCTAATCCTAATCCGAGTGTATCAAAATTTTGTGTGTAGGTGTAACTACTAGCACTGGTTAAAGTGTACGCAGCGGCTTTCGCGGTGTGCACTTGGGATGCAGCAGCGGAGGCGAAGAGCGTGATCGTCGCGGCGTTGCGCAGAAAGTTTTGAAAACCTGTTGCAGATTTTCTTTTCACAGATGTGGTAGGAGTTGTCATTGGGGGACAGATTGGATGACTCGAAAGTGTCGACTTCAGAGCCATTGCAAAGCACAAAAACACTTTTGAGCTGCACAATTGCGTGACAGATTTGTGCCTAAAAAGGGTGTAAAAAATCGCCCCCTCCCGCGTGCCAAATCCTAAATTTAATCTAAAAAAATTATTCACATCGGCACTTGTCACCTGGTTGAAACATTAGCCCTAGTTTCCCCAAAATAATCCCTCTAGTTTTTCTTCACCCCCACCCTCGTTCCGGAGTTTTTAACACCCGTAGATCCCTAGGGTTGTGCCTAAAAATAGGCAAATTACGCATTGAAAACACCACCTCTAGGGCTTCCCTCCGGCCAAGCCCTACCCCTAGGGTAAACACCCTAGACCTGACATAGGGTAAATACCCTAGTTCCCTGGGCTTGCCATCCCCTTCCGCACCCCCCTCAGCGCCAGCTTTTAGGACCGATCTCAGGCTAAAAATGTATCCAATAAATGGTTACATTAAGAAAAAATCACTGCGCAGAAAACAAAAATTAGTTTTTCTTTTTCTTGCGACGACGGACCGCAGCTACTGCCAGAGCCAACGCACCCAATCCTAATCCGTAAGTAGAAGGTTCCGGAATCATGGTAGTCACATACATCACATCACGATCCGCGGAGAGTTGCATCGACCACACTAACGGATCGGTGTCTAAATTATTATCGATTTCAAATTGCGAAGCATCGATTGAGAATAAATCCGTTACATTTATACCATTGGCCAAGGCTGTATTTAACGTAGCGAATTTAAATTGATTGGTCTTGGTCTTATCAAAATTGAGGAATAAACCAGCACTGCTCACATCAACCGTAATTTTCTTGTTGGACGATAGAGCGTTATTTAAATTAAGCACCGAAATCACCAAGGTATCGTAACCTACTCCAGCAAGACCCGTTGCGTCCTGTAATTGCCACTTCACCCGCGCGCCACCATTGAGTGCGAGTTTGTTGAAGGAGAGCGTACCAATGTTGTCCGCATTCGGCGACAGTACCCCGCCCTCTTCAATGGTCGTTCCATCAACGTTATTGGTGCTTTCACCATTACCCGCCAACGTGCCACCTGAGGTAACATTGATTTTATTGGCTAAAATAGCATTCACGACAAACGTCGCATTACGCGAAATACTCACGGCACCCGAACCCACAGCACCATTTGCAGTCGCTTTTAAAGTACCGGCCGAAACAGTGAGTCCCCCACTAAAATCATTTGCTGCACCTATTTCGAGAGTGCCCACTCCTAGCTTTGTAACACTTGCCGTGGAGGATGAACCACCATTAAGCGATTGCGCGAAGGCGACCGTAGTACCCGATGGAATATTAAAGGCCGCAGTGGCTGCTGCATTTAAATTAACACGGGCTGAGACGTCTTGAGTGTTTCCACCATACCAACCCAGCGTGGCTGAGCCGACATTAATTGTGCTGTTTGATCCGAGTGCACCTGCAGCGAAGTGGAGCTCACCACCGTTGATGTTGATTTCAGTCGTCGCTTCGTCAACAAACCCAGCACCAGCACCTAGAACAATCCATTTATTAGAATCCTGCTTCACGAGTTTAGTGAAGAGATTATTAACATCCTCGGCATTAATCTTGGTTGGATTAAAAATATTTTCGACGGCGATGTCCGTCGTACCACCGAGAGATAAAGTACGATTTGAGGCAGCGGCATTATCGAAATCCATATGTGCATCTGGGCCAATGATGAGTGCGCCCGTGCCCGAGGAGATAAAGCCCGCACCACCGTTTCCTACTGTAAAATCGCGGGTTAAGGTCTCACCCGAGCCCGCATATTCAAGATTTCCACCATTAAAGATAATACTACCAGGAACATCATCCCCTGCGCCTAGAGGCGAAGCTGCATCACCTGCACCGAGTGTGGCGACTTTAAGATTTCCTGCCGAAAGTGTGAGTGATCCTGTAAAGGTGTTGTCGCCTTGGAGCTCAACCGTGCCATCACCAGTTTTAGTTAGTGAACCTAAACCACTTATCTCTCCCGTGAACACGGCAGTGCCACCCGTCGCCGCCGTTAATGTCGCCGTATTATTCACAACCACGTCACCAGTGAAAGTTGCCGTACCCGCTTCATCGATACCGAGAGTCCCTGAACCCCAGGCAGGATTATCAAAGGAGTTAACTACATAACCCTGAATACCAAAGTCGTTGGTCGTACTGGCCTGATCTCTCAAATACCAATTGCCACCGCCGGTAGGCGTTGCGGCGCCATTCCTAAATATAGCCATTCTAAAAGTAATTTCATCACCGGCATTTAAAGTGAGATTACTTGGAAAAGATGTGAGTGTGGTGACAACTGAATTATCTGTCCCAACTGTTTGGACTGTCCCAAAGTCAGTATAGGATTCGGAATTTATTTTGTAAGCCCATTGAACCTGATCTGCACCTTGGGTTGAACGATAATTAATATAGGGCAAAATTGAATCGGTATCTAAGATAAATCCGCTCGTTGTTGATTTAAATCCGAAGGTGACATACTGATTTGCAGCTGCAGCAGCTGCAGCACTTGTATTCGTCATATTGGCACCACCAAAAGTATTCGCTGCAGGAGTACCCGCTGAACTCACCCCACTCCCACGTGTAAGACCAGTGTAAGAAGTCACCGCTCCATCAGTATAAACTTTGCCAGCGGTATTATAAGGACTTACTCCAAAATTAGTCGCCCCGTTTAGATCAAATGAGAGCAACGTGATCTTGTCACTAGTGGTGCTTCCCGCCGCCGCCACCGTTCCGATGGTAATATTATTAGCGATGGTTTTATCTTTTGCAACGTACAGTGCACCCGTTGAACTTGCTCCGCCTGTACCAATTAAAACCGTTCCCGTGCCAAGGGCGTCGTTATTCGAAGCCTTGACCGTACCCGCACTCAGTGTGATATCGCGAGCGAGATTTGTGCTGGCACCCGATAAGTTTAAAGTGCCTGTACCTGATTTAGTAAATGCAGTACCAGTCGTTCCAGTGAAAGTTCCACCGAAGTTCTGCGTGGTACTATTATTAAGGGTGAAAGTTTTTCCGTCGGCGATGCGAACTTCACCCGAACCCGCTAAACTGGTGAGGGTTTGGTTATCGTTTAAATTTAAAACTGCACCCGAACTCACGGAAGCACTGAATGAAATCGCTGAGGATGTATTAGCGGTGAGCGTTCCCGCAGTAACGGACGTTAATCCGGTATAAGTATTCGCATTGTCGAGAGTCAATACACCCAAGCCCGCCATCGTCAGTCCACCCGCACCAGTAATTGTAAAGGTGTTGGATCCAACCGTGGTTCCAAAGGTCCTCTCGCCACTCTCATTAATCGTTAAAGTTTTTCCATCGGCGATACGGATGATGTTATTAGCACCAGCCACCCCGCTAATGAGTGAGGATACCGTGGCCGATTCATTAAGTTCAAGCGTCGCCAAGCCCTCTTGTGCGTTCATGATAAGCAGACCTGAACCAAAAGTTGAGCCCGCGTTGAGGGTTAAAATACCATTTCGAATTTCAGTGCTTCCCGTAAAGTTATTACTCGTACCTGAAATAATGATTTTTCCTAAATCAGATTTAACGAGTCCGCCGTTACCGCTTAAGACGCCACTCAGCGTAAGTATGGCACCAGCTCCAGGCACCGCGATTTGCGATTCAGAATTAAGTACGAGATTGCTGGCGAGATCCACCGCGGTGCCACTTCCGATACTTAATGGCACATACGTACCATTCGTAGGTTGCAAAGTGATTGTCTGAGTTGTGGCACCGTAAGTTCCAGAAGTTAAAAGTGTGAGCTTCGATGCCTCATAGACAGTGACCGTACCCGTTGCTGGTAATGACGAGGGTGAAGCTATGACCAAAGTACCTTCATCGTATAGAGAGATTGTGCTAACGGTATTAGTACCAGTCAAAGTGATGGCACCCGACCCTTTTTTAATCAGTTCACCTGAACCAGAAATATCTCCAGCAAAAGTTCCGTCAGTCGATTGTTCTAATTGGAGAATGCCATTACTGACAACGTTTCCAGGAAGACTGGCCGTGTTTGCAATCAGCGTACCGCCAGAAACAGTTGTGTCTCCGGTGTAACTATTACTCGTTCCCGAGAGAGTTAGAACACCGGCACCGATTTTATTAAGCGCTAAACCTGCACCCGAAATATTGCCGCTGATAATCGTGTCGGCGTCTCCGCCGATTGAGAGAGTCGAACTAGAACCTGAGAGCGCTCCCGATAATGTAAGGATGTCGAGAAGGGATGTGCCTTGAGAAGTAATTAAGGTGCTACCGCTCAAGGTGATCGGACCTGAAACTGTATTGAGTCCAGTTGAACTCGTAAGGGCGCCCACACCATCAACGCCTGAACCAGCGAGCGTGAGAGCTTCGGAGTCGAGCGTAATACTATTCGAAATATCTAGCGTCGCACCTGAAATAATCCGTGTTCCCGTGCTGGTGGCACCTAAAGCATTCGCATCGGTGACTGCTAAAGTTCCTGCATTCACTACCACTTCGCCCAAAAATGTATTAGCAAATGATAAAGTTAATTTTCCGGTACCCGATTTCGTGATACCGCCATCACCTGCGAGGGTTCCGAATGCGAATGTGTAATCACCCGATGAGTCGACGGTGGTACTATCGGGAGTCACAACACCGCTCAGAGTGATGACTCCGCCTGAAGAATTATTGAAAGTAACCGTATCACCATCGACGAATGCCTGAGTGGCAGTCGTACTACTATTAATCCAATTTTCGGGCGTACTCGCATCCCAAGTGCCATCACCTGATAAATTCCAATTTAAATTAGCTGAAGCCTTGGCGATTTCTAAAGAATATTTTGTTCCCGTAATTACTGGAGTAATCGTCCAACCTAATTTTGTAGTAGTAACAGTTAAGGCATTTAAGATCGAGAGGTCCGTCGTCGCAAAAGTGAGCAAGTCATAGGTCTGGGCCACAAAGGTTCCAGCGAGCGTTATGTTAACTGTACCCGAAAGATCTAACACGCCGGTTACCGCTAAAGTATTTCCTAAAGTATAATTAAGATTTCCGCCTGTGGCCGTGAGTCCGCCTGATAAACTTAATCCAGCAGAAGTTAAATCCACAGTGGCACCAGAAACGAGTGAGAGACTTCCCGCCGAAGCCACACCGCTCGCCGATAAAGTAGCTCCATCGGCAATCGAGACAGTTCCAGAAGCCAGCGATCCACCACTGAGAACAATTTTACCCTGATTGATATTGGTACCACCGGTGTAGGTATTGGCGCTCGTTAAGGTGAGTGTGCCGGTTCCTGCCTTGTTGATGGCTAAGGTACCAGAGCTTCCATCCTGAATTGTTCCTGCGTAGACGCTATTAGCATTAGTAGAATTACCAATGGTCAGCGTCGCATTAGTTGAAGCACTTCCATTCTTAACAAAAGTGGTTCCAGGTGTCACATGGGTATTTAAGCCTGCAATCGTAGCGTTGTTTCCGTTGAGGCTCAGTGTTCCGGTTGATCCCGAACCAAAGGCGACGGTGTTTTCATTTAATGCACCGGTACTTCCTAATGTAACTGCGCCACCATTAATCGTGAGACCGCCCGTAAAAGTATTTGTACCGTTAAGTGTTAAAGTGCCGTTACCTGATTTTGTTAAACTGCCTGAAGTTGTATCAATCGCACCCGAGACCGTGGTATTACCCGGGCCGTTAATGGTAATAGTTTGTGCTGTGCCAGAGATGGAAGCTAAAGTTAAAAGTGTATCCGCATTAACGATGAAAGTAGGTGCGCCGGTTAATGTAACTGCACCGAAAGTAATCCCTGCTGTTCCTGATTCCACATTACTACCCTTATCAATCGTCAAAGTTTGCGCGCCAATAGAAAGCGTACCGAGCGTTTGAGTTACGCCTGCACCTGTTATACCACGATCTGATTTAATCGTGGCGTTTCCTAAAATAGTTGTGTCGCGACCGAATGTAGCTCCCACGTTAGTAGCTAATTCTAAAGTACCATTGCTGATAGCGAGTGTGCCTGCGCCCAGAGCGGCAGACGTTCGTGCTGTTAACGTACCAGCTGAAAGTGTCACTACTCCGCTTAAACCAGAGTTAGCGCCTGAAAGAATTAATTTACCGTTACCTGATTTCGTGAGGCCTTGGGATCCAGTTAATGCTGAAGAAATAGTAGCCGTGTCACCTGAAACTGTGATGATGTTAGTCGCTGCACTCGCACCCGATAAATTAATGGTGCCCGATGAAATACTGATTCCGTTCGCACCGAATGTTAAACCAGCGGCCACCGTAACCGTACCACTCACAGTGGGTGCTATACTATCAGTATCAAAAATTAATGCACCTGAAGTCGCTTGAGTTGCACCTGTCGTTCCACCCGAGCTGGTGGCGAAAGACGTGGAAGATGATGCCCACGATCCAGATCCGCCCACCCAATAGTTGCCACCACTAACAGCAACAGAATAACTTAAACTAAAATTATCGATAGATATTCCCTGATCGCTACCTCCATGGTCAGGATCCGACCATCTAAAAGTTATGTATTCTCCGGCACTAACTGTAATTCCAGATAGTGCGGAAGCAGATGAAATAGCGGTCTTATTAGTATTTCCAACCAATGCACCAGTGGTGCCACTATTCAAAGGTGCAATTGCATCTAGCGCCGTAACAGCAGTCCAACCAGTGTTGCTGGTTGGAGTTAAAGCTGTGGCAGCAGAAGTAGCGATTTTGTACCAAAATGTAACTGTATCATTAGTCACTTTATTAATGGCACCCAATCTCCATTGCTCCAAATCATACGCTATTGATGAAAAAGTTAAACTTGAGCTGGCACTATTTTGAATAACTACACCGTAGGCAAAACTACCCGCAGCTGCATTACTTGATCCTACTGAGCCAAGTGCTCTATCAGTTGAACCCGATGCACCGTAACTATACAAACCACCCGAATTTCCACTTCCCGTATCTGCTATATAAGTTGTTCCAGTTCCGCTTCGCTGAGCATACCATCCAGTGATAGTACTATTATCAGTCCAAGCGTTTGTAGTGCCTGAGTTTGCTAACGTATCAAAGTTTTGTGTATATGTTCCCGAAGCGGAAACACTAATCGCCTGAGCATTTAAAATTGCTGGGGCAACTATGGGCGCAGCGAATAATGAAAGGACGGCCGCGTTGCGTAAGAGTCTTTTTAAACTGCGATGAGTTTCCGATGCGGACATACGTCGTCCTTTTATTCCGACTTGGGGATCGAAACGCCTCATCTCTCCAGCCATTAACGACCAAATTTAAACAATAGGAAACAAATAGATTGGGTCGAAGTTGACGATTGTGTGTCAGAATTGTGACAATTATGGCTGAAATTCTGTATCTATTTATCATTCAAGATTTTATGGAAATTTAGTTACCAGTCTCGTAGGGGTCAGGAATTATAACTTCGGCTATTTATTATGGTGGGAGAATTAAAACGGTGAGGTTAGGGTAAACCCGTATGTCCCCCCGCTTAATTACCTCACTGAGCTTAATTCTCCTCGGCTCATTCATCAACCTCTGGGCCGTCGAAGAGACCAAAGCCCCCAGCAACGTCAGCGTCATGGCGTTCAACGTGGAGAACCTTTTCGATCTGGATGACAAGTCCCTCTACCCTGACTTCCCAGTAACGAATATCACAGAGCACTATTGGACTCCTGAAAAATTAGCCGGCAAGTTACAGCGTATCGTAGAAGTGGTCCGCACTGCCGAAGACGGCAAAGGACCGAGCATTCTCATCATCGGTGAACTCGAAGCCGATCACTCTCCCGAATCCACCGTCAACGTAAGCGACTTCCTCGCCGCACAAAAAGATAAGAACTATAAAGATATTTTAAAGAATGACCTCGCCGATGATTTACGCGGAGTGCCCGTTGCAGCTTGGTTAGTCAAAGCCCTCGAAGACGAAGGGCTTAAAGGCTATCAAGTTGTTTTAGGTGACGTGCTCGATATCAGCAAAGAGGCTATTCAATGTGCTATTTTAACTCGTTTCCCCATTAAGAGCACCAAGCAACTCCATGTGGAATCAGCCCGGACGATTGTTGAAGCCGAAGTCGAAATCGCTGGAGAAAGCGTTTACGTTTATGCAAATCACTGGAAGAGTGGCGCGGGTGATGCGAGACAGGAAAAAGTCCGCATCCAAAATGCGAGTGTACTGAGAAAACGTCTCGATGAAATTTTCAAAGCCAATCCCAACGCCAACGTCATCGTCGGCGGAGATTTAAATGCTCATTACAATCAACTTCAGCGTTATCCCAAAATGGGTCGCACCGCCGTTCAAGACGTCCTCGGCTCACAAGGTAATATCGAAAAATTTGCTTCTGCGAGTAACAACGGCGCCGTGCTTTATAATCTTTGGTACGACGTCGAACCTGGCCAAAGATATTCCGACTCCTATCAAGGTGAATGGGGCACGCTCATGCATATTATCATTTCTAAAGGCCTCGCGAATGGCTCAGGCGTTGATTATGTCGGTAATACCTTTGGTGCCGTCGTCATTGAGGGTTTGAATGCAAAATCCCAAGCACGCCTACCCAATCCCGTCACACTTTACGGACCTGGCGCTGGGGTCAGCGACCACTTCCCGGTCATGGCCAATTTCGCCATTCTGAAAAAAGATGATAATGCCGGCATCCCCTTAAAACGACCTGAAGTAAGTCCAAGTGAAGCCTTACCCGAAATCGCTGGAGCAATCGATCGCTCCAAACTTCCGCGGGCCAGCTCCATCGAAAAAATGTCCCCTGAAGAAATCGCTAACTCTATCAATGACTTATTCGTCATCGACGGCATCTTCCTCGGCGGCGGCAAGAAAACCTCGGCCGTAAAAGTCGGAGAGAAAACCTATAATCTCTACCTCCCAAATTCTAAAGTAGTAGAGGCCATGAAATCGGTCACTAAAGGTTCCACCGTACAGTGGGTGGGGGTTCTGCAATTCCATAAAAAAGAATTAGAGTTCGAGATTAACAATCCGAAGATGATCTCCCCTCGCTAAACGGGTAATCATTTAACCAAAAAGAAACCCGCCGAATGGCGGGTTTTTCTTTGGGCGAGCAGAAGAGGTTTTACTTCTTCGCTTTAGCTTTCGCAGGCTTGTCTGATTTCTCAGACTTCTCTTTGCGAGGTTGCTTGCGAGGCTTCTTATCGCGCTCAGGACGATCGGACTCTTCGGCTTCTTCCTTAATCTCTTCGATAGGATTTTCCGAAATAACTTCGAACTCTTGTTCGATAGTGACGTTAGCGTGTAAGCGGATGGTCGAAACGTGTTTGCCGAGTAATTTAACTGGGCCTTGGCCGAGGTGGATGCGCTTGCGCTCCAACTCGATACCATGTTCGGCGAGCTTCGCGGCAATTTCAGCTGTGCTGATTGCGCCAAACATCTTGCCTCCTTCACCGGTCTTAACGGCAAAGGTTAATTTCACCGCAGCTAACTTAGCAGCCAATGCATTGGCTACTTCGAGGTCGCGGGCCTCGCGTACGGTACGAGCTTCTTTCAAAGCCTCGATGTACTTAGTGTTAGCGCGATTAACGGGGAGAGCAATGCCTTGTAAGAACAAGAAATTGCGTGCGTAGCCCGCACGAACGCGGACTTGCTCGCCTTCGGCGCCAAGGCCGTCGACGGGCTTAATGAGTAAAACTTCGGTGTATGCCATAGTGGTGGTCGGGTTTAATTATGATTATAAAAATTAGAAGGGTACGTCATCGCCACCTTCAGGTGCTGAAGGTGCTGGAGTGTCGTTACCACCACGGGAGCGTGGAGCGGATCCGCCCTCTTCGCCGCCTTGGGGTTTGCTACCTAAGAAAGTAAAGTTTTCTAAAACAACGCCGAGACGGGAACGCTTCTCGCCGGATTTTTTGTCTTCCCACTGATCGAGTTTCAGGCGGCCTTCGACTAAGATGCCAGAACCTTTGCCACAATATTTGGCAATCACTTCAGCTTGTTTACCGTAGCTCTCGATGTCGACGTAAGTCACTTCTTCGCGCTTCTCACCTTCTTTGGTGGTGTAGGCACGATTCACCGCGAGGGAGAACTTCGTCAACGCTTGGCCCGAAGGCAAAGCTTTGGCTTCAGGGTCGCGGGTCATATTGCCAGCGAGAATAACGCGATTGTAGGACGAAGCCATGGGGAGTGTTAGTTGGAAATTATTTTACGGATTGAACCAGGATACGGTCCACAGTGCGATCGAGACGAAGTTTTTCGGCGAACGCAGCAGGAGCGGTGACTGGACCTTCAAATTTGATTTGCACGTAGAGACCGCTGAGGAACTTGCGGTCGACGGCGCGGCTGAATTCACGTTGGCCGAGGTTTTCGACTTCCGAAACCTTACAGTCAATCGACTTGAGGATTTCTTTTAAACGATCAATCGCGACATCAGGAGCCTCAGCGGAACCGCGGAGGTCGAGAATAAGGCTGACGGTATAGTGGCGTCGGCGTGTGGTGGCTGTAGTCATAGTGAATGGTTTTTTCGGTTGGTAAAGTTTTGGGCGGCCGGAAGGCCTTGGGAAATTAGAATTTCGAGTCCGTGAATGAAGTCAGGTAAGCTTTGGCGAAGGCGAGCAAAGTCATCGTCGGGTATTTTGCCGAGTACATGGTCCGCTAAATCTTGGGCGGGGTGTTTCTTGGGGCCGATTCCAAGGCGAGCACGAATGAAATCGTTGCCGAGGTGTTGCATACAACTCGCGACACCGTTGTGACCGGCGTCGGAACCTCCTTGGGTCAGTCGCATCAATCCTGGCTCGAATGCAATGTCGTCATAACAGACAACAAGGTCACTCGCAGGGATTTGATGGAAGTGGAGGAACTTAGTTAAAGGTGGTCCGCTTTCGTTCATGAACGATTGGGGCTTTACTAAAAAGACGTTGGCATTTCCGAAAGTTACTTTCGCAACCGAAACAGAAAAACGTTTTTCTTCCTTCCAAACCGCACCGACTTTTTGAGCCAGTGCGTCCAAGAGAATCCATCCCGCGTTATGTCGGGTGGAGATGTATTCAGGGCCTGGATTGCCGAGGGCGGCGATAACCGAGAATGACATTTGACTTCAAAGAACAGATACCAGGAACGCCTGGCGCGGAAAATTATTTCTTGGCGGCAGGAGCAGCGGCAGGAGCGGCGGCGGCGGCAGGAGCGCCAGCAGCAGGAGCAGCGCCAGCAGCAGGAGCAGCGGCACCGTCGGCAGTGGCAGCAGTGGTAACTGCGGCTGGCTCTGGAGCGGCTTCTTCTTCGGCCATTTCGGAGCAAACCACAACTACGCGACCACGATCGCCAGGGAAAGAGATACCGGCAGGTGCTTTAACATCACCCACGTGAATCGATTCGTTAACTTTCAGAGCCGTCACGTCGACTTCGATAAATTCAGGTAAGTCTTTAGGTAAGCAACGAACGTTGATGGTCTGCGAAACAATCGCGAGGGTACCACCATCGGTCTTCACACCATAAGCTTCACCAACAATACGAACAGGAATTGCTGCCGTCATCGGTGAGTTAGGATCGATTTGTTGAATGTCGATGTGGAGGAATTTTTGGGTGATGGGGTGACGTTGAAACTCTTTGATGATCGAGAGCATCTTGTTACCGTTGAGTTCGAGCTCAATGAGCGCAGCGGCCGTGCCCTTCTTGCGCATGAGGTCGCGGAAATTTTCTTGGTTAACAGCCACACTGTGCGTGCCGGCTGGGCCATAAATAATGGCGGGGATCGAGCCATCGATACGCAGGCGGCGGGAGTGACCACGGCCGTGGTTCTGACGACTAGTGACGGAGAGACTGAGCTGCTTCATAATTGTGTGTAAATCTTTGGATTGGATTCTCGTAAGTCGCGGGCCCGCGTTGTGCGGCCGTGCCTTGACGAGAGGAAGGAAGGTTCAACTTGGTAACCCGCCAGCGAGTTGCAAGCGGTAAATTTACCTAAAGATTACCCCCTAAAATAAGGGGTTTACGATGGATTTTAGCGATAGATTGCCATCCAAGCGGCGATATCGGCCACGTCTTGAGCAGTTAGACCCAGTTGCTCAGATGACATCATTAAAGACTGGCTCATCTTGTTAATCTCGAGCCCATCAGGCTTGCCGTCTGGCTTAAGTCGTTGGCTGATAAAGCTTTTGGGAATAAGTTGGTTCATGCCGCCTACCGAGAGAACGGACAGTGGATCACCCTCGGATTGCATGATGCCATCCACCTGAACGCCATTTTTTAACTTTATACTAAATCCATCGTATCCGTGGGCGATATCGGCCGAGGGATTAACGATTGAGCGAACGACGGCTTGGACTCCTTGGCGAGTTCCCCAACCGCGTAGTTCAGGTCCGAGCGCAATACCCGCACCATTGATTTGGTGACACATGATACAACGAAGAGCGAGTTGCGCGCCTTTTTCAGCATCACCTTTCTTACTAAGAACATCTTGCTCGGTGTAGGTAGGGCGCGGAGATTCCATGGTGACGACGGGTGTTACGACAATTTTTTCAGGATCATAAACACCGGATTTTTTAAGCTCCGCACGTAAATCATAAGCAGACCACAAACCAGAGATACGCATTAACACCCAACGCGTGGCTTCATTTTTAAATTCAGAATCACTTGTACATAATTGAATCATGGCGAGACCAGCTTCTTTAGACTCGACGAACGAGAGTGTCTCTAGTGCTAAAAGTTTTTGTTCTTTCGAAAGTTCTGTGGAGCGAGCACGACTGACTAAATCTTGCACCGCAGAAACTGGATGTAAAACCCACGCTAATTTTTCCATCTGCGGCGTCCAGATTTTGGCATCGGTTTTAATCGCAGCCCAAACCTCTTCAGTTTTTCCTTTAGAACCAACGCCAAAAGCGGTTAAGGAGTTTTTGTCCGTGTGATCAATGTTTGCAGCTAAGGTGACTAAAATCGGCAAAGCTTTATCCGCAGACACGCCGTGCAGTGATGTCGCCACATCGCGACGTACGGCACTACTGGAATCATTCGCTAAAATTTTAGCGTAGCCTAAAACATCTACACCCGCGCGACGTAATGCACGGTAGGCAGTGATTCGGTTTTGGGGATTTGCATCCTTAAGTAATTCTTCGCAGCGCTTTTTTCCTTCCTCACCTAAATAAGGGAGTAACCAAATACCGCGGGCTGCCACGAAAGAATTTTTGTCGCGTAAAAGTTCGGTAATCGCTGGTAAAGATTTTTCGCCAAAGGATTGAATCGCTTTAAAAGCTTGGTGGCGGACATTCACAGCTGGATTACGTAAGGCTTCGACCGCACCTTCAGGCGTGGTTAAATCGATTTTTGGAATGACTGATTTAAAACCTTTCGGGGCGAGACGATAGATTGAACCGAGGCATTGATCATCGAGCGTTTGGTGGCCACCGACACGGGCGTCATACCAATCGGCGATGTAAATTGCCCCATCAGGACCCACGCAGATATCCGACGGACGGAATAAAACTTTTTCTTTCGCTTGGGTATCTTTTTTCGGCTTATTAAAATCAACGCCGTAAAATTCTTTGTCGGGATTAGAAGTTACCCACTCGATCCGAGATTCGGCATCTAATTTAAAACCAGCCTTTTGGGGCTGAATCTTATAGGCCAAAATGGTGTTACGGGAAGATTCGCAACTGAGCAGCGTGCCATTCCACTTTTCATCGAGGGCACCATTTTCATAGACTACCATACCCGAGGGTGAGCCCGAGCCGTAAATATCACCGACATCAAATGTATCCGGATCGTCTTGGCGCCAATGAGCACGAGGGAAAGGTTGGCCAGGTCCGCGACGTACTGAACGGAAACTTTGTCCAGCTGGAGTCGTAAATCCTGCACTCGCGTATTCTAAAACATAAGAGGTGCGGCAACTCATCGAGTCATCGTTATCGCCTTGGAATAAATCACCGAAGGAAGTTGGAAAGTGCTCAAAACTATTTCGGTATCCGTTGCCAATGACTTCCACGCCGCTCCCATCAACATTCATCCGGGCGGAGGCACCCGCAATCCAAACAAACCCGTCGTCGCTTTTTTGACCCTGGGCTAGGGCGCGATCAAACGGCCAGGGTGCGCCGCGTTGGTCGTTGTAATTACTGACAATCCGAAAAGTTTTGTCGGATTTATCCGTAAAGACTCCACCGCAATTTCCTAAGTTGAGATAAAGTTTCCCATCGGGACCAGCAACCACGGCGTGCAGCGAGTGGTCGTGGTCATGTCCACCAAAGCCTGTTAATAAAATTTCTTTTTTATCAACCGCAGGATCAAACTTACCGTCGCGATTGACATCCGTGAATTTAATTAAGTCCGGCGCATGCGAGACAATGATAACGTTATCTAAAACCGCGATGCCCAAGGGCGAAGACCAGTTGGGGTCTTGGATAAAAGTTTGTACCGTATCGGCGCGACCAGTTCCTTTAGTATCACTCAAGATCACCACACGATCACCTTCGGGGCGACGTTTACCTCCCACATTATAGAGACGATAATTCACACCCTCCGTCACCCAGACGCGACCTTGGGCATCGATATCAAAATTGGTCGGGTTCGCGAGCATCGGAGATCGTGCCCACAATGTGAGCTCCATGCCTTCAGGTATCTGAAAAACATTAAGGGCAACATCACCACCCTCTTTCGGTTCATAAAATTTAAAGTCTGCAGCTCCAACGGTCGCTGCTAAAAATAAGAGTAAAAATCTAAACATAAAAATCGTGGGGTAACTGATTAAAGATTTAAATGCTGGCTCGATAAAGTGCAAACAAGGTTAAAATGTTTTCCACCAACTCACGCAGGTGACTAAATCGTCTTTTGACGCTTTAATCACACTCGCTAAAAAGTCGGGCTGATGAATATCACCCTTTAAATATTCATTATGAATGAGACAGGGGCCCGTATAGCCGGCCTTTTTTAGAACATCGACCGACTCTTTATTTACAATGCCCGAGGCAAGCGAAACAGACTTGAGCGTATTTTTTTCCCAAACAAAATTTTTAAAATGCACGACGCCTAAGCGATCGCGGGCGAGGGCAAATTCAGTCGGCCAAGAAAGTCCACCTTCGACTTTCGCATGCATCATATCAAAAGCCCAAGCCACATCGGTCAGCGGATAATCTTTCATTAAGAGAGCGATATCCCAAATCCCGGCTCCAGCCATTTTTGCTCCTGAATGATTTTGATAAATAGGCTGAATCCCAATTTCCTTCGCTAAAGTTATCAGATCGTGAAACTTTGCACGGAAAGAATCTAACTGTGGCCAAATGGGTTTAGTGTTGTCGTAACGATACCATCCCATTCGAAAACGTTTCACTCCACACTGCTGCGCCGTACGTAAAATTTGTTCAGTGCGCGCAGCAGAGCTAACCTCCACGATATCCGTCGTCAAAGTCACCACGTCTAATTTTTCCTTCCGATAAGCCGCCACCATCTTGGGGATTTCGTTGATGACATCAGCACCTTCACGAATTTCTTTTTTTCTAATCGGCACCTCAACGCCATCATACCCAATATCCGCTACATATTTAGCGATTTCATGATAAGGTAGCCCCACATAAAGTTTGGTGAAGAAATGAAAGGTTGGTTTCGGTGGCGCTTCGTTTGGTTGAGCGAGAATTAATTGAGGGCGGACGGCAGCTGCAGAAAATAGGAGGGCCGAGTGGGTCAGGAAGTTTCGTCGGGTGAGCCTCATTTATTTTTCTTAGGAACGGTTAAGCGACGGACTTCGCCCAAGCCGAGTGACGTATAAAGAATATCACCATTACGTGGATCAAAGCCAAAGCCGGTGACCGTGACGTCGTTGTATAAAAATTCATCAGTCCAAACTCCGTCGACCTCGCGCAATGCCTTCAACCACCCGCGACCATAATCCGCAAAGATATAAGCTCCTTTTAAGGATGGAATAGCTTCTCCGCGATAAACACATCCACCCGTCACTGAAATACCTTCTTTGTGTTCATATTCATAGATCGGTTCAATGTATCCAGATTGAGCATCGGGTTTATTTTTTTCTGAATAAACTCTCTTCGTGGATTTATTAAAAGTATGAAAACCCTCGCGCGTGTTCCATCCGTAATCGCCTCCAGGGACGATGATGTTGATTTCCTCGTAACGATTTTGGCCGACGTCCCCGGTGAAGATTCGTCCCGTGGGGGGGTCGAAACTGAAGCGCCAGGGGTTACGGAGGCCGATTGCCCAGGTCTCGGTTCGGACCTTTGAGGGGTCCAATTGAACCCCCCGGCAGGTGGTGGCCTTAACAAATGGGTTGTCGGATGGTACCCCATAAAATGCCGCACCCCTATCATCGACAATCACTGCTGGGTGGGGGTTGGGGGTAAGGCTGCCGGGGCGTTTATCGACATCGATACGGTAGATGGCGGCATGGAAACCTTTCATGATATCGCCCGAGTTTTTAAGCCGGTCATCACCCTGACCCCCATCCCCACAACTTATATATAAGTAGCCATCCGGACCGAAGTGTAAATCTCCACCATTATGGTTACTGGCTTGGTCCGATTGGGTGATGATCGGCTGTTCCGACGCTCTATCGACTATCAAGGACTCGAGATCGGCCAATTTGAATCGAGAAATACGCTGGTGCAGTTTACCATCTATCTTAAGACTATAATAAACAAAGAGATAGGGATTTTTAATTAGGTCTGGATGAAGGGCCGCCCCAAGCAAACCGCACTCACCACCCTGCTCAAATACACCATCTATCGGATTACTGATGTCTAAAATCTGTGTTTTTTCTACGTTAGGTTCTCTCAATTTTACGCGTTGGATTTGGCCGCACTTTTCGAGCACTAAAAGTTCATCTTTTCGACCTGGGACTGGAACGATCCCGAGGGGCTGGACAAATTTCAGAGGACCGAAAGCTGGCTCACCCCGGTAGGTAATTTCTGTCTGAGCTGGGACTAGGGCAGGAAGAAAAATTGCAACCAGCAGAGTTGTCATGAAATCAATTTTCACGGTGTAGGAAGAGAGGGGGTGGACTCCCGATTACTGATGACAGTAAATCGGGTAAGCGCAAGTCGGGGCTACACCCTGCTGGCCCATCCTCCACCCCCCATGTAAAATACCTTTATTTTTCGCTGGTTTTATTCGCATACATCGCTAATAAATAAAACCGCAATACTGCACCCAACAAATAATACCTATGTCCAAAGCCCTCACCAAATCCCAAGTCGCTGCTGCCATCGCTGAAAAGAATGAGCTCAGCAAAAAACAAGCTGTAGCGATTCTCGAAAGCATCGCTCAACTTGCTTACAAGAACGCGAAGAACTCCTTCACGCTTCCTGGTCTCGGTAAGCTCGTTCTCGTACAGCGCAAGGCTCGCCTCGGTCGCAACCCTGCAACTGGCGAAACCATCCAGATCAAAGCTAAGAAGGTCGTTAAATTCCGCGTAGCTAAAGCTGCGAAGGACGCGATCCTCGGCGCTAAGTAATTTTCGAATTACACACGTCAAACAGAGGCGCCTCATTGAGGCGCCTCTTTTGTTTTAGGGGCAAATTATCTATTCTTTCCCCACTTTAATAAATCTGTGTGGAGGATTTTCTTGCAGTGCACGCGAGAGATGGAGTGAATGGACAGCACGCAAGATGCCCGGGTGGCGAAATGGCAGCCGCAGCGGATTCAAAATCCGCCGCCCCTTAAAGGCATGAAGGTTCGAGTCCTTTCCCGGGCACTTGCGTAATTTAAAAAATTTTGGCGTTACGAAAGTAAACTGCCCAAAATTTTCCAGCCGGTGCCGACGCTGGCCGCAAACAAACCAAAAACGAAAATGAGCGAAGCACATCCACGTTTGGATAAATTTTCTTTATACGATAATCCGCTCCCGGGTAAACCGACGGTGCCATCGACCTGATCTTTTTTTATATTGAGTGTCGCCCCGGGTCGACCCACCGAAGCGGAAACTCCCGTTTTAGAAATATTAATTTTGAAAAACTTTCCCAGCGAGACGACTTTACGAAATCGAAAAAAGCCCATGGCTGAAAAAGATTAAGGGAGTGGCCTGGCCTTTGGCAACCCGGCTTAGATAAACGCGAAAAGCGGTGAAAATTCTGGGTTTTTAACTATGACACAATTGATTACGTCGCTGACTTGCTTTTTCCGAAACGACTCCCATAAGTACTAGCGTTCTTTAATAACACATCACGAGCAAGAGCTGGCCGTCAAACCGCCCCCTTGCACCAACCGAGCCTTCACTGGCCGCGGTGGTTTTTAGAAATCTCAATTTCTAAGATGAGGACCGAAAGGTCACAAATCCTACCCAACTCTGGGTCGATCGTGATGCGTCGCTTTATCCAAACACGCTATGATCAACACAGACACATCCTCCCTCCCTGCCGCCACTCCGTCACGTCTTTCCCTACGCGTGAATACGGCCAACCGCCTACACCATCTCTGGAATAACAATGGGACGTGGTGGATTCATTACACCCTCCATTTCGCCGATTACACCGCGCGGAGAATTCGCCGCTCACTCAGAACGTCCGAACTCGAAGAGGCTATTCGTCGCCGTGACGAAATTATTCATTCCTCACTCACCCAAGCCGGTCAGCGATAAATTATTTTTTCTTCTTCGTCTTTTCAGACTTATCTTTTGAGCCGTCTTTCGAACCCTTATCTTTCGCTCCCTTATCTTTCGTTCCCTCGTCAGCCGGATAACAGGAACGATCATCCTCCATAGGGAATTTCTTGGCCTCACGTAAAGCCATCACCCAAGCGGGCCCCACATCTTGAGCGGTCAGCACCTTGAAATTACTTAATTCTTTTTTCTCGGACCAATTGGAAGGGAGCGGTTCTATTTTAAATCCATTCTCCGCAGGTTGATACCTGATTTTTCCTTCTCCTAAAATCACATTACCTTTAAACCGATTGGGCTTGGCCGTGATACCCCCCATCGGAGTTTTACCATCGGGCAAGGAGCCTTCAACCGCTGGACCGCCATCCTTAGTAATAAAACGATTATTTAAAATATCGGAATCTTCGGGTAATAAAATCATCTGTGAAGCCGGCCAATTATCTTTATAATTGGTTCCAATCTCTAAACAACTACTCTTCACATTAGCTATGACGTTTTGGGCGAGCATGAGTTTTTTGACTTGGGGATACGAGGTCACCGTACCATCGGAATTTTTTGTATTCGCCGCGCGATCTTTAACGTGAGGCTCATAAGCAGGAGTCAGGGCGCTACCAATATATTCCCCGGTCGAGACACGAATTCCGTACTCCGTGCCCGAGACGTAATTTTGTACGACGGTGTTATTCGCACCCGACATGCGCAGTCCTTGAGCCTGTTTAAAGCCCTGACCCAAGATGACGTTACCTTTAACGATATTATTCGATCCGCGACGAATATTAATACACCCAGCCGTAGCAATGACCGTATTATTTAAGACCTGGTTGTAGTTGGACTTAAGTGAAACGATTTCCGCTCCTTCACCGTCAGCACGATCAAAAAGATTTCCTTCCACAGTAAAGTAAGCTCCGTCCTTACCCTTCTCGTCAAATTTACCCGAGCCCCACACACGAATAATCTCTCGCCCGTTAAGTACGATGTAGGGAATATTTTTAAAGTACGAGAACTTTACCGCATTGTAGCGACTCCCTTCAATCGCATTACCGATTAAGGGTTGCTTATTATTTTTTCCTTTAAAGTAGCAGCGCTCCACTAGGTTATTACTTCCGTCGAAAAAGATCCAGTAGTAGGAAGTTTTAAAATCTCGCGGATTGTAATCCACAATCGCGGTATTTTTCAAAACACCGTGTTGCGAGGAAAATCTGATCACTGAATTATCTTCACCCTCGCCTGGCTTAATCGTGCCCTTGTAAAAGAATAAACCGTCCACCACAACGTGCGGGAAGTTAAAATCACATTCTGATGAGCCATCTAAAATAACTTCGCCCGGCACTTTTGCTCTCACGATGAGCGGTCGAGTGGCTGTCCCGCCTCGCGTAAATTTAATTTTAATATCCGAATAAGTACCGCTCTCCACTAAAACCACATCGCCACTCGCGGCCGCACTCAGCGCAGCTTTAAATTCGATGGCACTTTTAACAACAATATCACGAGCCGACAAAGTGGTGGCGAAGAACAGGACACAGAAAATGGATCGGAACTTGGGGGACATCCTAGTACTCAATTAAACCCCTAAAGGTTGCGTAAGTTGAAGTTAACTCAATCTTAAAGCCCGGGCACATTCGACGGTAAAGTGATGATATTCCAGAGAGTCACGCATCTCGGCACGCCGAGGACGCGGTAACGGATTGCGTAATTCCTTAATAATTTTGGCGGGCTGACCTCCTAAAATAAATACGCGATCCGACAAATAAGCCGCCTCATGGACACTGTGGGTCACATGTAATGCAGTAAAATTCAAAGTCTGATGTAAGTTTACCAATGTATCATTCAGTTGATTACGCGTCAGTTCGTCGAGTGCCCCACTGGGCTCATCTAACAAAAGTAGGGCCGGAGAAAGAGCGAGAGCTCGGGCGAGCGATACACGCATCCGCATTCCGCCAGAGAGTTGATCGGGATAGTATTTTTCTTTACCCTCTAATCCCACCATCGCCAAGAGCTGCTGACTTTTTGCAGAAATATTTTCGGCAAGGGCACCCCGCAAAGTCATCGGCAATTCCACATTCTGTTGGGCATTAAGCCACGGTAACAACGTGTGCTCCTGAAAAACAAAACCTAACTCTTTCGCCGAACTATGGTACTGGCCTGCCGATAATGGCTGAAGTTGAGCGGCCACTCTAAGCAACGTTGATTTACCACAACCCGATGGACCCAAGAGTGAGATAAATTCGCCGGCCTGAACGGAGAGCGAAAGGGATTCTAAAATTTTATGGTCTCCGTAAGAAACATCCGCCTCTAACCATTCAAGATAAGGCGCCATGGGAAAATTTAGAAGCGTGCACCGACGCGGGC
>JBBAUZ010000016.1:0-1355 GCA_040397965.1 Opitutales bacterium | reverse complement strand
TCGACTTATTTTCAGTTAAAAAGCCACGAACGATTAAACCGTTTTGTAGACCATTCACGCGTAATTCCACTTCGGCGTAATCGCAGGGCGACCAAATTAATTTAAGGTATGGGATGACGAGCAGGCTGTTTTCAAAGCGATCTTGTAGTAATAAGCCGATTGATAAATCCGTTTCTGCTTCGGGTCTCCATCGAGCGGCTCCGCCGAGGCCCCAGCGGAATCCATCGGAGAGACTCAGAGAATCCTCATGGGCAGATTCTAAAGCATAGATTAATTGTACCGCATATTTTTCGTTCCAATTCCACTGCTTGTATCCCGTAATCATTAAATCAGTGGTGTTGCTAAACTTTCGATCGGAGGAAGCAAGGGCTCCGGAAAAATCATTCGAATATTTATAATATTCAAAATCGATGACGCTATCGTCTGTTTTGTAGATGGCTTCAAAGCCCGAACGACTCCGGCCGTAACGACCAGCGATGGGCGAATCGGTAACGTCTTGTTGCGATTGGTTCTGCCAATCCAACATCACCGTCCACGGTTTAACGGCTGGAACTTCTTGCGCACCTAATGTCATCACCGATAAACCCAGCGGAACTACTTGTGTGATTTTAGTCAGAAATTTTCTCATCAATTTCGATAACTTTAGAATTATGTTAAATGATAGCAAGAGACATGAATATGCCAGTCGGCTTGAAAAATTGAGTTCAACACTTGGAATAGTTTTTACGTTTCGATATTAAATGCGAACGGCGCAAAGGGTGAAAAATCGTCCAATTTCTCTTTTGAGGGTGAGGTGATCGTAGGTTGCAGACCCCATAAAATCCTACAAATTACCTCCTATAAGTAGCCCAAATGCTCGAAAAGAGGCAAATCGAGGGGTGGGTTGAGCATAAATTTAGTCAAATTTACCTAGTCTGACCTCTTCTGGCTACTTGGCACAACCATTGCGATTAGGGACATGCCATGAAATCATTATTAAGAACATTAACCATACTTGCTCTTGCGGCTCTACCCTACTGGGCCCATGCAGCTGAACCTTCAACGCCTCCTCCTGCGCCGTCCTTAGAACAGCGCGTAGCTGGTTTAGAAGCCTACCTCGGTAACGGCGATCCTTCCGCACCTTTAAAAGATGCCAAGGGAACTGTCACCGTGGCTTTAACTCCTGCCGCCAGCACCGCTGGTCCTGGCCACAACGGATTCATGATGATCTGTGCCGCTCTGGTACTTTTCATGACTCTTCCTGGTCTCTTCCTCTTCTACGGCGGTTTAGTTCGTAGCAAAAACGTTCTCTCGGTCATTGCGCAGTGCTTTGGTTTAGCTGGACTCGTCGCCATTCTCTGGTGGGCAGTCGGTTA
>JBBAUZ010000015.1:20533-26623 GCA_040397965.1 Opitutales bacterium | reverse complement strand
TGAGTAATGTAGATAAAGCTTGTTCAAGATACAACAAGGCTTGTTTCGATTTACCCAATTCCAATAAAAATGCTACTTTATAAAATAGAAATACTGGTTTTGATCCTGTAATCTCATAAGCATGAGATGCATATTCGTAGCCATCTTCTGATTGTTTCGAGAAATACATACAGTTCAACAATTCAATCCAACCATTGGTATTTTTAGGTCGCACTCTAACTACATTACTCAGATGAACAATAGCTTCATCATAATCTCCCGTTTGGAAATAACATTTTCCTATGGCTAAATTATATTCAGGTTGCATTTTTATAACCTGAGTAAAATCGGTCAACGCTGCCGCATAATTTCCCATTTTTTTATAAGCCTGACCCCGATTCAAATAAGCATCAACAATGCTTGGGTTTAATTCTAGTGCTTTATTATAATCACTAACTGCGGCTAGGTTGTTATCGAAATGAAGATAAATATTTCCCCGATTATAATGAGCATCGGCGTGGCGAGGATTTATGGCAATCGCCCGGTTATAAAAATTCATCGCTTCGACATAATTTTTTTGGTCGTAGAAAAGATTGCCGATATTCGATATCGCATCATCAAATAGAGGGTCAATTTTTAGCGCACACTCATAACACTTGAGGGCCTTATCTAATTCTTTTTGATCTCTATAAGCATTTCCTAAATTGGAAAAAGCGGCGGGCATTCGCGGATTAATCACCAAGGCTTTAGAAATCAACCCCACCGCTCTCGGTAGATCTTTATTTTGTAAAGCAATCACACCTAAAAGGTGGAGGACTTCTGCATTTTCTGGGTGTTCGCCCAGGAGCTGTTCATAAATACTTTTTGCGGCCACCAAATCCCCTTTACGGTGTAACGCTAGCGCCTGATTAAATAAATCACGCGCTGAAGATTCATCTGAAGGGCTGCCGGAGGGGGACATTAGGACGAAATTGAGGTTACATCTATTACTGCTGGCACTTGATGATCAACGGTGCGTTGATGCATTTGTACGAGTGCAGCTTCATACTCTCGCATGTACCGCTTCATGTCAAAAAGCTGTTTGGTTTTAATATTGTTTTTCAGTTTACTCTTTAACTCACTGAGTCGTTTGGGATTATTGGCCAAACTTACCGCCAGATTCTCATATTCCTTTATAGAGTGCGTGATTAGCTCGGGTAAATCAATCGCCGTCAGCAAGCTGGCAGCCACCCGGCTAGCAAAGGAGTTACCCATTCGCGTTATCACCGGCAGCCCCGACCAGAGTGCATCGCTAGCGGTAGTATGAGCGTTGTAGGGATACGTATCTAAGAACAGTCCAGCTAATTGATGCCGAGCTAAGTGATCAGACATATCTAGAACCGGGGCGGAAAATACTAGTCGCGAGGGATCAATCTGCCTCTCCGTCGCAAAGTTTTGGAGATTTTTTGCCGCTTCTGGACTCAGTCCATTAAACCATAGCACCGACAAGGGGACCGATTTCAGAATATTCAGCCACGAATCAAAAACTTCAGGGTTAAACTTAAAACTTTTATTAAAACAACAGAATATAAATCCTTCCGGTGGTAAACCATACATGGCTCGATTAATTATTTTAGGCGATGGACTAAGTTTGACCTGACGAGGCATGAATGAATTTAAATAGACTAGTTTTTCTGTATAGAACGCCTGATGTTCAGGAGGAATAACCACGGGGTCAGCGATGATGTAATCGTAGTACTCTGCACCCATCGTGCCAGTGTACCCCAGGTAATTCACTTGAACGGGGGCGGCTCGGAGGGCAAAAATTCCTGTTCTTAGATCGCGGGTCTGCCCAGTCAAATCGACAGCAATATCGATACCCAAATGCCGAACCATTTCGGCGACATGAACATCCGAAAGTTCATTAATTTCGTGAAGATAATCAAAGTAGGTTTTAAGATTATTTTTTTCTTCGGAGGTATGTCCTGGATGCATCGAAAACGCATGCACCTCAAAGAGGTTCCGATCATGAGTGAGGAAAATTTCCGCTGCTAAATGCATCACCGCATGATTTCTAAAGTCTGGAGAAAAATACCCAATTTTGATTTTCCTGCCTGGCGTTTGCTTAAAATCAAGTCCGAGAGCTAAACTCTTAGGAAAATTTTTGTGCATTAAATTTCTGGTAAATTCATACTGAAGTTTCGCTGAATCAGAAATCCTTAATAAATCCCAGCTGGTAACCGAAGCGTCAAAACCTTTACTATTCAAAATAGATTCGTTCAGCTCATTATAATTAGTCCAGTCACAGAGTATAGATATTAAGTAATGAACAAGGGCGGAGCGTTTGAGCGAAAAGTCTAGTTTCAGAGCAAAACTATAAGCAGATGAAAAATCCCCCAGCCGCATATTGCCCACCACAATATTATGTAAATAAGTCTGCTCGGTAGGCGCTTGAGTATTTGCCTTAAGATAAAATGTTAAAGCTTCCCGATCTCTTCCGATAGAAGAATACAGTCGGCCCAATTCATTATATGCCTCGGGATAAAAATCCTTTAGTTGAACCGCTCGTGAAATCCAATCTATTGCTAGCTTAAATTTTCTAACACCGAAATAAGTGCAGCCGATATTAAGACAAAAAATTGGGTTATTCTCGTAAGGAGATTCGATCTTTTGATAGTAAGTGAGCGCATCTTTATAACGTCCGACCGCCACTAGGCTATTCGCCATGTTGAAATAGCCTTCTGCAAAATGAGGGTTTAAGTTTATGGCTTTAGCATAACATTCAATCGAATCCCTTGATTGATTCAGTTTATACAATGTATTTCCTAAATTAAAATGAGCATCCGCTAACTGTGGGTTGATTTCTATCGCTTGCTCAAAGCACTTCTTAGCCGCTACCAGGTCACCCAATTGAGTATAACAATTACCCAGATTAGACTGAGCACTATCGTTTTTGTGATTAATAATAAGAATTTTTTCGAAGAATTCTTTGGCTGTCCCGATGTCACCCATCTGTGCAAAAATTAAAGCTAATCCATGCAGACTGAGCTCATGCGTGGGGTCTGCTACTAGTATACTTTCATAACATTTTTTTGCCGAGGCCAGGTCGCCTTGCTGTTCAAACTGCAAGGCTTTTTGAAATTCACTGGATATATTTGCATCCATTACGGTCTGATTGAAATATTTCTTAACTCACCAGTGTTTAACCCAAGATGGCACATCGCTTTAAAACTTTCCTCAAGTTTTTGTGTAAAATAAACTGAGTTAAAGAGTGGGGACGAGGCCCTTTGTTTGATTATTTTCTGTTTTAATTGCACAGCTTGATCGGGATGATTGCCAATTCTAATAGCACTTGCCTCATACTCCGCCAAACTGGTCGTAATGAGTTCTGGTAGTTTTAGCTGGGTGAGAAAACTTCCTGCGACGCGGCTTGCGAAACTCTCGCCTGCCCTTGTTAATACCGGAACCCCTGCCCACAAGGCGTCATTACTTAAGGTGTGAGCGCCATAGGGAAAAGTGTCTAAAAATAAATCAGCCAATCCAAGTCGTGCGAGATAATCAGCAGGCAAATCTAGTCTCTTGGCAAAAACGAGACGCTGCGGATCGACGCCGTGTTTTTCTGCATGGCCTCTGATTTTATCCATTACGCTGGGATCTTTATTCTCCCCCAGCCATAAACAAGAGCCGGGCACTTGCTTGAGTATGTTCATCCACGCTGTGAAAACTTCGGGTAAAATCTTCCCATAGCCCGAGGTGCAGCAGAAGATAAAACCTTCATCAGGCAAACCACATTCTTTACGGGTAAATTTTCTGGCAGAGGGCTTAACCTGAGTATCGCGAGGCATAAAACAGGGTAAGCGAACAATTTTTTCAGTATAATAATTTTCAGCCGACTCAGGGATAGTGAATTCATCAGCAATAATATAATCCATATAGGGTGAGCCACTGGTGCCAGCATAGCCCAAATAATTAACCTGCACTGGCGCAACCCTTTCCTTGAAAACCATTAATTGCTCGGCGGTAAAGATTCCGAGATCAATGGCGATATCAAGATTCAACGACCGCGCTAGTTCGACTATCTCCTCGTTGGTTTTATCCCTAACATCATAAAAATGTTCAACTCCGCGACTAATTCTTTCCGTCAAAGCATCTGGGTCATCCTTCGAAAAGGAAAAGGCGTGAATCTCAAACTGGGTTTTATCATGCAGCTCCAAAACCTCAGCCAATAAATAGGCTACCGGGTGTTGTTTAAAATCCTCGGAAAAATAGCCCACCCGTATCTTTGAATGTCTCATCGCGTCGGCCTTAAATCTAGTTTTACCGATATCGTAGCGTCGCCTAATCAGCAATGTCGCAGCGGTTTTTAGATACTCGAGTGAGTCATAAACTAACATCACTTGCATCGGGTGGGCAACGCGCTCGAAATTTTTAATTTTTTCGGCGACTGTTTTTCTGAATTTTTCAAAATGATCCCACTCACCGAGACTCAAGTAGCCGCTCATTAATCCACCCAAGACAAATTCCATATCGGGTTTTAATCTTAAAACGACCTCCGAGTCTTCCAGGGAAGACCTCACATCCTTATTTTTAAATTTAGCAACTGACCGATTATAAAATGCATCCGCACTGAGTGGATTTATCTTTATCGCAAAATCTAATGCTACGATGGCTTGCGCAAAATCCTGAGCGGCCAGCAAGGTACCCGCACAATTAAAATATGCCTGATAGTAATCTGGGTTTATTTTGATCGCTTTTTGGTAATAGGCTATAGCCTGTTCGTATTTTTTTAAGTTAGTCAGGGCATCTGCCAGATTAGAATACGCGGCTGCCAACTGCGGATTAATTTGGATAGCCTTACTACATTCCGCAATACTCTCCCCGTTCAAACCCAACTCACTTAGCGATTTCCCTAAATTTGAACAGACCACCGCATCATTTGGATTAAGGGCCATCGACTTACGGTAGCATTCGACGGCCTCGTTAAACATCTTCCGCTTATCATGAACGAAGCCTAAGTTGGCCCAACTTTGGCTGCGATTGGGATTTAATTTCAACGATGCCTGATAGGACTCCGCTGCTTTATCGTACTCGGATAATTCCGCGTAAATATTACCGAGATAGAAGTAAATTTCCGAATTTTGTAATCCTAAACTTATCGCGGTTTGGTAATTATCTATCGCTACGGCATAATCTTTTAACTGATGGTAGGCCACAGCTCGATTCAGAAACAATGATGGATTTTTTGAATCTATCGAAATCGCTAAATTTAAGTCCTCGATAGCCATCTGAGGCTTGCCGATCTGACGAATAATTTCCCCGCGATTACTATAGTAGGTGGAATTTTTAGAATTTATAGCGATAGCCTGAGAAATTAAATCGTAGGCTTGTGGTAATTGATTTTGCTGGCTCGCGACCAATCCCTGCAAATGGAGAGCTTCATCACTTTTAGGATTATTAGAAATAACCTCGGCTAAAATCTTCTGCGCTAAAACTAACTGACCCGACTGTAATAAACTAATAGCCTCCTGAATTTTTTGAGGCTCATTAGATGAATTATTTGAATTCATAAAATTGCGATAATCTTAAAGTAAGAGAGACAGAAGATAGTGAAGTGTAGAGTTAAATTAGCGTAAATCGCCGCAACGACATCATCTAAAACCACGCCCCACCCACCAGGTAAATTCTCAAACCAGCGTATGCCCAGCGGCTTTACGATATCGAAAAACCTGAAGAGACCAAAACCCGCTAGTAAAAAAATCCAGCCCAAGAGACCACCACTGTTGATAAAAGGGTTCGCCAAAAAAACCAACGGCATCGCCGCCATTTCATCTAGAACAACTTCCGAGGGATCTTTCTTTTCGAGTAATTCAACGGCAGCTCCACAAATAAATACCGCAGCGAGGATAACTAATCCGGTGAAGCAAATTTCGTGAATCCAACCACGTGGCACGGCTAATTTCTGAACGATAAATATCCACCAAACTAAACCTACCGCCGAGCCCCACGTTCCTGGCGCCTTTAACTTCCCCAACGGACCCAGTGTGGCGATGGATACAATCATTCCGACAATCCAGGCAAGTGCCGGCGGTGACGAATGAAATAACTCGCTCCGGAGATAACTGTGATGGCAAC
>JBBAUZ010000015.1:19147-20433 GCA_040397965.1 Opitutales bacterium | reverse complement strand
AGAGCGTCCATCAATCGACCAAAGTCGGAAACGGCACCCAATTTACGGGCAATCCAGCCGTCAAAGATGTCCGTCAAAGCTGCGACAATAAAGAGAGCCAAGGCGGCACTAGCCCAAACGCCCGCCCAATGTGTCCAAATAGCTATTAAAAACACCGCGGGTAACCGTACGGCAGTCAAAATATTGGGGATTTGGCGAAGAAACTGCATGCAGGCTTGCGGTGATAATGTTCTCAGATGAAACTAACCCGCAACAGGAAAACAATGGCTAGCAAACTTCGCATCGCTGTATACCCCGGCACCTTTGACCCCATTACACTTGGGCACCTCGACGTTCTCAAACGTGGATCAAGACTCTTCGACCGCGTCATTCTAGCCGTCGCCCCCAGCGACTCCAAAAATCCTTGGTTTTCTTTAAAAGAAAGACTCGAAATGGCACGCGAAGCGACGAAATCCATGAGTAAAATCAAGGTGGCCGTGCTGGATGGCCTAACGGTCGAATTCGCCCATAAACACGGGGCAATTGCAATTATTCGCGGACTCAGAAAATTCAGTGATTTTGAATTCGAATTCGATCTCGCCCACGCCAACCGACTCATGGCCCCAAAAATCGAGACGGTGATTTTGATGCCCAGCCAAGACCAATTCGTGACCTCGTCCTCCTTCGTTAAAGACATCGCACGACATAAATTGTCTCAAGCCGCGGCCTTCGTGCCTCCGTGCGTGCTCTCCCGACTCAAAAAACGCATAAAATAAGCCCAAAAGAGCCTTCCTACACTGTTGACCGTGGGGAATTGTTTCGTTTGCTCTACCCTTCCTTCGGTCCAACACGGGCCCGCGGTCATTCTATCTCTCTTCACACCATCCATCCATGGACATTAAAATTAAAAATACCAACCCTACGCGCCGCAATGTCATCGTGACTATCCCTGCCGCCGATGTCGCCTCGACCGAAAAAGAAGTGATCAAAGGTTTTATCCGTGAAGCCGCCCTTCCCGGCTTCCGCCCAGGCAAAGCGCCTGAAGCACTTGTCCGTCAAAAATACGGCAAAAATATCGACGAAGAAGTGAATCAACAACTGGTCTCCAAGGGTTATGAACGCATCCGCGAAGAAAAATCTTTTACCGTCTACACCCTGGCCGACGTCAAAAAGGGCGAAATAGCCAAAGGCAAAGATTTCGTCATCGAGTACGAAGTGGATGTACTTCCTGAATTCAAAACACCCGACTGGAAAAAAATCAAGATCACCAAAGAAGAAGTAAAAGTTACCGATGCGGATATCGATGA
>JBBAUZ010000015.1:0-19047 GCA_040397965.1 Opitutales bacterium | reverse complement strand
GCCGATCACGCCCGTGAAGCCCTGCGCGGTAAAAAAATAAATTACAGCATCACCATTTCCGAAATCCGCACCAAGCAACTCCCCACCCTGAATGAAGATTTCTTCAAATCCATTGGCGTTAAAGACGAAGCGGAACTTCGTTCTGAATTAAGAAAAGGTATCGAAGGAACAAAAGAACAGCAGGCGGAAACAGCTCGTCGCGAAAAAGCGGTCGAAACTTTAGTGGCTGGTTTAGAACTTCCCTTACCGCAGTCCGCCGTCGATTCCGTCGCTCGAGATTTATTCATTCAGTACGCTCAACTCAGAATGCGTTCGGGCATGCAACCCGGCGAACTCGAGACCAAGCGTGATGAAATCATCGCCGAAGCTCGCAAAGCTGCCGAAGTGCGCGTTCGTGCTCAAGTCGTGCTTTCGCGTATCGCCGAAGAAGAAAAAATTGACCTGACCCAAGAAGAATTCAGCCAAGCGATTATCAACATCGCCTACTCCGAAAAAACCCCTCCCGAGAAACTCGTTAAAGACCGTAAGCGCCTCGCGATTATCCGCCGCGACGCCGTACTCAATAAGGCCTTAGATCTCATTTTAGGCGAAGAAAAGCCTGAATTAGTTGAGAAATCCTAAGACCGGGGTTAATATCAAACTTACACCTATGTCCTACATTATTCCAAACGTCGTTGAACGAGATGCACGCGGTGAAAGAGCTTGGGATATTTACAGCCGCCTGCTCAAGGACCGCATCATTTTCCTCGGTGCACCTATCTATGATGACGTCGCTAACGCCGTCATCGCTCAATTATTATTCTTACAAATGGAAGATCCTAAAAAAGATATTTCCATTTATATTAATTCTCCGGGTGGCTCAATCACCGCAGGCATGGCTATCTACGATACCATGAACTTCTTAAGTTGCGAAATTAACACCTACTGCATCGGACTTTCCGCCAGTATGGCCACCGTGCTACTCGCCGCAGGCACTAAAGGTAAGCGTCACGCTCTCCCTAACTGTCGCGTGATGATTCACCAGCCGAGCGGTGGAGCGACAGGACAGACTTCAGATATCTCTATTGCAGCCAAAGAAATTCTCCGCTGGCGCGATACCTTAAATCATGTACTCGCTAAACACAGCGGAAGAACTGCGGAAGAATTACAGCGCGACTCCGACCGTGATTACTATATGACCGCCGAACAAGCTAAAGCCTACGGATTGGTTGATCACGTCGTTTTACCTAAACAAAATAAGGCCTAATCACGATGTCAGGTTCTCAAGCAGACACCTGTTCATTCTGCGGCAAACCAGCTAGCCAAGTCGGCAAACTGATTGCTGGACCTAACGGCGTAGGCATTTGCGATAAGTGCGTCAGCACCTGCAGTCATTTAATCGAACGCGAAAAATCACGCGAAGGAAAAGGTTCAGCGACGGGGCCATCTTTACAAAGCCCGGCGGCCAAAACTCCCTTGGCTCCAGTTAAATTAATTACCCCTTCCGAATTAAGAGCAGAACTAGACGCTCACGTCATTGGCCAAGACCACGCTAAAAAAGTTTTGTCCGTAGCCGTCAATAATCACTACAAGCGACTCAATGATCGCCTCGCTCAAGCCCGCGGAGAAAAAAAGGGTGAACTCAGTGAAGTTGAATTAGATAAGAGCAATATACTTTTAATTGGTCCGACCGGCACAGGAAAAACTTTATTGGCCAAAACCTTGGCCAAGATGCTCGATGTGCCATTTGCGATTGCGGATGCCACCACACTCACCGAAGCCGGTTATGTCGGTGATGACGTTGAAACCGTCATTTTACGTCTCCTCCAGGCGGCGGATATGGATGTGGAGAAAGCTCAGCGTGGCATCGTATTTATTGATGAAATCGACAAAATTGGCCGCAAATCCGATTCCGCTTCCATCACTCGCGATGTTTCAGGTGAAGGCGTTCAACAAGCGCTTTTAAAATTATTAGAGGGAACAATTTGTAACGTACCACCGGCCGGCGGAAGAAAACATCCCGAGCAACAGTGCATCCGTGTTGATACTAGTGATATTTTATTTATCGCCGGCGGCGCCTTCGTGGGCCTCGACCGTTTAATTGCAAAAAGAGCCGGTACCAAAGCTTTAGGCTTTATTCATGGTGGCAATATTCCGCCCAAACTTTCCGCAGAAGAAGTTCTTGCTGGTTTACAGCCCGAGGATCTTTTCTCCTTCGGTATGATTCCCGAGTTTGTCGGTCGGCTACCTGTTATTTCAGTCTTAGAGCCATTAAGTCGTGATGCGCTCATAAGAATTTTAACGGAGCCAAAAAATGCCGCGACCAAACAGTACCAAAAACTATTTTCGATGTCAGGCGTCCATCTCGAGTTCACTCCCACCGCGCTCGAAGCATTAGCCGATCGAGCTCTAGAACTCGGCACGGGGGCACGCGGATTACGTTCCGTGCTAGAAGGAATACTTCTCGAAACGATGTATCATTTACCTGAAGCGGCTGCAGGAAGTAAATTTACCGTAACACCCGAAGCAGTGCGTGGCCAAAAACCGGTTACGATTACCGCACCCAGCAAAGCCAATAAAAAGACTGCTTAAATGATTGTTTATCCCGCTATAGATATTCGGAACGGTCGTTGCGTTCGACTCAGCCAAGGTCGCGACGATGCCCAAACATCTTATTATGAAAATCCGATTGAACCCGCGGTGCAATTTACCCAAGAGGGTGCGGAATGGATTCACGTGGTCGACCTCGATGGTGCGTTTGACGGAGTTCCCCATAATTTAGAAAGTCTTAAAAAGATTTCTGCGCTCGGACCAAAGATTCAGTTCGGTGGCGGCATGCGCGATGCTAAGTTAGTTGACGCCGCACTGAACGCTGGAGCCTCGCGAGTTGTCATTGGGACACGTGCGGCTACCGATGCTCAATTTTTAAAAGAGATTGCCAAATCACACGGCAAAAAATTAGCGATTGGGATTGATGCTAAAGATGGATTCGTGGCAGTCAAAGGCTGGACCGACGTTACCCAATTAAAGGCGACAGATTTTGCTGTGACCGTGAGCGACTTAGGAATTTCGACCGTGATTTACACTGATATCGCAACCGACGGAATGCTCACCGGTCCCAATTGGAAATCACTCGAAGCACTTCTCAAACGCTGCGCGTGTGGCGTCATTGCATCGGGCGGCGTGGCGAGTTCTGAAGATGTAGCCAAACTCGCCCAACTTTCTAAAGCTTATCCTAATCTCGTCGGAGTGATTGTGGGTAAAGCACTTTATGAAGGACGGACGAATGTGACGGAGTTGTTAAAGGTCAGTCGCGTCTAAAAAACTTGATAAATTATAGGCGAGACAGGCTTAAATGGCTTAGTTATCCCATTCCTGTGCTTGCCAATTATGCACCCATTTAACAGGCTTATGTCCTATGACTATCACACGTCACCTCTTTGCATTCCTTATTTTTACAGCTTCGTTAATCCACGGTCATGCCGCTAGTATAACCGCCGCCGAAGTCATTGAAAAAGCACGTGCCGCCGTAGCCAAAGAACCCAAGTTCCTGGAAAGAATTCAAGGCTTACACTTTGAAATCAAATTTGTTGATAGTGAAAATAAGCCCGTAAGCTTCAGCATCATTCAACTCATTGGACCCAATTCACGTCGCGAACTTTCCTACAATGAAAATTACACCGTGGAAGTAGTGACTGCGTGTAACGGCCTCGAAGGATGGAAATCCACTCGAGAGATTAATGGACAAAAAAGAGTTCAAAACCTGATTATTCCTTACGACCAAGTCGCTATTCTTAGGGACATGACTGCTAATGACTTAGCCTTTTACAGCGCGCCCGCAGAAGGAACCGGCACCGTTAGTTATCTCGGAACCAACGAAGTTAATGGTAAAAAAGTTCACTCTGTAGAATATAAATTCAACTCGGGCTTTAAGATTACGCGTCACTTCGGCGTAAATAACTACGAGCTCGTCGCGTATGATCAAAAAAGCGTCAAAGGTGATACTCATCGTCAACAAGTTGAAGAGTTGGAATGGATTGAAGGTATCAGCTTCGTCAAACGTGAGACTATTTTGATTAATGGTAAAAAAGTCGCTGATGCGATTTATGAAAAAACCTTAATAAACCCTGAGGTTAGCCCGAGTTCTTTCGCCTTCCCGATCAAATAAATAATGGGATTTTTAAAGGCCACCGATAAAGACTTTGAAAAAAAGTTGCGTGCCTTTGTGGGTACAGGCGAAGCCGCAGTTGAAGTTTCTCAAGTGGTAAGCGCAATCATTGATGATGTTAAAGCGCGTGGTGATATCGCCGTGCTTTACCACACCGCCAGACTGGACCACGCTAAATTAAATATCCGACAAATCCGCGTTCCGGAGGAACATCTAAAAAGAGCGGTTGATTCTCTGAGTCCTGAGAAAAAGAAAAGTTTTACCGAGGCCGCTAAGTGTATTGAGGAGTTCCATAAAAAAACTCTCCCCAAAAACTGGAAGGCGAAAAACCCTCATGGAGCCATGGTGGGTGAAAGATATCACGCCATTCATCGCTGCGGTCTTTATATTCCCGGCGGACAAGTGCCCCTCGTTTCAACCGTACTGATGACCGCCATCCCTGCTAAAGTAGCGGGCGTGCCTGAAATTTGTGCATGCACGCCACCGGGTGCGGATGGCAAAATAAATCCTGACATCCTCGCTGCCCTTTATCTTTGTGGCGTAAAAGAAGTTTTCGCCATCGGTGGAGCTCAAGCCATCGCCGCTATGGCTCTCGGAACCGATGCAGTAAAACCAGTAGATAAAATCTTTGGACCAGGAAATGCCTACGTTACCGAAGCTAAACGCCAACTTTTCGGACGCGTTGGTATTGACCTCCTACCCGGCCCCAGCGAAGTAATGATCATTGCTGATCGCACCGCTAAACCAGCCTGGGTTGGAGCTGATCTCTGCGCCCAAGCTGAACACGGCAGCGGAAAAGAAAAACTTTATTTAGTGTGTGAGAATGAAGACTTCGCTCAACGCTGCCTCTCCGAAGCGCGCACTCAGTCCAGCACCCTGCAACACGGTGAAAAAATACGGAAAGCCCTCGATGCCATGACCTGTGTTGTCTTGGTATCAAAAATTGAGGATTCAGCACGCGTCGCCAACCTTGTCGCCCCCGAACACCTCGAGCTCATGGTCGCTGCTGGAAAAATTAATAAACTGTCCGAGTCGATTACGACTGCTGGTGCCATTCTCATCGGCCACCATACGCCTACAGTTTTAGGTGATTTTACTGCCGGCCCAAGTCACACCCTGCCCACGGGCGGCACAGGAAGATTTTTCAGCGGACTCCGCGTTCCCGATTTTCTTCGTCGCACTAGTCTCGTTCGTTACGATGAGGCTTCGCTCAAAAAAGCTGCTTCCGTTGTCGATTCTTTTGCCAAGATGGAAAACTTAGACGCGCACGGAAAGTCACTAAGGGCGCGCTTAGACTAACCGTTTAGTTTAGCCAAAACTTGTGCGTGTAGTAGCGGAGCAGCGGCAATGACATTGCCACTCTTCACCGCATCTCCACCGCGCCAATCAGTCACCTTAACCCCTGCACCTTTTAAAATAGGGAGCACAGGAATAAGATCCCAAGGATTTAAAATCGGGTCAGCCATCACGTGTGCACGTCCACTCGCCACAAGCATGTAACCGTAGCCATCGCCCCAAGTGCGGGTATGCGTGACGGCGCTAGCCAAAGAATTCCACTGCGCTTGGGGTTGATATTTTCGAATGTTATCAAAGTCAGATCCTACAACGACTGCATCTTTTAAAGGAACATCGTTTGCGCGTACGGTGCGGCCATTAAGCTGAGTGGTGACACCGTTGCCCGTCATGCGTTGATTAAGAACAGGCTGGTCGATTAAACCAAGTAGAGGCTGACCCTGATAACGTAAGCCAATTAAAATGGTATAGAGCGGGACACGAGAGAGAAAAGATTTTGTGCCGTCGATGGGATCGAGCACCCAGCAAAATTCTGCATCTGCATTTTCTGCACCAAACTCTTCACCTAAAATTCCGTATGTCGGATAAGCTTTTTTAATCAACGCACGCATCACGCCCTCGGCTTCACGATCAGCCACTGTCACGGGAGTGCCATCGGCCTTAATCTCAATGGAGGTATCGTCTTGGGCATGGGCTTTCAAAATACCTGGGCGGGCGGCGTCGGCTAAAACCTCGGCAAACTTGAGCAGCTCTACTTGGCGGGCTTCTGTTAGCATGAAAACAATGGGTAAGGTGAATGGGTCGACTCTCCAAGCGAAAACCATAAAAGATTAATCAACGTGAGCGTTTGACCCATAGAAATCGTGCTTCAAGGTGAGGTGTGGACCCGAAAACCGTCAGACTCATTGCAGCAAGGCATCAGCCCAATCGTCGCCCAGTGATGACCCAAAGTTGGGATGATTTGATTTTTCTGCATTGGGCGTGCGATGCACAAGAAGTGCAGTCGCGCCTACCCAAAGGACTGATGGTGGATACTTTCGATTCGCAAGCACACATCAGTATCGTTGGTTTCAAAATGAATAAGGTACGGCCCTTTAATCTACCTGCCCTCCCTTGGTTATCCTATTTCAATGAACTCAACGTGCGCGTTTACGTGGTCGATAAACAAGGCGTACCCGGAGTCTATTTCTTCTCGCTGGATTGTGATTGCTGGCCAGCGGTCGCTATCGCTCAAAAATTTTTCAGTTTAAATTATATCTCAACTAAAATGAATTTCAGGTCGGATCGTGATAAACATCACCTAACCGCACAAAGAACTAGCGACGGGGAAGTTGCGCACTATAAATGGCAGACGAAAAATAATGTTCAAGCGGCGGCGCCAGGAACTCTAGCATTTCACCTAACCGAAAGGTATAATTTCTTTACCGAGAAAAATGGTCAGCTTTTACGGGGCCAGGTCTATCATGAGCCTTATGAATTAAGCGATGTGGATTGTGTGGAATATAGCGTTACGCCGATTGCTTGGAATAAGTTTACTAAGCCCCAAGGTGGGCCGGATTTAATACACGCTTGCCGAGGGGTTAAAATCCAAGCCTTCTCATTAGTGACAGCCGATGCGTAAAAAACTTAAAGATTATCGCCACGCCGTATGGGATTGGAATGGCACGCTACTCGATGACACCTGGCTTTGCTGTGAAGCGCTTAATCAATTATTATCTGCGGAAAAAAGACCGCGCCTTGAAACGGATCGATATCGAAAAATTTTTGAATTTCCAGCCATCAAGGTCTATGAAAAATTAGGGTTCCCGATTACCAATGGAAATTTTGAAGCACTTTCTGCGCGCTTCATGGATGCCTATGAGAATCAGAAATCAAAATGTGTGCTGCACTCTCAATCAACGAAAGTTTTAGGGTTACTTTCTAACCATGGGTTATCTCATTCAATTCTTTCTGCTTACGAACATCGACTCCTTGAACAAACCCTGACTGATCATGGTCTGGCTCACCATTTCGTAAAAATCAGTGGAAGCGGTGACATTTATGCTGGTAGTAAAGAAGAACGTGCTCGAGCGCACCTCGAGGACCTCAAGCACCACCCCGATGAAGTTGTTTATATTGGCGATACGGCACATGACCTCGATGCCGCCAAGGCAATGGGGGCAGACTGTATCTTAATTGCTCACGGTTATCAGCACCGTGACAACCTTGAAGGCCTCGGGGCACGAGTGGTCGATAGTTTCGAGGAATTGTTAAAAGAAATCTAAAGCCAGTAGTTAAAATAAAGCCTAAGAAACTGGTGAGGGTGGGTCCGTTTTTATTGCGCCTCGGCCAGTTTAGTGCCAATTTAGTTATACCCCAATTACCGTCAACATGAGCGACTCCATTCCCAACTTACTCGTTTATTTTATTTTAGCTGGCATCACGATTGCCTATTTTATTTTTAGGAAAAAAACCCCCTCAACAGGCCTAAGCGAAGAGATGGCGGATGTACAAAATGCAGCGGCTGAAGGCTTTGGAGCCTCGGAACAAATTTTTCCGCCCTCTAAAGAATTTGTAGCTAAAGCCCGGGTCAAAGGGATGGATGGGTATAAAAAACTTTATAAACAATCAATTGATAATCCTGAAAAATTCTGGAGCGACGAAGCCAAGGAACTAACTTGGTTCGAACCCTGGACTAAAGTTCTCGACGAATCAAAAAAGCCTTTCTTCAAATGGTTCGTAAACGGTAAAACCAACATCTCTTACAACTGCATTGATGCTCAAATTAAAAAAGGGCTCGGAGATAAAGTGGCGATTGTGTTTGAAGGTGAGCCAACACAAAATGGATCCGCTACCGAAGTTCGTCGAATCACTTATAACGAATTACTTGTTGAGGTAAGTCGCTTCGCCAATGTTCTCAAAGAACTCGGACTTAAAAAAGGTGACACGGTTGCAATCTACATGCCGATGGTTCCCGAACTAGCCATAGCTGTACTTGCCTGCGCCCGTATTGGCGTCGTTCACTCAGTGGTGTTTGGGGGATTTTCTGCGGAGTCTATTCGTGATCGCGTCAATGACGCTAAATCTAAAGCCGTCATTACAATGGACGGAGGTTATCGCCGTGGAAAATTCTTGGCCCTAAAACAAACCGTTGATGAAGCTGTGCAAGACTGCCCAACCTGTGAACGAGTATTAGTTTTACAACGTCACCCTGGAAAACCTGATGCCGCCTGTGTGATGAAAGCCGGACGCGATATTTGGTATCACGATGCAGCATCGAAAGTTAGCAGTGACTGCCCCGCCGTCTGGCAGGAATCGAATGAGATGCTTTTCTTACTTTATACTTCGGGATCCACGGGAAAGCCTAAAGGCATCATTCACGGGACCGGCGGTTACATGCTGCAAGCTTACACCACGAACAAATATGTTTTCGATTTAAGGAATGACGATTTATTCTGGTGCACGGCTGACGTGGGCTGGGTCACGGGTCATACCTACGTAGTTTATGGCCCCTTATTAAACGGTGCCTCTGTGTTAATGTATGAAGGCGCACCCGATGCTCCAGACTACAGCAGATTCTGGAAAATCGTCGAAGACCACAAAGTCACTGTGTTTTACACCGCGCCCACTGCGATTCGTGCGTTCATGAAATGGGGCGATGAGTGGGTTAAAAAACATAATCTTAGTTCATTACGATTACTGGGATCAGTCGGTGAACCTATCAATCCCGAGGCGTGGCTTTGGTACCATCGCAACATCGGCGCAGAGCGTTGTCCGATTGTGGATACTTGGTGGCAGACCGAAACCGGTGGGCACATGATTACACCGATTCCTGGATGCACTCCCACTAAACCAGGTTCGGCCACCCTTCCCTTCTTTGGCGTTGATGCCGCTGTGCTCGATGAACAAGGAAATGAAACTGATAGTGGTATTCTGGCGATTCGTAAACCGTGGCCAGGCATCACCCAAGGAATTTACGGAGATGAAAAACGCTACATCGAAGCTTACTGGAGTCGCTGGAACGGCGCCTACTACTTCCCGGGCGACGGGGCGATTAAAGATAAAGACGGCTACCTGTGGATCACTGGCCGAGTGGACGACGTGGTTAACGTTTCAGGTCACCGCATCGGAACAGCCGAGCTGGAGGCAGTCTTTATTGAGAATGAAGCCGTGGCCGAATCGGCAGTCGTTGGAGTTAAACACGAACTTAAAGGCCAAGGCCTCATGGCTTTCGTGATCCTCAAATCAGCCGCCGCAAAAACCGTGAATGAAGAAACCTTAGCAAAAACACTGAATGGCATGGTCGATACGAAAATTGGAAAATTTGCCCGACCAGAAAGAATTGTCTTCGTGGCAGATTTACCTAAAACACGATCAGGTAAAATCATGCGACGACTCCTCAGAGATATTTCGGAAGGCCGAGAATTAGGAAATGTTTCTACTCTGGCCGACCCCGCCGTCGTTGAATCCATCCGTAATAAATTTAATACTAAATAATATGCACAAATTCCTATCCCTGTTTTTACTCTTAATAACTCCTCAGGTCTTTGCCCTCAATGTAGGTGATAAAGCTCCAGCTGCCCGCCCAGAAACTCAAATCAAAGGGGAAGCTGTAAAATCTTTTGAAAAAGGGAAGCTGTACATCTTTGAATGCTGGGCGACCTGGTGCCCACCTTGCATCAAAGCCATTCCCCACCTCAACGAGTTAAATAAAAAAATGGGGCCCAAAGGTGTAATCATCACCGGGGTTAATGTCTGGGAGGGCGAAAAGAACCCCCAAGCGGTCAAGAAAGTTAAGGATTTTGCAAAAGATCAGGGCGATAAAATGTCTTATGCTATCGCGATTGGTGGCAAAAAATTCCTAAAAGACTGGCTCGAGGCAGCTAAGGTTGACGGCATTCCCCATGCTTTTGTTATCAATGGTGATGGCATCATCGTTTGGATGGGACACCCGATGCAGTTAGATGAAAAAATGCTGGGTGATTTCTTAACGGGCACTAAACCCGCCGAGTCCGGAAAAAATAAACCGGAAAAAAAAACTAAAGACGCAGCCATAAAGGACGAAAATATCTCAGCATTACAAAAACTAGGGGAAGCGCTGAATAAAAAGAATTGGGATTTAGCTGAAAAAATTCTCCCCGAGGCCCTGAAAGACCTCACCCCGCGAGATCAGGCCAATCTCAAAGAGTCCGTGGAGGCGGTCATTGCGCTGGGACGTGGCGACCCTGCAAAAATTAATGCGATGTATGAGAAGTCGGCCTCAGACCATAGCGATAATGCAGAAATACAAAACGAAATTGCTTGGGACCTTTTAACCAATCCGCAATTTAGTAAAAATATAAATTTAGCGTTGGCTGAAAAATGCGCCGTTCAAGCAGTCGCTCTAACTAAAGAAGAAGAAGCCGATAAGTTAGATACTTTAGCCCGCGTGCGTTGGTTGCAGGGTAAAAAAGACGAAGCAATTAAATTACAGGAAAAGGCGGTCAGTAAGGCCACCTATCTAACACTTAAAGAAGAATTACAACTCACGCTTGATTCATTACGTAAGGGGGTATTGCCTCCAGGTGATCCTATAGACATCACCGAATAATTTTATGGAAAGTAAAAGTCTCATCGAAAAAGCTCATTCGGCGCTCCACTTGCGCCTACTTTCTCTCCAGAGACGAATTGTAAATCATCATGCCGGCACGGTCATAGTTATTGGTGGCGGCGATCGCTTGGCGGCATCGGAATTAGCCAACCAACTTACCGAGTGGCTAGACTCGCGCCTCGTACGAATTTGTGCCCCAGATACATCGCTTCCCGAAATCAAACTCCGCCCCTTCCTCTGGCCCTATTGGAATTTAGCACCGGCCCAAGGTCGTATCACCATTGTGGTTGGCGACTGGACAACTCGCACAGCCGTAGCATCCATCAACGGAGAACTAAAAGGTGACGCCCTGCGGGCACGCTTAAAAAGTATTAAAAATTTTGAGGACACGCTCGTCGCTAATGGAATTGCCATGGCCAAGGTCTGGATCGATACACCTGAAAAAACTCTAAAAAAACGCCTGCGCGAAGCTGAAGATACCGATGCCGAAGGCTGGGTTGTTTCAGCGAGAGATTTATTAATCGGAAAAAATAAAAATAACCAACAGGTTAAAAGCCTACGAACACTTAGCTCAGGCAAGGGCCTGTCGTGGAAAGTGATTAATGGTTCTGATGCCAAACGACGTAATTTAGTAGCCGGAAAATATATTGCTGACCAGCTGAACAGCGGACTGCGCAGAAAGATTCCCAAGGTTAGTAAACCAAGCAATCGACCTCGAGGACTTCTCGAAAGTGCCACGGCGCACCCCGTCTTAGACAAAAAAGATTACAGTCAGCAGATCGCTAAACTCCAGTGGCGCCTCGGACGCCTCAGCCGTATCGCCGCCAAGCGCGGAATTTCAACTTTAGTGGTACTCGAAGGTGTAGATGCAGCCGGCAAAGGTGGCGTCATTAGACGAGTCGCCTCTAAATTAGATGCTGCGCATTATCACGTTCATCCGATTCCTGCACCCACACCCGAAGAAAAATCGCGTCACTATTTATGGCGATTCTGGGTACGCATTCCACCCTACGGTCATATGGCCATCTTCGATCGTTCGTGGTATGGTCGTGTAATTGTTGAACGCGTCGAAGGTTTCTGTCGCACTGATGAATGGGCACGTGCTTATAGCGAGATCAATGACTTTGAAGCACGCCAAGCTGAAGTGGGCTCAATCGTACTTAAATTCTGGATTCATATTTCTAAAGAGGAACAACTTCGTCGCTTCCACGAGCGTGAGAAGTCTCCACACAAGCGACATAAGATGACCAAAGAAGATTATCGGAACCGTAAGAAGTGGGACGATAATCAAAGAGCCGCCGAAGATATGATTGTGCGGACCGACACACCCCACGCGCCCTGGATTGTCGTGCCAGGTAACGATAAGCGCTATGCCCGTGTCGCCGTACTTAAAGCACTTTGCCGCGCTTTGTCCGATCGCCTAGATTAATCCACTCCTGAATCCAACGTAAGTGCGGGCCGGTAATGGCCGCCTTCTTTAAATCTTTAAGCGCAACCCACTCAAACAAGCGTTGCTGCTTAATCTTAGTGTGTGCGGACCGATCCAAATTAATTAAATTTATATTCTCTTCATAAGTAACGCTTCCGATGGTGCGGCGACGAATCCAGGTTTTTTGAGATTTAAATTTATTACCCAAAAAATCTATCTCTGGGATTTCGGCCATGCCGGCGAGACGCTTTACGTCAGAGGGGTTTCGACGTAATAACAGTTTATCCTTATGAAAAATAAGTGCCCGATGGACAATAGCCTGCTGACGCTTCTTCGGGGCAAAGCGCGGGAGACTTTCGGCGAGATTTTCTTTCTTCGCGCGGCACCATTGGGCTACTGGACAAATCGAACAGCTAGGTTTGGCTTTACGACAAACCATAGCACCGAGTTCCATCATCGCCTGATTAAAATCACCAGGCCGACGGGCATCCACGAGGTAATTTGCTAGAGGCGTGAAATATTTAACGGCGGTCGATCCATCGCTAAAAACTTTTTTGACTCCAGCAACGCGAGCAAGGACGCGCACAACATTTCCATCAACCACGGCAACGGGTTCATCATAGGCAATGCTGGCAATCGCCGCAGCGGTGTAAGGTCCGATACCTTTAAATTTCTGCCACTCGGTTGCGGTGGTTGGTAAAACTTTTAACTGAGAAATCTCCATCGCACAGGCTCTTAAATTTCGGGCTCTATTATAGTAGCCCAAGCCCGCCCAGTAGGCCAAAACGTCGGACTCTTTCGAACCTGCTAAATCCTTAAAATTGGGCCATTTTTTAACCCAGCGATTGAAATAAGGGATAACCGTCGCGATTTGTGTCTGCTGACACATCAACTCCGAAACTACGGTATGGTAAGCAGAAACTTTTTCCCGCCATGGCATAGGTCGACGATGCTTAACAAACCACAGCAACAAGGCCTTACGAAACTTAGGGGCATCACTGGCTGAAATAATTTCACTCAAAGGCATGGGAAGGGGCTGGATTTAAATACGAAGTACAGTAAAACTAATCGCAATGGCAAAAAAGACAAAGCAGGACTCCGAGGATAATCCCAAAAAGGTGTCGATGCACACCCTTAAACTCGATGCTGCTCAAGCTGAGAAACTGAAGTCTATCTTGATTAAGAAAGGATGGGTGTCCGCCGTGGTTGATCATGCAGCCTTTGCTTACAAAGGGCCGGACTGTAATGTAGTGCATTATAAATCTGGGAAATGCGTCATCTCGGGCAAAGGCACCGAAGAATTTGTAAAGTTTACATTAGAATCGGAAGTCACCGGGCAAGCCGTACTCGGCTACGAAGAGGAATTGAATCCCGAGTGGTTTGAAGAACATGCCGGGCTCGATGAATCAGGTAAAGGTGACTTATTTGGGCCCGTCGTTTCTGCCTGTGTCATCGCCACAGGGGAAATGACTCGTGAGTGGATTAAAGCGGGCATTAAAGATTCCAAGAAATTAACCGATACCAAAATCGCCGAACTCGAAAAAGTAATTCGAGAAACTCCCGGAGTCGCCGTGAAAACTACTTTTGCGAGAATGTCTAAATACAACGAACTCCACTCTCGCTTTGGAAAAAATCTGAATCGTTTGCTCGGCTGGATGCATGCGACTTCCTGTGAAGAAGCATTGAAAGATTATGAACTCATTCACGGACGCCGCCCAACGTGGGGCTTACTCGATCAATTTTCCGAAGAGCCGATTGTGCAAAATGAGTTAGAGCGTAAAAAAATAGTTTTTGATTTAAGAATGCGCACCAAGGCGGAGTCTGATCCTGTAGTCGCAGCAGCATCGATTATCGCGCGTGCTACTTTTGTACGAGAGCTCGATCGTCTCTCGGCGGACGGGGGTGTAAAATTACCTAAAGGCTCAGGAGCCGAAGCAAAAGAAGCGGCCATCGAACTGGTCGGTCGACTCGGCCCAGCCATTTTAGTGAATTTTGCTAAATTACATTTTAAAACAGCCTACGAAGCTCGCGGCCTCGAACCCCCAGCACCCAAGCCTTTCAAAGGTCGCAAGAAAGCAGATTAAACTGTGGCGTCTCTGGCTACATTCGACCGCAAGAAAGGTAATGGAAGACCAGGGATTGCGGGTCTGGATGAAGCCGGCCGAGGTTCACTTTGCGGACCAGTAGTGGCCGCGGCAGTTTTGCTCGATGCAGGATTTTATGGCGAGCCGACTTGGATCCGTCGACTCAAGGGTGCTAATGACTCCAAAAAACTTTCTCCCTCCAAGCGGAGCGACCTGCATCAAATTATTTTCGAGATGCACGAAGAAGGAAAATTGAAAGTGGTCTGGGCAGAAGCCTCCGTGATGGAAATTTCGGCACACAACATCCTTGGGGCAACGCGCATCGCCATGGGCCGATGTATGACAAGCTTAGCGCAAGGCCCCCTCGCACCCCTTTTTCCAGCAGCAGGAACGGAAGGTGAATTATTCGGATGGCGCGATGAAAAGAATTTTTTAGTGCTCGTGGATGGACTACCCTTACGCCCTTTCACTTGGGCACATGAAGCCGTGAAACAGGGTGACGGGAAAAGCCTAGCCATTGCGCTAGCGTCGATTGTGGCGAAAGTAGAACGTGATAAATTATTAATTAAGATGGAGCAAAAGTATCCGGAGTATGGATTTGCGAGCCATAAAGGCTACGGTACAACCGAACACTGCGACGCATTAAGAAAATTCGGACCCTGTCCCGAACATCGTGATTTATTTATACGCGGAATCCTCGCGGGCGAAGATCCGCCGCCTGATTCGCATCCAGAATTCGATTTTAATTAAACTGCCACAGCATCGACTAACAACCATGCCCAAGTGGCCACCACGCCACCGGACTTGGGATGTAATCGATCATAATCTTTAATCAGCGACTTTAAAGTTGTGGGTGACATACGAGGCGAACCAGTGACGCCACTGCCATGCAGAGCTCTGAATAAATCAATCGATGAGGGATAAATTTCTTGTGACTCTAAAACACCATGAGCTCGTACATCAAATTTAGCACTCTCCAGTAATTTCAGCCACTGATCTTCATCGCGCCAATGTACTGGCCCCTCACCCATTAAATCACGGAGTTCATATAAACATGGATCACAGGGGACGCCTAAAAGCAGGCGGCCCTGGGCGGGCAGCGCATCGTGCCAGTAGCGCAAGACCGCTACTGGATCAGGTGCCCAGTGTAGCAAGCCCGATGACGCCAGGGCTTTAGCTTTGGGTATTTTGATAAATGCATCACGCACTTTCCAGTCAGCCAGTGGAGCATTTTGCCGACCTAATTCCACCATCGTAGAAGAATTATCCGTAGCTTCAACTGCGGCACCCTGAACTAGGAGCGCGTTCGTTAAAAATCCTGTACCTGCGCCCAACTCAGTAATTTCCGTACCACGTGGGAATGGAGCAAACGCAGCGAGCGCTTCAGCAAAACGACGTTGGGGGGCGGCGTACTGATCATAAGTATGTGCATTTTCGTTAAAGCGCATAAGTTAAAGTGAGTTGTCGGCAAAAAAATCGCCGAGGTTGTGTCCTAAGCCATCGACAATTTGGCAACCTGCAATCGATTGGCAAACCCCATCAGGATTTAATAATAAATCGTCTGAACCAACATACGCCTCCCAACCGCTAGGTAAACCTTGCCGGCAAAAACTAATCAGAGAGATTCCAGCGGGTTGAGATAAAATTTCTAAACCCTTTAAAAGATTATCTAACTCATAGGGCGGCTCAGAAATCTGAGCAGATGGTATCCCAGCCCGATTTCGGAAATCAGCTAACGTATTCGGTAAATCAGTTTTAATTAAACGATTTAACCAGCGCACCTGCGTCTCACTCACTTTTCCACATTTGGAATGTTCGGAACAAAAAGAAGTAAATGGGGCGACAAGCAAAGCCGCTCCAGGAAGCTTAACGCCCCGAGAAGCTGCCTCTAATATGAGGTGCGCCCCCAAGGACCAACCAATCACCTTATCGCAACCGACTAGGTTTTCAGCCGCACCCATCACGGGAGGATAAATGACGTGCTCCGCATCGGGCGCATGACTCAAGGCCAAGGGTCGCATTTCTTCGAGAGAAATTCCCCACCCGCCAATCCAGCCAATTTTCATTGGGCGACCCCTTTCAGTATCGAAATAAATTTCTCTAGGTGACCTGAGTTTAACCCCCTGCGTAAAGATATTCTGATCCGCGCACTATTCACGGGTACCGTGGGCGGACGAATCACCGACACAATAAATCCGGCAGATCGTAAAGCCTCCGCGTAAAGTTGAGTCTTTTTTATATCGCCGATGATTAGAGGTATAATAGGCGAATGACAATCTGGCGCCGTAAAGCCTGCCTCACGCAGAGCCTTACGCCAATCTCGAGAAAGTTGCTGGAGTTGTGCTCGCTCGGATGCTAAATTTTTGGTGCGAGTAATGGCAGCCAATCCGGCAGCGGCCGAGGCCGGACTAAGGTAAGTTGAATAAATAAACTCCGCTGCAAAGTTGATGATCATATTTTTGATAAGAACATCATGACATAACACGTAGGCACCTTGCGAACCCAGGGCCTTACCCAGTGTACCCACGACAATATCAGCAGCCGCTCGAACGCCCTGCTCTTCCTGCATTCCTGAACCCGTTTGCCCGTGCCAGCCTGTAGCGTGAGCCTCGTCTAAAACCCAACAAAAATTATAACGCTGTTTCAGTTTCGAAATTCTTAATAAGTCAGGGCAGTCACCATCCATCGAGTAAACACTTTCAGTCACAACAAACAAGGGCACGTCAGTCTCTTTAGACTCCTCTATCATTGATTCTAATACATCTAAATCATTATGCGGAAAACGACGGAGCGTCGCCCCGGAAGATAAAATTCCCTCCAACATACTCGCATGAATTAATTTATCGGCCAAAACGATATCACCTTTTTGCGGCAACCCTCCCAGCACGGCAGTATTAGCTGAAAATCCGGTATTTAAAATAAGTCCGTGAGCGTAACCATGCCACTGAGCTAGAGTTTTTTCTAATTCTTGATGTAATTCAGTGTAGCCTGTGACTAAAGGTGATGCAGACGACGACGCTCCCCATTTATTCAGGGCCGAAATTGCCGCAGCGACTAGTTCGCTGTCGTGACTTAAATTAAGGTAGTCGTTATCAGCCAAATTAACTCGTACATCTGTGGCAGATCGAACTTTCAAAATACGTAGAAGCCCATCCGCTTCACGCTGCGCTAAAAGTTTTTCCATCCGTTGGCGCAACTTAGGATTCATGACCAAAATTCAGGATTAAAAATAACTTTCTTATTTTGATAAGAAGACTCTCCCGCTAATGAAATTTTTGATTGTTTAATTCCCAATCGATTCGCCTGCGCGGTTTCCGGTGAGAGGGTTCGCTCGACCGCATTTAACCAAACGCCAATCCGACCGTTATATTTTCTTTTTAAATAGGCGACAGAGAGTCGGGCCTGATTAATTGCGCCTAATCTATCTTCCACGACAACAATGACTGCATCGGGTTTAATCGTTTGTGCGAAGTCAGTCCAATCCAAGCCCAGAGGATCAATCGGCACGGCCAAGCCACCCGCCCCTTCAATGATACGATGATCAGCAGGAGGAACGGCCTGATAAGCTTTTATGATACTCTGTAGAGATACTTTCTTTCCTGATTGGGCTGCCGCAACTAGCGGTGCTTGGGCTGGTCCAAACGAAAAAAGTGTAATCGGTGTCGCCCAATCTCCCGCTGCTTGGGGCGCGTCAGCAGGACGTCCCATCTTTGCACCTGACTCCACCGGTTTGATCACTTGCGTATCACCCAACGCAGATAATTCACGCGCCAACAAACCTGAGACATTCGTCTTACCGATGCCCGTATCACTGCCTGTGATAAAAATGACAGCCACGATTAGTGATTATGCGAGCAACCACAGCCTTCGGAGGATTCACCGTCCGGCGTGGTATTAATTAATTCTTGGGGATTAGGCCAACCAGCTGGTTGAGCTTGGGAAGGACTGATTTCCCCGCGGTGAACACGACGTGCTTCATCGGGGTGTAATGGATGTAAGCCTAAACGCTTCATCAAATTCATATCCTCCTCGATGTCGGGATTTCCCGTGGTCAAAAGTTTTTCACCTAAGAAAATCGAGTTCGCGCCAGCCAGATAACAGAGGGCCTGGGTTTCGTGATTCATATTCGCGCGACCGGCGGAGAGACGCACCATCGCCTTAGGCATTAAGATTCGGGCGACCGCAATGGTGCGAACGAACTCAATCGAATCTACAAATTTTCTTCCAGCTAAAGGAGTACCTTCCACGGCCACGAGTGCGTTAATCGGAACAGAGTCAGGCTGTGGATCCATATTAGCGAGTTCAACGAGCATCTTCAAACGATCGTCCACCGTCTCCCCCATACCAATAATTCCTCCTGAACAAACTTCTAATCCTGCTTTACGAACATTCGACAGAGTTTGGAGACGGTCGTCATAAGTTCTGGTAGTGATTATCTTTGCATAATGCTCACGTGACGTGTCGAGATTGTGATTATAAACATCGCAACCCGCTTGCTTGAGGCGCACCGCTTGAGGTTCCGACA
>JBBAUZ010000014.1:23395-30703 GCA_040397965.1 Opitutales bacterium | reverse complement strand
CAATACGGACTGTCGGATCCACCGGCGGTTAGGCCAGCTTCACGGGCGATTAAATAAACAGAAAGTAAATCGGAGACCGAGCGGGTCATACTCACGATTAAGGAGCCCAAGCCCTCAGAACCGTATTGATTGATGTGCGTGACTAAAGAGCGGTGGCAGGCGATGACTGCGTCAGCTTCAGCACCGATGCTTTCTTGCGAGCGGATAAATGGACGGGTGGAACGCAGTTCGGAATCCAGGAAACCCAGGCGACGTGATTCATCCCAGTTTGGATAGTCGGTATCATCTAAACCAGCGACCGTCATGAGTTGTGAAATCGCTTTATCGTGGAAGGCACTATTCTGACGGATATCCAATGTCGCCATGTGGAAACCAAAGGTACGCAGGAAACGAATCAAAGGATCGATTTCATAACGAGCAATTTGGGCACCACCGACTTCAACAAGAGTTTCTCGTAAGAAAAGTAAGTCAGCGACAATACCCTCAGGTGTTTTGTGCGAACCAGCAGGACACTCGCCCACCGCTGGGGGCATGCGCAGACGAATAAGATTAATATACTGTCTCCAAGTTTCGCCCACATTACGTGCTACGGCGTGCTCACCAGCTTCACCGAGTGCTGCAGCATGTTTATTTACCTGTTTGATAAATACGGCAGGCGGAAGTTGTAAGTGATCGCCTAAGGAAAGACGCTGACCAAGAGTCTCGAGACGCTCGGTCACAATATTGAGCGCCGTTGTACGGAAAAGATTTAACGCCTTCGTGGTAACTTCAGCAGTAACTAAGGGGTGACCATCACGGTCGCCGCCTACCCATGTTCCGAGAGTGATTAATGGTAAAGCATCGGGGTGCTCAATTTTTTCAGGCGAAAAGCCGGCCTCTTCCCAGGCCTGGCGCATACGTAGATCCATGCTGACAATCGCTTCAGGGAAAACCTTTGATAAGAAATAGTTAATGTTTCGTAGTTCCGACTGAACTTCGGGCTTTTGTTGGTAAAACTCACCGGTTCTCCAGAGACGTTCGAGGGCGACTTTGATTTCATCGCGGATAGCACGCTGTTCGGCAACGGTCCACATGCTGTTTTCGCGACGAACTAATAATTTATAAAGTTCGCGGTGAATTTCTAAAACGGTGGCACGTTTCGCTTCGGTTGGGTGAGCGGTTAAAACAGGTTCGACGTGAATATCGCTGATACGCTTGGCGACTTGTTTATCGGTCAAACCTTGATCACGCAGACGATTAAAAGCTTTACCCCAAGTACCGGGATCAGAAGCGAGTCCGTTTTTATCTTCGCGGATACGTTTCGACTGAGCAGAAGCATTCTCTTCCACCATGTTCAGTAACTGAAACGCAATCGAGTAAGCCTGCACACCGCGGTATGAGAAAATTTGAACGCCACGTAGTTTCCGTTTACCCATCCATGGCAAAGTACCGGCTAAATCTTTATGGCCCAACTGCTCAAGCACTTCAACAAAGCACTCCATCATGAACGCGAGGTCGCGATCCACTTTCTTAAGTCCTTGAGCTAGGTCCTTATTGATGGCCATAGAGAGAGTAGATAGTACAAACCTCTTAATTGTCGCAATCGCAAACACCCATTGGCTTGCGTCTAAGTTCTAGCACGGTTTGCTGAAAAGTAGATATGTCGGAACAACGTCTCATCCTACCCGACCTCTGGCAGCAGACCGCCCTTCGCGCCCTCCGTGCGGGTAAAGACGTCATTGTTCAAGCACCCACCGGCTCAGGAAAGACCCACATATTTGAATTATTTATTAAAGGAGGCCACCAAGGCCAAGCGGTCTATACGGTGCCGACCCGAGCCCTGGCTAATGACAAACGAGCTGAATGGTCGGAACTCGGATGGGATGTGGGTATCGCCACGGGTGATATCAGCGAAAACCTCAATGCGCCGATCATCGTGGCGACACTCGAAACCCAGCGTCAGAAATTCCTAGAAAACAAGGGGCCCAATTTATTAGTCATCGATGAATATCAGATGCTCACGGACAGCCGTCGCGGGGCGGCCTATGAAACCGTTTTAGCCCTCGCCCCAAAAACAACTCAAATACTCTTACTCAGCGGTAGCGTTGCTAATCCGAAGTCAGTGGTCGAATGGCTCAGCTCACTCGGACGTGAGGTCACCCTCATCGAAGAACACCGTCGACCGGTACCCTTAGAAGAAATCTGGCTGGATGCTTTAGAAACAAAAGAACCCGAAGGCGTTCGCAGCAGCATCGCACGTGCGGTGATTAAAGGTCTGCAGTCTGACCTTGGACCTATTTTAGTTTTCGCACCCAGAAGAAAAGCCGCTGAACAAATCGCCAAAGACATTGCCTATGCCCTTCCATTGGGCAACGGACCACAATTAACAGCGGAACAAAAAAAGTTAGCGGGCGACGATCTGTACAAACTTTTACGACAAGGGGTTGGTCTGCATCATAGCGGTTTGACGTATCAACAACGCAGCGAACTTATCGAACCCTGGGCAAAATCGGGTAAATTAGATGTCGTCGTCGCAACCACTGGACTCGCGGCAGGCATTAATTTTTCGCTTCGCTCGGTTTTGGTTACTGATCGGAAATATATTACCGAACATGCCGAGCAAGAAATTCGGCCCGATGAATTATTGCAAATGTTTGGTCGAGCGGGCCGACGCGGACTCGATGAAAAAGGTTATGCCGTGTGGTCAGGCGATTCTCCCCGACTCGGTGAAGCGAAGCCTTTGCAAATCAAACGCAGCAAAGGTTTGGACTGGCCAGCCATCCTTACTGTGATGCGTCACTCCGATAAGCCTAAGGAGTCAGCCCAGAAATTTGTGCAAAGTTTATTCACGCGTGAACCGATTGAACTAGGATTGAGCAATCTCACTGAAATTGAAAATACTCCGACTGAGGAACTTCCAGGCACCATCCGTCGCGTGGAAGAAATGTTAGGACGAAACGGAATTTGGCAGCGTATCCGTCCCAGCAAGGTAGTACCCATGAGTGAAGCGCTGATTAGAATTAAAGGCGAATGGTACCCTGCACTTTCCAAGCCCGATTCACTCAAAGCCGTGACCTACGGCACCCCCTGTAAAATAAAACAGGAAAAAGACATCACCTTTTATGGTCGAATCGTACCCCTTGCCCATTTTCCCAAGACCAAAGAGACCGATGGCTTAACGCCCGTAGAATGGTTACGAAAAGCCCTGATTAATTGGCCGGGCAAGAAACCTCGGACCAAGATTTGGACTCTTGAACAAATCGAAAAAGAAATCTTACCCATTTTACCACAGCTCACCCAGGGCGGACGTCCGATTGAAGGCATCCAAATCCAACGTGAAACTGTTTTGGTTAAATTGGATTATTCTTCGGCTCAGGTTCGTGTGATTCCTGATGCGCAGGAAGAAAATTTAATTAATCCGGACCGACGCTTCATTGAGAAAGAAGATATTAATCTTAAGAATGTTCTCGGAACCAATCAGTCACAACTTTTCACCGCGCAGTCAGGAAAGCTCTGGCTGAAGCTCGGACTCATTAAAGCCGACGGCAAACCAACAGCACGTGGTCAAATCGCTTCACTCTTTCAACATGGGGAAGGACTGGCGGTAGCTGCTGCGCTCGAAGATGAAGCGTATCCTGTTGAAGACTTATGTTGGGATCTCGCGGAATTGCGGGCAGGTGAAAGACTCGGTGCCGTTGCGAGAAACTCCAGTCGACTCGGGGCCTGCTGTCGACTGACCTACAAATCGCTCACAGCCGAAGGTTATCTGCATGATGGATTGCCTGATGGGTTTGGCGAAGGCTGTGCCGAACTATTAAAAGATTTCGCACTGCATAATAAAACATCGCAATCGACGGAGCCCGATGGACGCGGACCTGGACGGGGTGATTTAGAAAGAGCTTTGCTCGAATGGCGCAGTACTCTTCGTTTGATTTCAAATTGTGAGAGCGGATTTTCTGAGCGCTGGGATCAATTACAGAAATCGGCTAAGTCTGTTCTCGCGCAAATCTCGCCAGAGCACTCTTAGAATATTTTTCTTATTAGAGGTTAAAAAACTCGGTCAATTTGAGGTGCACGGAGTTTTAACTTTTCAAATTAGGAAATAAATGTAGGATGTTGGGACAGTCATATATGCGTATTCGCACGGGTTAAACCGTGAGGAAAGTCCGGACACCACAGGGTAGGATTCCCGCCGCAAGTCGGGGCACGGCGCAAGCCGTGACGGACAGTGCCACAGAGAAGATACCGCCGCTACCGCAAGGGAAACGGTAAGGGTGAAAAGGTGGGGTAAGAGCCCACCGCTCCAAGGGTAACCGAGGAGGCAAGGTAAACCCAATCCGGTGCAAGATAAACAGGAACCGCTACTAGGTCACCCACCGAGGTTCCGGGTTGTCGCATCGCCGCAAGGCGGGACTTAAAACGTCAGAGAAATGAATACGCAGAGGTAAGGTGAGTACCCCCTCAGACAGAATCCGGCTTATAGTATATGACTCAACAGACGGAGAGCCGATCGGAAACGATCGGCTCTCCCCCTTTGTACCCATTTTCTGGGTATGAAGTAATCTTTAGTTCCGTGAACTAAAAAACTTATCCGCGTTTTTCAATCGGCACGTATTTACGTTCGGTGTTACCGACGTAAATCTGACGGGGGCGATGAATCTTTTGCTTAGGTGTCTCGGCAATTTCCTTCCAGTGCGAGATCCAACCAGGCATACGGCCAATCGCGAAGATAACCGTAAACATTTCGGTCGGTATACCAATGGCCTTCAGAATAATACCGCTGTAGAAGTCTACGTTCGGATAAAGATTACGTTGTTTGAAGTAAGGGTCGTTTAACGCTGCATCTTCTAAGCGCATCGCAATCGCAAGAAGTGGATCGTTTATACCAAGAATCTTCAGAACCTTGTCGCACTGAGCTTTGATAATCTTGGCGCGAGGATCGTAGTTCTTGTAAACGCGGTGACCGAAACCCATTAAGCGGACTTGCTTGGTTTTATCTTTTGCGTCGGCGATAAATTTCGAACCGTCGTCGCCCGAGTTATGAATCTCTTGGAGCATTTCAATGACGGCTTGGTTGGCACCGCCGTGTAATGGACCCCAGAGCGCACAGACCCCGGCCGAGACCGAGGGGAAGAGATTAGCACCACCCGACGCCACCATTCTTACGGTCGAGGTCGAACAGTTCTGTTCGTGGTCAGCATGTAAAATCAGGATTAAATCGAGGGCACGGGCGATTTCTGGATGAATCACGAAATCGGCGTTCGGCTGCGAAAAGAGTAAGTGCAGGAAGTTCGAGCAATAATCTAAACCTGGTTTAGGATACACAGGAGGTTCACCTTCTTTCGAACGGTGCGCTAAGGCGGCAAGGGTACGGACTTTCGAAATTAAAACGGCAGCGGTTTCGTCGAACTTCGCTAAGTCGTGGGCGCGTTCGTTGGTACCCAACTCAGGATAATAACAGCCGAGCGTATTCAAGGTCGCCGACAATACAGCCATCGGGTGGGCGTTGCCGGGGAATCCGCTCAACGCAATACGGAGACCTTCGTGAATTTGCGAATTATCAAGAATGCGAACTTTAAACTTCTTGAGTTGTTCGGCCGTAGGCAGTTCACCGTAAATTAATAAATAAGCTGTTTCGATGAAAGTAGACTTCTCAGCCAATTCTTCGATCGAGTAGCCACGGTAACGAAGGAGGCCTTTATCACCGTCGATGAAGGTAACTTTCGATTCACAAGCACCCGTGTTCGCGTAGCCGTCGTCAAAGGTTACATAGCCGGTCTCGTCACGTAGCTTACGGATATCGACAGCTCGTTCGGCTTCGCTGCCTACGATTACTGGGAGGACAATTTCTTTGTCGTCCAATTTAAGAATAGCATTTTTTGAGCTCATGACGGTGATAGGCCGCCAAGGGAGTGACCTTAGCGGTTCACAAGACTCAGAAAATTACGGTAGATTTGCAAGCCTTTGACCTGACTTTTCTCAGGGTGGAACTGTGTGGCCAATACCCTACCCCGCTTAATTCCGCTTACAAATCGGCCAGCATAATCAGTCTCACACCAAACGAGCGACTCATCGGTCTTCACGAGACGGTAACTGTGGACGAAGTAAAAGGGCTCGCCCTCGACCTTAATACCCTGAGTGAGCGGTCCGGATTCTCTGAAAATCGCTTCATTCCAACCCATGTGGGGAATGCGCAAACGAGGTGTCGATTCAAAGCGTGTGATGACACCAGGAAAGATTCCGAGCCCCGAACGATTACCTTCTTCGGATCGTTCGAATAAAGCCTGGAGACCTAAGCACACTCCTAAAAAAGGCTTATCGGATTTAATCCACTCCTTTAAAAAACTATCGAAGGAAGTGCGACTCAGACAATCCATGCAATCGGCGATGGCGCCCTGACCAGGGAAAACGACGGCGTCTGCTTTTTCCGCATCGCTTGGCTTGGACGCCAAATATGCATCAGCACCGACGGCGATTAAGGCACGACTCACACTGCGCAAATTTCCCATGCCGTAGTCAATCACCGCAACACGAGGACGAGGCTGAGAATCGGCAGTGCTCACAAATTAAGCGAGCGTGCCTTTAGTGCTGGGCACGCGTCCATCTTGACGTGGATCAATTTCGACGGCTGCGCGCAAGGCTTTGGCAAAGGCTTTAAATAAGGCTTCGGCGACGTGGTGAGGCTCTTCGCCGTACTCCACTTTCAAGTGCAGATTGCAGCCCAAAGAATTGGCGACGCCTTGGAAAAACTCCCGAACGAGGGCGATGTTGAAATCCTTGACCATGAAGTTAAGAATCTCGGCTTGGTAGACCAACATCGGACGATTGCTTAAATCAATGACGCAGCGTGCCAAGGTTTCATCCATTGGCAGAATAAAGAAACCGTAACGACGAATTCCAGCTTTGTCGCCGAGGGCTTCTTTAATAGCAGTACCTAAAACGATACCCACGTCTTCGACGGTGTGGTGATAATCGACATCGGTATCGCCGGAGGCTTTAACTTTTAAGTCAATCATCGCGTGACGACTGAGCAACGTCAGCATGTGGTCAAAAAAGGCTACCCCGGTGTTGATTTCCGATACGCCAGTACCGTCCAGATTTACTGTTAAATCTATCTTGGTTTCGGCGGTATTACGTCGAATCGTCGCTTGGCGAGTTCGTGCAGTCATACCAAAGAAATCATCGCTCCAAGGCGAAATGTCAACCTCACCCTTCCGTCCAAGCCCTGGCCGCCTTTAAAAAACCGTCCATTTCCGCATCGGTTCCCACGGTTATTCTAAGAGACTTTTCCGTGAGTGGATGATTGGGAAAACGACGTACTAAAATTTT
>JBBAUZ010000014.1:18558-23295 GCA_040397965.1 Opitutales bacterium | reverse complement strand
GCCAAGGAATAAGATTTAGAAAGTGTGCGGGTGACGACGACGTGAGGATATTTCAATGGCAGTCGCGTGCAATCTTCCTCGGCGAAATCAGCATAGGCTTCATCCACTACCAGAATTCCAGAAAACGCCTGAGCTAACTCTTCGACCATTTTAGCTGAGAAAGAAATGCCCAAGGGAGCGTTTGGATTAGTCAGGAAAAAAATCGATGTCCGCGAATTGGCTATCGCCGCGACATCTAAAGAAAAATCATGGCTCATCGGTATTTTTACCACCGCCGCACCTTGAATGGCGGCAATGACTGGATAAAGCGAGTAACTTGGATCCAACATACCAATCGGGCGATTCGCATCCGCGTAGGCCCGTACTAATAAATTCAGAATATCGTCCGAGCCATTACCTGCGACAATCTGATCGACACTGTAGCCATGCAATTCAGCGACTGCCTTACGAAGCGGAGCAGAATCGGGCGAGGGATAAAGTCTTAAGGCTGCACCATCGGTATCTAAATGTTTTTTAATGGCCTCAACGACACGCGGACTCGGCGGATAGGGATTTTCATTCGTATTTAATTTAATCCATCCACCGCCCTGCGGTTGTTCACCGGGCACATAACCCTTGAGTGAAACAATGTGGTGATTGGGTAAAGGATCCGCAGACATTAACGTAGTTTTAGTTTACTTTGTGAAAACTCATTCATCAGATTTTTAATCTGAGCCGTCTCGGTCATCTTCAGCACATTCTCGGCCAGGGTTTTTAATTCAGACTGCGAGGAGTGTCTTAAGATAAAACGTACATCAGGAATCGATGATGGGGTCATACTTAATTCATTAACACCCATGCCGATGAATAACGGGGCCCAGAGTGAATCGCCTGCCAACTCTCCGCAAACTGAGGAAATGACGTTATTCTTTTTAGCCGATGAAAAAATCTTATCCATCGTGCGGATAAATCCTGGATGGGCTGGCTCATAGAGTGTGGCGACTCTTTGGTTACCGCGATCAACCGCTAATAAATATTGGACTAAATCATTAGTACCCACGCTGAAGAAATCGACCTCTTGGGCTAATTCTTCGGCTACCGCAACGGCCGCGGGGATTTCAATCATCGCTCCTAGACGGATTGCTTCTTTGGGAATGATGCCCTCGCCTGCGAGTTCGGTGGCGACTCCACGGAGAAATTCTTTCGCCTTACGTAATTCTTCCAGACTCGAAATCATGGGGAACATGATTGAGACTGGACCTAAAAGAGCGGCGCGAAGTATTGCGCGTAACTGCGGTCTAAAAATATCAGGGCGATCCAAGCAAAGTCGAATCGCACGATAACCCATAAACGGATTCGCCTCATCGGTTAAATCGCCCAGGCGTTTATCACCGCCTAAATCGAGCGTGCGGAAGGTGATCATTTTACCGTTCGATTGCTTAACTACGGCGGCATACTCTTGATACTGTTCTTCTTCGGTTGGCCAGGCATCGAGGCGTAAGAATAAATTTTCTGTGCGATACAGACCCACGCCGTGTGCGTAATACCGGTGGATATCATCCATATCTTCTGGGCCGCCGATATTAGCTTGGAGACTGAAACCGACCCCATCGAGGGTGCGATCGGGCTTGCCGATTTCCTTCATCACTCGATCGCGGCGATTCTGAATAGTCAGCTCTTTGGCCTGATAACTCTCAATTGTCTGCGCAGTTGGATTAATAATCACGAGGCCCAACTCACCATCTACTAAAATCACATCGTCCTCATTAACCTTATCGAGCAATCCACGGACGCCGACGACGGCGGGGATTTCGAGTGAACGTGCCATGATTGCGGAGTGACCCGTACGTCCGCCCTCTTCGGTCACGAAGGCGATCACGCCGTCGGTCGGCAGGGTCGCTGTTTCCGAAGGGGTTAAGTCTTTTGCAACCACCACCTGTTTGTGTAACGGCTTACCCAAGCGTTGGGGACTCATGCCGACCAACTGATTCATGACGCGACTTGTAACATCGCGAATATCGGAAGCACGTTCACGGAGGAAATCATCCTCCATGTTTTCAAAAATATCGATGTAGCGTTGGGCAATTTCCTGAAAACAAAATTCGATATTAAAACCACTCGAACGAACTTCTTTCGTCACTTCATCAATCAAGGCTACATCTTCTAAGACCAATAAGTGTGCGTCGAAAATTGCGGCTTCGGATTCACCTAATTCATTAACCACCTTATTGCGTAGGTTTGTAATTTCGTAACGGGTGGCGACGAGGGCTTCATCGAACCTACGAATTTCTGCTTCGGGGTCCGACACTTTCACGCAGGTGATTACGGGCATGCCCTTTTGAAGTAGAAAGACTGGACCACGGCCAACACCGGGAGCCGCGGCGATGCCCTTAAGACGAATTTCTGGCCTGGACGGTTCGGCCTGCATGCTTGGCATTAGCACACAACGCTCAACGCACTTAGGCAAGGAGGATTGTTATGCGTCCGAGGAGTCAAACTCGTCCATCGGTGATCCCAAATCGCTATTATCTAAATCCGACATGCCCACATCAGACATCTCATCCTGTTCAAAATTAGCTAACATCTCCTCGGTGGAAATTCCATCCATGAAGTCAACACCCTCATCAGTCATGGCTGCGCCGAGGTGATAAAGCACCCCTGCGTAATCCGAGGGTAACGTCACCCTCACTTGCACAAAGACCAACGCAATCAAACAGGCATAAGACGCCACTTGGCTCATACGTTTAACATAAATCCTCAACCAAGCGAAAGAGAGATAGGCCTGCTTAGTTTTATCTGTAGCGAGGCACTTATTCATCGCCTCATGCAAGCGGACCTTAGCTTTGAAACGATTTTTAAACTCCGGGGATTCCTGAATTAATTCCAATAAACGCACTTCTTCTGCCCGAGAAATATTTCCGTCGAGATAACGTTCCACCAAGCTTTCGAATTCGGATAAACTCACTTTAAATACTCATCTCCCATGAGTTCGCGTAAGGCCTCACGTGCGCGGTTGATGCGACTCTTGACTGTGCCGATCGAAAGCCCGAGCTCCTGGGCAATGTCTTCGTAGGACATATTTTGAATATTACGCATGGTTAATATAAGAGCATGTTCGGGCTTTAATTGTTCCATGCAGTCGGCAACTTTTTTAACAAATTCGTTATGTTGTGCTTCATGTCCAGGCCCCTGGGCACCATCGGATAAAATGTCGTGCAAGGTCGCACCCGCATCTTCCCCGATATCCGCGTCTAGGGACATCGACTCATCGCGCTTGCGGCGACGCCAATACCAGTAGCGATTTCGGGCGAGGTTCGTACCAATCTGATAAATCCAAGTCGAAAAACTAGCATTTCCACGGAAGGTCGCCAAGGCACGGTGGGCGCGAATAAAAGTATCCTGGGTAATCTCTTCAGCGTCTTGGCTGTTTCGTAACATCGAAAAAACCTTAGCAAAAATTCTCTCTTGGTATTTTATTACCAATTGGTTGTAGGCATCTAAATCACCCTTGCGGGCACGATCGAGGTTTAGGCCATCTGATTCGTTATCCATAATTAGGGGTAATTAATGGTGGGGGTATCTGACTATAGTACTGACATCCTTGCAGAATTCAACTGCTCTCTTTAGTCTATTTTACGCCCCCAAAGGACCTATGTTCACCTCCAGTAAGAAGAAAGCCATCGTGCAATGGTACAATTGCACCCTAGGCACTAAGGGCAGCTTTGAATCCCTCCCCGCAAAACTCCCTTCCGAGAGTCTTTTGCCATCCATCATTCTTACCCAAACCCCATCACATATTTCCATCGAATCAGTCGCCGGGAAAAAGATATTTGTGAATGGAAATTTATTAATCAAGCCTTCACCTATTTCCGAAACCACGACCCTGCAATTTCCCGATTCATTATGGGTAATTAGTCCAAACCCCGAAATGGATTTCAGCGAAGTAAACAATACGCTCTGGACTTTGTTTGATGCTTCGACCGGCGAAAACATTGGTCAATATCCCCCTAGCCAACTTTTAAATGCTGCTCAGCAAATGGGGCGCGCGCCCGAAACCCTCGCCTGCACTCCCCAAGGTTTAGAAGTCGGTTTTAATCTTTCGCAGATTGCCAGTCACCTCAACCCACACGAAGAAAATTTTACCCCAATAAAATCTCCGGTAACCTTAGCTGAAGAAAAAAATAAAGGGAGTCACAGTTGTCCGGTGTGCTGGACACGATTCAATCCTGGCGACGCTCTCAGCATCGCTGTGCATGAAGATCTGCGCGGCGATCCGATTCTTGGTAGCGATGCTCGACTACGCTTCCACCCTACTCGCTTTAACGATCAAGGTCTGGCGCTCGACCCCATGGGCCTCGCCTGCACTGACATCGCCTGCCCGCACTGCCGTCGCCAACTCCCCCCGGGCTATCTCGACATGCCCCACCAGATTTTATCGATTGTGGGAGCCCCGAGCGCCGGAAAATCCTACTATTTAGCCGTACTTACTAGAATTCTCCAAGAGAAGCTACCTACCGACTTCGGTCTGGCCTTCAAAGACGCCGACCCCACCGGCAACTTGCTTCTTAATCAAATGCGGAACTCGCTCTTCTCCGCCACCACCCCCGAAGAAGCTCTCTTAGGTAAAACCGCCCTCGAAGGCGCCACCTACGAAAAACTTCCACGCCTCGGACGAATCGTTTCTCTGCCCCGTCCCTTTATCTATTCTCTCAGCGTTCCCAGCCAAAAACAAAAAGAGACTTCGATTATTTTCTACGA
>JBBAUZ010000014.1:0-18458 GCA_040397965.1 Opitutales bacterium | reverse complement strand
TTCCTCCTCACCTCACCACTTGAGCCGATTCTGCAAAACGGCAAAATTGATTTAGCAGCTATTCAACGTAATTCCAATCGCGTCCGAGAAGTTCTCATTCAACTCTGTCCTGGACTTGTCGCCACCGCCGAATCTCTCACCAACGAAATCCGTTATTTCGCCGCGACGTCTTTTGGTCATCAACCCGTAGTCATATCCGAAGGCCCGAATAAAGGCCGTATTGCACCTGACCCCAAAAAACTCACGCCCGCCTTCGTCGAAGCCCCCGTCTATTGGCTCATGCATTTAGCTTCGCCTGAGTTGATTCCTGGAAAATAATTTTATGCCGCTGCAACTGATATTCACTTCCGCCCCACGCGGCCTCGTGGCTGGGCGATCGGGATATTGCACCGTGGCACGCCATCGCTCCATTCCAGATCGCTTGGCACAAATTTTAGAATCACTCGGCACCCCACATCAAAATCTCCAAGGTGCCACTTATACTTTTCGAATTATCGAAGCGAGTAACGCCAACTGGTTTGTGTTGTCACGCTTCGTGGCTCGCGGTCTCGACTACTCTCAACGCGATAATCGTCTCGCTCATCATATAATTTTCACCGCCGAAGAAGCTGCCGTCCTCCCCCCTCCCGCCGCCATCGCATTTCGCTGGAATGGCTGGTTAAGCGAATGGACCAAAGAACCTACTTGGTTAACTGAAGATCCTCGCCCGCTCATACTCGATAACGCTCCATCACTCCGCCCAGCCTCGGGATGGCGCGAGTTTTCTGGCACTGGTGCAAAAGCCGCTTGGTTAGTAAACGAAGTTGGACCCGCTACACTTTGCCTCACTCAACCACCCGAAGACAAAATCCTCCTTCGCCTCTTAGCCGAATCCGCGGCCTTGCTAGGAAATTCTGCATGGCACGCTACCTTTACCTCTAATGTAATCGTTACGGGAGCAGACGGATTTCACTGGGCCGTTGGCCCGGTTGCTGGCCGCCCCGAAATTAATCTCAGCCAAGCCCAACAACTTCCTGCCCCCAGCGGCGAACTCGCCCGCCAGGCAGCCACGGGAAATAGTGCACCCACTCCCGTTCGTTCGAGCACCGATAAAAATAAGTCCTCCGAAAGTAAGCCTCAATCAAATCAATCCAAGCTCCCCTGGAATATAATCATTATTTTCTTTGGCCTGGGAATTTTCGCCATCATTGCCGCTCTCGTGATTGGCCAGCTCAGTGATAATTCCACCAAGACACTTACGGCTAAGAACCCATCCGCCCCTGCGATTAACACCAGTCAGAGTAACGATATCTATCGCAGTAATATTGCGATAAAAGGAGTGGCTAGTTTCCTTGATAGCGAAAAATATGTCGATGCGGGTAAACTCTGGATTGAAAGTGTAAACCTTTCCCCCAACTTCGCTGAACGTTATCGTGAGCAATATTTAATTCGCATCACCAAAAACTACGCGGAGAAAACCTCCGCCCAGCTTTTACAACGTCTCACTCTACCTAATCTTGATCAGAATACGGTTACCGAAATTGCCGAAGAGGCTGCCACCGCGGTTCGCATTGGCACTGAGTTAAATATTCCAGTCGATGCTAACTGGAAAAAGTTACTGAACGTAAATGAGCAAATTCAAATTATTTCTCAATTAGACGCTCGCCCCGTAATCCTCATCGGCGGAAGTTGGCAAACAACCGATCTGGGTAAATCAGCACCCTCCTCCGCTGAATTTAAATTGAGTAATGCTGGGGCTGAAAAGATTTTAAAATTTATCGAATCAACGAAGGTAACCCCCGAACTCACGGTGAGTGCACGCGTACGTTTACTTCCGTTAACGAGTTTCCATAAGCGCGATAATCTCACGCCCTACCTCAACGCCGAAATCCGTCGGGGTGGCCAGAGCTACTGGATTGAAACCAATGGCACTGCTGGCACCGCACCGATTGTGATGGGGATTGGTCCCAAGAAAAAATCCTTAGAACTTAATTTCTCTGATGGCACTGCTACCAATTTACAGGAGCAAAATCGTTTACTGGAAATCGTATTAGCCGATGGTTCGCGTCAGTGTATCGCCCTCATTGCAGATTGGAAAAAAATTAAGCCTCTCAACCTGGGCACTTGGGCACTTGAAACCGACAAGGACACTGGCGTGGTGCATGCCGCCGTGTGGGCCGAAAGTGCGTTGCGGGCTTTTCAGCCTGAAACTGGGTCAGTCGGACTCTACCCCGCCGGACACGAATTCCCCGATCGCGACCTCGCTTCTATTCGTGCAACTCGTTCCCTATTAGAAACCAATTTGCTTCGTAACGAGTACAACGAAAAAACGCGTGCGGCGAACAAAGAAATTATTCGCACCCGTAAGGAATTCTTTGCCCAAGGTGATTACATTAATGCCGGACGTCCTTGGTCACTCATCATCGTCAGTCCGAAAGGCGACGCTGGTGCCACCCTCATCGAGTTTCAATAAGCCGAATGCAAATTGATAAACTCATTGCCCGTATTCGTGGACAGCTCGAAATCGGCACGCCTGACCTCGAAGCACGCACCTTAGCCAGTGAGTATTCCGCACTTTGCCAACGTGCCCGCGAACGTCTGGAGCAATGCAATACCCTCATCCGGAATGGTAATGATTTCGCAGCTTTTCAAATCGCTGAAACCGAACCCGATTTACTCACGCTCTGCAGCCAATTGAGTTTCGCTGATTCCGAACGGTGGCACACCCTGTGTCGCGAACGCGGACTTCCTTCTGGGTTTATCTTAGATGAACAGCACATCCTAGCCGTTGAGGGCTTATACGGAAAATCCATCGGCGAAAACCATCCGCTCTATCGCGAATACCGCGAAGCCATGCGCACGCGCGATGAAGATCGGGCGTTAAACGTTCTTCGCTCGATTGTCCGAATTAATCCTGAAGACCCCACGGCACGCTCCGAGCTCGTTCGCTTATCCGCTAAATTCATCCGCGAGTCGCTCAATCATTTAGAAAAATTGCTGAATGAGAATAAAGATGACGAAGCGATTAATTTAATGGGGCTGATGGAACGCTTTGGTGACGATGACTTAAAATCTAAACCCCAGTGGATTAATGCACTCAATCGCAGAATTACTATTTTACGTGACAAGGCTTCACAACAAATCCCGACCTTAATTAAAGAAGCGGAATCCGCAAAAATTAATCAGTTATGGGAATCATGCATTAGTTCTTTGGCCAAAATCAGAACCCTCGAGCGTGATCACCAACTCACCCTGTCCAAAGATGTTCTTTCTTCGATGAGTCATCTGGAAAATTGGGCGGGAGAACTAGCTACCAGCCATGAAGCAGAAGTAGCGATTAAATCTAATACCCAACATTTAATAACCCAGTGGGAGAATCTCTCGCAAAGTATACAAAGCGGAAAGTCGCCCGTGATTTTAATCTCTAGCCTTAACGATTGGCTGGAACGGGCGAGCAACTTCGCTGAACATCTTCCCAGTGGATTAATTGATGAAGTACAATCAGCGTTAAAGTTAACCCGCTCGCGGCTCACGCGTCGCTACGCCCTCTTAATCTCTACCTGGGTTGCGGGATTTCTAGTTCTCGTGGGCGCACTTTTTTATGGTTATCGCAATCAGGAGTTGAAATCTGAGGCCCGACGGAACTTTCAGGAAATTCGATCCCTGCTCGAAGTCTGGGACACCGAAACCGCAGCTCAAAAACTCAGTAGCGATAATAAAAATTATCTCTTAACCGAGAAAAGTTCTGAGTTCTTAGAAGAGTATGCTGATATCAAGAAAGAGATTCAGAAACAGCGAGAAAGTCTCATTAATCTCCGCAGCGAAGCCAGTTACCTAGAACAAGCGTATAAGTCGGGTATCAACCTTTCGAACTTCGCAGAAATCAATACCCGAGCCAGGGCTTACATTCAGGCCATGACTCAAGTCGGACCCAAAGCCACGGAAGAATTAAAGAGTTTATGTCCCAACCCAGCCCTCATCCTCTCGACCAGTGTAAAAATCACTGAGGAGAGTCGCACGCAATTATTCAATCTTCGTATTCAACTCAAAAAATCACTCGGTGGTAACGACAAGATTTCTGATTTACCGAGCGCCATCAGCACCATCGAAAAGATTCGTCCCCTGTTAATCAGCCTCTCCATCGCAGGCGTGAAAGACCTCGATGAAGCCAATGCGGAAATCGATCGAGCGACTATCCGGATAGAAAATGAGAATAATGCCCTCTCCCAGCTTTCGAGCCTCACCCAAGCCCCCGATCTCAAACTTTATCTCAATGCTCTGGGCGCCATCTCCAAAAATAACAGTCCGAACTCACACTTAAATAAGAGCGCCCAAAATATCCTGAATCATTCACCAAAGATTCTCACCCTCCCACGCGCTATCTTAGCTCCGCACGTCGGTGCCATGTGGGATAATATTCCGAATACCGACTCATCGGGACTCTTCCAGCCGTCCCAACTGACACCTTTTGAATCCAATATTATTCAGTCTTTGGCCGACACTCGCACCGCCCTCTCGCTACGCCGCTTTTATGTGCGACAGACCTCCTCTGAAGGTGTTAAAAAACTACGCAGCGTAGTCATCTCAGGTGAAATCGATTTACAACGCAGTGGTTTCAATGGCGGAATTGAATATGTATTGAATGCAAAAGAGCTCAATCGCGATGGAGAATTAATTGATTCATCTTGGAGTCGCCGAGAATTCCGAACCAATAATGGTGAATTTATTTCTAAAGGCGAAGACCTCGTTGAAGAAACACCGTTGGGTGAACTTGATTATCTCCGACAGTTCAATCGCTTCTTTGAAGTCAAAAACGGCAAACTCTCCGAACCGATTATTCGTAAACTTGATTTAGTTCGTCGAAGCACAGCGCCATACTTCGAATTACGGGCCTATCAACTCCAGGAGCTATTCAAGGTTGCCAATCAACGTCCAGAAATCTGGGGAATCCTCTACTCACCTTCTGCGCAACGTGATGCTGAGCAGCTTCGTCGCATCACCCAAAGTTCCATCAATTCCTACGACTTCTTATTTAAAGAAAAATGGGCCGATGTCATGGGCGATTTAAAATCGATTCTCCTCCGACAAGGTGGTTGCACTTACGCGGAAGAAGCACGTTTTTGGCGAAGTCTATTGGCAACGCTGCGCACCCAAAAAATGATTTATGTCGGATTCCAATCCTACGAAGGTGAACCGATTCTCCGCGAGAAACTTTCTGACACGATTATTTTCGGGATCGATAATGAAGGTAAAGCCAATGTGATTTACCGAGTCGATGCAGACGGAAATCGTACACGGATCAACGAACCCGCCGCCCTCTCGCCCCTTTTACGTCTCTCGACCACGGTCACCGAAGCCGCGCAAGCTTCAAAAATCCCTGCCAATCTCACCCCACCTGAAGGAGGCTGGGAAGTTATCCTTCTCGGTCGTGATTTATAATCGATGAGTAAACAATCCACATTTCGTCTTCGCTGGAAGGGTGTCATCTCCGAACCACTCTCGTTGGGTCAGATTAGCGACAAACTGCGCTCCGGTGAGATTAGTCTAATTCACAACATCGAAGTCGAAGGCTCCTGGATCACCATTCGGGAATACTTCCGAACCATTGGCCTCAGTCGCTCGCCTATTACCACGGCGACACAAATTAAAAATCAGGAGTCTGAAAGTAATCCGCCCGACAGCAAAGCACCAGAGACGAACAATAAAACTAATCCGCTGAATCTAGAACACACTGTCCGTATGGGCTACCTGTGGTGCGGCTCCACTTTTATTTTCCCGCTCTTATTTTCTCTCATCGTACCTATCCTCGAATTTATCTCTAAAACTAGCTTTCCTTTCTCGTCTCGATTTGTCCTTCTCGCCTTCGGAACAGTGCTAGGATGCGGACTTCCTTATTTATCCATCCGACACATCAACGCTACTATTCAAAATCACGGACTGAGCGATATCGTCAAAGATCAGCAAAAACTTTACCTCACCCTCGCCACGGCCAGTGCCCTCATTTGGCTCATTGTTTTCTGGATTTTAGCGGGCCCGAGGCCCTAATTCTTCAATCCGCTTGACGCATTGTAGCGACCTGATTGAAATACTTTCTTCCGGTTTTCGGTAGCGTAGCTCAGATGGTTAGAGCGCGGGACTCATAAGCCTGAGGTCGGCAGTTCAATTCTGCCCGCTACCACCACCGGAAACTTATTATTTAATAATAGAACTTACGGGGATGTCTAAGCCATCACGCCAGAGCGATTCCATGCTGTAGCTTTCACGGACGTCTGGACGGAAAATATGCACGAGCACGTCAAAGCCATCCACCACAGTCCAACCGCTTTCACGTTGTGACTCCGTTCCGCGAGCAGGTGAACCGACTTCATCTAAAGCTTTTTCAACTTCGATACGTAGGGCGCGTAAATGTGGATCAGAAGTTCCGGTCGCGATGACCATATAGTCTGCGACGGATGAAAGTTGTCCTAACTCTAAGATACGAATCGACTCAGCTTTCTTGTCATCAAGTGCTCGAATAATCGCAATCACGTGCGCAGGAATCTTGGAGGCTACTTTTTGGGCAACAGGCTTGACCGACTCCGAACGCGTCTTGGCCTTACTGACTGCAGGCTTCTTAATAATTTTACGGCGTAATGGTTTGGGTCCTGCTTTTGCTTTTGAGACAGGTTTAAATTTTTTCTTTTTAGGGGCGGCCATGTTAGGATTGATAAAGTGAGTGCTCATCGATGTAGGCACGCACCGACTTGGGCAAGCCGTTTCCAAAAGGCTTTCGCTCCTTTAACGATAAACGCAACGCAGTGGATGAAACCTTGACCGGCGGTGCCTTTAGGATGGTGACCTTTACCTTGTTCGCAATCGACCGTGGTGGCTCCGTGGAAATGCCATCCCGACTCAGCACCGCAAATTCGACATAACGACCCAATTCCTCGACATCTTTCCATCGGTCCAATCGAGCCAATTGATCTGCACCAATAATCCAAACACGACGGGCTTGCGGAAACTCTTTGGCTAATTCTCTCGCCGTGTCGACCGACCAACACACGCCCTCACGTCGGACTTCTCGGTCATCAATCACCGCCCATGGGCAGGGTTCAAAAGCTAATCGCGACATCGCCAAGCGGTCAGCCGCAGATGCCAAAGGTAGAGCTGCACGTAAGGGTGCTAGGCCCGCAGGAATAATTCTTACCTGGTCCAGTGATAACTGACGCCAAGCCGCCGTTGCCGCCGCCACATGGCCTGCATGTGGAGGGTCAAAAGTACCTCCTAAAATGCCAAATGAGGCTGACATGTGGTCATACTTGCAGACTTGAGCCTGCTGGCAATCCAAAGCAGGCTTGAGCCCGAGCAAATACCGAGAAACACTACACCCATGGCCGTTGCCACAAAATTTCTCCCCGCGGGGTTCGACCTCAAAAAACCCATCGCCGTGATTGCCGGCCAAGGACGCTACCCCGCCCTCCTCATCGAATCGGCCCGTGCCCAAGGTGCCAACATCAAGCTTCTCTCGTTTGAACAAGAAACAGACCAGAAACTAATCGATACTTTTTCCTCACAAGACCATCGCTCCATCACGGTTGGAAAATTAGGTCAATTACTCGATGCCTTAAAAGACGTCGGCGCCGCGGGTGCGGTGATGGCCGGACAAATCACCCCGCGAAAACTTTTCTCAGGAATGGTTCCGGATTTAAAACTGGTCGCGCTCTTTGCTAAGTTAAAAGAAAGAAATGCGGAAACTATTTTTGGCGCCATCAGTGAAGAGATTGAAAACCTAGGTATCACCATGCTCGATGCCCGCGTCTTCCTCGACGAACATCTGGTCTCAGCGGGGTGCCTGACGGGTTGGTCCTGCGGTGTTTCGGATACGGAATTAGAATTTGGTACACGCATGGCCCGAGAAATGGCACGTCTTGATATCGGCCAATCCGTCGTCACCGCCAAGGGCACCGTCATCGCCGTCGAAGCTTTCGAAGGCACCGATCAAATGCTGCAGCGTTGCGTACAAACCGGCGGAAAAGAAATGCTCTTAATTAAGACATCGAAACATGCGCAGGATTTTCGCTTCGATGTTCCCTGCTTTGGAATGCAAACTTTAGAGAGCATGGCCAAGGGTGGCGTACAAAAAGCTGCCCTCGAAGTGGATAGCGTCATCCTCATCGATCGCCCCGCTGTACTTGCCCACGCTAAGAAATTAGGAATCGATATTGTTGGCTTCCCTAAAAAATAATTTCAGCCGTCGAAAAAATTCCAAGCAAGAATCGACTCGGCGATAATCCAGCCAGCGATGAGTGCGAAAACTAAAATAAAAAAGCGGCGATACCTCACCCAAAAGCGCGAGGGTTCTTCAGGCGTTTGTACGTAGCCTTCGGAGTCAAAAAATCTTTTAATTACTGCCCAAAGTGAGAAATTTTTTCCCGTATTGATTATCTGATATCGGTACCCCATCGGCCGATAATCTTTGGGTTTAAACCTCTTAAAAAGGTTGAATAGCATATTCTGACCATAAAGACATCTCTGACGCTTTACAAGCGACACCTCTAAGCCTAATGACATCTCTGTGAAGTCCACCACCCGGTCCATTCGCGCACTCAAAGGCACCCGTCCCATCGTCTGTCTTACCGCCTATGATGCGATAACCGCACGGATTGCCGACCAAGGCGGTGCCGATCTCATCCTCGTGGGTGACTCCCTCGGCAATACAGTCCTCGGTATGGAAGATACCGTCGGTGTAACCCTCGAAATGATGGTTCACCACACTGCCGCCGTCGTGCGTGCCAAGCCTTCCGCTCTCGTTATCGCTGACCTCCCCTTCGCTCTCGCTCACGAGCCCTTCCCCAAACTTCTTAAATCCTGTCGCACGCTCATGCAAAATGGTGGAGCGCATGGAGTAAAAATTGAAGGCGGCGCAACACTCGCCTCCTCTATTCTTAAATTAGTCGACGCTGGTATTCCCGTCATGGGCCACATCGGGCTCATGCCTCAACGTGTTCACTCCACGGGTTACAAACGCCGAGGATTAAATTCAGCTGACCAACAAAAACTTTTAATCGATGCACAATCGGTCGCTGCCGCGGGTGCCTTTAGCATCGTACTCGAATGTGTGGATGAAAAATTCTCACAACAACTCACCGAGTCTCTCGAAATCCCCACCATCGGCATTGGTTCAGGTAAAGGATGCGATGGACAAATCCTCGTCATTCATGATTTGCTCGGACTCACCTCCAACCCTCCTCCTTTTGTTAAACCCGAAGCTCAGTTACACCGCGACGCCGTTGCCGCCGTTCAGCGCTGGGCTAAAAAAGTACGTAAACCCGGACTAAAAAAATGAACTGCGTTATCTTTGGTGCTGGTGCCTGGGGCACCGCCTTTAGTTTACACTTAAATCGTCAAGGCCACACGGTGACTCTCGTGCCCCGTCGCATCGAACAAGCACTCGAACTCGCCAGCTCGCGCGAAAACAAAGAATACTTGGCCGGACATAAGTTACCTCTCTCAATTCAAATCGGACTCGAAGCGGTTCCTGCTTTGATGGATGCGGATATTGTATTCCTCGCTTATCCATCCAAAGGGCTCGCGGATTTACTTAAGCAAATCGGTCCGGATATCAAATCATCCCAAACCGTGAAGATGGTGATTTCACTCACGAAAGGATTAGATCAAAAAACTTTAGAACGTCCGTGTGAATTAATGTCACGAGCCTTCGGAAAAATTCCAGTCGGCACTCTTAACGGACCCAGCAACGCGCAAGAAGTCGCACGCGCTCAACCTACCGCGATGGTTCTTGCCTCCAATGCCGACGAAAAAACTTTAAGTGAAGTCCAAGCCGCCATCAGCGGACCTTCCCTGCGTACATATACTTCAACCGATATCGCTGGTGTCGAAATCGGTGGTACCTTGAAAAACGTCTACGCGCTCGGTGCCGGATTATGCGACGGCTTGAAACTGGGCGATAATGCTAAAGCGGCTTTCCTCACACGTGCACTCCAAGAAATGATGCGCGTCGGCCAAGCCCTTGGTGGTAAAAGCGAAACCTTCCTTGGACTCAGTGGTGTCGGCGACCTCATGGCTACCGCCCACGGTTCATGGAGTCGTAACCGTGCCCTCGGTGAGGCCGTTGCCCGCAATGCTTCGCAGGCGTTAGCGGAACTTGCCTCGCGACGTGATGCCGTTGAAGGTCACCGCGCAACAGAAACGGTCAGTCGCTTAGCGAAGTCACGCAATGTCGACGCTCCGATTTTATTCTGTCTGCATAAAATTCTTTTTGAAGGTCTCGATGCACGTGCTGGTGTTACCGCACTCATGACTCGCGATCTCAAATCAGAAATATGAGTAGTTGGGACGTCGTCACACGCCCCTCATCTATTTCGGGTCAAGGCCTCTTCGCCACCCGTACATTTTCTCCAGGTGAAATCATTGCGCCGTACTTGGGAAAAATTCTTACCTCTCGGCCGGTAAAATCTTCGGAGTCAGCCAGTACCTATATTTTAGAAATCAAACCAGGACTCTGGATTGACGGTACTGATAGCCAGAACCCCGCACGCACGGCGAACCACTCTTGCGAAGCCAATGCCGAGCTGGTGATGAATGAAACCGAAACCTTCGCTAACCTCACTGCCTTATCTCACATTCTTCCGGGCGACGAAATCACCTTTGATTATGGGTTTTCGCTGTCGGAAAGCCTCTTTAACCCCTGTACCTGCGGAAAAATGAGCTGTGCGGGGAAAATCATCGCCGAGCCACTACGCCCAGCCCTCCGTCGCCACCTACGTTTTTTACGTCGAAGGGATTGACCAATTGCCCGCGTAGCCTCACTTTTCGGACGTCTATTTATAACCCCTAAATGAAAAAAGTAGCCATTACTGAACTTGATCCACGTCTGCAGAAGCAAATCGCTGCTGCCGAACAACAGCTCAAGACGAACCCTCAATACGCCGTCGAAGTTCTCTCCGGCATACTGTCGCGCAACCCAGGCTGCTTAGAAGTTCGCCGCTCCCTTCGCCGTGCGCAAAAAGCAATTCTCGGAGTTAAAAAAGGGATATTCGATGGACTACTTGGCGGCAACGCGGACAAGGCTGCAGAAAAAGATCCCCTCGCGGCGATTCAGGCGGCGGAAGATACCTTTGCAAAAAAGCCAGGTGACATCGGTGCTAATAAATTACTCGCTGCTGCTGCACTCAAACTCGACTTCCCTGAGCTCGCTGCTTTCGCCTACGAAGAACTCACCCAAGTAGACCCCAAAAACATTCAGCACTTTATCGATTTAGCGAATACTTGGATCATAGCGCACGAATACGATGCTGCCCTGAACGCGGCAGATGCAGGATTAAAACTTTTCCCTGGAAACGGCGACCTTCAAGAAGCCGTGCGTAAAGCCTCCGTCAGCAAAACCATGCGCAAAGGAAATTGGGAAGACAAAGGCGACTTCCAATCCAAGCTTAAAGACAAAGATGAAGCACTTCGTCTCGAACAATCCGCTCGTACGGTTACCGATTCAGGTACTGCTCTGGAACAAGCTGCTGCTCTCGCCATAAAAATCCAAGCTCAACCCGATAGCCTTGATCTCTACCGCGATATCGTCCGTCAATTCATCGCCGCCGGTGATCTCGATAGCGCCGTCGCCTGGTTACAGCGCGGACGTCTCACCACCCTCGGTAAACAAGACTCCTCGCTCGAACGTCAAGAGATCGACCTCATTACCCAACGCTTCGAAAAGACTTCCAAACTTCTCACTGAAAAAGTTCAGGCAAATCCTGCTGACGCAGTTGCAACAGCCGAACTTGCGAAGAACGAAGCTGAGCTCACCGCCTATCGCCTGCAAACTACCGCAAGCCTCGTTGAACGTTATCCGAACGACTACTCGTTCCGCTTTGAATACGGCAACTTACTCCTCAATGCAGGTCGCCTCGACGAATCGATTCAGCAGCTACAATACGCTCAGCGTAATCCTAAATTCCGTCAGTCCTCTATTCTCGCTATCGGCAAAGCCTTTGTGGCTAGTTCCAAGTTCGATTTAGCTGTCGAACAATTCAACTTAGCGAAAACTGAATTACAGGTAATGAATGACCTCAAAAAAGATGTCATTTACGAATTGGCCAGTGCCTTTGAGAAAATGGGGCGCACCAAGGAGGCCATGGAGGAATTTAAAGTTATTTACATGGCAGACTCTGGATATCGCGATGTTTCGAAGAAGATTAACGCCTTCTACGAAAGCCAAAAGGGTCCCGCATCCTAATTTTGTTTTGTATTTTTTGCTAAGCAGGAGAATACTGTCGTTTCCTCCTTTCTGCTGCCATGTCCCTGACTCCCTTTAAAAGCCTCCTCATTGCCGACGTCGGCATCAGTATGGGCGACGAGGGTAAAGGCCGGGTCATCCCTGAAATCGTCCGCGAACTGCAACACCTCACTGGCCGTCGCGATGTTGTCGGCACCGTTCTCAAAGTTAACGGCGGGGCAAACTCGGGACACACGGTTGCTGGACTAAAATTAAATCTTCTCCCTGGTGGCGTCGCTGAACACGATGTCGGTTGCCTTGCACTGGGTTCAGGCGTCGTCGCTGATCCACGTAAAGCCCTCTGGGAAGCCCTCCCGGTCGAAAAACTCGGCTACCCTGTCCTCTCACGCCTCCTTATTGATGAGCGCTGTATGGTGAGCGATATCTCACACCGCATTCTCGATCTCGCCTGGGAAGATTATCGCGTGAATGTTCTCGGACAAGAAGCACGCGGTTCCACGGGTCGCGGAATCACCCCCGCCTACGCTGATGAAGTCGGCCAAATGCAAATTCATTACTCGGAGTTTCTCGGCAGTAAAGCTGACTACGCCAAGCGTCTCTCGGCTCGACTCAATCGCGCTGCTGATATCGTTCAAAATGTTTGTAAACTGAGCGCTGATAAATGGGCTACTCTGTTCACCAAACTTACCGAAGCAGAACTTCGCGCTAATAAAGGCGCTATCGACGCAGGAGTTTTCACCGCCGCTGAATTCGACTTCACGCGCTTCGCGGGAGCAAAGCCTTTCACTTTTAATCATGAATCCGTCTTAGCCGCTTATTGGGAAGCTGGATCAAAACTTGCCCATACCATTGGCGATGTACGTGAGCGTATTTTATCCGACCTCTCAGCCGATCGTCGCATCATCGGTGAATTCGGACAAGCTTACTGGCTCGATAAACGCGCGGGCTTCGCTCCTAACGTTACAGCCTCACACACTTTCACTCCTGAGTTCTTCCAATCCGCCGGCATTCCCGTTCAAGCCATCCACACTGTGGGTTGCTGCAAAGCGTATGATACCAAAGTTGGCACGCACGTCTTCATCACCAAGATGGAAGAGTCACACCCTCTCCAACGTGCCCTCGCCAAATTAGAATTTGGTACCAGCACCGGACGTCAACGCATGGTAGGCTGGTCCGACCTTGTAGAGAAAGCCGATACCCTGCGCTACGGTGGCTTCGATGACTTAGTACTGAATAAGCTCGATGCCCTTTCTCCTCACGGAGAATGGAATGGTGGCGATTTACAACTTTGCACGGGTTACCGCGATAGTGCCGGAAAAATTCATTTAGGCGTACCTCGTAATGACGCCGTTCGTCGTAGTCTCACGCCTATCTATGCCACTCTGCCTGGCTGGAAGTCGGATATTTCCAAAGTGCGCTCCTGGGCACAACTTCCCGCCGAGGCCCGACGCTATGTTTCATTTACCATGTCGGAAATGGTCCGCCTCGCCTCACGCGGAAATACTTTAAAGTCCTTGCCCAATCTTCGTTACATCGGAGTGGGTCCAGACCCTGATCAGATTATTTCCGACGTACCTGCGACTGCGGAGTTAATTAAGTAGTGATTTAACCTTTGATGTACGGGAGGAAAATAAGCCCCGCTATCAGGAAGTAAATGACCACACCCGTGACGTCGACAATCGTCGCCACGAAGGGTGCGGCAGCTTTGGCGGGATCGAATCCAAGTCGTCTTAAAATAAAGGGTAACATCGCGCCCGATAAACTTCCCCATAAGACCACCCCAATCAGCGAGAAGAAAATAACGAGTCCTAATAAATACCAATATTCACCGTAACCAGGAGTAATGCCACAAAGACCTGGGAAGAAAAAGTGCCAAATCGCAATTCGGGCGAAGCCGATAGAACCTAAAATAACTCCGAGCCCAAGCCCGCTCATGATTTCGCGACGGAAAACTTTGAACCAATCACGTAAATTCACTTCTCCTAAGGCCATCGCACGAATAACCAGTGCGGAGGATTGAGATCCAGAATTACCACCCGATGAAATAATCAGCGGCAGGAATAAAGCCAGCACGACAGCTTTCTCGATGGCACCTTCGAAGAAACCCATGGCAGTCGCAGTAAACATTTCACCAATGAATAAAATAACCAGCCAGCCAGCACGTTGACGAATCAACTGTCTTAACGGTGTATCTAAAAGGGGCTCATCGGGAACCTCAACCGCACCCAAAAAGGCGATATCTTTCGCAGCTTCTTCACTGGCTGTCTCTAAAACGTCGTCGACGGTCACAATACCTAACACAATCATATCGGCATTAACCACGGGGATAATGGTTCGCGAGTGTTTACGGAATAATTTCACCGCATCGGCCTGCGAATCAGTGACCTTCAAGTAAATCGGAGGTGCCGCGGGCAGGTCAGATACCTTTGAGGCCGCATCCGCCGTGAAAATATCACGAATGCGGTGTACGCCTAATAATTTTCCTGCTTCGTCCACTGAGCAAACAACGTGAACGTAGTAAACATCCTTCGCGCGTTCTTTAACATTATCTAATGCCTGCTGGATTGTCCAATTCTGACGAATAGAGACAAACTTCGTCGTCATCATTCGGCCTACACTGTTCTCGGGATAGCCGAGCAATTGTAAAGCAACGCGTTGCTGTGCTGGATCCAGCAAACTGAGTAAACTCACTGCATGCTCCGGACATTCTTCTAAAAAGGCGGTACGGTCGTCATCCGACATCGCATTTAAAATCGAGGCCGCATCCTTATCACCCAGCGCACGAATTAAATCTTCTTGGTGATTAGCATCAATGTATTCGAAAATCTCTGCGGCGACCGTCTTAGGTAATAAACGGAAACTCACTGCCATCTCTACCGGATCCAAGTGCTCCAATAAATCGGCCGCATCTGCGTGTGGTAAACCGACTAACAATTGACGGATTCCTTGGAAGTCGCGCTTCTCGATGAGAAGATGGACGTTCTCAATATGCTCTGGAGTTGCCGTCATGCAAATAATCTGCCACTGATACCGAGACTTGGGCAAACCCTAAAATTAACTTTCACAACTTCGTAACTTTTCACCATGCAACATAATTTTGCACTACCCCTCTGGTCACTCGTCGACCAACGTAAAGTGGAATTAGGTAAATCAGACATGCGTGGATTAGCTAAAGAACTAGGACGCTGGCTTAATCATAATTTTGATATCGATCACAAGGGCACCGCCATCGAGGAACCCACTGACCTCACTGGATTTGCAGAGCCCGTGCTGATCATCGCAGGTGTCGACCAATCCAAATGGCCTACGATGATTGCCTTGGCCCAAAGCAAAAACACCCAACTTTTCGTCGTAGTCGTCAATGAGGTTGGTCAGTTTACGCTTAAGGAACTCAAACTTCCCAAGGCGTAGTCCGATAGCCCTTGTCTAGCTCTTACTGTCTCGAACCAAGCGTTTCAGTAGGACGGTCGCGTCGCCTGCACCTTGGTCGAAATTAAAGAATACGTCGCCACCTGAATCTTTCCCAATCTCGATACCATTATTGTATTCTTTGATATCGAGAATTTTGGTGTGCCGGAAATTAAGGTTCTTAAACTCGCCATTAAAAATAACTCGTTGGTCCGTAAAAATGGCCGTTCCACTGTCAATTTTCGTCAATTGATCCTTCGTCTCGCGCTGTACATCGAAACTTCCGAGGCGATAGCGCAAACTGCCAAAAATTTTGATACTCGTGGAAAGACCACCATAATTTCTTCGGACAACCGTGCGCTTCACGAGTAATAAATTCACCGGCTGCATCCAGTAACAAACTTCACGCCCCAATTCTAAACCACACTCAATCGGCGTCAGTTCACCTTTCATCAGGGTATAATACTTTTGGGCCCGACCGTAGGCGGCCTGAATCGCAGGATAGTTGGCTAAATGTAAATCGAGGTCAGCAATCACTTGATTGAATTTTTGGGCATTCTCTGGTGAAATAACCGCTACACCTTCTGCGGTCTCACTCTGGAACTTAAGTTCCTGGGTTAGGATTTCGCCCCAGATAATGGTATTCAAACTATCCATCACACTGGCGGGCAATGGAATACTCTGCGCCAACGCTCTCGTTTGCTCCCTTCTCTCCGCAAACTCAGCTGGACGATTCATAATCGTCTGAAAAGCCAATTTGTAGTAACTAATAAAAACTTCTTTTTGGATTTCGTAAGCACGTTCCTGCGCAATCCCAAAACTCTTCATGAGATTCACTAAATTAATCTTTTCGTTCGTGGTAAAAAGGTGGTCCTCTAAATAAGTCTGTACCGCTGTGAGATACCAATCCTCTAACTCTTTTTTGCATCGGCGATGAAGATTAGAACGGTTGGCCGTATTGATCTCCTGAATATCTGCCTCGGTTAATAAACATTCCTGATGAGTCGTTGCTAACTTATCCCACAACATCGCCAACATCGTCTGCTTGTTCTCTCGGGCTAATAAGTGATCCCATAAATTGCGGGAGGTTTCTTCCGGACGTGGAAAAGGTAATTTCCAAACTTTCTGGGTATTAACTAAATCATAAAGAGGCTTCCAAGCTGTCATGCCTGGTCGCCAGAAAAAATCTGTCTCCATTAATTTACCACTGGCAATAAGACTGGGAAGTTCTGGCACAGCAAACCGACCTATTTCCTGACCGTCTCGTGCGATATGTACACTGTCATCTACCATGCTAAACTATTAAAATTCTAAAAGATTTAATCAAGGTTTGGTTTAGCACTCACTGACGCTTCTTGCCATCGGCCGACTTCTTTTGCGCCTTGCCCGGCGTTACCACCACAGGATGGATCTTTTTGATCTGCGTTTTCAACTCCTCAATGACCTTAGCAAATGCTGGATTATTCGCTAAATTCTTAAGTTCCTGAGGATCGTTATCGTGATCATACAACTCGCAGGACTTCTCCGCATTTTGCCACTCGGTAAATCTCCAACGCTCTGTCCTCAAACTGAACCCCTGTACTTTGTCTTTACCCTTGGTAACGGTTTGGGTGAATGCGGGTCGATTCCAGGGTGCGCTGGCGTCCGCTAATAAAGGACGTAAACTCACACCTTCGAGTCCAGCGGGTGCCTTCACACCTGCCAAGTCGGTCAAGGTTGGATAAATATCTACTAACTCAATTGTGCGCTTCGAAGCCTTGCCCTTTGCTGCTGAGTTCGGTGCGGCAATAATCATTGGCACTCGAGCTGCTTCCTCAAAACAGGTCTGCTTCATCCATAGCCCGTGCTCACCTAAGTGATAACCGTGGTCACTGATAAAAACGACGATGGTATTATCTGCTAAACCCAATCGGTCTAACGCGTCCACCACTCGACCAATCTGCGAGTCCACGTAGGAAATGGTTGCGTGATATGCCCGGCGAGATTCCCGTGCTTGCTCGGGCGTTACCCCGCGGTATGGCCACTTGGCTCCAGTATCATAAGCTGCTGCCGGCACGGTTGACTTCCAGTCATCTGCAATCGGTGGCAGAACTTCATCTTCCACTTTATACATATCAAACCACTTCTTTGGAGCTACCCAGGGACAATGGGGCTTATAAAATCCAACCGCTAAAAAGAATGGTTTATCTTTATTCGCTTCCAGCAACTTAATAGCCTCGGTCGCTACCTTGCCGTCCGTGTGATCTTCATCCTTACCTGTAGGATCTGCGTAAAGTGACATCGATGACGCTAAGCCAGTCGTCGGTGGGAAAACTAAAATATCACTTTCTAAAGTAGTCTTATCGAGGCCCGCTGGATTCACGACCTGATTCCACGAGGCGGGATCGTCCGCACCACTGGTACCAATGTCGCCAGGATTTCCATAGTGATAAATTTTTCCAACGCGGGCCGCAAAATAACCTGCCTTCATAAACGCCTGCGGTAGTGTGACCACATTCGGCATGCCTTGACGGAAGTGATAAGTTAAATCCATCACCTTGGTGGTGTCTGGACGTAGGCCTGTCATAAACGATGCCCGACTCGGGGCACACCAAGGAAACTGACAATAAGCACGTTCGAATTTCACACCGCGCGAGGCCAACTTATCCAAGTTGGGAGACTTCACAAAGGGGTGACCATACAGACCTAAATCACTATTCATATCATCCGATACGATGAATAAGACATTCATCTTTTTCTCCGACTCCACCGCCCAACCAGCGGTTACCATTAAAAATAATGCTAAGAGATATCGCATAGATTTTATCTACCACATTTTAACCGTTACCACCAGCCAATGTTC
>JBBAUZ010000013.1:32607-33760 GCA_040397965.1 Opitutales bacterium | reverse complement strand
TTTCGTAAACGTACTCACACTCCTACTCCTAAAAAGAGGGATATCCCTGCGGGCTTATGGACCAAGTGCCCACAGTCGGGCGAAATGGTTTACTCTAAAGACCTTGAGGCTAATTGGAACGTTTTCCCAGTCAGCGGTTATCACGAGAGACTATCCACACGTGCACGTATTGAACTTTTAATTGATCAAGGCACTTGGAAAGAAACCGACCAAAAATTAACTTCTAAAGATCCATTAAAATTTACTGCAGGAGGTTCGTATCCCGAGCGCCTCGCTCAACACCAAAAGAAATCAGGACTGAAAGATTCAGTCATTTGTGGACACGGCTTAATGGACGGTCTGCCGGTCTCCCTCGCTATCATGGATTTCTCTTTTATGGGCGCTTCGATGGGATCAGTCGCTGGTGAAAAAGTTACTCGTGCGATTGAGCGAGCCATCAAAATGAAATGTCCGTGCATTGTAGTTTGTGCCTCAGGTGGCGCCCGCATGCAGGAAGGAATTTTATCGTTAATGCAAATGGCCAAAACCAGCGCAGCTTTGGCAAAATTACGTTCCGCAGGTTTACCTTATATCGCAGTTTTAACTAATCCTACTATGGCAGGAGTGATGGCTAGTTATGCTACCCTCGGCGATGTCATTGTCGCTGAACCAGGTGCTTTAATTGGATTTGCAGGAGCTCGCGTGATTAAAGAAACAACCAATCAGGATTTACCGGAAGGATTTCAAACTTCAGAATTCCTTTTAAAGCGCGGCTTGATCGACATGATTATTCATCGCAAAGAGATGAAGGCAAAGTTAGCCAGTTTGTTACGTGCTTTGGCTCATCGTAAAACTAAGCCGGCTAAACGCCGATCAGCTTAATTAGAGCAGGCCGATATGAATACGGCCACCACGCTTCACTGGTTGACGAACTTAAGAAACTTAGGTTCGGCTTTGGGTTTAGAACGGACGCAGCTTTTATTAGAGCGCCTCGGTAACCCACAAAACTCTTGTCCTTATTTTCATATCGCCGGAACGAATGGTAAGGGGTCGACCAGCGTGATGATTGAATCTATCCAACGCGCCCATGGTCGCCGCACAGGACTTTACACCAGTCCCCATTTAATTGAACTCGGAGAACGCATCCAGATTGACCGTCAGCCCATTTCGGAAA
>JBBAUZ010000013.1:0-32507 GCA_040397965.1 Opitutales bacterium | reverse complement strand
CATTTAATTGAACTCGGAGAACGCATCCAGATTGACCGTCAGCCCATTTCGGAAATCCGCTTAATTGATTTAGCTGAACAGCTGAGAGTTCACTACGAGTTTTTACAGCAAACCCATCCGCAATCTAATACCACATTTTTCGAATTTATGACTGCGATGGCGTGGACTGAGTTTCGCGAAAAGAAAGTAGACCTGGCCGTCATCGAGACTGGTTTAGGCGGACGACTAGATGCGACCAATGTGGGCCGTCCTATGGTCTGTATCATCACCTCCATTGGATTAGATCACCAAGAATATCTGGGAAATTCTATCGCTGAAATTGCTGCTGAGAAGGCCGGGATTTTAAAATCAGGTATTCCTTGCGTGGTTGGCTTCGTGCCGCCTGAAGCGGAAGTAGTTATTAGAAATCGAGCTACCCAAGTAGGCGCCCCCCTTTATTTTGTAAGGGATCGCTTTAAGGATGAACTTCCGTTGACGAATTTAAAAGGTCAGCACCAACGCCAAAATGCTGGAGCTGCATTATTGGCCTGTGAGATAGCCAATCAATTTCCGATTAAAAATGAGACTGCCCAGCTGGCCTTACAACATATTGAATGGCCGGCTCGCTGGCAGGAGATAAAATTAAATGACGACCGCACTTTAATTATCGACGGCTCCCATAATGAAGAGGGTATTACTTCAAGTGCCGCTTTATTATCTGAGTTAAAATCACCTACGATTATTTTAGGCTCACTCAGTTTAATCCGTGCAGAATCTTTAATTAAAACTGTAGCGAAGTATGCAGAAGAAATCATTTTAGTATCCATCGATCACGAGCGCGCAATTGCCCCCGAAGATTTACGTAAGTTAATTCCTCAAACATTTTCAGGACGAATAAAAATAGCTTCAGTTAAGGAACTGTTTCCGCGGGCGGGACAATGTCTTGCACCAGGTCGCACGCTAGTAGTCATTGGATCCCTTTATTTAGCGGGCGAAGTTTTAGCTTATTACCATGGGAAAAAATTAAATCCGCATTTTCAGGATAAATTAATAAATCGCCCATGAGTGGACCCGATCCCATTGGCCCAGGATTAATTGCCCCTAAGGTAAATCCAGATGATTTACCCAAATGGCTGATTGCTGAAGATGATGATTTTTTAGTCTTCGATAAGCCGGGATGGTTGGTCTGTCATCCATCGAAGGATGGTCCGTGGTCTTCCTTGGTGGGCGCGGTGCGGGAATGGCGTGGCTTGGAAACAATGCATTTAGTCAGTCGACTCGATCGCGAGACGAGCGGAATTATCTTAATCGCAAAAAATGCCACGGCGGCATCGCTCTCGCAAACTGCGATGGAAAGACGCTGGGTAACTAAAACCTACTACACACTTCTCCGTGGCGAGCTGCCGAACCCCATTCAAGTGGATCAGCCACTCGGTCCCGATGAAACCAGCAAGGTAGTGGTCAAAACGGCCGTGAGAGAGGGTCCAGGGACATTACCCGCCGCTACTTTTTTTGAGCCAGTCATCAAAGCCGGAGGTTACACCTTGGCCCGCGTTCAGCCACACACCGGACGTAAGCATCAAATTCGTGCGCATGCACTTTGGTTGGGTTATCCAGTTTTAGGCGATAAAATTTACGGAGGCGACGACTCTCTTTACCTTGAATTTATTGAACACGGTTGGACGGAACGATTGGCGAAGAATTGTGGATTTACGCGCCAGGCGCTTCACGCGGCCCGCCTCGAATTTAAGGCACCACAGTTTACTCGAACTTTCTCCGCGCCGCTGGCTAAAGATATGGAAGAATTTATTTTAAAACAAATGAATGTCCCTCAAGCAGTTTTAGATTCTGCTTTAACCGTGAGCTAGGGCGAGCGCGTCCACATTTTTAATACCAGCTTTTCGTAAAACCTGCGCGCAGGCATGTAGAGTCGCACCGGTGGTTAACACATCATCAACTACGACATAGCGTGCCTGGAAATTTAATCTTAACTGCGGATTAAGCGCAAAAGCCTTGGCGACGTTGGTGCGTCGTTCCTTTCGACCTAATTTTGTCTGAGAAACGGTAGGTAATATTTTAATTAAAGCATTGAGCGTCAGGCAGCCGGGCGACGATTTTGCTAAGCAGTGTGCGATTCGTTCGGCCTGATTGTAATGGCGTTCACGTTTTTTGTGAACATGCATCGGAACAGGTACCAAAATAGATCCGGCACAATGTCGGCGAAACTGTGGGTCGTCTAAGGCGGCCGATACTAGGTCTTCAATCAGCCAGGGACTTTTTTGATATTTTATTTTGTGAATAATACTGCGGGCGGATCCGCGGGCGCGAAAGGCACACAGGGCTCGATTGTAGGCTGGTCTGATTTCTAAACAGTGTGGGCAGGTTCTCACACCCTCGATCCAACCATCGAAAGGGTGTCCACAAACCATACACCGCGGGTCGTGTATCCATTCCAAACGGTCTAACCCAGCTTGTGAGAGATAGCGGAGCCGTTCATTCTCCATGGGGCGCTGAGTCACTAGGCAGTCTCGCGGAAAAAGGACATCCATCAGCCCAATGTCTATATTTTCAAAAAATGACATTCTTAGAAATTGCGTTTGCCCCTTCCGAGGTTCAATCCAAGGTTATACCTAGTATGGCTTTCAATTTTGATAGTTGTCCGGAACGCGCTGGAACCGACAGCACCAAGTGGCATAAATATGCGCAACGTGATATCATTCCTAGTTGGATTGCGGATATGGATTTCGTTTCACCTCCCGCGGTGGTTGAAGCGATGCAAGCCCGTGCGGCCCACGGTGTTTATGGTTACCCTGCGCAACGCGACGAAGTTTTTAATTCCATCGTAAAGTATATGCTTCGTCGGCACGGTTGGAAAATCCAGCCGGAGTGGATTACGTTCATGACCTCACTCGTTCCCGGTATCCATGGAGCGATTCGTTGTACGACTAATCCTGGTGAGACGGTGGTTACAACCACCCCAGCTTATCCACCTTTTTTAACTGCCCCGACCATTTCGGAACGCACCTCTATAAAACTAGAGATGGTTTTGGTAGACGGCTATTGGACCTTTGATTGGGAGAAATTAGAATCAGCCTGTTCTCAGTCTGCTTCAAAAATTTTACTACTCTGTAATCCTTATAATCCTTTGGCGCGGGTATTTAACCGATCCGAGTTAGAGCGGGTTGCCGCCATCGTCAAAAAACATAATTTGGTAGTCTGCTCGGATGAAATTCATTGCGATCTCATTTTAGATCCAACCGCAAAACATACAGTTTTTGCCGCGTTAAATGAAGACACGGCGGCCCGCACGGTGACGTTGATGGCGGCGAGCAAAACCTACAATATTGCCGGACTGACCTGCGGCTTTGCGATTATTGCCGATGCAGGTCTGCGCACGAAGTTCCGCCGTCTTTTACAGGGCCTATCATTAGATCAAAACGTCTTTGGATTGGCTGCCACGCAGGCTGCGTTTGATCATGGAGAAGAATGGCGCCTGGCTTGTATTGAATATTTAAGAGGTAATCTTGATTTAATTGAAAAAGAATTAAAACACATGCCCGGAGTGATTTTACGGCAACGTCCGCAATCAAGTTTCCTGGCGTGGTTAGATATTTCTGCACTAGGATTTGAAAATGCTCACGCGGAATTTGAAAAAGGCGGAGTGGGTTTAAGTAATGGATTAGATTTTGGTGGATCCAACCACGTCCGAATTAATTTTGGATGTCCACGCTCCCGCCTCCAAGAAATGCTTAATCGTATGAAAGCTGTGGTCGCCCGCGCTCCGTCGAATAAGCAGTAATAAAATCCCTGTTTGCTCGGCGGGGCCTCGCATGGGTTTATTTTGTTACCGTCGTAGCGCTTTTAACTGCCCGACTTATTTATTGCAACTAGGGCCTGGGTAATCACCACGCTAGCCAGCGCCGCATTTTCTGCGCGTAGTACATTCGGTCCAAGGGTTACACCGATAAATCCACACGCAATAGCTTGATCGACTTCTTCGGAGGTGAAATCACCTTCGGGTCCGATTAACCAGGTAATCTTTTTGGCTTTTTGAAGGTTTAGATTTCCTACTGGCTCCGCACCGATTTGTAGTGAGCCTAGCAATCTAAGTTCATCTTTCTCTTGGGCTGGGAGTTTCTCGAGCCAGTTTTTAATCGGCTGTGGTGCATGAATCTCTGTACACCAAGGATTACTCGATTGTTTGCATGCTTCGGCGGCTTGTTGGTGCCAGCGAAGCATCCGAGTTCTCGCGCGATCGGCATCCAGTTTTACCTCACACCGGGCAGACTCGAGTGGAATAATTCCTGAAGCTCCCGCTTCGCAAATATTGCGAACTAAGTCATCCATCGTGCCGCCCTTGGGCATGCTTTGTGCCACAATAATTTCTGGGGTTGGTTTAGGGGTTTGTCGAAAACGAAGGACTTCGACGATACTGCAAGTGCTGTCCGCTGATTCGATTTTTCCGTCAATCACCAGACCTTCTCCGTTGATAAGAATCAGGGCGTCGCCGCGACGATAGCGTAGGCTGCGCACGATGTGGGTGCTTTCTTGTTCGGAAAGTTTTAGGTGCATACCATTAGCACACTTTTGAGTTTGAGCTGAATCAATCCAAGCGCGTTGCGGACTCATGGGAGGGTGGCGGTAGATTGGTCATAAGTAATATCCCAATCTTTCCAAACAGTTTCATAGCCATTCGCTTTTAGCATCTCCGCTAATTCCGCAGGCGTACGCGTATCCTCAATAGCGAATTGCTCCAGTGAGGCCTCTTTGCCCTCGGCATAACCTCCGGGGTTGGTGCGAGAGCCAGCACTCATCGAGGTGATGCCTAATTTAAAAGCGTGATCTCGGAAGACCTTACTTTCACGCGTGCTTAGAGTTAATTCTAATTCGCCGTTAAAAAGTCGAAACGCGCAGATCGCTTGAACGAGTTGGCGGTCACTCATTTCAACCTTCGGTTGTAAGTTTCCTTCATGGGGGCGGAGGCGAGGGAAGGAGATACTGAAGCGACTCTTCCAGTGTTTACGTTCGAGCCATTGTAAGTGCAGCGCCGTGAAAAAACATTCTGCGCGCCAGTCTTCTAGACCGAATAAAGCACCCAGCCCGATTTTATTGATACCCGCAGCGCCAATTCGATCGGGTGCATCGAGTCGATAAAGGAAATCGGATTTCCGGCCTTTGGGGTGGTGGATATTATAAGTTTCCCGGTGGTAGGTTTCTTGATAAACGAAAACGGAATTTAATCCGTGGGCACGTAACTTTTCATAGTCCTCCACATCAAGAGGCTGTACCTCCATGGAGAGCGACGAGAAATGGGGGCGTAGGCAATCAAGAGCGGAAATAAAGTAGGGCACGCCGACATGCGTGGATTCCCCGGTTAAAATAAGGATGTGATTGAAACCTAGTTTTTTGAGCGCACCGCCTTCTTTTAAAATTTCAGCGGGTGTGAGGGTCCGACGGGCTACTTTGTTCCCCGCCGAGAATCCGCAATAGGTGCAAATATTTTGGCATTCGTTGGATAAATACACAGGGGCGAACATTTGAATTGTTCGTCCAAAACGTTGCACGGTGCGTTCGTGGCTGAGGCGGGCTAATTTTTCTAGGTAGGGTTCGGCGGCCGGAGAGACAAAATTTTTAAAGTCTTCTAAATCACACAGACCGTTTTCTGCTCGGGCTAGAGATTTTAAAACATCGGCTGCAGTCCGCTTCTGGATAGAAGACAAAACTTCATCCCAGGAAAAGGTGGCATGGACTTCCGCAAAAGACATCAGTCCGTTGAGTGAACAAAGATTAACCCAAAGAGCAAGAGTGGGTCGGGCCGTTCGAAGATTAAAGCAGCGATTGGTAGCTTGAACTATCGAGCAGTTTATCCAATTCGGCCGGGCTCTTAAGTTTCATCTTAATCATCCAGGCTTTTTCATACGGCTCACGATTCACTAAATCGGGCGTATCATTGAGGCTGTTATTGATTGCTATGACCTCGCCACCGACCGGGCTGTAAAGATCGGATGCGGCTTTGACTGATTCAACGGTGCCAAAGACATCATTCGCTTCCAGTTGTCGGCCCACTTTTGGTAGATCAATAAAGGTTACGTCGCCGAGAGCTGCTTGTGCATAATCGGTAATGCCTACGGTGACCGTGCCATCACCCTCCACTTTTACCCACTCGTGGTCTTTGGTGTAACGTAAATTGGATGGTACATTGCTCATGAGTAAAGAAGATGGGTTACTTAAAGAATGGGGTTTGGGTAATTTGCAAAGGTAAATGTGTACCGCGAATATCCACGGTTAAAGTATCAAGATTACTGCCAGACTTAATTAAAGCGGTCCCGATAGGTTTATTAAGTATGGGTGAGAGGGTGCCCGAAAGAATTTCCCCCACGGCTTTGTCTCCTGAAAAGACGGTGGATCCAGGGCGTGCGATTCGTCGATCGTTTAAAGAGTACATCACAACTTTGGAGGGCACCCCTTTTTCGGTTTGGTTTAATAAGGAGTCTCGGCCGATGAATTGTGGTTTAGAGAATTTAACGGTCCAGGAAAGACCGGCCTGAATAGGTGAAATCTGTTCTGACAACTCATGGCCATATAAAGGATACCCGGCTTCGAGTCTTAGGGAGTCTCGTGCACCAAGGCCGATGGGTAAAAGTCCATCAGGCTTACCTTTTTCTAAAATGGCTCGAGCGACGCGTGTGCTCTGTGATGCAGGGATATAAATCTCAAAGCCTGGGGAGCCTGTATAGCCCGTGCGGGCCACGATACAGTTTTGTACGCCTGCGACTTCTCCAATTAAAAAACCAAAGCGCTTTATCGTGTCTAATTTTAGATTAGTTAATGAAGAAAGAATTTTTTCGGCGAGGGGTCCCTGTAGGGCGAGTTGTGCCCATTGCGCGCACTCATCGATGATTTCTACATTCCAGTTTCCGACTTGAGATTTCATCCATGCAATATCCTTGGCGGCATTGGAAGCGTTGAGACAAATCAAGAATTCCTCATGCGATATGCGGTAAATAATTAAATCATCCACGCAGCCACCATCGGGATAGCACATGATGGTATAGCGCGCGTGATTAGGCTGAAGAGACGAAAACTCATTCGTCATGATCGCATCCAAAAACGCTGCTGCATCTTTACCGCGAATCCGGGCCTCCCCCATGTGAGAGACATCGAATAAGCCGGCTTTATTTCTCACAGCTAAATGTTCTTCGATGATGCCAGAGTATTGTACCGGCATTTCCCATCCGGCAAAAGGAACCATACGCGCTCCCAATTCTATATGTAGATCATAGAGTGGGGTGCGGTTTAAATCTGCGGACATAGAGTGGAGGTTGTAGTTCTTTTCTTTAGTTCCAATAAAAAAGCCCAGTGATTAGCTGGGCTTTTGATATTCAATAACTTTGATTATTACTGACCTAGCTCTTTACGTAGCTCGGCAATCTTAGCTTTGAACTCAGCTTCGGTAAGTTCTTTGTTGCGGTAGCGGTTCTCAACGAGCGCATAGCGGGTGTTGAATTCCGCGTAGATTCTCTTTTGGGATTCAGCATTAGCGGCGGCGACTTTTGCAGTCGCTTCGGCCAACTGTCTGTTCATTTCAGCTACGGCATTGGCCGCCGTCGATTTTTGTTCTTCGAGGGCTTTTTGAATCTCTTCTAACTGTTTGGCGGCTTCGGCCTTGGTTACAACGTCGGCACCACCATTGAGGGCGATGAGGCGTTCATTTCTCTCGGACAAGATTCGGAGGGCCTCGATGGTTTGCTGGTTAGCTTTCTTATTAGCTTCCTCTTGGGTGGCTAATTCAGCCTCGATGGCGATGACCCGTTCGTTGATGGGTTTGCCGCCGCTGGCAGCTTCGCGATCGGCCTTCGCTTTTTCTAAATTAGCAATGGCCTTAGCGACAACGGCGTCGGATTCGGATATAACTTTGATAATCTCGGCTTTGTTTTGCTCGATTTTGGCAGCCAGTTCTTCAGCTGTTTTAGCGTCAATGCGTGCTTCGAGTGAGGCTTGTTTGGCTTGGAGGGCAGCGAGTGTGTCATTCGCTTGGGTGCTAGCGGTGTTGTTACGATTATCGAGCGCGGCGCGGAGAGCGGCTTCGGCTTCAAGAACTTTGTTTTCTGCGGCGACGTCGTTAGATTTTAATTCAGGCGATTTAGCGTCGGCTAAAACTTTAGCGATGGCACCAATCTTTGCGCTATAGGCAGCATCTCGGGAGGCGATAACGGTTTTGATTTTTTCGATCGAAGCTTTAACTTCTTCGATATCTTTTTTCATGTCGGCAACTGAATCGCCGCTGCGTTGGGTGAGACCAGTGTCATTCGCTTTTTGAACTAATGATTTAAACTCTGCTTCATCGCCTTCTGGAACTAAGGTGTCATCTGCACCTGGTAACTTAGAAAGAGTGACATGGATTTTTTCAGGGAAACCGTAATCCATGGCGCCAGTGCGGCTGGTGCGAAGAGTCGGCTTGAGGTAGGCAGACTCTGGAGCATAGCCACCTTTGCCTACGGCGAAATCATAATTAGAATTACGTTCTAGAGTAATGGTTGTGGGCGTCCGACCAACCGCTTGACCGTTAATGCGTACCGCGGCATTGGGCGGAATAGATGTAATGGAGACCTCTTGCGTGAGGGATTCATCGGTGTCGGTGGTGCAACCTGTGATAGCCGCACAAAGTACAAGAAGAGAGACGGGGATACGCATAGTGAGCTAAATTTAGTAGGGTGTGTTTTTGTCCTAAAAATTGTAGGGGGGTTCAATCCCTAAAATAGATATGTAGCGTGATTGACAGAGGGGGGTGAAATAAAAGAGTAAAACCTCGTTGGATTGCCAGCATAGCTCAGTTGGTAGAGCAGCCGCCTTGTAAGCGGCAGGTCGTCGGTTCGAGTCCGTCTGCTGGCTCCACTTTTATCGAATTCTTATTCCGCCCAAGTTTGGCCCCGGCGCAGAGCGTCCGCCATCCGAATAATTTTCTGTAATCTAGAAAAATCATGTGCGCGAATCATATGGCAACCTTGGGCAATTCCCCAAGTTGCCGTCACTTCATTACCTTCTTCGCGCTGCAATGGATTTTTTTCTTTAAGTACTAAGCCCAGTGTCGACTTACGACTTGTCCCAAGCATTACCGGAAAACCGAGTGCCGTGATTTTTTCTAAGTTTCTCACGAGCATAAGATTTTGTTGTGGGGTTTTTCCAAAACCAAATCCTGGATCTAACCAAAGTTGTTCTGGTGCGACCCCAGCATCTAAACATAAGTGCACCGACTTTTTTAGGTCAGCCAATAATTCAGGCCAAAAGTCCTTATAATTAGGGTCTTTTCTGCGATGCATTAAAATGAGAGGACATTTTAATTGTGCCGCAACTTTAGCCATACTGGATGAATCATTCTTCACTTCCCAGCGCGCCCCTTCAACATCGTTAATCATATCAGCTCCCGCCTCGATGGATTTTTTAGCGACTGCCGATTTATAGGTATCAACCGACAGTGGGAGCTGCGGAAATTTTTTTCTGAGTGCGACGATAACAGGTAAAAGTCGTGCGAGTTCAACTTCTTCTGAAATAGCATTGGCTCCAGGTCGGGTTGACTCAGCACCAAGATCCAAAATATCTACTCCTTGATCAACCAGACTTTGGGCTCGGTCGAGTGCGGATGGAATGTCTGTTACCTCGCCACCATCAGAAAAAGAATCCGGGGTGATATTGATAATCCCCATCATCAAGGTACGACGCCGCCAGTCGGGTAGGGGGGTACCATGTGGACTCTTCCAAGACATAGGTGTAGGGGGTAAACGCCAAAACCAAGGGAGCAACTCACAATAAATAAGTGGGTAGTAGCCGATAGGCCTCCCACCATTAGTGTAGATGATTTGCTAAATTTATCCATAAGTGTATCACCATCAACCACTTAATTAGATAATCGGGTATTTGCCGGCAGGGTGATTTTATTGGGTGAATCTGGATAGTAGGGCGGTGCTTGCAAATCAGCCAGATTTTCTGAACTTTTGCACAGTCCGAAATCCGTATTCCAATGTTTTCACGCATTTTTAACAAGGTTCACTTCTTCGCCATTTCCATTTTTGGAATTTTGGTAAGCGCCTGTTCGCGCGATGAGTTAACTGTTCGTCAGTCGACCCTCGATCCCAAGGGTCCAGTAGCACAGGTCCAGTTCGATGTGTTTATGGATACAGTTTGGTTGGTGCTGGTTCTGTTTACAGTGGTGGGCGGCTTGTTGGTTTACGCTGTCATCCGTTTCCGGGCCCGCCCAGGGGATGAAAAGCGTCCGAAGATCGAAGAGGGTCACGGTAATCCTTTAATTGAAATTGGTTTAATCACCGCTTCGATTGGCGCGTTGGTTTTCATCGCTATTCCTACCCTGAGCGCAATTTGGTACACGGATGATGTTCCCGCTGAAGCCATTCCTACATCTAAACTTTCTGCTTGGTATCAACATCTCGATGAAAATGGAAAAGAAAATTATCCGAAAGCTCTCGCGGGTGATGTTTTAGAAATTGATGTTATCGGTAAGCAGTGGTGGTTCCGTTTTGAATATCCACAATTGGGATTAACTTCAGATGCGAAGCGCACAGTCCCCAATGAAATTGTCATTCCCCGTGGCAAAGCCGTGCGTTTAAATTTACGTTCGGAAGATGTTATTCACTCTTTCTGGTTACCTAAGATTGCGGGCAAGGTTGATTTAATACCTGGCCGCAAAAACACGATGTGGATACAGGCTGACGAAGTGGGACATTACTACGGGCAGTGTGCCGAGTTTTGTGGCGATTCTCACGCCTACATGCTCTTCCGTTGTAACGTGGTAGAGCCCGAAGAATTTGCGAAATGGGTAAAGACTCAAAAAGCCGAAGCGCCTGCCGTTGAGCCGAATTCTAAAGCTGAAAAAGGAAAAGCTTTATTTGCCGCTAAGACTTGTGCGATGTGCCACAATGTTGCTGGTCACTTTGGTGCAGGAAATTTTGGACCTGACTTAACCCACATTGCATCACGTCGCTCGCTCGCCGGCGCTTGGATGGATAACCGTAATCTCAAAGCTCAGTTGGCTTTAGAACTTCAAACTAAGAATACTGAATCAACCACACCCGTTGATCCAGCTACACTGAAAGCGAACTTAATTAAGTGGATCGGCTCCTCGGGAACATCTCACGGAATCGATGGCAAGCCAACCAAAGATGTAAAGCCAGGCAACCGTATGCATTATTACAAAATGTTCAACGTGGTTGGCCTTAATGAAAGCCAGCAACAATTTACCGCCGAAGAGTTAGACTATCTCGCGGAGTATCTCTTAATTCTAAAATAATTTAAATCCAATGTCCCACGACTCCCATCACGCCCCGGTTGCCTCTAAATTGGAACTCGCCCCCGAGCGCAGCGATCTCGGCTTCATTCGCCCCGATCGTTCATCGGGTTGGGCCGACTGGCTCACCACGGTCGACCACAAAAAAATCGGCATCATGTACGGTGCTTTTGCGATGTTGTTCTTCTTGGTGGGTGGCGTTGAAGCTTTAGCCATCCGTACACAGTTGGCTCGTCCTGATAATGATTTCGTGACGGCACGGATGTATAATCAGCTCTTCACGATGCACGGCACCACGATGATTTTCTTGGGGGTCATGCCTCTTTCGGCTGCATTCTTTAACTTCCTCGTTCCTCTGCAAATTGGTGCACGTGACGTGGCCTTTCCGCGACTCAATGCCTTCTCGCTTTGGACATTCGTGGCGGGTGCGTTTGTTTTAAATGCTAGTTGGTTATTTGAATTCGGTCACCTAGCTGGTTGGTTCAAGAATTTTGATTGGTATAAGAGTCTAGTTTACACTGACTTCGCTCCAGCGAACGGATGGTTCAGTTATGCACCACTGTCAGGTACCTTTGGTCAGGCTAATGCCGCACTCCATGCTCCACGCTTCACCGGTGTGGGTACTGATTTCTGGATTATCGGCCTCCAAATTCTCGGGGTCGCTTCGTTGGCTGCCTCGTTTAACTTTATTTGTACAATCATCAATATGCGCGCGAAGGGTATGACGATGATGCGTCTCCCGGTGTTCACTTGGATGACTTTAATAACTTCCATTTTAATTATCTTAGCTTTCCCTGCGATCACCGTCGCATTGATTCAATTGATGTTTGATCGTCAGTTCGGCGCTAACTTCTTTAACCCTTCCGCCGGTGGTCAGCCCATTCTCTGGCAACACCTTTTCTGGATCTTCGGTCACCCCGAAGTTTATATCTTAGTATTACCTGCGATGGGAATTGTTTCCGAAGTATTACCTACTTTCTCCGGTAAATCACTTTTCGGTTATCCTATTATTGTTTTCTCAGGTGCAGTGATTGGCTTCCTTGGCTTCGCTGTTTGGAGTCACCACATGTTTACCACTGGCTTGGGTGCGGTGCCAACGGCCGCCTTTGCTTTATTGACGATGGCGATTGCTGTTCCCACTGGTGTCAAAATCTTTAACTGGCTGGGTACACTATGGGGTGGGCGTATTCGATTCACGCCTCCGATGGTGCTCTCGTTAGGATTTATCTGGATGTTTATGTGTGGCGGATTTTCGGGCGTGATGCACTCCGCCGCTCCTGCCGATGCGCAACAACAAGACAGCTATTTCGTTATCGCGCACTTCCACTATGTTTTACTGGGTGGTGTTCTTTTAGGATTAATGTCCGGACTCTATTTCTGGTTCCCCAAAATTTTCGGACGTATGCCTAATGCAGGGATTGCGTATATTGCCTCTGCTCTGGTTATTCTCGGATTTAATTTAGCCTTCGGTCCGATGCACTATTTAGGTTTAGCGGGTCAACCGCGCCGGACGCACACTTACCAAGCCGGCAACGGTTGGGAGACGTGGAACTATGTAGCGACCATTGGTGCTTTCATTTTAGGCATCGGTATTTTCTTAGCTTTCGCCAATTTAGTATGGACCGCGTTTAAGGGTAAAAAATGTTCTCCCGATCCTTGGGACGGACGCACTCTGGAGTGGTCCTTGCCCTCACCCGTGCCCGAATACAATTTCGCGCGCACTCCGGTTATCGCTACCCGCGATGCTTACTTCGAAGATAAGCATGGTGGCAAGAAGCTGGGATACGAAAATGATGGAGGGGAAGACGGTGTCCACATGCCTTCACAATCTTGGATGCCACTCGTGGCTAGTTTTGGATTCTTCATGATTGGTCTAGGTATGCCGCTTATGGCGATGGCTGTACCACACGCCGGTTGGTTTATTATTTCCGGACTCGGCGTTTTGTTCTTAGGTATCTGGCTCTGGGCTCTCGAAGGTCCAGGTGGCTACATGCTCAAGACTCCTACGTCGACCTCGCCGACCCCTGCTACTGCCAACACTTCATCTTACTAATTTAAATACTCATGTCTCAAGTAGCAGAATCTTCCCACGCCCCCACCTCAACGGGGATTGAAAACAAGAAGCTCATGATGTGGCTCTTCTTGGCCTCGGATTGCATGTTTTTCGGAACGCTCATTTCGACTCACCTGATTTACCGTAAGCTTTATCCAACCGGGTTTACTGACGCCGAAGGTCATCAACAATTCATCCAGAAATTATTTAATATCGAGCTAACCTCCTTCTCAACGTTCATTCTGTTGATGTCGTCATTCCTGATGGCCTTAGCAGTTTCAGCGATGCACAAAGGACAAATTAAATCATTCCGTCGCAATGTTCTTGGAGTAATTTTCTTTGGTTTAATCTTCTTAGGCTGTCAGGTTTATGAGTTCGCACACTTCTATCACCAAGGTTTGACGATTCAGAATAGCGTCTTTGGTTCTACCTTTTACGTTCTCACTGGAACGCACGGTACCCACGTTGCGATCGGCATCCTGTGGTTAATTCTTCTCTACTTCTACAGCTTCACCGGAAAACTTGTAGGCCATGGGGGCGCCCTGGACGTGGAAATCGCCGGACTCTACTGGCACTTCGTGGATATCGTTTGGATTATCATCTTTACGGTAGTTTACCTCGTTGAGTATCTCGGACCTTCAGGCTTCTGGGGCACCGGACTTCCTTTAACCAAATAATTTCATTTCTATGTCACACGCTGCTACTGAACAAAATTTAATCTCTGAAGAGATTCGTCGTTACCACCACTTCATTACATTGGCTCTTTGGTTGGCCGCCATCACGGGTGTAGAAATTGTCCTTATTTTCTTACCCGTTTCGTTATCAATTATTCTGGCGGTGCTTTGTATACTTTCGGCGATTAAATTTTTTGCGGTCATTCTATGGTTCATGCACTTGATTTATGACCATCGCTTACTCTTCTGGATTTTCATCACAGGCATGGGTCTCACCTTTGCTACTTTTACTGCTTTGTTGGCGCTTTTTACCGTCGATCGTGTCGACACTAAGTGGTTCAGTTAATCGCTCTACCGAGCGATGGTGAGGGTGGGTGATTGTGAAAATCCGATAAATGAATATTCCTCTCCATTGGCACACTGAACCATTACTTCTTCTTTTAATCGTCGGAGTTATTTGGGGGTATACTTTAGTTTGCGGTCCGTATCGCGAGCGTCTGGCGCCGCAGCTCACTCGCTACCCAGTTAAAAGCAGTACCAGTTTTTATTTTGGCGTCTTCTTTGCCTATGTTGCGGTAGGTTCTCCGCTCGATCAACTGGGTGAGAGCTTTTTATTTTCCGCTCACATGATGCAGCACATGTTGCTTATTTATGTGTCCGCACCGCTGATTCTCCTGGGCTTACCTCCAGAACTGACTGATTCTTTTTTATTAAAAAATCCTCGGCTCACAAAAATTCTTCGATTTCTGGTACATCCACTGACGGCAGGAGTTCTTTTTAATCTCAGTTTTTCTACTTGGCATTTTCCTGAACTCTACGAGTTGGCCTTACGTAATCGAACTGTCCACGTTGTGGAACACTGGATGATGTTCTTGCCGGCCTTGATTATGGTTTGGCCTCTGGTCTCACGTTCTAAAGTTTTACCACGATTGGGCGGGGGCGGTGCCATGCTTTATTCTTTTGCCCTCATGATTGCCGACTTACCCATTTGGGCGGCCCTCATTTTTGCCGAGCATCCTATCTACGAAACTTACTTATTAGCTCCACGCATTAGTTGGCTCAGTGCTAGTCAGGATATGATTATGGGTGCCGTGATTATGAAGGCCTTTAATGAAGTCTTCGCCCTTACCAATATGGGCATCGCCTTTTACGCTTGGTATCAACGCGACCGTTAATCAGAATTGTTCGCTTCGTTTCATTAAGCGAAATGCGATCGCGAGAACGATTATATTGGGCACCCAAACTAAAATATCGGGACGAAGGGCGGGGGACTTCACCCAGCCTGCAGCTGAACTGAGAACATAATAACTTAAGGAAATCCCGAGGGCGATGGAGGCGTTCACAAAGGTTTCGGACCGCCCGACGCGCATCGCCAGTGGAATGGCCAACAAGGCCAGCGCGAAAATTGAAAAGGCCGATGCCAGGTGCGCCATCAGTTGTTTTTTCGCTTCCATCTTACCTTGAGCAATTTCATCAGGCGTAGATTGCGGAGAGACCTTCCAACCTTTTTCCATCGCCACAAGGAGTTCACTCGTGGTTAGCCAACGGAGTTTTCTTTCAACGGTTCCGGAGTTTTTAAAAATAGCATCCGCGGGAAACTCCATTACGGAGTCGGTAGCAGCGGCAAAGGATGAGGGTTTAGCGAAGCTGAGTTTTTCATCTACCCGACTTTCCATGCGCGCTTCTTTAAGTTTTACGCGGAGGAAAATAGATCCATCAGGTTTGTCGACGCGCTCGAGTCGCGCTTCTTTGGCTTGAATGGATTGAACTAATTTGCCGTTACTATCTAAGCGCCAGAGCCAAAAATCTTTTAAGACATCATCATCGCGTGAACCAGCTCGGATAACCAGACCTTTAAATTGACGATTTAATTCGCCCGGCGTGATGATGGAGGCGGGATTTTCTTGGGCTGAACCTACCAGCAATCGCCGATACTCAGTATTCGCGCGCGGGGCTATTTCTAAATTAAGCCAAGCAGCAAGGAGTGTAAAACTTGCGGCTAAAATAAGTGCGGGTTGGGCAATGCGTAATAATTTAATGCCGCCTGCTTTCATGGCCGTGATTTCGTTTTGCGAACTCATGCGTCCAAAGGCGATGAGGAATCCGGTGAGCACACCCATAGGTAATGCGTAAGGGATTACTCCGGGAAAGAGTAGCCCAACTAATTCTATTCCTTGCCAGGTGCTCACTCGACCTGTGGCCACCGCACCCACAACTTTTTGCATGACATTGCCCGCCACTAAAACGAAAACAAACGCACTGGTAGCGACGGTGGAAGTAATCGCAGTTTCTATGAGTACGTGACGATCGAGAATGCGCACGGGCACATCAAACTCGAGAACGCGAATAACTCCAAGTCCAAAGGGCTAAGATTAAATAAACTAACAAGAACCGAGGGACTTCTGAACGGCCGCTTTCACAAAGGCTGCAAATAAGGGATGGGCCTTATTGGGCTTGGATTTAAACTCTGGGTGATATTGCACGCCAATCATGAAGGGGTGGTCTTTAACTTCTACGATTTCGACGAGCCCCGTTTTCGTATTAATCCCGCCCACTATTAATCCCGCTGATTCCAATTTCGCGCGGTAGTCGTTATTGTATTCGAAGCGATGACGATGGCGTTCTTGAACGACGGGTGTGCCATATTCTTTAAGGGAGCGACTTCCAGGAGTGAGCTGGCAGTCGTAAACCCCGAGTCGCATGGTGCCACCTTTAGTAGAAATATCTTTTTGCGATTCCATTAGGTGAATCACAGGGTCTGGTGTAGTCGGAGAAAACTCAGTAGAGTGCGCCTTCTTTAGGCCCAAAACATTACGGGCAAATTCAATAACGGTGACCTGCATGCCTAAACACAGTCCGTAGAAAGGAATTTTTCTTTCGCGGGCAAATTGAACGGCGAGAATTTTTCCTTCGATGCCACGATTACCAAACCCGCCTGGAACGAGAATGCCGTCGAGTCCTTCGAGTGAAGCGGTGCCTTGAGTTTCTAAATCTTCTGCATCAATACGGACAATTTCAACGTGTGCTTCATTAGCAATGCCACCGTGGACAATCGATTCATAAACCGATTTATAAGCGTCTTGGAGTTCGATGTATTTTCCGACGACTCCAATGCGAATGCGGTATTTAGGCTCTTTAATGCGACGAATAATTTCGCGCCATGGAGAGATATCAATCGGGTCGCATTGAATTCCAAGGCGCTTAACCAAGACCTCATCGATACGCTGTTCGGCTAACATTAAGGGCAGCTCGTAAATTGAGTCGGTTACATCGCGACATTCGAAAACCGAATCAATGCCGACGTTACAGTAGAGAGAAAGTTTTTGACGGTTTTCTTCTCCAATCGGGCGATCGGTGCGACAGACTAAAATATCAGGCTGAATACCAATCTCGCGAAGTTTGGCGACGGACTGCTGCGAGGGTTTAGTTTTTAATTCACCTGCTGCTTTAATAAAGGGAACCAGTGTGCAGTGGAGGAAGACGACATTTTCACGCCCAGCATCGTGTTGAAATTGACGAAGGGCTTCTAAGAAAGGCAGGCCTTCGATGTCGCCCGTCGTCCCGCCGATTTCGGTGATTAATACATCGACGCCAGCTCCGCCTTTTAAAATGCGTTCTTTAATTTCATTGGTAACATGCGGAATTACTTGAACCGTTTTTCCGAGGTAATCGCCGCGACGTTCTTTCTGAATAACAGTTTCGTAGATTTGTCCGGATGATAAACTGTTTAGCTTTGATAATTCACCCGACGTGAAACGCTCGTAGTGTCCAAGGTCTAAATCCGTTTCTGCCCCATCGTTGAGAACATAAACCTCACCGTGTTGGTAGGGGCTCATGGTTCCTGGATCGACATTGAGGTAGGGGTCGAACTTCTGAATCCGGACTTTCACTCCCCGGCACTCAAGAAGTGCACCGATCGCCGCCGCCGTCAGTCCCTTCCCGAGGGAGGAAATAACGCCGCCAGTGACAAAAATGTACTTCATTATAGAGGAGAGGGAAGGTGGTGAATTTGGTAAAAAGATAAGACCGGCTGGTCCGTTAAACGGTAGGCCGGTCTGGACTTTGGAATGTCATAGTCTGCCCTAAGAGAGGCAAGCGGTTTTTAGTAGAAATTCGTAGAGATTCGGCTCCCCCTTATGAGTGATTTTTACGGCTATTCAGGAAAAATCTAATACCTGCCCCCATTTAGCCCTTAATAGGTGGCTAAATTATGTAGGCTGATACGATGTTATTTGCACTTGGCATCGTCCAACTGACCCTAACCTTTACACCTATGTCCGAAAGCTCTTGTTGCACAAAGTGCCAGCCTGCCTCCATCGGCAAAAAAGTCATTATGGCTCTTTCTGGCCTCGTCCTAGCGGGCTTCGTGTTTGGACACATGATTGGCAATCTCACGGTTTTCAAAGGAGCCGACGCTATTAATGAGTACGCCAAATGGTTGCATGCTAATCCTGAATTACTTTGGGTTGCACGATCGGTTTTAATTCTGGCGGTCATCGCACATATTTGGTCCGGCATTTTACTCACCATTGAAAATCGCATGTCGCGTGCTGGCGGACCTGCCGTTGAAGTAACGCGTCGCGCGTCACTCTCGTCCCGGACGATGCCTTACTCAGGCGTCATTATTTTAGCGTTCATTGTTTTTCACCTCTTACATTTTACTTTCCGTAAGATTGCTTTGGGCGGACAAGAATTTGGAACCGACGTTTACAAAATGATTATCGCTGGTTTTTCCCAGCCTGTGGTCGCTATCTTTTATATCGCGAGTATGATTTTACTCTGCCTGCACTTAAGTCATGGTATCAGCAGTGTTTTTCAAACCTTAGGCTTACGTAACGAGCGCTGGCGTGGCCGCTTAGATGTTTTAGCTATACTTTATGGCTGGGTCATTGCCCTAGGCTTCAGCTCCATTCCTCTCGCCGTTCTTCTCGGCCGACTCAAATAAAGTTCATGAAACTCGACTCTAAAATTCCAACCGGTCCCTTGGCCGATAAATGGAATAATCACAAAGCGAAGCTGCGCCTAGTGAATCCAGCCAATCGTCGTAAGTATCATATCATTGTAGTTGGTTCGGGCTTAGCTGGCTCTGCGGCGGCCGCATCCTTTGCGGAAATGGGTTACGAGGTTTCTTGTTTCTGTTATCAAGACAGCCCACGTCGTGCCCACTCGATTGCCGCGCAGGGTGGAATCAACGCTGCCAAAAATTATCAGAACGACGGAGACAGCGTACGTAGATTATTTTTAGATACGATTAAGGGTGGAGATTACCGGGCACGTGAGGCCAACGTTTATCGCCTCGCGCAAGTATCCACCTCAATCATCGATCAGTGCGTAGCCCAAGGTGTTCCATTTGCCCGTGAATACGGTGGTTTATTGGCTAATCGTTCGTTCGGTGGCGCCCAAGTTTCCCGCACGTTCTATGCCCGTGGTCAAACCGGCCAGCAATTATTGCTCGGTGCGTATTCAGCTCTCTCCCGACAAATTGGCGCGGGTACCGTGAAAATGTATACCCGTCACGAGATGCTCGACTTAGTTTTAGTCGAAGGCCAAGCGAAGGGGATTGTCACGCGCGATTTAGTCACGGGCGAAATCAAAGCCTGGGCTTCCGATGTCGTTGTACTTTGCACGGGTGGATACGGAAACGTTTTTTATCTCTCCACCAATGCCCAAGGTTGCAATGTCACTGCTACCTTCCGTGCGCACCGTCGCGGTGCAGGTTTTGCCAATCCTTGTTACTCACAAATTCACCCCACCTGTATTCCAGTCCACGGTGAAGATCAGTCGAAGCTCACTTTAATGTCCGAGTCATTGCGGAATGACGGACGTGTTTGGGTTCCTAAAAATTCAGCTGATTGTACCAAGCCTGCTTCCGAAATCCCGGAAGATGCGCGCGACTATTTCCTCGAGCGTAAATATCCTAGTTACGGAAATTTAGCCCCGCGCGATATCGCTTCCCGTGCTGCGAAAGAAGTTTGCGACGAAGGTCGCGGCGTCGGCCAATTGGTCGACGGCAAACGTCTCGGTGTTTATTTAGATTTTTCGGCAGCGATTAAACGTCTCGGTGAATCGGCGATTCGTGAGCGTTACGGCAATCTGTTTGATATGTATGAAAATATCACTGGCGAGAATGCGTACCGTCAACCGATGCGTATTTTCCCTGCAGTGCACTATACCATGGGCGGACTCTGGGTAGATTATAATTTGCAATCCAACATCCCTGGATTGTTCGTCGGCGGTGAAGCTAATTTCTCAGATCACGGTGCGAATCGCTTAGGTGCATCCGCGCTCATGCAGGGCTTAGCTGATGGATATTTCGTCCTTCCTTACACCGTCACTGATTATCTCGCGGGTATTGGCTTAAGCGGACGTCCTTCCGTGGATCGTCCTGAATACAAAGCGGTCATCAAAGATGTCGAAGAACGTACGCATTGGTTCTTGAATAATAAGGGAAATCGTTCTGCTCGTTCCTACCACAAAGAATTAGGAAAGATTGTTTGGGAGAAATGCGGGATGACTCGGGATAAAGCCGGACTTGAAGGGGCGATTCGTGACCTACAAGCCCTCCGTGATGACTTCTGGAAAAACATTAAAGTCGTTGGTGCAGGCAATCAATTAGCTCCTGAACTCGAGCGTGCAGGCCGCGTGGCCGACTTCCTTGATTTCGGAATCATGATGTGCCTCGATGCTCTAACGCGCGAGGAGTCTTGCGGCGGACATTTCAGAACCGAGTACCAAGACGCTGGTGAAGCCAAACGTAATGATGATACCTTTGCCCACGCTGCAGTATGGAAATTTATGGGTGATGGTCAATTACCCCAACGCCACACCGAGCCTCTCACCTACGAAGAGGTTCAATTCACCACCCGTTCCTACAAATAAATTTTATGGTTAAGCCATCCGAACAATCCTCACACGACAGCGAACGCACCTTAGCCCTGCGCTTGCGCGTTTGGCGTCAACTCCGCGGAGGTGAAGGACACTTCGAGGAATACTCTCTCGCGGCTGTCCCCGTATCAGCATCCTTCTTAGAGATGATGGACATGCTGAATGAACAACTCATTCGCGAAGGCAGGGACACCATAGCATTCGATCATGACTGTCGCGAAGGTATCTGCGGTATGTGTTCGATGACGATTAATGGTATGCCGCACGGACCGATTCCTGGCGTTACCACCTGTCAGTTACACATGCGTAATTTCCATGATGGTGAAACGATTACCGTGGAGCCATGGCGGGCTCGTGCTTTCCCAGTACTTAAAGACTTGGCGGTAAATCGTTCGGCCTTTGATAAAGTTATTCAAGCGGGTGGATTTATCACCGTGCGCACTGGTTCGGCTACCGAAGCTAACAACACTTTAATTCCTAAGCCGATTGCTGATGAAGCGATGGATGCTGCTGAATGTATCGGCTGTGGTGCTTGTGTGGCCTCTTGTAAGAATGGATCCGCAATGCTTTTCGTCGGCGCAAAAATTAATCACCTTAATATTTTACCACAAGGTCAGCCCGAGCGTGAACGTCGCACCTTAGCGATGGTTAAGACGATGGATGACGCCGGCTTTGGTAACTGTACTAATTACGGGGAGTGCCAAGCTCACTGTCCTAAAGGTATTACGCTCGACGTTATTGCGAAACTTAATCGCGATTATCTCCGCGCACGCGTGAAAGAGTTTTTCTCTTCCACGGGTAAACCGCGTAAGGGTGGAGACTAATTAGATTAGGTTAGACAGGCTTTCCTCGAGTCCGCCCACGCGAGCTCGTTTAAGCCAGACGCGTTTATACTCGGTAATGAGCTGATCGCGTTCTTGGCTACTGAGCGGTTTGTTTTGGGCCCGACGGATTCCTGCGATGGCACAATCGATTCCCAAAATAATTTCAGACCGCACACCTTCATCGCTGATGCCTTCGGCTAATTGGCGGCCTTTGTCCAAGTGATCGAGTGAACTATTTAATTCATTAGGGCTAATGCCGATTAATACTTCCGGGAGATTTTCTTGGGAGGTTGTGAGTAGTTCCCAGGTTAGGCTCTTGTTGCGAATTGATTTTTGAATAGTCGAATCAAGTCGCCCGATGTGTTGAAGGACGTTTGCAGTTAAGGCAGCATCATCGCTATTTAAATTACCGAGAATGGCGCAGGCCTTATCGAAATCACCTTTTTGGTTGGCCGCAAAGCACCACGCTTGGGCGAGTCCGCTTGCGAGAGGAAGCCACTGTGTTGGCCAGGGTTGGTGATTGCCGTTGTCGCCCCAGGACGTGATGAGAATGCCTTGGGCCTGATGTTTAATCGCTGCACTAATGGCCTCTACTTGATTGGTCAGTGCATTATCGAGCCGCCCCGTAAAACTTTGCCACGTGCTGGTGCCTGGGGCGATGAGGTAAGAACGCCCTAACTCTTGGAGTCTTGCTGCTTGTTGATTGAAGGGATGTCCGGCGTCGTAGCCCCAAATCACGGGCATGGCTAAGACGGGTGCTTCACTCGCGAGGTTTAAATCTTCGAGTAAGATGTCGCCCCAGAATTGTGGTGTGCGACCGCGTGCTTCGACCAACTGACAAATTTTCTTAAGGTGATTTAGATAAACCACATGCTTACCTTTTTGGTTAACTGCGTCTTTGCTGAAACCTTGACCGAGCTCCCAAGGTTCATCGCCGCCAATGTTAACCTGACGGCTACGAAAATGAGGAAGGTATTTATCAAGAAGTTCTCCGATGAATTTCAGAGATTCATCGTCGGGTTTCAGTGTGCCGGGAATAGGCTTAAATTGCTGTGTTAAGGGGTGTGTCCAGCCTTCCGGACATTCGGCCATCGGTCGATATTTGGGGTGACGGAGCCAGCGCTCCATATGTCCGAATGTATTTAAATTAGGAACCAGTTCGATGCCGAGACTTAGACATTCACGATCGAGCTGTTCAATTTCCGCGGGCGTTAAAGGTGAGGCATCGCGCCAAACTTCTTCGTGTCCAGGAAAAGCGAAACTGTGTTCGATATAAAGTTGGAATTGATTAACTCGCAGTCGGGCTAACGCCCGAATGAGTTGCCGAAATTCATTTTGCGTTGGAATTTTACAACGCGAAATATCTAACATGAATCCACGGATAGGTAAGTCGGGACTATCTAAAACTTCGCAGCAGGGAAGTGATTCAGGATTTTGCTCGTAGATTTGTCGGAGAGTTTGTGCTCCATAAAGGACGCCTGCTGCGTCGCGGGCTTTTAAGTGAATGCCGCTAGTAGCGATTTCTAAGTAATAAGATTCAGATCCTAGGGCTTCGGTGTATTCAATCCTACACGGAGTAGTTTGTTTAGCGTCCAATGCGGCTTCCGCCTCCGCAATTGATGGAGGGAGATTTTTTAGAAAAACTGCGGTCGGGTGGGGTGCCTTGGGGACGGCAAGAAAACCACCACGCAGACTCAATTCCCGCGGACGGGGAAAGAGCTGTGGCAGTTGGGCACGCATGAAATAACCCTTACAAAGTTACTCCTTTCGAGCAAGCCCTCACCTCGGGCCTAGGATTTAGCCCAAAAAGCGAAATATGACGTATCTTTCCATCAAGATACATTGATGCGAACTTGCCACCACCCTATTTTCTCTTTCGATAGCCAACTATGGATCACCAAGACTCCTATATTTTCTCATCCGAATCGGTAGGCGAAGGCCACCCCGACAAGGTAGCTGATTCTATTTCCGATTCCATCTTGGACGCGGTTTTTGCGCAAGATAAGTTCTCGCGCGTTGCCTGCGAAACCTTGGTGAAGAGTGACCACGTTGTCATTGCGGGTGAGTTAACCACAAAAGCCAAAGTTAATTTTGAGGATGTCGTCCGTGCGGCGATTCGCGAAATCGGGTATGTGAATGATGATGACGTCTTTCACGCCGACAAAGTTTTCATCACTAATCTTTTAACGAAACAATCACCGGATATTGCTCAGGGTGTTGATGAACGTAAAGCCTCTGGCAAAAAACACTCTAAGATGGGTGCGGGCGATCAAGGTATTATGTTTGGTTATGCCTCTAATGAGACGGACGAGTTGATGCCAGCACCCGTGATGTTTGCCCACCGTCTCAATCGCGAATTAGCCCGCATACGTAAATCAGGTGCCCGTGGTACAGAATGGATTCGCCCCGATTGTAAATCTCAGGTCGCCGTTCGCTACGAAAACGGAAAATTAAAAGAAATCACCAACGTCGTTATTTCTACACAACACACGGCTGATGTTAGCCACAGCCAAATCGAAAAATTCTGTATTAATCAGATTATTCGTAAGGTTTTACCCAAGCATTTAATCGGCAAGAAAACTGAATTCTTAATCAACCCCACCGGCCGCTTCGTGGTGGGTGGTCCTCAAGGAGACTGTGGTTTAACCGGACGTAAAATTATCGTCGATTCGTACGGCGGTATGGGTCGTCACGGCGGTGGAGCATTTTCTGGAAAAGATCCAACTAAGGTGGATCGTTCTGCTGCGTATATGGCTCGCTGGGTGGCGAAGCACATTGTTGATTCGGGCGTTGCCGACCGTTGTGAATTACAAGTCGCCTATGCGATTGGTCACCCTGAGCCGACTAGCATTCATTTAGATACTTTTGGCACGGGCAATATGTCCAATGCCTCCATCTTGGCTGCGGTGCGAAAAGTTTTCCTATTTAATCCCGCCGAGATTATTAAACAGCTCGATCTCCGTCGTCCAATTTATCGCGCCAGCACACACTACGGTCACTTCGGTAAAAAAGGATTACCTTGGGAAGAAACCAAGCACCTCGCCAAATTTGTTAAAGCCCTCCACCAACAATCTTAACCATCATGTATTCTCCTAAACCATCCCGTACGAAATCTTTAAAAACAGATTTCAAAGTAGCTGATCTTAGTCTTGCCGACTGGGGTCGCAAAGAACTCCAAGTCGCCGAGCACGAGATGCCTGGCCTCATGGCCTTACGTGCCAAGTATGCGAAAACAAAGCCTTTAAAGGGTGTTCGCATTACTGGTTCGCTGCACATGACGATTCAAACCGCGGTGCTCATTGAAACCTTAGCCGCTCTTGGTGCTGATGTGCGCTGGGCTTCTTGTAATATCTTTTCAACACAGGATCACGCTGCTGCTGCGATCGCTAAAGCAGGTTATCCGGTGTTTGCCTGGAAGGGTGAAACTTTAGAAGAGTATTGGGAGTGCACGATGCGTGCATTAACCTGGCCGAATGGTGATGGCCCTGAGCTCATCGTTGATGATGGTGGCGACGCTACACTTTTAATTCACAAAGGTTATGAATTAGAGAACGGCTCTAAGTGGGTTAACACTAAATCCGAATCTCACGAAGAACAGGTAATCAAAGACTTGCTCAAGAAAGTTGCCAAAGAGCGTCCAGGTCACTGGCACAAAGTTGTGGCCGCCTGGAAGGGTGTTTCTGAAGAAACTACGACTGGCGTAAAACGTCTTTATAGCATGCTAGAGGCAGGAGAACTTTTAGTGCCCACCGTTAATGTTAACGATACGGCTACGAAATCTAAATTCGACAACTTATACGGTTGTCGTGAATCCTTGGTGGATGGCATTAAGCGTGCCACCGATGTGATGGTCGCCGGAAAACTCGCACTCGTCATTGGTTATGGCGACGTGGGTAAAGGCTCAGCACAATCTCTGCGTGGATTAGGCGCGACGGTGCAAGTAGCCGAAGTGGACCCGATTTGCGCGCTGCAAGCAGCGATGGAAGGCTATCGCGTCGTTCGCATCGAAGACACCCTAGGCAATACCGACATTTATGTAACGGCTACCGGTAATCGCGACATCATCACGCTCGAGCACATGCAGAAGATGAAAGACCAAGCGATTGTTTGTAACATCGGACACTTCGATAACGAAATTCAAGTCACTCGTTTGAACGACGCCAAGGGCGTGAAGAAAGAAATGATTAAACCGCAAGTTGATCGTTACACCTTCCCTAAAGGAAAACAGATTTATATGTTAGCCGAAGGCCGCTTAGTAAATCTTGGCTGCGCAACTGGTCACCCTAGCTATGTGATGTCGACTTCGTTCTCAAATCAGGTCCTCGCCCAAATTCACTTATGGGAAACCCGTCAAACAGCTAAGCCCGGTGTTTGTGTCTTACCTAAACACCTCGACGAAGAAGTGGCCCGCTTGCACTTGGAAAAAATTGGAGCTAAACTCACCAAGTTAACTAAGGCCCAGGCAGACTATATTGGCGTGAAGCCTAACGGACCCTTTAAGACCGATAGCTATAGGTACTAATTACAGTCCCTTAATTTCGGGTGTGGGCGGCACCTCAGCCTTTTTTGATGCATGATTATGCTCATTAAGGGTCTGCCGTAATTCTTTAACTTCTTTATGGAGGGCTCGAATTTCTCTCATTTCACCTTCGTGATCACGTTCTTCTTCGCGAAGAATTAACTTAGATGTGATGAATGCGGAAATGGAACCGAATAAGGCAACCCCCACAATCATTAGGCCTGCAGCGACAAATCTACCTTCGACGGTTACCGGATAAATATCGCCATAGCCAACAGTGGTAACCGTAGACAGCGCCCACCAAATAGCATCACCTCCACTTTTAATCATTGCATTTGGTGACTGGCGTTCAACTTCAACAATCAAAGTAGTACTAAAAAGAATCATCACGAGGGCAATTCCTGGCATCGCGAGAATCTTTTCATTGAGCGTAGTTCCGGTGGTGACGCCTTTAAATTTGTAAATTATCCGGGCGAGTTGGACGAAGCGATAAATTCGAATCGCTTGCATAGCACGGAAGGCACTATCGAGGGGAATAGCTGCGAGGACATCCAACCAACCCCATTTCCAATATTCTCTGCTCCAATTCATGCGCCGCCAGCGTACAAATACATCGACCATGAACATCGCACAGGCATAGCGATCAATTAAAATAAATTGATGTAAGGTATCGGGGGGTAGGCTGACAAAAGTTTGCCAAATAATTAAAACCAAGGAGACGACAGAGACGACGAGTACTGACCAATCCCAAGCCTTTAATTTTTCCTTAAGCTCTTTATCCATTCTCATAAACCAATACTAGAGAGTTTATTTACTAAGACAAATACTGTTTTAATGGAAAACTATTTGTTTTGGTCGATCCACCACAGGGTGGCATTGACCTCGCCCTGATTGCGTAACCTTTGAGTGTAGTCTTTCATTTGCTCATCCGTCATTTTACTGATGGGGAGGTCTTGAACTTTTTGTACCAAACCTTGTAAGAGATTTTTTTGCAGATTTAATTCATTTAAACGCACTTCGGCGGTTTGCCCCGCGGAATTAATCGGCGTTAAAGGATCAAGTTGATTCAGGATTTTTGCTTCAATGTCGATACCGACTAAGCTGCTTAAAAAGCTGGGATTTTCTTGGGACTGTATTTTTTGTCCAATATCTAAACCGATCACGACGGTCGGTTCAGCGGCATCCATATCATTATTTTTAATATATTGGTCACGCAATTCACCTAACTTATTGGCTACCGCCCCCATCTTACCGGTCGTGTCCTGATTCCGTTGTGCCGAATCAAAAAGCGCATAGAGTTGTGCCTCGGTGCTAGTATATCCCGCAGCAAGGAAGGCAGCTTCAGTTCCTGATGCTAGAACTAGAGAATAGTCCTGGAGGGTGCCGCTATCGAGTGATTGGATTAAGCCTACTGCTGCTTTCGAAAAATCTCCCTTTTCGAATGCAGTAAGAGAATCGAGATAATCACAGAGAGGGTTTTGCGGATCGTGCAGCTTGAATGTTTGTAGTGCTAACTGTCTTTCTTCCGGTGTCGGCCCATGGAGTGCCATCTCTAATTGTACCACGGGGTTATCGCCAAAGCGCGCCACCGCTTCGCGTAGTAAATCGGAATTTTTACTTAAGCGACTGCCGACAATCAGGCAGGTTGCGTCTCGGTCATTAGATGTAAGATAGCCCTGAATCTGCTGATCACTTAAAGAGGGCAGGCCGTTTTGACTGAGTTGTTTAATGATTTCTTTTACGTCAGATTCAGTTGAGGTAGTTTTGGGGGCTTCTTGGACTAATCCTTTAATGGGTCGTGGGGTATTTTTCGAAACAGTGGTTTCGGGTTTTGTTTTAACGAATCCGCGGTCGTAGTTTATCCATAATACGGCGAGTGCTGCGACGGCTACGACCACTCCAATTAATAGATACCGCTTCATTGTTTTAATTATTAATCATGGTTTAGGTGAAGACAACCTCGTTCAAGGAAGGTTCCAGTTGGATAAATTAACCGATTAACAGCGTTTGGAGTATTTTTAATTTATTATTATTTGCTCCCCCGCTCATTTTACCCACTTTGCGTGCATGGCCGAATCGCCCCAATCATTAAGAGAATGCAAAGCCCTGCCGACAGGTAATCGGTTTCTGGCCATTTGTGGACTGGGCGATATTAACACGAAATCTGCTAAAAACGGCTCAACCTATTTTGAATTTGTTTTGGGTGACGCCTCAGATGAGGTGAAGGTCCGTGTTTTTTCTGACTCACCACTTAAATCAGTTCTCACTTCATTGAAGCCGGGTACACCCGTGAGGGTGGGCGGGACGATGGGCGAGTTTGCTGGTCGCCCTGAATTTCGTGTCGATGCTCTCGCGGCTCTTACCGATGCCGAAAAATCTGACCCCGCTATCATGGGTCGCCTTACTCCCGTGTCTCAACAAGATCCCAAAAAAATGCGCGAAGAACTCGGCGCTATTATTAAACGAATTCCCCATGCCCCATTACGGGCTTTAGTGGAATCGATTTTAGAGGAACACGGTGAACGCTTTTGCGACTCGGTCGCTGCCACTGGGATGCATCACGCTTACCGTCATGGTTTACTCGAACACACTTTGCGTATGGCTCGTTGTGCAGAAGCCCTACTTCCTCTTTACCCCAAAGTGGATCACTCCTTAGCCGTCGCGAGTATCATTCTACATGATGTAGGTAAGATTCAGGAATACACTAAACTCGAGCCGGGCATGCCCCGAGCTGGTTTCACTCGCGCTGGCAATTTACACGGACACTTAGTCTTAGGAGCTTTTATGGTGAGAGAGCATGCCGCTAAGGTACAACTCGAGGTCTCCTTGCGCGAACGCGTGGAACACGTCTTACTCAGTCACCACACCATGCGGGAGTACGGCGCCTGTCAGACTCCTTCGACCCCAGAGGCCGTATTCGTTGCACGCATCGACGACCTTGATGCAAAACTTTCTGCAATCGAAGAAGAGTTACGCAAGGCTCCTCCTGGTGTGGAGTTTATGCCCTTAAAGGCGATTGATGGTCAGTTACTCATTACTCCACCGAAAACTAAATAATGATCACGCTGCAGGAGTTGGACTTTGATCTGCCTCCTGAGCGGATTGCGGCTGTACCTTCAGCGCGACGAGATGAATCGCGACTGTTAGTCGTGAATCGCGCGACCAAGAAAATATCACATCACACCTTTCGCGAGCTCCCTGATTTAATTCCGCCCACCACGACTTTCTTTAGGAACAGCGTCCGTGTTTTAAAGGCCCGACTTTTTGGCGTCCGTCCCACCGGCGGAAAAGTAGAATGTCTTTTACTTCGTCCGACCGCTCAACCTTTAGAGTGGCATTGCATGTTGCGACCCGGAAAACGTGCATCCGATGAAGCCGGTTTCACTATCAACGGACACCACGCCGTGGTGGTATCGGTTGGTCAGGGCGGAGACTATATCGTCCGCTTTCATTTACCCGCCGGAATGAGTGTTGAACTGCTTGCTCAGCAACAGGGCGAATTGCCGCTGCCGCCGTATATCGTGGACGCCCGAAAAAACCTCGGCGTAAAAGATTTCGCGGACGAAGAACGATACCAAACAGTTTATGCAGAACAAACCGCCACCCGTGCGGTGGCTGCGCCTACGGCTGGATTACATTTTACCACAGAGCTACTGGATAAATTATCTAAACAGGGACACGAAACCTTTAACCTGATTTTAGATGTCGGCGCAGGGACTTTTCAGCCGATTCAATCGTCTCATTTAAGTGACCACGTCATGCATAGCGAAGACTATGTTATCCCAGTGAATACGATGGAGGCTCTGCGTAGTCGCCGTCCACGCTTAGCCGTGGGCACCACGACGGTGCGATCGGCGGAGGACTTTATCAGAAAATTTCCTGACTTTAAAAATCTCCCTGCAGGTGATTACAAAGGAAGTTCTAGTTTATTCATCAAGCCGGGTGACACGATTCAATGCTGTGAGCACCTTCTCACTAATTTTCATTTACCGAAATCAACATTACTCTGTCTGGTCGCATCATTTTTGACCCCGGGAGAGGAGTCGGGCCTCCCTTGGCTTAAAGAGATTTACGCAGAAGCAATTCGCAACGATTACCGTTTTTTCAGTTACGGTGACGCGATGCTGATTCTCTAACGTTTATTTTTTCAGCGAGTCGCGAATCTCTGTCAGCAGTTGAACTTCCGCACTTGGTCCTGCCGCCACCACGGGATCTTTTAATTTATTAATCTGACGGATGAGTAAAAAGATGGTGAATGATACGATGATAAAACTCACGACCGTATTAGCGAAAGCGCCGTACTTGATAATCACCGCTCCCGCTGCTTCTGCATCGGCCATGGTGGCATAAGGTCCGGCTGCTTTAGTGCCTTGTTTAATAATGAAGTAGAGGTGTGAAAAATCTACATTGCCGAGAAGCACACCGAGGGGCGGCATAATCACATCTTCTACTAAGGATTTCACGATGGCACCAAAGGAGGCCCCTAAAATTACACCGACCGCGAGATCGGCCACATTGCCGCGTAGCGCAAATTTCTTAAATTCCTCTTTAAGCGACATAGTTTAAAGTAGTTACTTTTTTTCGGGAGCAGGGGTATTAACTTTTATCACCAAAATTTTAATCTGTTCATTGAGGTCTTTAATGACCGCATTTTGCTTTTCGATACGACTATTCACTTCATTGACCTGCTCGACAGATTTTTTACCAAACTCTTCGGAGGCTTGTAGGGCCTTTGTAATTTCAGCTTTTTGTGTTTCTAGTTGAGCCACTTTTTCATTGGCCTCTTTGAGGGTTTTTTCAGTTTTAGCTAAAGTATCAGCTAGGTCATTTTTCTCATTAACATTCTCCTCGTTGATTTTCAGAGTCTGTACCAACTTTTCATTAAGTCTTTTGAGGTCGGCGTCTTTAGCATCAATCGCTATCCGGTTTTCGGCCAATTTCTTATCTTGATCCTGATTGAGTGTTTTCAAGTTAGCGACCTGACCATCTAAAACATCGATCCGCACTTTTTGTGTTTCGATAGTCTCTTTGTCCTTCAGGCCTTTCCATAGAATCACACCCGCGAGTGCAATGAAAAGAACGACCACGATAGGTATAATCACCCGTTGCGGGTTGGACGTATTCGGAGGGGTGGGGTTTTGTATTTCTTCGTTCATGGGTGTAGAAAGTTAGATTTCCCAATCTCCACTGGCTTCCGATTGGGCGAGTTGTGCTACTGTGAAACCATTCATTGATTTTTCAAACCGTTTCGAAAGCTCCCGCCAAAGATTGGCTACCTGCGGTCCAGAATTACCTTTTAGTGTGATTTTGGTCGAAATTAAATCGGGTTCAACGACCTCCAGTACCTGTTTTATCGAAATATCTTCCGCGTTTCGGGCCAGACGGTAGCCTCCGGTTTTGCCACGACGAGAATCTACCAAGCCGCCTTCACGTAGTTCGTTTAATAATTGAACCAGATAGTTTTGAGGAATGGCCTCGAGTTTTGCGAGCTCTTCAATGCGGGTGACGGCGGTTCCTTTATTGCGACGAGCTAGTTGAGCTAGTACGCGCAACGAGTATTCAAGTTTGAGTGAAGCTTTCATGAAGATTTTTCTGGTGTGGGTTCGGTCTTAACTGTTTCGGCCGGTGGAATTTGTCCGACGAGGATAAACGTCCGATCAGGAATTTCGTTCGAGAGAATTGGTGCCTTGGGTCGAGCAAACCACGACGTGCCCAGGAAACAGACCCCAGTGTTATGAACGACTTGGATGGCGCGATCATCCCAGAGCTCGATCATATCAAAATCTTTTTTGTCCGTTACTTCTAGGTCGGGTAGTCCGTTTTCGGCTAACCAAAGTTTGGTGGCTGCGAGGCCTTCTTCATTACCAGCACGGGCAGTCATAATTTTGATTCGAATGCCTTTGGCTAACCAGGCCTTCACTCTTCGCATCATGAGAGGGACGGGTGGTCCGATGTGTGACATGCTTAACCAGCGACCCGCCTCGGCGAGTGTTCCGTCTAAATCTACGCCTACCCAGGGGGTGTTAGGGTCGGGCCTTGTTTCAGGTACGCGCTCTTCGGGTACCGGTTCGTCGGGAGCCTTAGATAGGTCTATTTCAACAGGTGGCTTGGGCTGGAGGCCTAAGATTTTGCGCAACCATTCAAACATGACTCATGTTAGTCAGAATTGTGACCAAAGGGCAAGGGGAAGAAGTTAGGGGGCACATGTCCCCTTAATTAAAAACAAGTGCTCGGGGCGGGAGTCGAACCCGCATACCTTTCGGCGCCAGAACCT
>JBBAUZ010000012.1:34741-36832 GCA_040397965.1 Opitutales bacterium | reverse complement strand
GCGGCCTATCGACAATCACGGCTGGCTCGGGAACATTTTCCGGCAGTATCACCGGCGCTACGTCCTTCATTAAAGAGGGTAGTGGTACTTTAACTATCAGTGGCACCAATGCCTTAACGGGTATAGTCACGCTCAATGACGGTATCCTGAGTCTCGCTGATTTAGCGTCTTTAAGTGCCGCCAGCGAGTTGCCTGAAAACCTGGTATTCCAAGGTGGAAATTTAGAGTACACCGGCACAGTTGCCACGATGACTCGTGGTTTCACCGTCGGTGATGGTGGCGCTGGCTTTATGGCGAGTGGATCGGATGCTCTCACCATCGCTGGTGATATGGACTTCGCCGATGTTTCGGCATCGAATCGTACACTCTCTCTCGGTGGTACATCGGATATCGCTATCGAAAATATTTATAATCCTAACAAAATTGATGCAGCTGATGTAACTAATCTTTTCACAAAGTTAGTGAAGCAAGATACGAATAAGTGGATCGTCCTGGGCGCAGGTGCTGGTTTTGTGGATGATGCCCAAACAGAAATCGATATCCAGAATGGCGAGTTAGGATTCGCCATGGGCGCTCTCGGCAGCAACTCCACCATCAATGTCGGAGCCCTAGGCTTGGGTGCAACCGCGACGCTGGGCTGGGTCAACGGAAATACCGAAGATGTATCTGCCCGTGTTAATCTAAAAAATGCTGCCAGTGCCGCCTTCAATATTCCTTCCGGTAATACTGTAACTTTTGCCTCTGCCCTTAATGGCGGAGTATCCAGCACTACCAGCGTAACTAAAACCGGTGGAGGAACACTTAATCTAGACGCCAGCAACTCCTTCAGCGGTGGTTTCACCATCAGTGGCGGCATCGTTAAAGCAAGCGTCGCTGGTTCTGTAGGTACAGGCAGTGTCACCGTCAATTCTAGCTCCACGTTGGTAGTCAATGCGCCCATTTCAAACGTCATTACCATTAATTCAGGCGGTACTCTCACCTCAGATAACTCCGATCAGGATATAAATGATACGACGGTCTTTAGCGGTGGCACATTAGTGCCTGGCGGTAATGTCATTGGTACGATGACCGTTAATAATCTCACCCTCCGTGGTGGCTCGATTGTTAATTGGCAATTGAGCAACGCCGCCGGTGCCGCGAATAATAATCACGACCTAGCAGGCACTGGCTATGATACATTTATCCTAAATAGTTTGCTCCTAACGGATGCCTCGCTGAATCCCATTACCGTTCGTGTTATGAGTGTTTCAGGGGCCCCAGCCCAGAACTTTGATCAGGGCAGCGTGCAATCTTTCCAATTCGCGAAGCTGACTACCAAATTAAGCCAAGGTTACAATGTTACCAGCCTCTTCGAAATCGATGCCTCGGAGTTCGAGTTCATCAATGGCATAGAAACTGATCAACTCGTCTGGCGTATGACATTGTCGGCCGACCGCGAATATCTCTACGTCGTAGCTATCCCTGAGCCTTCGACCTATGGTCTTGTCCTCGGTGCACTTGCTCTCGCCGCCGCTGCCGTTCGTCGCCGTAAGAATAAAAACAAGTCGCCCGCTGTTTAATCGAATAGGATTAAATGACTCTTAAGAATTCTTAGTACCACTGGTGGTGGCACTATTCTTTTTTTCCTGCCCCCGACTCTTAATCTGGTCTTCGACTGCATCCATAATTTTTTCAACTGTCTCTATTTTTAACTTCGGGTCGGCTAGTTGGATGGCTTTACGCATTTCGATTCTTAATTCATCCGTCCCCGATCGCACGGCGCTGAGGGCATCCTTTTTCTCTCCACTAGCTGAATCCTGCAGTCTTTTGCGGGCTTCAGCTAGACGTTCTCTTGCGGCGATAACATTCTCGGTCTGATTTGCCTTCCGCCAGGCCAAGCCAAAAGCCGTTATCTCATCCTTGGTCACCCCTGTAACAGTGAGCTTACTGAAGTTCGGACCTTTTTCTTGATTACCCTTCTTCGCGATAGGGGTCTCGGACTTAGGTGGGGACTCGGTCGCACCAAAACAGGGCATGATCATCAACGAACCAATGAGATAAAAGTAGGGTAGTGCTTTCATACTTAATAAACACTTTTTAGGAATCAAAGTT
>JBBAUZ010000012.1:0-34641 GCA_040397965.1 Opitutales bacterium | reverse complement strand
TCAGCCGCAGCTTTATCAGCAGGGGCAGCGGACTTAGCTTTCTCTTTGGCGGCATCAATAGCTGCCTTGAGGGCTTTAATTTCAGGATCGTTGTTCTCGATACCTACGCGGGTGTTAATGTATCTTTGGTAGTCTTCATCTGAGACACCAGGAACTTTGCTCTTGGGGGCTTCAGCTGCAGGGGTGGTTGTAGTGGCAGTTGGCTTGGCTTGTTCAGCAGCAAAGAGACCAGTTGCACTAATGAGTAGGAGTAGGGTGGGGAGTTTCATAGGGGAATTTAAAGAAAATAACTTTCTCCGATTTGTCCACAATTTCTGGTTAAATGATAAATAATAACCAAAAAAAGACCCCAGTTTAACTGGGGTCTTTTTGGATAAACTGTATTAAACCTTGTTATTTGGTCTCAGAGGCGGCAGCTGAAGCATCGCCCTCGGACTTCTTGGGGCCTTTCGACTTTTTGCTTTTGCTCTTCATGAAGTCATCCACTTTTTTCGCAGTTTCAGCGAGGGTTGGATCGGCTTTAACAATCGCGGCATTTAAGGCGTCGTAGTAAGCTTTGCGCGCAATGTTTGCTTGTTCCATGGCAGCTTTCTTTTCCTCGGTTGGCACTTCTTTGGTTTTCTTGCTGGCCGCTTCCGAAGCATCTTTGGCTGCTCTTACTTCAGGAATACTCATCGCAGCTTTGCGAGCGTCTTGGTACTTTTTCATGTCCTCTTGAGTCACGCCAGGGACTTCAGGTAATGCACCTTTTTTGCTTTCAGCTTTTTCAGGCTTATCACCCTTTTTAGTAGCTGGGGGTGGGGTACCCGCTGGGGCACCAGCAGGAGCATCTGCCGCAATTAAGCCAGCAGTAGCAAGGAGTGAGAGGAGGAGGTATTTTGATTTCATGGGGGTAATAGTACTTATTAAAACACTTAAAATTGTCGAGAGTTTCATATTAGGTATTTATGACCCAGTCTAGGGGTGCTAATTTCTTGCCGGTATTCAGTCTGGTGAGATGGAGTCTCCAGTACTTGTTCACATCCCCCATTCATCTCTGACTATTTCTGAGCACGATTTAAGGGATTTTTTGCCCATTTATTCAGAAATAAGATATGAACTGATCCGCCTGACCGACTGGTATACCGACGAGCTATTCGGACAGGCCTGGGACCCTCAAAACGTACTTCAATTCCAGCACTCCAGGTTGGTGGTCGATGTTGAAAGATTCGTCTCCGACCACGAAGAGCCGTGTGCCGAGCTAGGAATGGGTGCGACTTACACAAAGACAACCCGGGGTAATCCATTACGAAATCTAACAGCAGAACGCCGCCATGAATTAATCCAAGACTACTATATTCCGCATCACCAAATATTTACAAAAAAAGCATTTAAAATTTTAGAGAAATTTGGCCGATGCATAATTATTGACGGACATAGCTACCCAACGGATCCATTGCCTACCCAAACGAATTATAATTCTACACCAGAAATTGGTATCGGGACCGACGCCTTATTTACTTCACCTCAGCTCGTCGATTTAACCCTGAATTATTTTCAGTCTCACGGATTCGAAGTGGGATTGGACCAACCATTTACTGGAGCCATCGTCCCTTCAGAGATTTATCAATCAAGAGATACCCGCGTCCAGTCTGTCATGATCGAGGTCCGGCGTGATCTCTACATCGACGAAAAAACTGCTGAAAAGAATAGCCAGTTTGAGAAGATCAAAAAACTCATCCACAGCTATCGTCAGTTAGTCTCTGACACTTATCTTACTGAATAACCGTGGGTGGTGGGGCATTGGGTGCCGGGCCTTCGTCCATGGGCTCAGGTGGCGGTGCTGGCTCGGTCGTCCCGGCATTTGCGGCTGGTGCCGCCGGATCGGCTACTTCGGGCTTAGCCATCTCCACCTTAATTAATGCTAGGCCTTTTTCTCTTAAGGCCGCCATTTGTTCGAGAGCCGCAGGCTTTTCTTCGTTGCTCATTGTTGCCCATTTTTCACGAAGTTCGCGCTGTTGGTTCCAGAGTTGCTGAATTTCGGGATTCGCTTCCATCACTTTACGTAATCGCGTCCAATTTCCGCCTATCGCTTCTTCGAAATTTTTACGACCTTCCTCGCGAAAGTTTTTATATTTTTCATCCAGAACTTCTTTGCTGACGACGGGATTGCTTGTCGGCTCTTCAACTTTGTCGGGTTTAATATTATTTTTCGTATCCAGTTTTAAATCCTTAGCCGGGCGGGCTACAGTACGACTACCTTCACTCGATGTACCTGCTTCAACTTTTGCCTTCGCAGGTGTGGTGGCCGCCGGACCTTTTTCTGGGTTAATAAATTGGGCAATTAGGTAACCAAAGCCTGCGACGACAAAGAGGGTTAGTGTCCAAAATAATCCGTTTCTATTCATAAGGGTTGGTAATTATAAAACACTCGTATGGGGTAAAAGTTCATCGAAAAAACATCCAACGCCACCAGGTTCTAGTGTAGGGTAGGGCTAAATAATCTAAACAGGCGACCTGAAAGCCCGATTCAATTTCTTCTGTCGGGTGCCCCTCGAGGAGTTTTGCTTCCGTTAAAATAATTTCGCCTCGGGCCGCCGCATCGCGAACCTGGGTATATTTCAAAAAGTGCATCACGGTTAAAAATGTCGTGATTACCGCGAAAACGACAATCGCGCTGATGATTCGTGACTTACTGAATAGCGACAGGAGAATAAAGAGAGGCCAAGTATTGCCCCAGAAAATAATCAACGACTCCCAAGCACTTAATTTTCCATACTGCCGATCGCGATGCTGTAACGCATGCCCAGCTAATCTGGCCGCCCTGGCTACATCAAAGAGTCTCTTACCATAATACACCTCACTCGATAGTTTGATCGCCGGTTCGTGCGCAGAGTAGTGATTCGAAAATATCAGCGAAGTTTCATCCACATTCACCTGCGAGATTTCACCCCGTAGAAGAATAATCTTCGCGGCTTGTTCGCCCGTAATTCCTCTTACCAAAAGTTTAGCGCCATGTTTCTTCTCCAGGGCTTGAATTTTTCGCCACGCCAACCACGGACTCACCCAAGCAAATACGCCCATTAAAATAAGTAGAACCAGTAATTTTGTTTCAGGATGCATGGATGGAGATATCTACTGTAATCAGGGCTCAGATAAGATTCTGTAGTTGTTTGCTGGGTATCATTGACCTTTATGTCCAGTGCCCTCTAAATTGCACTATGAATCAAGAAACGGTCCGCAGCTATTTGCTCGACCTCCAAAATCGCCTCTGTGCGCAATTGGAGTCCGTCGATGGCGTCGCCCGTTTTAAAGAAGATCAATGGCAACGAACCGAGGGCGGGGGCGGACGTACCCGAACCCTCTCCGATGGAAAAGTCATCGAAAAGGGCGGAGTCGCCTTCTCCGATGTTCAAGGCCACGCACTCCCCCCATCCGCCACCTTGACCCGACCCGAACTGGCCGGCCGTTCATTCCGTGCCATGGGCGTCTCCGTCGTCCAACACCCCCACAATCCTTATTGTCCCACCGCCCACATGAACGTGCGCTTTTTCTGCACCGATGGGCCCTCCCCAGTTTGGTGGTTCGGCGGCGGTTTCGATTTAACTCCTTACTACGGTTTCGACGAAGATGTTATCAGTTGGCACCAAGCTTCCGCCAAAGCCACGGGAAACCACTACGCTAAGTTTAAGAAAAATTGTGATGAATACTTTCATCTTAAACATCGCCAAGAACAACGCGGCGTAGGCGGAGTATTTTTTGATGACTTTACCGAAGGTGGATTTGAAAACGCTTTCTCCCTCATGCAAAAAGTAGGCGACGCCTTTGGTCCTGCCTATTGCGAAATTCTTGAGCGCCGAAAATCCTTACCCTACACCGAAAAAGAAAAAGCCTGGCAAGAGATTCGGCGCGGTCGTTATGCCGAATTTAATTTAGTCTGGGATCGGGGTACGATCTTCGGCCTCCAATCGGGCGGTCGCACCGAATCTATTTTAATGTCACTCCCTCCACGTGTTCGTTGGGTTTACGGACATCAACCTGCCGAGGGTACCGCTGAAGCAAAACTTCTCTCGCATTATCTCAAACCAAGAGATTGGGTATAAGCGCGTATGAATTCCCGTGATCGCTTTTTAGCCGCCCTCCATCGCCGCCCTCACGGACGTCCACCCGTCTGGATCATGCGCCAGGCCGGTCGTTACTTACCTGAATATCGGAAACTTAAATCCCAGTCCGACTTCGTGACAATGGTCCGCACGCCCGATTTAGCAGTCGAAGTAACCTTACAGCCTTTACGTCGTTTCGCACAACTGGATGCCGCCATTCTTTTTAGCGATATTCTAGTTATCCCTGAAGCCCTCGGTGTGGGTTATCGCTTTCGCGATGAGGGTGGTATCGCCATGGAAAAATCTCTGCAGACGGAAAATGATTTATCGTCCCTGCAACCCGCGGGCGCCATTGAACGTTTAGATTATGTTTATAAGGCTTTAAGATTATTAAGAAATGAATTGGGAACGACCAAAGCACTCCTCGGTTTTGCGGGTTCACCGTGGACCCTCGCTTGTTATCTAGTGGAGGGTGGGGGCTCGGAAGAATTTCCCAAAATGAAAGCTTTGGTTAAATCGAACCCGAAGTTTGTTCATCAAATTTTAAATGTCCTCACGCAAACCGTCGCTGGGTACTTAAAAGAACAACTCTTAGCGGGCGCCGATGCTATCCAAATTTTCGATAGCTGGGCTGGAGTCTTAGAAGGTAAAGACTACGAAGAGTTTTCATTGCGCTACATTCGCGAAGTCATCGCACTGCTCCCACCGCAAGCCCCCATCATCCTTTATGCTAAAGGTAAATCAGCCGATGCCGCTGCCTTAGCAAAAACGGGCGTGCCATGTCTCGGAGTGGATTGGTCCATGCCGATTTCAAAAGTGCGTGCCTTCGTAGACCGTCCGATTTGTATTCAAGGTAATCTCGACCCCCAATTTATCGTCGGTAAGCCCGACGTCGCTATTCAAGAAACCCAAAAAATCCTGAATGATAATGCAGGTGATCCTGGTCATATCTTTAATCTCGGCCACGGCATCACGCCCGATGCCCAAATCGATACTTTAGCCGCAGTTTTGGATACAGTTGTTCATTCAGGCGTTTGACTTTCGGCTCGCTCCTGACTTGCTCACCCTATGTCTCGCAAAGGAATTTTAATCCTCAATTTAGGCTCACCGAAGAGTACCTCCGTACCCGATGTCCGAAATTATTTGCGAGAATTTCTCGGCGACGAACGCGTCATCGACTACCCAGCCGCTTTTCGTTTCGCCCTCCTCGAAGGAATTGTTCTCCGCACTCGCCCTAAAAAATCAGCCGCAGCGTATGCGACAGTTTGGACGCCTGAAGGCGCGCCCTTGCTGGTAACGACGGAAAAACTTCGTGCAAAATTAGAAAAAGTTACTGGCCTTCCTGTAGTTACAGGTATGCGCTATGGAACTCCTTCCTGCGCCGAAGCCGTCCAAAAGGTTATCGATCTAGGTATCGATGATTTATTCGTCATGCCGCAGTACCCGCACTATGCGATGTCTTCTTACGAAACAGTCGTCGTCAAAATTCAAGAAGAACTGAAACGCCTCGCTCCCGATTTAAAGTATCATGTTCTGCAGCCCTACTTTAATGACCCCGCCTATATTCAAGCGTTGGTTGAGTCAGCAAAACCTTGGTTAAGTAAGCCCTTTGATAAATTACTTTTTTCCTATCACGGCGTACCCGAGCGTCACCTGCGTAAAGGCGATCCGTCTAAGGCCCATTGCACCAAGGTCCCCAATTGTTGTGCCGTCGCCAGCCCTTGTCACGCAACCTGCTATAAACATCAGTGCGTAGAAACCACGCGTCTCTTTACAGAAGCCGCTGGATTGCGTCCCGAACAAGTCGAAGTTGCTTTCCAGTCTCGCTTCGGACCAGAAAAATGGGTTCCGCCTTACACCGACGAACGCTTGGAAGCCTTGCCGAACGAGGGTGTGAAAAAACTTCTCGTGATGTGCCCAGCTTTTACGGCTGATTGCTTGGAAACCATCGAAGAAATTTGCGAAGAGGGTAAAGAGGATTTTATGCACGCAGGTGGCGAATCCTTTGAACAGATTCCCTGTTTGAATGATCAAGATGTTTACGTGAAATATTTGGCTGACCGAGTAGTGCGTTGGAAACCGAGTCACCACTAAGCGAGTGAGCGAACCGATTCAGTTCATTTTAGCGTCGGGTTCACCGCGTCGAACTGAATTACTCACTGAAGCTGGCATTCCTCATACAATTGTTGTTTCTAAAGTCACTGAACACGAGGATCCCAATACCAACCCTCGTGAGATGGTTTTACATAATGCTCGAATCAAAGCCGAGGCTGTTTCAAAACTTAATCCTCAGGCATTTGTCTTGGGCGCAGACACCACGGTGTCACTCGGTGACCAAGTTTTGAATAAGCCCGCGAACCTCGAAGAATCACGTGACATGCTGCGGAGCTTATCGGGTCGTGAACACACCGTGCATACGGGCGTCTGCTTGATTTATCCGTCCTTAAAAATCAATGAGGTGCACGATATTACCGCGTGGGTTCGTTTTAAACCTTTTGGTGACGATGTGATCACGCGCTATCAAGCGGTCACGAACACCCTCGATAAAGCGGGTGCCTATGGCATTCAACAGGGCAAAGAATTAATCATCGCATCCTACCAGGAACCCATTTCGACCATTATGGGGCTGCCCATTGAGTTTGTCGTACAAAGAATTAAAGAATTAGGTTTAGAAAATCGTTGGAAGCGCTCGTGAGTCGTTCTTGCGGTCTCGACATTCATAATTAGTTTATGGCTGTGTTGTACTTACGATACACTGAGGTCTTTCCGACCGTAATCGCCTTTGCGATTACCGTTCTTTTGCACCTCACACTGTGGCTCGTACTTCCATCTGTATTCACTCAACGTCTAATCACACTTCATCCAGTTGAAATTAAAGTCGACCCGGTCGTGGTGCCTGAAAATCGACTGCCTCCCTCGATGCGTTTAGCCGAGGTGAATGTTCAAGCCAACCGTACCGTCCCCGACAAATCCGATTATATCGCTGCTAAAAATCAAACCGCCGCTCAGCCCATTCCCGAAAAGATAAAAACCACTTCATCTTTACCCCGCTCAGCTGGAGAAAGTACGAATGCCATTAAAGTCTCTCAAGGACGGCCACGCGCCATCGAAGAGAGTGATTTGTCCGATGAATCGCAGAGCGCCGGAACTCCGACCGTTGGACTCAATGGCAAGTTGCCCAAAAAGAATGTCGCTGAGACAAAAAAATCTATTCGGAATGAATCCATTCCCGATCGTCCTCGTGCCACCATTCCCTCGGGTACGATGGGTATTCTGCTCAAGAATAATGTTGGCGTGAATCGCGCAGGGGCCATTGCGGTTGACGCCAAATTTAGTAATTATGGAGACTACTCTCAACGTATGATGGAGGCGATTCAATCGAGCTGGTGGGCACTGATTGATCGTGCTCGCTTTGAGTCTGTCTCGCGCGGGAGTGTGGTCGTCCGTTTCAATCTCTGTCGCGATGGCAGCGTTGTAGACGCAGAAATTCTTCGCAGTGATGTGCCTTCAGTAATGGCATTCGCTTGTAAAGACGCGGTCATGGCGCCCGCACCCTTTGATCACTGGCGCGAAGATATGGTTGCGCTTTTTGGCAATGAGCAGACGGTGACTATCACGTTTCACTACCTCTAAAGCTATGACTACACTGGACTGGATTCCTTTTGCCTCAGGTGTGAAGATTTTAGCGACTCACCCCGCCGGACTCTTGGCAGTTGAAAAACCAGCCGGAGTTTTGGCTCATCCAAATTCTAGCGACAAAAAAGAAAAAGAGACGGTCCTAATCGACAGTAATTATTCTATGGCAGAAGAGGCCTTTCATATTCGCGACGGCAAAGGCGGCGTTAAAAAAGTTTTTCTACTTAACCGTCTCGATTCGCCAACCAGCGGAGTTTTACTTCTCAGCCTCGATGAAGCATTAGGTGATGCAGTCAAAGCGCTCTTTGCCGAATCTAAAGTTTCCAAAAAATATGCTGCGATTGTGAAGGGTCGTGGCCTGCGTAGCCCCCGCGGTACTTGGCAAGATTCTCTCGTGAAATCAAGCGGCCCAGGCGGCAGCGTCCGTTCATCGGCTAAGTCATCTGGCGGTTCACAAGCCATCACCGTTTATCAATGGGTCCGAGCTGCCGAAAATAGTTTACCACTTTCTTTGTTACATCTGGAACCACGCACCGGACGTACGCATCAATTACGGGTACAAACGGCAGAACACGGACACCCCATTCTCGGTGATCGCACCTACGGGGATTTCGATTTCAATAAAACGGTCGGTACGGCTCGAGGGTTTAAACGATTATTTCTACACGCTCACTCCACCGAGTTTTCGCTCGATTGGCAGGGTGCAAAAATTAACTTCAAAGCGGAGTCGCCGATTCCCAAAGAATTTTTAGGTGCCTTGGGTGAATCTGGCGATGGCCCGCCCGCTAAAATTAAAAAGCCAACTCCTTCTGGTACGAGTGTTTCTCCGCGCCTCCGTATTCGTCTGTAATTTATTTTCCGCTCCAGGAAATTTTCTGATCTTGGGCGACGAGCGTTTTCTGTAAATCGGTGAGGTTGATGTTTTGTACCGGAACCTTTTCGCGTAAGGATTGAACGGCGGCATGTCCGGCGGATTGACCGAGTATAATCCACACGGGCTCCATGCGAATGGATGTCATGGCAATATGACTCGCCGAACAACATACGGGCACGAGCAAATTGGTGCATTCATCGACTTTTGGAACAATCGCACGGTAGGGTAGAGCGTGAACTCCATCAAAATCGGGGTTGGGCTTAAGGATGCTGAATTCTCCGCCACCGATAGAAATCTTTCCCTGATCGGCGTAGGTAGCGTAAGGCCAATCGTCGATACCGTACGAACCCAGCCCAATCGAATCTGCGACTGAGCCTACTCGGCCTTCTAAATCTTTCTGGGTGATGACGTAGGTCGACTGCATGCGACGTGCTTCACGCACATAGAATTGGTGCGGCCAGCCAGCCGTGTCATCGAAAATTCCTGGGGTGAGTCCCGTTTCGTTCGCTAATTTTTTATAAATTTCTGGAGCCGATTCATCCGTGCGGAGGAAGTGAACCATGCCACGAATAAATTCTTGATGGAACTTCCAGATCTTTGAACGCGTCGCCCAATCGCCCGTCGGATAATCTCGATTTGAACCAGCTACCGATTGTGCCCAGAGTGAGCGGCTGGAATTTTCATTAAAGACACCGCCGCCGGGATAGTCTTCCAAGATTCCAGGATGACGCATTTTGAGGCCCGCATTTATTTTAATTTTATTCTTAAAGGCGCGACGGAATATCTCGTATTGGCGTGGGTCGTAATTTTCTGGTGAGCCAAAGGGAATGCGGTCGGGCTGGCGGGAAATCTTCCATCTAAAACAATACGCCATGGTCAGTTTATCCGCCTTTCCGGGGCCTTGCGGCTGGTAGTCCTGAAGTAGGGGTAAAAGCCCGCTGGAGGGCACTCCAGGGGTGTTATAGGGGTCAATATCGTAGGTAACTAGGGCAGGGCGTTCACCGGCGTAGGATTCACCATAGGTATCTTGGCTCTCGCGCCCATAGGTATGCGAAACGCCAGCTTGAGCCATTAAATCACCTTCGTAACTGCAATCGATAAATATCCGGGCGGCGATGCGACGTGCTTCAACTTGTTTGGGCTGTGCCGCAGGTGCACCTAAGGAATCGGGCGGAGCCAAATCTAAAGTAATGGACTGGATGCGGGTGTTTTCTTTGACGACTTTATTTAAGCGATGTTCGTAAATGACTTTAATATTTTTTTCCGAACATAACTTCGTGTAAAGTTTTCGCATCGCGACATTGTCGTCATCAATCAGCATTTTTAGGGCGAGTCCACCCACGCTACCTTTCGTGCCCCAGTCGATGCGGTGAAGTCCACCACCGCTCATGCCGCCCAGCCAACGACTGGGTTCAATGATGACGACACTAAAACCTTGATCGGCTACGGATAGGGCTGCGGCGATACCCGAAGCAGTTGCTCCATAAACACAGACATCAAAATCTTCAGGGGTGTTGTCCGACTGTGCTCGTAGCGCCGCACTGAGTAGTGCGGTGCCGCTGAGAGCGATGAAATGACGACGGGGTAGTTGCACCCCGTTACCTTAGAGTCCTTCGCAGGGGTCATACAACCCTTGACGAATAACAAATCGAATAACCCCCGCCGAATCATGAACATTGAGCTTTCTCATCAGGTTGGTGCGGTGGTTTTGAGCGGTTTTGACGCTGATATTCAGGGCTACAGCCACTTCTTTGCTAGAGAAGCTTTTCGCAATCATCACCGCCACTTCCCGCTCTCGATCCGTTAACATCATGGCCATCTGATCCACCGTCACCTCGGGATTTTTCAGCGCTGTAATGAGCGCATCGTTGAACTCATGACTAAAACAGGTCTCTCCCTGCGCAATCATGGCGAGGGCTGTTTTTAGTCGGCTAATATTTTCGTTTTTACTGACAAAGCCACGCACCCCATCACGCACCAAACAGCGGGCAATCTTGCCTTCTATCTTTCCTGAAAAAACTAAAATTTTAATTTCGGGATAACTATTTTTTAAACGATATAAAACCTCCACGCCACTGATGTCCGGTAATCTAATATCCAAAATAAGAATATCGGGCTGATGCTGCAGAGCTAATTCCACGCCCTCTTTGCCAGTCGCAGCCGTGGCCACGACGGCATAATTTAATTGTGCTTCGATTAAGTGCATGAGCATTTCTCGCACCACCGTTTGATCCTCAATAATCATCACCGATAAATTGCGCGGTTCAGTAAGAGAGGTTGGCATAAGTGTAGGTAAAATGAGATATTAAGGGCGTAAGCAAAACTTTAACTATATGGGGTATTTACCCTATTGACATTAGGGGTCGATGGCTGGGTCGACCAGGCCGTGCCGCACGGCAAAGCGGACTAATCCCGCTACATCATGGACACCGAGTTTCCGCATCAGGTTAGCCCGATGGTTTTCCGATGTTTTCAGGCTGATGTTCAGCTGGCGGGCGACCTCTTTACTGCTATTACTCCGAGCAATGAGCACGGTGATTTCGCGTTCGCGCGGGGTCAGTAGTTCAATCATCGAGTCGGCATGCGAATTGGGTTTAGCGAGTGCCTCGCGAACGGTCTGACTAAAGGTATCGTTGTACCAGTTCTCACCTTGAGAAACTTTATCGAGTGCTTGCCGAAGTTCTGAGAGCGAAGAATTTTTATTAACAAACCCATGCATGCCTTCTTGAATCAGTCCGCGAATAATTTGTGGTTCCTGCTTAGCCGAAAAAACTACCACGCGCATTCGGGGGATCGATTTATTTAACCGTCGTAAAACTTCGATGCCACTTAAGCCGGGCATGAGCACATCGAGCAATAAAACATCAGGCCTTAACTGTAGTGCTAATTCTACGGCTTTTTGTCCCTCCGCCGCCGTACCAACAATTTTGAAGTGGTTGTAGGACTTCAATACTTCAGTAATCATTTCGCGGATCGCCGCTTGGTCCTCCACGATCAGAATCGTTTTACGTAAATCGGCCGCCGGTAAAGGCGGTGGTGCAGGGTCTTGTGACTTTTTCTTAAAGTTACCTTTTAGAGAGTTTTTCATAAATTAACGCCTATTTCATGACCCTATTTGAGCTAAGCAACTGCGACAACTTAGGCATTATGCTCCACGGAAAGGGTGGGGGTTTGTGGTAAAATCGTGTGGGGCTTGACTGTCCAAAAAAACTTATAGAATGAAGACTATGGATAACACCTCACGTATCGTCTCTGAAGCTGGTCAAACTGACGTCGCTTCATTTTACCGTAAAACCTACGGCCTCGTTGCCTTAGCCTTCGCAGGCTTTGCAGGTTTACTCTACACCTTCTTCCAGCTTACGCCCGTTGCAGTAATCTTCATGAACACGCTAGGTGGGTTACATAACTCCCTAGGTGGTTTTTCATGGCTTATCGTTCTTGGGGTATTTTGGGCAGGTACTTATTTCGCTCAAAAACTTGCGGCCAACAGAGCCTCTCGCGAATCACAGTATGCGGGTCTCGGACTCTACGTTTTATTACAGGCTCTAATTTTCATCCCTCTGATCAGTATTGTCGCCATGACCACTAAGGGAAATATCGGCGAAATCCTCATCCCTGCTTGCACGCTCACGGGTGCCTTAGTTCTCGGCCTCACCCTCGCTGTACAGTTAACCCAAGTTGATTTCTCCTTCTTACGCATTGTCATCACCGTCGGCACCATCTGCGCAATCGGTGCGATTATCATGTTCAGCATCATGGGTATTAACCCTGGTACCTGGTTCGCTTTAGCGATGATCCTCCTCATGGCTTCGGTTATTCTATACCAGACGCATGTGATTAAGAATCAGTGCAGTACCGAAGACTATGTGATGGCCGCCTTCATTTTATTCTCAGCCTTCGTGACCTTGCTCTGGTACGTGATCCAATTCTTCATGGGTCGCCGTAGCGAATAATCACAGACGCACTGCGATATAAAAGCGGGTCTCACCTGCGAAGTCTTTAACCTTAGAATTTTCCAAAGCTACTTCCGATCGAAGTGGGCTTTGGAGAATTTTAAATCCTGCATTTAAAAGTTCCTGCCGAGTTTCACGCTCCGTGCTGCTATGCATGAAGACTGGTGTTGAATCTGTTTCATGCCAGCGATCGCCCTTTTGACATCCTGGGAGAATAGATTCTTTTTTCCACCAGTCGGTATGCTCGCCTTTCTCACGATCATTCGCCGTGAACAGAAACTTTCCTCCGGGTTTAAGCACTCTGTAAATCTCTGCCAGCGCCTCTAGGCGGTCGGCTCGCCCCCTTAGGCACATGAGTCCATTAAACGCAAAGATGACGCCATCCCAGGACCGATCGGGATACGTTAATCGACACGCATTCGCTATTACGATGGTGGCCGATTGAGCCATACCCGCTTCAGTAAACACCCCCTGGGTGATATCGACCATCACAGGAGAAAAATCCGTAACCGTTAGATTCGTATAGCCGTCTTTTGCTAGGCCTAATCCCACGCGGCCTCCGCCACACCCAAGCTCCAGGATTTTCGCCGATTTATCAGGAAAGGTCTGATGGATAAGAATCTTTTCCGACGCCCATAAGCCGACTTGCACCGCCGCTCTCGCATAGTTGAGCGCGGTTTGTGGATTTAGCCAATGGGCTTGGCGGTCGTCAGCCATAAACTTATTTCAAGCCACTCTTGCCAATAGCGCAACCCTAGGAAAATCTTACGTATGCTTCGCATTGCTTTAATCGTTCTGACCCTGGCGTTCAGTTCCTGCGATCAGCCGACTCAGTCGTCCGTAAATAAAGCTACTCAGGAGGCGGGTATTGATTCTCTTTTTAATATTCAACAAGGCAGTAAATTAACGTATCTCAAGATTGCCGGCACTGACCTCGAAAAAAGTCGCGGGCTCATGGGCGTAGAAAAATTACCGACCGATACGGGTATGGTTTTTATCTACGAGGCAGATCAAGTGATGCGATTTTGGATGAAGGGCACTCCCTTGGATTTGGATATCGCTTTCGTGCAGGCGGATGGCGTGATTACTGAAATCCGCACGATGAAAGCAGACGACCTTACGGAGGTGGCTTCACAATCTTCACGCATTCGATTCTGTATCGAAATGCCCGCCGGCTGGTACGCCGCTGCACAAGTTAAAGTCGGTGATAGCGTTAATCTCGCTCAACTTAAAGCCGCTCTGGTCGCCCGAGGCTTTAATGTTCAGCGTTACTTTGCGGCGACTTCAGAGCGCTCGCCAAACCGCTAATAAAACAGCACAAACGAGCCACCCGCTGAGCACGAAAGCGAGTGCCAGTCTCTCGTAGTAGGTAGTCAAAAATAACTTCATTTTGTCGGTGCAAGTTTCGCCGCACTTATTTTTAAAAATTCAGTCAGACGAAGAAGATGCACCGGGGAAGGTGAACCCGCGATGGGTGCGAGCGCTTGTTCGGCTTGGGCGATTTCCGCATCGAGAACTCGGAAACATTCCCGCCAGGTTTCAGCCGAAATAACTTTTCGTGGATCGGCACCGTCACGAATCTCTCCTGCAGGATCACCCCCGCGACGATTACGTTCCAAGATCATCGGCAAGGTAAGTTTTCCGCTGGCTGCATCCGTCCCTAAAGTTTTCCCCGCACGTTTGTCGTCCTGTAATAAATCAACGAAGTCATCGTAGATTTGATACGCAATACCGAGGTGAGATCCAAACTGCGCACAGGCTTCAATGTGTTCACGAGGATGACCGGCGAGCAGGGCACCGACGCGACAGGAGGCCTCAAACAAGACCGCGGTTTTCATGCGGATTTGCTTATAATATTCATCCAAAGTTAACGCCGTATTTCCCCGCGCAAATGTTTGGCAGACTTCGCCCGAACACACATCGCGCGATGCCCGTGCGACAATCGAACAAATTTCCGACGAGGTATGTTCACTGGCTAAGACCAGCGCGTGTGCGAACAAGGCATCACCAAATAAAACAGCGGCATGGGCACCGTAGGTTAGGTTAGGCGTATCCGCGCCATGTCGTTTGTCCGCTCCATCTAAAACGTCGTCGTGAATCAAAGTTGCCAAATGCACGAGCTCAACAATCGCCGCACCTTTAATCAGTGAAGCATGTGGTCCTACGCCTGCACCAGAACCAAAAGCTAAAAGGGGACGCAGTCTTTTTCCGGGATGTGCTAAAACGCCACGAAGTAATGGATGCACTTCGGGCTCAAAACAGCTTTCTTGTTCTTCAAGAAAAGTTTTAAGCGCCGAGAAGTGGGCCTCAAATCCTGCGTGAAGGTCGATAGTCACTTCCGCAAATTGTCCCAGCACCCCAACGCTGGCAAGTGCTAGGTTTAATCTGAGGTATAAATTTAAAATTCCCCTAGATTAGTCCAAGGAACTGATATCACCGTCCGTCGAGGGCGGGCCAGATTTAGGCTTAGAGGAGCGATTTTTAACATCTTTTTCACCGTCGTCATCGTCGTTGTCCTCATCCTCTACATCATAGGGCTCATCCTCCTCGGGATACGGTGAGTCGCCACGTGCTACACGTTTGCGACGCACCAGCACGCTGCCCAGTCCGATCGCGAGTAGATAGAAACCAAAGAGAATACTGGTTAAAATCGCCAACGAAATTACATCTCCAATCGGCGTCAGTAATCCAACGACTAACACGATACCGAAAAGCATACCGCGCCAGTGTTTGAGTAGCGTCTGGGGACGAACAATTTCGGTCCACATTAAAATAATGAGCGCCAAAGGAAATTGAAAAGTAATGCCGGTGATCAAACTCATCATGGTGACGAGTCCAAAGTAGTCAGAGGCTTTCCAAATGACTTCCATGCCCATACCCGAAGCGAAGTGGTGCCAGACTTGAATCGATATGGGTGTCAGCCAGAAAAACGCGAGCGCTGCCCCCATTAAAAAAAGGAAAAAGGCTGCCACACAAAATGGTAAGAGTGCTTTCTTCTCCCGCGTGGTTAAAGCTGGTCCAACGAAACGTGCTGTTTCATAAAGAAATACCGGAGAGGCCACGGCTACGCCCGCTGAGAATGCAGCGTACATTAAAACCGACCACACCCCCATGAACGTAAACTCTTTGAGTTCGCCCATAGACTTTAGGGACTCATCAGCACGACCCATAATAAAGTGAAGAGGCGAGGTCTCTGGATTTTTAGCCCAGTTTAAAGGTAAAGTTAATAGACTAGGAATTTGCTCGTAGTAAATCAGGGCTGCCAACATGCCGACCGCGAACACCGCCAGGACACGTATAATTGAAACACGTAAATCCTCCACATGTTCGAGAAAGCTCATCTCGCTGCGCTCTCTTTTTCTACGTATGAGTGAGGAAAGCATAATTAGACGGTGAGGAGGGCCTTGATATCATCCAAGCTGATTGCCGATGAGACAGAGTCTGACTCGCTTAAGAGTTTACGCAACATTTCAGACTTAGATTTCTGTAAATCCATCACGCGCTCTTCAATCGTCCCAGTGGCAATTAATTTAATGCTGGTGACCGTGCGGGTTTGCCCAATGCGGTGTGCACGGTCAGTCGCCTGAGCTTCTGCGGCTGGATTCCACCATGGGTCGAAGTGAACCACCGTGTCAGCCCCAGTGAGATTAAGTCCAGTGCCGCCTGCTTTAAGTGACATAAGCATGACTGGAATATCGGGTGAGCCGTTAAACTTATCGCACACCGACTGGCGATCGGTCGTGGAACCATCGAGGTAGCAATATTTAATGCCACGTTCTTCGAGCGCTTTTTTGAGAATCTTAAGGGCTGATACGAAAGTGGAGAAGACTAACATCCGGTGGTTAGCATCTTTGGATTCTTCGAGTAATTCCAAGAAGGCCTGAAGTTTAGCGGAATCAGCTTCATCCATTTTGGGATCAAGAATCCGTGGGTCGGCGCAAATCTGACGGAGACGGAGCAACTGATTAAAAGCTGCCATCCGAATACTGGCTTCCTTAGCGCCACTCATTTCCATTTCGAAAATTTCCTTACGCGTATTCTCCTGCATCTCGTCGTAGAACTTCTTCTGATTATCTTCAAAGTCGCAGTAAATGATTTGTTCGATTTTTGCAGGTAACTCTGGAGCTACCGCCACTTTCGAGCGTCGTAACACATACGGCGCCGCCATTTGTAATAATCGATCGTCATGCCATTTCCGGTCTTCAATCGCTATACGCTCTTCCACCTTAGGAAGATAGCCTGGCATCAAGAAACCAAAGAGGGACCGAAGGTCATCCAATGAATTTTCTACAGGCGTACCGGTTAAAATGTAGCGTCCCTTCGCAATGATTTGCTTAACGGCTTTGGTCGACTGCGCGCGAGGATTTTTAATATTCTGTCCTTCATCGCAAATCGCTACACCCCAATTAACCATGGAGAATGAACCGATATCACGAGCTAATGTACCGTAAGAGGTGATGACTAAATCGTAACGTTTTAGGAATTCGGGTGAGGACTCACGGAATTGTCCGTGGTGCGGTAAAACTTTCATACTCGGAGTAAATCTCCGCGCTTCACGTCTCCAATTCTCAACCAGCGAAGCAGGGCAGACCACCAGACAGGGGCCGTCAGCTGGACGTTCCTTACGCACGACTTCCATGAAGGCCAGGGCCTGAACGGTTTTACCGAGTCCCATTTCATCCGCCAGTAAGCCCCCTAAATTATTTCGGTGTAAGTGCCATAACCACGCCACGCCCAGCTTTTGATAGATGCGTAACATCTGATCGAGGTCTTCGCGAATCGGCGCTGGTTGTAATTTCGAAAGGTTACGAATTGCGTCCGAACGCTTCGTCCAAGTTTCGGGAGGAACGAAGGCAGCTTGTAATTCTTCGGCAATTGCGTCGACACTCGCTAAGTCCGCAAAACCGATTTTCAAATTCATATCTAAGTCCACATCACGCTTGGATTCGCCGGTGATGCGACGTTGGGCATTGCGAATAGAATCTAGTAATTCAGGAGTGATCAGACGAGGTCCGCGATCAGTATAAAAGAACATTCTACCACTGGCTAAGGCCTCTTGAACCACTTTGGGTGTCTTACCCTCAGGATCAATGCCGATGGCGAAACGATAGCCTTCGGTATCTTCTGCCGCCGCACATTTTGCTTTAGCTAACTGTACGTTACGAAGGGAGTGTGATAAATTGTGGGTAAAGTAAGCGTGATTATCTTCGCAGAGAATTTTGTGATGTCGGGCTAAGAAATTAAGAACCTGAATCGTGCCACCTAATCTCCACTCACGTGTACTGGTTTCTAAAATAAATCCGTTACGTTGTAAGACTTCACGCAATTCGGCCACCGCTCCGCCCGCTTTTTGAGGGAGGCGAATGCGTAACCATTTCATGGAGCCGTCGACCCAAGTAGTATCTTCGCTGCCACGATCTTGGGCACGAATTTCTTCTTTCTCATCGTCTAACTCTTCGCCATTGGCGGTCGTTTGTGGAGTCGGATTAGGATCATCTAAATATTCATGAACACCCGCCAGTTCATTGCCGTTCCACACCATCGGTGTTTCGGGCGCATTCGCCATACGGAAGATGGTAAGATCCTTTCCAAAGGCTAGAAGCTGTCGGAGATGTCGACGAGTAAGCGGGAGGAGTCCTTGGAGTTTTCCGTTACAAAGATTCTCTAAAATCGACAGGAAAATAACGGTATTGGTCTCAATCGTCCATGCCTTCGTCCGGTCAATATTTTCGGGGGCTACTTGTACGTCATCGATGCGTAACTCAAGGCGACAAATAATTTCATCACGTTGTGACGAGGTCGCAATATTCGGTGGAATAATAAATCTTACTTCAATCGGCGTGCCATTCTTGGGCGAAAGATTAATCGTGCGTAACTTAGGACCGCTACTTGATAAATTGTTAACTGCGGTCGTGGATTTCTTTTCTTCCGCTGGCTTGACCTCGTTGGCTTTTACTTTGGCGGGTTCAATATCATCGGTGAGTTTTAGGTAACCTTCTTTGACTGCTAAAACTAAATAGGCGGCGAGAGAGTGGACGCAGAGTTTGCGCTGAACCAGGGAAACCTCGCAGGCACACTCATTGCGCTGGAAGGTGATCGATCGTATATTCCAACACGCCTCGCGTGATTCTTTACCATCATCGACTACCGCCTCAACATTAGGGAAAGTCCAGCGGGCCTTCTTAACCTTACCTTTAGCAATGAGCTCCTTGGCGAGGAGCATAGTGGCACCACCAGCGAGCTCAATGAGCTCGTCTTCGGAGATATTTGGCAACGGCTGACGTGGAGCCATTTAGGTTGTTACGTGGGTAGATGCTTCACGTGTGGAAGCATCAAATAATGAATGTTAGGAAAGACTTTTCGCTTTAAGAAGCGACGTCTTGGTCAGTTACACCAGGGTGCATCTCATAGATGCCTACCGGAGTCGTCGGACCTGTCATTACAATGGAGAAGTCGGGCCCAATGCCAATCACAATCTTACCCCCAGGCATATTTACCGTTAAATCAGCATCAACTAGCCCCATTTTATAGGCCACCGCCGCACAGGCCGACGATGATGATCCCGATGCCAAAGTGTAGCCTGCGCCACGCTCCCAAATTTCAATTTGAATATTCTTACGATCTAAGACCTTTAAAAATTGTACATTAGTACGATTGGGAAAATTGGAATGCAGTTCTAAATCAGGCCCATAGGTCTTTGCTAAATCAGCAGTCAGATTATCAACAGGTATGACGCAGTGCGGATTTCCGACCGTCGCTGCCCAGTATTTAAACGTCTTACCTTTGACGGTAATTTCCTCACCCAAGACTTCGCGATCAGCGCCGATGTGCGGAATCTGCGGTGCTCGAAAGGATACTTTACCCATTTCCACACGAATGCGATTCCCGCCTTCGAAAACGGAACAGCCCACTAATCCGCCTGGAGTATGAATCTTGAATTCTTGGCCTTCTTTAATGCGACGTGTTTCTAAAAGGTGACGACAGAAAATCCGAATACCGTTTCCAGATTTTTCTGCTTCCGAACCATCAGGATTCAAAATGCGTAAACCAAACGCACCGTCTTTGCGTTCAATCGGACCATAAAGAATTCCGTCTGAACCTAAACCGTAGTGACGATGACAAACTTTGCGGATGACTTCAGGCGAAAAGAGGGTCGGACAATCCTTGGGCTCTAAAACCAAATAATCGTTTCCGAGGGCATGATACTTCGCAAAGCGCATAAGGACATAATGGCTCGTTTTTGTAGAGAAAAGCAAGCCCACGCATACCTAAATTACCGTCGATCGAGCGAACGATAATGAATCGCCTCGAGTAAATGCGCCGTGGAAATTTGCTCCGCATTGGCTAAATCAGCAATCGTCCGCGACACGCGTAAAATACGGTCATAAGCACGTGCCGATAACGATAACTTCTCCATCGCCTGTTGTAGTAAATCCCCTTGGGCACGGTCCAACGCACAGTTTTCTCTCAAAGCTTTACCCGATAAAAGGGCATTGCAGGCATAGGGCTGATTTTGAAATCTTTTTCTCTGAATTTCACGTGCCGCTTCGATACGCTGACGAATTTCTTTCGAGGCTTCACCGGGTTGAGTGTTTCTGAGTTCTTCAATCGAAAGCGCCGGTGCTTCAATCTGTATATCAATCCGATCTAAGAGCGGCCCCGAAATCTTTGCACGATAGCGTTGGATGACGACCTGAGAGCAGCGACATTCTTTCTGCCGATCCCCCAAGTGCCCACACGGACACGGATTCATTGCCGCGACTAACATGAATCGGGCTGGCAATGTGACTTTTGCTGCTGCTCGTGAAACAGTAACACAGCCATCTTCAAGGGGTTGACGTAAAACCTCGAGTGCGGCTCGGCGAAACTCAGGTAACTCATCGAGAAATAATACACCTAAGTGCGCGAGCGAAACTTCCCCCGGACCTGGAATACTTCCGCCACCAATTAATCCAATGTCACTAATGGTGTGATGGGGTGATCGAAAAGGCCGTCGCCATTTACGATTCTTATCCTGAAACGCTAAGCCCGCTGCTGAATGTACCGATAAAATCTGAATATACTCATCGGCATTAGGCGTGGGTAGAATCGAGGGGAGTCGCTTGGCGATAAGCGATTTTCCTGAGCCTGGTGGGCCTAGAATGATGATATTATGCCCGCCCGCCGCCGCGACCTCCACCGCCCGGCGAACTTTTATCTGTCCCTTCACCTCCGAAAAATCCGGCTCTCCGTCGTCCGTCGTTAACAACAAATTTTCATCTCTGGGTGGTAGTGGCTGATACTTAGGGTCGTTCGACAAAAACCGTAACGCACCATCCAGCGAATCTACCGGCACCGCTTCAATCTCTTTTACCAAGGCGGCTTCCTCGGCTGAAGCTCTCGGTAAAATCACACCTTTAAGTTTTAATTTTTTAGCGAGTAGGGCAATCGCCACGCCACCTTTGACCGCACGCGTTCCACCACTGAGACCTAATTCACCGGCAATTAAGTAATCCGATAATTTATTTTTATTAATCTGCCCAGTCGCCGCCGCCATCCCAATCGCAATCGGCAAATCATACATCGAACCTTCTTTACGTAAATCGCCCGGCGCTAAATTAATCGTAGTCTTGGTTTCGTATCCCCGAAGACCCGTATTTTGTAAGGCGGAGAGAACTCGGTCCTCTGACTCCTTTACGCCCTTATCAGGCAACCCCACGATTTCTAATCGCAGATCGCCCACTTCTCCTGTATTCACTTCCACTTCAACAGGCACAGCTTCAACACCTACAAGAGCGGCCGAATGGAGCGTAGCAAACATACCCTCACGAACCAAAACAATCATCTCACCACAAGTGAGGATAACTAGGCTATTTATGGGGTAAAACCCACTAGCTTAGACTACTTCTTGATCGATTTCAGCAGGGCAGGGATATCTACCGACTCACGAATCATTTTTTCAATAATTGGAATTTTATCAGAGTCCTGCTTCATCGTTTTCACGGTCATATTATTAATACGAGCGGTCACTGCAAATGACTCAGCTTCCACAGCCGCCACGGGAATTCCTGCATCCGTCAACTTTTTCATGAGGGCATCGTTCGGCAATAAGCCATTTGATAAAATAATGCCCGATAAAGATTTGGCTCCACCGCCTTCGATGAATGCTTCTAATAAATCTTCACGATCTCCAGGAACAATAACGAGGGTTCCGTTCACGCGGAAATACTCGGCGGCACGTCGAGCCGACATTGCTCCAATCACAACGCGACGAACTCGACGTAGTCCAGCGGGCTGGTGAATCCAGCGGGCCTTGGTTTCTTCGGCTACTTGATCGAGATTCGGATACACTAAAGTTTCTTGGAGTGGCACGACTCCAATTAACGGTATGCCTAATTTTTTGAGTCCACGGCTGGCGAAGTCGCGAATGAAATCAATTTTATCAGGTAATACTTTATTTAAAATAACACCTACGACCTCCACGCCCGATTGGTCAAACAGAGCCTTATTGAGGGCGATTTCATCAATAGGTTTACCAATGCCACCTGCCGCTACAATGAGTGCTTTGGAGCCTAAAACCTTAGCGTTATCAGCATTCGACGCGCCGAATACTGAGCCGACGCCTGCGTGTCCGGAGCCTTCCACGACAATAATATCTTTTCCGTAGGCCGCACGGTCGAACGCCCGACAGATTTTATCTTTGAGTTGTGGGCCAATCTCGTTCGGATTTTCTAAATAGTTTTTAGTGAACTCGGGTCCAATCGCCACAGGCGACATCGCTGAAATCGGAATATCTAAGGAAAATAATCCATCGATGAGCAAAGTATCTTCATCTACTTGATCTTCGCCTGATTGTACGATGCGTTGCGCAATGGGTTTAATGTATCCGACATTCAGACCCATGGTTTGCAATGCCGCCGTTAAACCTAAACAGGTTGTGGTCTTTCCATCGTTCATGCGCGTCGCTGCCACAAAAATACGACTGGTATCTTTGTTCATCGGGCTAGTCAGTAAGCCCGGAACATTTTCAGCGAAGCGTTTGCGTGAAGCCATGGTGAGACTGAATTAGTCTTTTAGCTTCGGATAGAGGAAAGATTTGTCGACCGCTTGAGCTGCCACAATCACCGCGGTACCAAAAATATCGTGTGCACTAGCACCACGCGAGATTTCTGCGGCGGGACGATCCAGACCCGTTAAGATCTGACCATACGCAGGAATATCCGCAATAAATTGAGCCATCTTGGAGGCGATGTTACCTGAATTTAAATCAGGGAAGACGAGAACACTCGCTTTGCCGGCAACACTTCCGGTGACGCCTTTAGATTGTGCAGCAAAGGGATTAATCGCGGCATCGGCTTGGAGTTCGCCATCGATATCAGCGTTGATTCCCAAATCTCTGGCACGGATCTTCGCCAACTTAGTCGCCGACTGTACTTTTTGCACAGAAGCTAAACGTGCATTCTCAGAGTGAGTTGAATAAGCGAGTAGGGCAACTTTCGGCAAGGTATTGGTGAGGTGACCAGCTAAACCGGCCGTCGTCACCGCGATGTCTGCCATTTGTTCTGCAGTCGGTTCAGGAATCACTCCGCAATCCGCTAAGAATAAAACACCTTCACAGCCAAAGCGTGCTTCTTCGGATTCAAGAATGAGCATCGACGAAACGGTTTCCACGCCTTGCTGACGTGGCATGACTTGCAAAATAGTTCTTAAACCCGAAGAGGCGTGTTGTGTAGCGCCCGAAATCAAAGCGTCCGCACCCGCGGTCGCGACCATCAAGCAAGCAAAGTAATTACGCAGTTTTGCTAACTCCTCGGGATTCCCTTGGAGTTGGGTGTTTCCATATTTTTGGATGGAGGTCAGTTTTTCCGCATAACTTTTTAATTCATCACTGCGTTCGGGCTCAATGATACGAATCCCATCTAAATTAATATTCAGACGTGCGGCTGCGATTTTAATTCTCTGACGGTCGCCGAGTAAAATAGGAACACCGAGTTTCTTCGTCGCGAATTGGCGGGCTGCTTGAATGATGCGAGGATCTTCACCTTCCGCGAAAACAACGCGCTTGGGGTGATTTTGTAAACGAGCAGAAAGTTTGGAAATGAGTGACATAATGACGTGTCTTTGAATTATACTAAAAAATAGAAAAGGGCGAGGCAGAAGGAATAATCTCCTGTCCCTTAACTTTCGCGTTCAATGGACGAGTTTTATCGGAAAACAACCGTCTTGGTACCTGCGATAAGAACGCGGTCTTCCACCACGGCACGAAGGCCACGGGCGAGTACGACTTTTTCAATATCCTTACCTAAATGGGCCATATCTTCTGGGCTTTCCGAGTGATCTACGCGAATGACGTCCTGTTCGACGATAGGACCTTCATCTAACTCCGGCGTCACAAAGTGACAGGTCGCACCAATCAGCTTAACACCTTTGCTGTGTGCTTGGTGATAAGGTTTCGCACCGGCAAAAGAAGGTAAGAAGGAGTGGTGAATATTTAAAATTTTTCCAGCGAAGGCCCGACAGAGTGAATCGTCTAAAACCTGCATATAACGTGCGAGCACAATTAAGTCCGCATTTTCTTGGCGGAAAATTTCTTCCATCTTTCGGTAAGCCGCTTTTTTAGTTTCTGGCGTTACGGGTACATAATGAAAAGTTAAACCATGGGCTTCTACGACTTTTCTGTGGTTCTCGTGATTTGAAATCACACAGGGAATAACGAAGGAGAAATCTTGAGCCACGTAACGCGCTAATAAATCATACAAGCAATGTTCTTGTTTGGAGCAAAGAACAACGACGCGTTTTGCCTTGGCGGAGTCGGACACCTTAGCGTCCATTTTAAATTTCTGAGCAATCGGTTGAAAGCGGACGTTAAATTCTTCAGGTGGAAAATCTAAGGAGTCGGCCTTGATTTCCACGCGCATGAAGAATCGCGAAAGTTCATCCTCGGTGTGCTGACTCGCCTCAGTGATCCAGCCTTTGTGCTGGGCAATAAACGTAGACACCTCGGCCACGATACCAGTGGTATCGGGACAGGAAAAGCTGAGGGTTAACGTTCTGGTCATGCGCGTAGGAGAAAGGGTGGGGGCGGAAGGGTCAAGTATTAGGGGTGGGGAGTGCCCATTTTTGACGAAAACGGCAAAAACTTTGGCTATAATCTGAATGCTAGGGGATTGACCAACTTGCCTCCGTTCCTACGTTGAACCTTCACTCTACTCAAGATGGCAAAGACATTGTTCCAAAAAGTCTGGGATGCGCACGCTGTGACGCAGCTACCAAACGGCCAAACTCAACTCTTTATCGGTACCCACCTGATTCACGAGGTGACCAGCCCGCAGGCCTTCGGCATGCTTCGCGACTTGGGTCTCAAAGTGAAGTTCCCTCATCGTACCTTCGCGACAGTCGACCACATTGTGCCGACTAACGAAATCAAAGAGCCTTACTCGGATCCTATCGCGCAAGAGATGATCGAAGCTCTCCGCAAAAATACCAAAGACTACGGCATCCGCTTTTTCGACACTAACACGGGCCAACAGGGCATCGTTCACATGGTGGGTCCAGAACAGGGTATCACTCAACCTGGAACAACCATCGCTTGTGGTGACTCACACACGGCAACTCACGGTGCTTTCGGTGCGATCGCTTTCGGTATCGGTACCACCCAAGTCCGCGACGTTCTCGCTACACAAACTTTAGCCCTCAGTCCTCTCAAGGTTCGCCGCATCGAGGTAAACGGAAAATTAAAACCCGGTGTTTACGCGAAAGACGTTATTCTCCACATCATCCGTGATCTCGGTGTGAACGGCGGTATCGGTTTCGCTTACGAATACGCAGGTTCAACCTTCGATAACTTCTCTCTCGAGGAACGTATGACAGTTTGCAACATGTCCATCGAAGGCGGCGCACGTTGTGGTTATGTTAATCCCGACGACAAAACTTTCGAATACATCAAGGGCCGTCCTTTCGCTCCTAAAGCTGCCGATTGGGATGCATCCGTCGCTCGCTGGAAGTCTTTTGCGTCAGACGCTGGCTGTAAATACGATGATGTTAAGGTTTATAAGGCTGAAGACATCCGTCCAACCGTCACTTGGGGTATCACCCCCGGACAGGCGATTTTCATCGATGAAAAAATGCCTGCGTTAGAAACACTCAACGCTGCTGATCGTCTCACCGCGGAAGATGCTTACAAGCATATGAAGCTCACTCCGAATACTCCAATCAAGGGTACGAAGATCGACGTCGCATTCTTAGGTTCCTGTACCAACGGACGAATCTCTGACCTTCGTGAAGTCGCTAAACATCTTAAAGGTCACAAAGTAAAATCTTCCGTGAAGGCTATCGTGGTTCCTGGTTCAATGCTCACTTCCATTCAGGCACAAAAAGAAGGTCTCGATAAAATCTTTATCGAAGCTGGATTCGAATGGCGCGGTGCGGGTTGCTCGATGTGTCTTGCGATGAATCCCGACAAACTAGTCGGCGATCAACTTTGCGCCAGCTCCTCCAATCGTAACTTCAAGGGCCGTCAAGGCTCTCAAACCGGTCGTACCGTACTCATGAGTCCTCTCATGGTTGCCGCTGCTGCTATCACCGGACAGGTCACCGACGCCCGCGAAGTATTTAAAGTTTAATGCCAATCAAATCCACAGTCACTCGTGTGCTTGACCGCGCCATTCGCGGTGAATCGATTCTGCTCTCCGCTCAACTCGAACGCGTAGATATTAAAACGATGGTGACGATTGATGCTTATTATGACGGTAAACCGGTTTGTCCTGTTTTAATTGATTACATCATCGATGGCGTTGCCGTGCAGTGGTTAGATTCAAAAATCTCTCCTTCCATTGCGATGCAACGCGCTGAATCTCTAGCCTCCGCTTTACTCATTCCACTTTGTGTCATCCACAATCAAGGCTGGCAGGAAGTTTCTAAACTCACTCCTTCACTTTCTTAAAATCGTATGTCGCTCGCAAAAATCACCCAAGTTAAAGGTCTCGCTCTCGCTGTTCCTGGCGATGACATCGACACCGACCGCATAATTCCCGCACGCTTCTTGCGTTGTGTGACTTTTGATGGTCTCGGCGAACACGCTTTCCGCGATGAACGCACGGGCCCTGATGGCGTCGATCGTCCTCATCCGATGAACTCTCCCCAAGCTAAAAAGGCGAGTATCATGGTAGTGGGTTTTAATTTCGGCTGCGGAAGTTCCCGCGAACACGCTCCTCAATCACTCTGGCGCTTTGGTTTCAAAGCTTTCGTCGGTGGTAGCTTTGCTGAAATCTTCTTCGGAAACTCAACCACTCTCGGCGTACCTTGCATGACTCTTTCTAAAGACGACCTCGCACAGCTCTCCGACTTCGTTCAAAAGAATCCTAACATCGAAGTCACGGTCGACGTTGAAAAATTAACGGTCACCGCAGGAGACAAATCTTGGAAGGCATCCATTGCCACCTCCGCGCGCGAAGGCCTCATCACTGGTAAATGGGATCCGATTGCTGACTTACTCGATGGTGCCCCTAAGGTTGAAAAGACCGCTGGCTCACTCGCTTACGTCGCCAAAAACTGATTATAAAAATCAGTTAATAAAAAAGCCCACTGACCGTGGGCTTTTTTATTGGATAATTTATTAGTGTCGGAAGTGACGCATCCCGGTAAAGACCATCGCCATGCCGCGAGCATCAGCCGCAGCAATGACTTCAGCATCTTTCACCGAACCTCCCGGCTGAATCGCACAAGTTGCACCTGCCTCGGCGGCAGCAATTAAACCATCAGGGAAGGGAAAGAAGGCATCGGAACATACAGCCGAACCCTGCAATGAGAGTTTAGCTTCCTGTGCTTTCCAAACGGCAATGCGAGAGGAGTCTACACGAGACATCTGACCGGCACCCACGCCGAGCGTGCGTTCTTTGCCCGTGTAAACGATCGCATTGGATTTAATGTGACGCACCACGCGCCAGCCAAACATCATCGCCGTCATTTCATCGGCCGTGGGCTGACGTTTGCTGACGACTTTAAAGTCTCTAGGGTTCACTGGCTTCTGATCGCGGTCTTGAACGAGAACGCCACCAATCACAGCACGTACTTCGCGTAAGCTGTCGGCACGAAGTCCTACTTTGGCTTTCATTAAACGAAGATTTTTCTTCTTACTGAAAATGGCCAAGGCATCTGCATTGAATTCAGGTGCAATAATCACTTCTGAGAAAATTTCAGCAATGGCTTCTGCTAATTCTTTATCCACTGTACGATTAGCGACAATGATTCCGCCAAACGGAGCCTGACGGTCAGTCTCAAACGCTTTATGCCAAGCTTCGACTAAAGTGTCGGCCGAAGCCACGCCACAGGGATTGGTGTGCTTGAGAATTGCTAAGGTCGGACGTTCAAATTCACCAATGAGATAAGTAGCCGCAGTGATATCTAAAATATTATTATAACTGAGTTCCTTGCCTTGCAGCTGCTCGAACACTTCATGGAAAGATCCGTAAAGTGCGGCTTGTTGATGAGGATTTTCACCATATCGCAGACGCTGTGCAATGGGCAGGGTGGTGCTGTAAATCGCGGGTAGACCTAAGACGTTTCCCAGACCTGGTTGAGCCTGAGATTCTAAATAATTGGAAATCGCTGCATCGTACGCTGAGGTTCGCTGGAATACCTTGAGGGCGAGTTGACGGCGGAGATCGCCGAGAGTCGCAGGATTTTCTAAAGCAGCTAAAACTTTTTCGTAATCACTCGGATCGGTTACGACGGTAACGGCGGAATGGTTTTTGGCCGCACTGCGCAGCATGGAAGGTCCGCCGATATCGATGTTTTCAATCGCATCTTCAAAACTACAATCCGCTTTTGCGACAGTACTTTCAAAAGGATATAAATTAACAACCACGAGATCGATTAAATCGATTCCATGTTTCTTGGCTTCATCGAGATGCTCTTTCGAGTCGCGACGACAAAGTAATCCGCCGTGAACTTTGGGATGCAAAGTTTTGACGCGACCTTCCATGATTTCAGGAGAGCCGGTGTGTTCGCTGACATCTTTTACGGGTAGACCCGCTTCACGTAAAATTTTCGCAGTTCCACCCGTTGAGAGTAGTTGATAACCATGCTTAGCAACCAGCGCCTTGGCGAAGGGCAGTAGGCCAGTTTTATCGCTTACAGAAAGAAGGGCTAAAGGCATAAAAGTAAGCACACTGTGGTAGGGTTTTGGCACTCGGGGGTCAAGGAAAGGCGGTTTTGCTCTTACCCTTGACCCCTGCGGGCATTTCCCCTCCTTATTTTGACATGTCCACCGCGTTATTATTCTCAGGCCAAGGTGCTCAAGTCGTCGGAATGGGTAAGTCCCTTTTTGAAGGCTCAAACACCGCCCGTGACCTCTATAATCGTGCCAATAAAGTGCTGCCGTTCGACCTCCAAAAGGTCTGCTTCGAAGGCCCAGCCGAAGTACTCACCGAAACGCGTGTCTGCCAGCCCGCACTCTACGTGCAAGGCTACGCGATAGCCCAAATTTTACGTGAACGCGGTAAACTGAATAATCTCACGGCGTGTCTCGGACTTTCCTTAGGCGAACTCACTGCTTACGCCGTCGCCGGTGTTTGGGATTTTGAAACGGGTTTAAAAATTGTCGCTGAACGTGGACGTCTTATGCAACTGGCTTGCGATCAAACCAAAGGTGGCATGGCCGCCGTCATCGGTGGATCTCGTGAAGACATCGCAAAACTTTGTGCCGCGTTTGATATCGATGCCGCTAACTTTAATTGTCCTGGCCAAGTAGTTATCTCGGGTGATAACGAAAAAGTAACCGCAGCTGTAGCTCGTGCCAAAGAGTTCGGTCCTTTTAAATTAGTAAAACCTCTCGTCGTTGCTGGTGCATATCACAGCCGCCTCATGGAACCCGCTCGAAAAGAATTTGAAAAATTCTTAGCGACGATTGAATTCAAAACTCCAGGCATTACAGTTTATTCAAACACCACGGGTGGAGTATTGAAAAATCCCGATGACTTGCGTGCCGCCTTAGTTAAACAAGTAGTGTCGTCAGTATTATGGGAAGACGACTGTAAGGCTGCTGCTGAGTCGGGAATCGCCCAATTTTACGAGTGCGGCCCAGGTGGCGTTCTCGCTGGTATGATGAAGCGAACCGCGCCTACCGCTCCCATTATCTCCATTCACGAGTTTGCTGAGATTCCTGCTTAATTTGCTCTTCTTTGGGGCTAATGCTGGACAACCCCCCGCACTCGCATCCTATTAAACCTTTCCGCTCTCACCTGTGTCCTTAGATTATATACGAAATTTTTGCATTATCGCTCACGTCGACCACGGTAAGACGACGCTGTCTGATCGCTTGCTCGAACATACGAAGACTATCGAGAAGCGACAAATGAAAGAGCAGTTGCTCGACGGGATGGATTTAGAACGTGAGAAGGGTATCACGATTAAGTGTCACCCGGTGACGATGAATTTTACCGCACCCGATGGTAAAAAATATATTTTAAATTTAATCGATACACCAGGACACGTCGACTTCGCCTACGAAGTTTCTCGCTCACTCGCTGCTTGCGAAGGTGCATTACTTTTAATCGATGCCTCTCAAGGCGTCGAAGCTCAGACGGTTGCCAATGCGACTCTCGCTATGAGCCAAGGTCTGGAAATCGTTCCTATTATTAATAAAGTCGATTTGCCGAGTGCCCGACCCGAGGAAGCCCGCCGTCAGGTTGAAGATATTTTAACCATCCCAGCGCAAGACGCTGTTCTCGCTTCAGGAAAATCGGGCATCGGTATCGACGAGATTTTTGCCGCGATTATTAAACGTGTTCCGCCCCCACGCTGGTCTGAATACCCCCACCACCGGGCTTTAGTTTTCGATTCCTTATTCGATTCCTACAAAGGTGTTATCAGCTACGTCCGTGTATTCTCAGGAACTTTCAAAGCCGGACAAACCATCGAGCTAATGTCCAATGGTGTTCGCTCGGTTATTAAAGAGGTCGGTGTGTTCTCGCCAAAGATGAAGCCCCAGGATGAATTAGGTCCTGGTTCCGTAGGCTACATCGTTATTAATATTCGTGAAGTGGCTGACGCCAAAGTGGGGGATACGATCACCCTCGCTAACGACCCCGCTAAAGAACCTGTTCCAGGATTCAAAGAAGTGCGTCCGATGGTCTTCAGTGGTATTTATCCTTTAGACACCGCCGATTACGAAAAACTAAAAACCTCTTTATCTAAATTAGCGATTAACGATTCTTCGCTGACCTACACGGCTGAGAGTTCCACGGCCTTAGGCTTTGGTTTCCGTTGCGGATTCCTTGGATTGCTCCATATGGAAATCGTCCAAGAACGTCTTCGTCGCGAGTACGATTTAGATATTCTGTCTACTTATCCATCCGTTGTTTATAAAGTTTTCACAACCGATGGGGTTGAGCACATTATGGATAATCCTGTTTTGATGCCCGATCCTTCGGCCATCGAACACATCGAAGAGCCCACCATTCGTGCCCATATTCACATTCCCGGTACTTCCATCGGCGACATGCTCGCACTCGTTCAAGAGAAACGCGGTATCTGCGAAAAAACCGAAACCATTGACGGCGAACGTGTGGTCTTAGTCTGCCTATTGCCACTCAATGAAATCTTAGTCGACTTTAACGATCGTCTTAAATCGATCACTCGTGGTTATGGTTCGATGGACTACGAGTTGGGTGAGTATGTGACATCCGACCTCGTTAAGATGGACATCCGGGTTAACGAAGAGCCTGTCGACGCTTTCTCATCCATCGTCCATGCCAGCAAGGCAGAAGGTCGTGGTCGTGCACTCTGTGAAAAGCTTAAAGAGCTCCTCCCTCGTCAATTATTCAAAGTAGCTATCCAGGCCGCCGTCGGTTCCAAGGTTATCGCTCGCGAAACGATTGGCTCCGTCGGTAAAGACGTGACCGCTAAGTGTTATGGCGGTGATATCACCCGTAAGCGTAAATTACTCGAAAAACAAAAAGAAGGTAAGAAGCGCATGAAACAAATCGGCAAAGTGGATATCCCTCAAGAGGCCTTTATTAAGATTCTTAAGAACGAGGGCTAATTTCTTTTCTTTTCACTCCAGGGTTTTAGGTCTAACTTTCCGTCATGTTTCCTGTCTTCACCCAAAAACAAGCCCTGCGTAAAGAAGCTCAGGCAGTCTTGGAAGGGGCAGAAAAAGTAGTACTCTACCGTCAGGATATTTTACCAGCAGACGTTGTTGAAAATATCAAACGTCTTGAGGCTCAATTAAAAGCTACATTTAAAGCGAAGGCGTTTAACCCAGAGAAACTTGAAGAAGATACGAACGCTCTGAAAGAGGTACTCGTTGAACACGGCGGAAAGATTTTTCCTATTAGTTTTGTTGGTGATTGGGTTGAAATGCTCGTCATGGCTGCCATCGTCGCCGGTGGTATTCGCAGCTTCTTCCTTCAGCCTTTTAAAATTCCGACGAACTCAATGTGGCCGACTTACAACGGAATGACCTCTGTGGTGCGCGCGCCCTCCGACGAGGCTCCGACAATAACCGAGCGGGTTATCGGCAAAATTACCGACTGGTCTTCAACTTACGTCATTCAGGCTCAAGAATCAGGACTCGTTAAATTACCTCTAGAATTTTTAGGGTACGATGGTTCAGTGAAGCGTTATCGCCTACGCCACCGTGCCCCAGGAGCGGAGTATCAAGAAATTTATATTGGTAAACACGCTCAAGCTATCTCGGTCCCCCAAGATTTTAATTTAGAAGGTGTGTTGCTCCGTACATTTTATCCGCACTATGCCGAATTACCTTTGCGTCGTCAGGACAACGAGCGCTGGGAAAAAGTAATCGAACAGGCCCAACTTAATAACTTAATCGAAGAAACCGCGAACGGGCCGATGCTAAAAACTCCGATGATTGTTCAGGCCGGAGAAAATTTATTAAACTTTGATATTCTGACGGGTGATATGCTTTTTGTGGATCGTGTTTCCAGTCACTTTGTTAACCCATCACGGGGTGATACCTTTGTGTTTCGTACGCACAACATACCTGGCCTTGCGGTCCAAGGTGTGCCTTCACAAAATTATTACGTTAAACGACTCGCGGGCACTCCTGGTGACAAATTACGCATCGATAGTGACGGAAAATTATTCGTGAACGGTAGCGAAGTCACTAGTCCTGAGCCGATGGTACTTAATTCGCAAACCGCCATTTCCCGCAACTATTACGGTTACTTGGCTGATGTCGGAAATTTCGCTTATGCTATTCCGCTGACCAAGGAATATCAGGTCACGGCCGGACACTACTACGCCCTCGGAGATAACTCCTCAAATAGTTTCGACTCGCGTGGTTGGGGCGAGGTGCCAGAGAAAGACCTTGTGGGTCGTCCTTTAATTATACTCCACCCGTTCTCTGCGCGCTGGGGCTGGGCTAAGTAAAATTATTTTTTAGTTCCGAAAGACTTCAGCCGATAGTCGGCATTCTTTTCACGTTCTGTCCAAAATTCAATGACGCGAACCCCGCGTCCACGAATCTCTAAAAGTTTTCGCATCTCCGCCCAAGTGTTGGCCGTACTGTGACGTACCAAATGTGCAGCACAGAGCTTTCCAATATCGGCAATCTGTGGAGTTCCCCAAAGTTTTTCGAAATGCTGATTCTTCTCCGCTACTGCGAGATGGTTAAAAATGCCGCCGCCTTGGTTGTTGATGACTAAAATGGTTAAATCACCCGTGTGACCCGTCGCCGTGAGCAGGGCATTACTGTCATGTAAAAAGGTTAAATCCCCACAGACTAATACATTGTGCTTACCTTCAATCGATGCTCCTAGGGCCGTTGAAACAGTTCCATCAATACCATTAGCCCCTCGATTACAGAGTACTTCTGGGCCTGCGCCCGCGGGGTGATAAAACCACTCCAAATCCCTTATGGGCATGCTGCTACCAATAAATAAGCGATCATCGGCACCCATTGCTTCATCAATCAAGGAAATCACTTTTCCTTCAAACGCCCAATCCACATCCACAATCTTCTCTAGTTTAAGCAGGGATTCTTTTTGTAGTTTTTTCCACTGAGATAAATAGGCGGCTTCTTTCGATTTAATCGTCTTGGTCGAGGCTTGTAATAATCCGTCTAGACGCGTCCAGCGGGAGTGAGTCATATCCGTATTATCGCTCGGACGATTTAACTGGATCGCTGGTAAGTCAGCATCCTTGAGCCATTGGCGTAAAACTTTGCTGGTCGGTAACGGACCAATAATCACCGCATACTCTGCTTTGAGTTGTTTCGCTGCTGAAGCATTCCGCAAAATGAAATCGTAAGTGCTAACGAGATGACTGCTCTTAGCTAAATCCCCACGCAATGTACCAGCGCCATCCGCTAAAATTGGCCAGCCAGTTAATTGTGCTAGCTGTGAGATGGACTTTGCCGATTCGGCACGGTCAGTAAACGCATGGGGTCCAACAATAATCACCCCACGGTCAGTTTTAGGCAGTAGGGTAGCTAGACTTTCAGGCAATAAATTTGCGGTAACGCTATGGGTATGCGGCAACGCAGTGAAAGTCTTTAGGTTAAAGCCCTTGGGCATTTTAAACCCGAGTTCTTTCTCTCCTGGATTCAGCGGATCGCGGAAGGGGAGATTAAGATGTACTGGACCAGCCACGGGCCCCTGTGCTCGTTGCCACGCATCCACCAAGGTCTGCCTCCAATATCTTAAGAGCGTTAGCTCGCTCGACGGTACGGCTACTTCGGTTGTCCAAACGGGATAAACTCCAAAAATATTATTCTGGGTTACGGTCTGACCCGAATGACAGTCACGTAACTCGGGCGGACGATCCGCTGATAAAATAATTAAAGGTGTTGCGGATAAACGTGCTTCGATGACTGCGGGTAAATAATTCGCTACCGCGGTACCCGATGTACATAAGAGTGCCACGGGTTGACGTGAGGCCTTGGCGATACCCAGCGCAAAGAATGCTGCCGAGCGTTCATCTAAAATTGAGTAGGAAGTAATCTTTTTCGATTCCGCAAATACTGAGGCAAGAGGTGTCGAACGTGAACCCGGAGAAATGACGACATGCTTTAAACCGAGTGATTCAAGGGTACTGACTCCGACCGCTCCCCAGAGTGCATTGGTATTTCGAATGGTTGTTAACCCAGCCATAA
>JBBAUZ010000011.1:45237-49867 GCA_040397965.1 Opitutales bacterium | reverse complement strand
GGCATGGTATTTAAAACATATCGGCCACTGGTCGCATTCTTCCAAGACTCGAGCGAAGGCGTAGCCGAACCCAGAACACAGGCTGCACCCAATAAAGAGGCCCGATAAACGGCGACATCACGACCGTGGTACATGGGCGTTTCGCCCTGTTTAAAGGACGGTTCATGCTCTTCATCGACCACGATGAGTCGAAGGTTAGGCAGGGGCGCAAATACAGCGGAACGTGCACCGACGACGACGCGAGCTTGTCCGAGCGACATCGCCATCCAGGCATCAAACCTCTCCCCTGCGGAAAGATGACTATGCCAAACAACGACCTTAGTTCCTAAGTCAGCCAGACGTGAACGCAGACGACCAACCGTCTGCGGAGTGAGTGCTACTTCCGGTACCAAGAAAATCGCCGAGCCACCCTCTTGGACTACTTTGCGAATGAGTGCGACGTAGACTTCGGTTTTACCCGAACCAGTCACACCGTGTAATAAATGTGTACGAAAAGTTTTTTGATCTAAAGTTTCGGTGACCGAAGCGACCGCTTCTTTTTGCGTCGCATTGAGTTCGTGACCCAAGGCAGGAATAGATTCAGATTCTGAAAATGGATCATTGTAAGCCACACGCCATAATACACTCGCATCCTCTTTAATCAGTCCTGCTTTGATTAAAGCATCCACCGCGGGCTGAGCGATTCCCAGTCCAGTGGTAGTTTTAGCCCTATCTACCGGCTCTTTCTGCGCGCTCATGAAATCGAGCAACTGAGCCTGACGCGGGGCCTTCTTCCGCATCTTGGCCAAAGCTTCTAAATCAATCGGGCCGACCAGACTTAACATTCGGCGTAACACCGGACGTACACCTTTACGAACGGCAGCAGGCAAAACAGTTTCTAAAACAGAATTTAATCCACAGCCGTAATAGGCTGACATCCATTCTGCGAGCTTACAACAATCGGGTGTCATCACCGGTTGTTCGTGCTCGAGCATAATAATGCTTCTCAGTTTAGTATCAGCGAGAGGTTCAGCAGGATATTTCCAAACCACGCCTAAACTATTTCGATTACCCAACGGCACTCGCACCAACTGACCGACCTTTAAAGTATCTTTGAGCGCGGCGGGAACTGAATACGAGTAGGCCCGTGCTCCTCCATCAAAAGGAACTACTTCGGCGACGCCGGGCTCGATTTCACCAAAAAGGTTGGGCACAAGAACTACCTTCGCTGAACTCCGTTAGGGTTTCAAGCCGAGTGATAAAAACCTTTGCACACTAAGTGCGTGAACGCGAGTGAGTGGCGATTCGGACGCATAATAAGGCCCAAAAACAGCCAATACAGTTCGCTACAGGCAATTGCAGGTTGGTGGGCATACTGTAGAAAATACAGGTACCAGGAATCCAAACGGCGTAGTTAGGTAATAAATTGGGGAGGATTAAGCGACGATACCAACCCGACCTTAAAGCGGTTTTCATTTTCTCCAGGCTCCAATCGTGATCCTTCCAATAATGCGAAATAGCATTCATTGGAGCGGCGACCACTGGTGTGAAAAATATTTGGTCGAATAAAACTTTTTTCATAACCGTCGAAACAGTTTTACTGTCACCAAAAATCTGTGCCTGTAATCCGTAGAAGAAACAGACCACGACACCCATCCAAGCCCACCACAGAAAACTATGAACTAAATCGAGAAATGGATGCGCAGGGCGAATCGATGGAAAGCACATGCGAAAACACCAAGGAATAAATCCTCCCGTGATGGCTGTGCTTAAAATACCGAACGTCCAAACGTTTTGCTTATTGAACTCACCTAAAACGTCTAAGGTCTGCTGAACCGAAATGCAGTTGTAATAGCTCCAAACCAACAAGGTGGATAAAGATAAAATAATAACCGAAGGAACGGCATTATCTTTCACAGCATTCACTCCAGCAAACCAAGCGGATGAGTTAGACTTCTCGCTCATCCGAGTAACTTTCTAAGCAATTGATCAATCATTACAGGGTTAGCCTTACCTTGGGTTCGTTTCATAATGGGTCCCTTGAGGGCGTTGATGGCCTTTTCATTTCCAGCGCGGTATTCGGCGATGGATTTAGCCACGGCGGGATCAGCAATCACTTCCGCAACGATTTTCTCGAGCTCACCGGTGTCGCTGTTTTGACGCAGGCCTTTCGCTTCGACAATGGCGAGGGCGTCTTTGCCAGTGCTGAACATCTCAGTGAAGACTTCCTTCGCTTGTTGCTTAGAGATTACGCCTTCGTCGGTTAACTTCACTAAACCGGCGAGTTGGGCGGGTTTGATTAAACAGGAGTCTAAAGAAATTTTTACGGCTGGAGTTTCGTCAGTGCCCACCTCTGCTCCTGATTGTGCAGAAAGTTCACGCAACAAGTCATTAGCGGCCCAGTTGGCGATACCCGCGGCATTCGTGGGATGAGCGGCGACAGCGGATTCGAACCAATCGGCCAATGCTTTATCGGCAATGAGAACGGAAGCGGCGGTGTAAGGTAAATTAAGTTTTTCGATGTAGCGACGCTGACGATCAAACGGAGCTTCCGGGACGTGTTTCTTTAAGCGATTCACTGTCTCGCGTGAAATCTTCAGCGTAGGAATATCAGGATCGGGAAAATAACGATAGTCATGAGCGTCTTCCTTGTCGCGCAGAACATAACCGCGGGACATTTCTGCATTCCAGCCACGAGTTTCTTGCGTGATTTTATTTCCGGCTTCAATTTGTGCAATCTGACGTTTGGACTCGTAAATGATACAATCTCTTACGCCGGAAATAGAATTTAAATTCTTCGTCTCGGTGCGTGTGCCCAATTGGGTGTCACCTACTCGACGCACAGAAACGTTCGCATCACAACGTAACTGCCCTTTCTCCATATCACAATCCGCCACGCCCGCTTGGGTTAGTTTGACTACTAAAGCATTAAGGAAAGCGGCGGCTTCGGCGGCAGAACGTAAATCGGGCTCGGTCACGATTTCCAATAAAGGAACACCCGCACGATTATAATCTACGAGTGAACCACTACCTGAGTGACTTAATTTACCAACGTCTTCTTCTAAGTGGGCATGGTGAATACGAATCCACTTATGTTCGCCCATAATATTACGAGCGGCACCTGGTAATTCGATTTCTACTTTGCCACCCATCGTTACAGGAAAATCTTTTTGCGTGAGCTGATAATTCTTAGGATTATCGGGATAGAAATAGTTTTTACGATCCCAGGCACATTGCTCAGGAATTTCGGCATCGACCACCAAGCCAAAGAGAATCGCTTTCTCGACGGCCTCACGATTCACCACCGGCAAGGTCCCTGGAAGTCCTAAGACGACTGGATCCACTTGCTCATTAGGCTCTTTACCAAAACCCCAGGAAGCCGACGCAAAAACTTTCGCACGGGTGTGCAGTTGTACGTGAACCTCGAGACCGATGACTATTTCCCATTCGCTACTCATAGTGTCGGTTGTTGGTTAGCGAATGAATGAGCGGACTCAAATAATTGAGCCGCCGCGAAAAGTTTATGTTCAGATAATGGAGCACCGACTAAATGGAAGCCCACCGGGAGATGGCCCGACTTACCACAGGGCACGGAAAGTGCAGGTAAACCGGCGAGATTTGCGGGAATCGTGAAAATATCTTCGAGGTATAATTGCAGAGGGTCTGAGACCTTTTCACCGACTTTAAAAGCGGGAGTTGGAACGGTCGGACTTAAAATCATATCCACTTTTTCGAGTGCCGCTAAATGTTCGGCGCGAATTTTAGAACGAGCACGTAATGCACGAACATAATACGCATCGGCGTAGCCAGCGCTTAAGACGAAAGTACCTAAAAGAATTCGACGCTTCACTTCCGGACCAAAGCCTTCGGAGCGACTGTTCGTCATCATCTCAATCGGAGTCTTGGCGTTAGATGAACGGTGACCGTAGCGAACACCATCATAGCGTGCTAAATTCGAGGAAGCTTCGGCGGTAGCGACAACGTAGTAAGTAGGAACAGCTAAATCCGATGAAGGTAAATCGACCTCAATAATCGTAGCACCTTTAGATTTATAAAAATCGATCGCGGCTTGGGTAGCGGCAGCGACTTCAGGACCGACACCTTTTCCGAGCACACCTTTAGGAATGCCGATGCGTAAAGATTTTTCAGTGGCGACGGGAAGTTGGTTGCGTTGAGTCGAGTCAAAGCAAGTCATGTCACGCGCATCAGGAGTCGCTAAAACTTTAAGCAATAATTCACAGTCAGCGACGGTGCGTGCCATCGGACCAATTTGATCGAGTGATGAAGCAAAAGCCACGAGTCCAAATCGTGAAACCAAACCGTAGGTAGGTTTCATACCAACGATACCGCAATGCGAGGCGGGCTGGCGGATGGATCCACCGGTATCTGAACCTAAGGCTAATGGAACTAAACCAGAAGCTAAGGAGGCGGCGCTACCACCCGAAGATCCGCCAGGAATGCGAGCGAGATCCCAAGGATTAAAAGTTTTTTGAATCGCAGAATTCTCGGTCGAAGAACCCATCGCGAATTCATCCATGTTTAAACGACCGTAAATAATCGCACCGGCAGCTTTCAAAGCTTCGACCACATGAGCATCGTACGGTGAAATTAAATTCGCCAACATCTTGCTCGAACAAGTCAGAGGCTGACC
>JBBAUZ010000011.1:0-45137 GCA_040397965.1 Opitutales bacterium | reverse complement strand
GTGGCTGATAATTTATAAATCTCTTCAGCCATGTCTTAGGATTCATCATCCACTACCCGAGGCACAGAGATCTGTCCATCATGGGAGGCTGGAGCAATTTTAGTAACAGCGTCAGAACCCAGAGACACTCCAGGTTCATCGCTTCTTAGTGCCTTTTCGGTAACGACTAAAGCGACGTCAGAATTCGCAGGTAAATCGGCCTTCGCGAGCGTTTCAAAATAGGTCAGAACATGCGTTAACTGATTTGAATACAGTACTTTTTCTTCAGCGGTTAAATTCAGACGCGCTAATTTCGCCAAGTGATCGATGTCGAAACCTTTAGCCATAATTATTTGCGAATGACCCAGCCGGCTCCTTTTTCTAAAGCGGCGATGACTGTGCCCAACGCGCGATTAGTTTCTTCGTCCGTGAGTGTGCGTTCATTGTGACGCCAGCGAATTTCAAATGCCAAGCTCTTGGAACCTTCGGGTAAGCCAGGTCCATTAAACACATCGAAACAATTGACGTATTCTAAATCAAATTCCTTACCAGCGGCTTTGCTTGCAGCTTGTTGAACGCGAGTGAGTACTTCAGAGGCAGAAGTTGCGACGGGGACAATCACAGCGACGTCGCGTGTGACAGGCGGGAAGGATGAAAAGGCTTCAAAACGTGGAATGCGTTGAACATCCACAAAACTGGAACGTGGGAACATCACTTCACCTGCGATGATGGAACCTTTGAGTCCCATTGAACGGGTCCAGCGAAGTTCAACGACTCCACAAGCACCTTCGGCCGAACGTCCACGATCACTTAAGTTCGCGGCGTGTTCAAGTTGCCAGAGTGCAGACTTAGCATCGGTGAAGGAAACTCGGGTAGCTGCCACTCCAGCCAATTGGGCAATGTCCTGAAGCAGGCGTTTCGCTTTGATAATGTCAAACGCAGCAGGAACTTTCCATGAACGGACAAGCGCTTCAGCCGGAGCGGCGAAAGCCACAGATAAAAATTCGCGGACGGCACCATCAGCTTGTGGGCGGAAGACTACGCCGACTTCGAAGAATCCGCGAGGGTCAGCGTTCACAGCGACGTTTCGAGAAAGCGCACCGATTAACCCAGGAACTAAAGAGGCACGGACGTGAGACTGGTCAGCGGTCAAAGGGTTTTCTAAGGCTAGAAGTTTCGCATGATCGGCACCTACCGTTAGCTCACATTCAGCAGCGTCACGCAATGTGTAGTGGCAGCACTCGGTGAATCCTGCACCAGCGAGACGTGAGGTAACTTCACGGGTGAAAATTGAGGAGCGAGTGTCTTCATCGCCGGGTAAAGGAGCAATCGGACGGCCCGCAGGAATTTGGTTGGTTCCGTAGATACGAATAAACTCTTCAACTAAATCAATCGGACGAGTAACGTCAGAACGAAAAGACGGAACGGTGACCGTGAAACCTGCTTTGGATTTTTCGACGGTGAAGCCGAGCTTCTCTAAGGCAGCGGTTACATCAGCATCGGTAATGGGTGCACCACACTTAGCGGCGACGAATCCAGCAGGAAGTTCGATTTTAACATCAGCGCGGGGAGGTTTACCTGTGCTGACCGCGGGACCGACCACTTCAGCACCCGCGAGTTCAATTAATAAATCGGTAGCGAGACGCGAAGCGAGTTCAACGCCTGCAGGATCCACATCGCGAGTAAAGCGATAGGAAGAATCGGTTGAAATACCGGCACGACGAGCGATGCGACGCACTTCACCAGGTGTGAACCAAGCGGACTCTAAAATAATATCGGTAGTGGTAGCAGAGACTCCGCTATCTACGCCTCCCATAACACCAGCGAGGACTAATGGACGTTGGGCATCGGCGATTACCCATGAAGTGGAATCGAGCGAAAGTTTTTTACCGTCGAGCAAGGTTAACTCTTCGCCAGCTTTAGCGGCACGTACTTCAATCCCCTCTTTTACTTTAGCGGCGTCAAAAGCGTGTAAGGGCTGTCCGAGCTCGAGCATAACCCAATTGGTGATATCAACGACGTTGTTGATTGGACGAAGGCCAACGGCCTCGAGATCACGACGGAGCCAATCGGGGCTCGGTCCCACTTTCACATTTCGAAGAGTACGAGCGGTGTAGTAAGGACAGAAAGAATTTTCTGAGCGAACGAACTTAAAGGCGTCTTTCGCGGAAGGCGAAGCGGAGAGTCCGGCAACGGTTTTAACCGTGAGCGGTTTTAAAGTTAAACCCAGAGCGGCAGCGGCTTCGCGAGCGAGGCCACGATAGCCAAGGCAATCACCACGATTTGGAGTGACGGAAATTTCCAAAACAGAATCAGGCTTACCGTAGAGTTTATTTAGGGGAGTGCCGATAGCGGGCTTTTGTGCGGTGAGGATTAATAAACCATCTTCACCTTTACCGAGACCTAATTCTTCGGACGAGCACATCATCCCTTGCGATTCCACCTCACGCAGTTTCGAAACTTTGATTTCGAATCCGCTAGGCATAGTAGTACCTGGGAGAGCGACGGGGACGCGGTCACCGGTTTTAAAATTTTTCGCACCGCAGACAATTTGGCGGAGGGTGCCATCACCGACGTCGACCTTACAAACGCTGAGACGATCGGCTTGAGGGTGTTTTTCGAAAGCTTGAATTTCGCCGACGACCACACGGGGCATTGGAGCGAGGCCGAACGATTGAATCGATTCAACTTCTAGACCGAGCATAGGTAAAACTTCGGAAAGTTTTTCGGGAGTGACTCCGGAAAGATCCACGTGACGACCGAGGGCTTGGAAAGAAACTTTCATGGTTTAGGCGAACTGACGCAGGAAGCGTAGATCGTTGTTATAGAAGTGACGGATGTCGTCGATGCCATGAACCAACATGGCGATGCGTTCGAGGCCTAGGCCGAAAGCGAGGCCTGAATATTCTTTAGGATCTAATCCGCAAAGCTCGAGGACTTTAGGATCCACTAAACCGCAGCCCATAATTTCGAGCCAGCGATTGGAGAGACGTCCCAAGTTAGGAGAACGTAAATCCATTTCAAAACTTGGTTCAGTGAATGGGAAATAGGAAGGACGGAGGCGAATTTCAGCGTCAGCACCAAAGGTTTCTTTCACGAAGAAATCGAGCACGCCGCGTAAATCGGCTAAAGTTACTTGGTGATCGATCCACAGACCTTCGATTTGGTGGAAGTTAGCGGAGTGAGTAGCGTCAACGGCATCGCGACGGAAGCAACGACCCGGGGCAACGATACGGAAAGGAGGTTTACGATTCAGCAGGGTACGAATTTGTACGCTGGAAGTGTGGGTACGTAAGACGAGGGCTTCTTCACCACGGCGAGGCGCATCGACTGAACGAAATGTTTTGGGAAGATAAAGTGTGTCCTGCATATCGCGTGCAGGGTGATCAGCGGGAGTGTTTAACGCATCGAAGCAATGCCACTCCGTTTCGATTTCGGGACCCTCGGCGATGGTGAATCCTAATTTCTTAAAAGTGTTGAGAATTTTTTCGCGGGTGCGAGAAAGTGGGTGAATGAAACCCGCGGGAGTTTCGTTGCCGGTTAAAGTAGGATCGAGCGGAGTGCCGAGAGCGGAGCCAATTTCAGCGTCTTCAATTTTGGTGAGCAGTGCGGCGAGAATTTCTTCGACCGATTTTTTTGCTTCGTTAATTAATTTACCAACGATGGGACGTTCTTCTTTGGAAAGAGTCGCCATCCCTTTCATCGCAGCCGTGAGTGAACCGTTCGGACCGACCACGCGTGCTTTGAAGGCTTCCATCTCGGCACGATTGGTGACGGATTTGGATTCGGCCTGAGCGGTGGCGACGAGCTGGGCGAGCTGTTGCTGCATGGGTTAGATTTGTGTGATGGGGAAGGAAATCGGCAAGCGAAAGCACTACAGAAACAACAAGGCCCCGATTATCGGGGCCTTGTTAAACCGTTTGTAAGCAAGATTTACTTCTTCAAAGCGGCTTTGGCCAAGGTCACGATTGCCTCAAACGCTGGGGCATCATGAATAGCGAGCTCGCTGAGGTTTTTACGGTCGATGGTGATGTTGGCCTTTTTGAGACCGTTCACTAAACGACTGTAGCTGATACCGAGAGGACGGCAGGCAGCGTTGAGACGTACAATCCACAATTGGCGGAACGTCGATTTATTTTTGCGACGATCGCGGTAAGCGAATTTTTGTGCACGTTGTACGGCTTCGAGAGCGTAGACGTAGAGACGTGATTTGTTTCCGAAGTAGCCCTTAGCTGCGCGAATCGCACGACGTTTGCGTGCTTTGGTAGCTGGACCGTTAGTTGCTCTAGGCATGTTTGTATGTTGTTTTTATGGTTAGTTTAATGGCCTGGGGGTCGCCTTAATGAACACCCGTTCGGCCAGAAATTTTATACAGTCGGCTTACGCGAATGGCATGGAAGCCAACATTTTCTTTTCAAAACCTGAATCGACGCGCTTGTCTTTATTGCCACGACGACGCTGCTTGCGCGACTTAGAACTAAGAAGGTGGCGAGTGTTAGGGGACTTACGCATCACTTTACCGGTACCGGTAATTTTGAAGCGTTTGGAGATCGACTTGCGGGTCTTTTGCATGGCGGAAAGGGTCGGAACAAAGACCACGGGGGGGCGTTTGTAAAGGGGAAAGGATAGCTAATCTGATACCGATCTAGTTGGGGTACAATAAAGGCCTACCGTTTGACAGTTCAGCCTGCCCCGACAATTGAGAAGTCCTATGCATAAAACAGGCAAAAAACCTAAGTTAAACTTCGAAATTGAGGCCGTTTTGAACGGAAAAGTGAAAATTACTCCATTTTCAGAGCTTATCGACGGTCCGACCCTGGTTTCAGTTTACATGCGCAACAATACCTCGGCCTGCGATAAGCAGACCTGTGCCCTTTCTAAAGATTTACAAGTCATTGCTCGTAAAGGATTTAAGACTATAACTGTTTCCAGGGATAAGAGCAGTTCGCACCTTAAATATGCAGAGAAGAATGGCATTAAGTATACTCTGGTTTCAGACCCGGAGGATAAATTCTCCAAGGCCCTGGATGCGATCGTGGAGAAATCGATGTATGGTAAGAAATATTTTGGGCCATTGCGGGCGGCGTACCTCTTTGACGGTGATGGCGTTTTGAAATCGGTCATCCCAAAAGTCGAACCCACCGAGCATGGCCAACAGGTCATAGCAGAGATAAAGCGATTAGAGAGTGAGTGATAATTTATCTCCCGAGACGCAATCGGTGCTTGAACCATTGCGATTAAAAGCGGAAGTTAATTGAGTAACGACACGCACGAAGATACCTAATGGCAACCCCTTATCGCCCGAATAGCCCTCGGCCCAAAAACTCATCCAACTCTAGTCAGCAGCGCTTCAATAATCGCAGCAGAGAGGATAAAGGTCCAAAACGTAACGAGAAGATACGTGCGAGCGAGATTCGTGTGATCACCGCAAAAGGTGAAATGCTTGGCGTGATGCCAACGTCCAAAGCTCTACAACTCGCTCAAGAAGAAGGCGTCGACTTAATTGAAATTGCAGCCACCGCAGTGCCACCTGTTTGTAAATTAATTGAGTACGGAAAATATTTATACGAAGAGGCGAAGAAACATAAGCATCAAAAGACAGCGACGAAGGTGAAGGAATTAAAACTCCGTCCACGTATTGATGTGCATGACCTAATGATCAAAGTCCGTCGTGCCGAAAATTTCCTCTATCACGGACATAAAGTAAAACTGCTCTTACAATATCGTTACCGTGAATTAGAGCACCCAGAGATCGGTCTCGAAACCATGAATCGAGCCATTACCGAACTCATGCATATTTGTACGCGCGACAACGAACCCAAGCGCACCGGTCGTGCTATTGTTGTCGGTCTAACACCTTTACAAGCGAATCGTCGTAAGCTCATTCATAACGCCGAACCTTCGGATGATGATCAAGAGGACGATTCCGCAGTGGATAACGGCGAAAACGATACCGAGTAATACCGTGAAAGCCCGCGGGCACACCCTCCTACTCTTCGCCTTTTTCTTTTGGCTAGGCGTCGCTCCTACTGCATGGGCGAGGCCTGATGTATCGTTGGGCGAAACCTTAAAACTTTTAGGGCTGCAACCCGTACCAGCGCTCAAAACTGACCCAGCAGAGTCGGAGCGTTACGCTGGAAAAAATCTGCCCGACGTTTTTGCTGAGAATAAAAAACCCTTCATCACCATCGGGGGTGTGAAAGTATGGCTGACGGAGTCATTAACTCTCATCAAAGGAAATCTGGCGATTGATCGCGTGGACTACGATAAAGTTTTAGTACCACTCATCTGGCGAAATAAAGCACCGTTCGGAATTGGTTTTCGAAGGATTGTCATCGATCCCGGACATGGAGGCAAAGATCCTGGGATAGTAAGTAAGATGTATAATTACGCGGAGAAATCTGCGACGCTCGATACCGCACTTCGCCTTAAAATTATTTTAGAAAAACTCGGGTTCGAAGTTCTGCTTACCCGCGACAAAGACAAGTTTGTCGACCTCCCCGACCGCTGCGACTATGCGAATAAAGTGAAGGCGGATTTGTTTATCAGCCTGCACTTTAACGGCGGGGCGCCGAAAGACTCAACCACGTCGGGATTTGAGACCTATTGTTTAAGCATCGCGGGAGAATCATCGACCAATCACTCCAAAAAAACTGCGAGTAGTATCATGCTGCCAGGAAATCGCCTCGATGCACTGAATGTGCTTTTAGCATGGAGTGTGCAGATGCGCGCTGTCCAAAAGTTAGGGACGGAGGACCGGGCCGTTAAACGTGCACGCTTTGCCGTTCTTAAAACTTTAAACTGCCCAGGCATCTTAATTGAAGGCGGCTTTGTCTCGAGCAAAACGGAAGGCGCGCAAATTGCGGATCCTAACTATCGTCAAAAACTGGCTGAATCGATTGCAGCGGGGATTGTTGACTACAGTAATAGACTTCGGCCCTAGGATTTGAAACTTCCTCTCTGCGGTTTTTGCGTTAAACTAAACTTCTGATGCGGTTCTGTTTGTTTATTTTAATTTGTCTACTGGGAGTGGAGCTTCGTGCCGACATCAATCCCGCAACGACGATTGTTTTAGCAAATGATAATGCTCCTGATGGCATCCTGATTGCCAAGGCGTTGATGCGTAAACGCGGGATACCAGAATCCAATCTCATCACCCTACCCTTACCCACGACGGAAGAAATAAGTTGGGATCAATACAGTCAGGGCATTCTTAATCCACTTCGCCGGCAACTTCTCGAAATGAAATTCATTACGGGAAAAATAAATCGGGAAAAAGATTTATATGGGCGGGAAGATTTCATCCCCACAGACAGTCCCAAAATCTCCTGGTTGATTACCGTCTACGGTGTGCCTTTAAAAATCAAAGCGACTGCCTATAAACAAACCAGTGAGTCTTATGAATTAATCCGCGGAGACCACGCTTGTGTTGATAGCGAGCTTGCTTTGATAGCGGCGGTAAATCTCAACCCTGTCGGCGCAAAACCCAACCCGTGGTTTGGGCAGGATTTTCCTGACTCGACAGAAATTACGGAAATTGTTCGTACGAGTAGAATCGATGGACCAACCCCAACGGCCACATTGAATGCACTGATGGGCGCCTGGCGGGCGGAGAGTCATGGGCTAAGAGGACGCAGTTATGTTGATGTGGGCGGACCCTATAAAGAAGGCGATAAATGGTTTAAGGCGGCTGCAGAAGTGACCGAGCTTTACGGCTTCCCGACTGATGTGGATCAATCACCCAAACTCTTTGATGAACGAGCAAGGTCGGATGCACCGGCTTTTTATTTAGGATGGTATACGCAAACACCCAGCGGACGCTTTGCCTTACCACGCGTAAAATTAGCGTCGGGAGCCATCGCCTTACACCTCCATAGTTTTTCAGCGAGCTCATTAAAGAAACCAGAAAATAATTGGGCTGCATTATTAGTCAGACAAGGTGCCGGACTCACCTCGGGTAATGTCTATGAGCCCTTTTTAGGTTTCACGATGAGACCAGATTTTTTAGTGAATGGACTCATGCGCGGAAAATCTGCGGGGGAAGCTGCGTGGTACGCGACACCCGTAGTCAGCTGGCAAGGAACCATCTTAGGTGATCCGTTCTATAAACCTTTTGCCGTTAACATCGCGACGCAGTTAAAAGACTATCTCAATAAGCCGGATGAGCTCGGGCCCTACGCCTCGATTCGCGGATGTAATATCCAGAAAGTTAAAAATCCTGAACTCCATCTCGAATTAATGCTTTCTACTCTAAGTAAGAAACCCTCGATCGCCTTGGCTTATGAATATGCGAAAGCACTGGTCGATGCCGGTAAGCCTTTGGTTTGGCCGATTGATGATTGGAGCGAATTAAATAATCTGGACGATGGACTCGTCTGGGAGCTGGGACAGTTTTTACTGAAAAATGGTCAAAAAGAACTCGGACTTAAGGTTTTACAGTCTTTAATCGTCCGTGAGGGGTGGAGCCAGGACTCTGATTTAAGAGAAATAATTACTAACAAGGGGTCATAATCGACTTGCCTTGAGGGGGTTTAACAGGTTCTTTCAACCTCCCTTTAGCCCGCTAACATGAGTTAGTGGAATCTCTAAAGGTTCGTTCCTAACAACAACCAAAACCCTGGAAACGTCTCCGGACGCCCAGGACAACTAGTCAAAAAAACAAATATGAGCATCATGGAAAAACTGCTCGCCGATTCTAATTTCGGCGCGCTCAAACCTCACTCGGTCATCAAAGCCAAGGTCACGGAAATCCGTGGCGATAAAGACGTCGTCGTCGATATCAAAGGCAAGTCCGAGGGATTCATCCCCCAAGCCGAATTCCCCGATATGGCTGAAATCCAAGTCGGCATGGATCTCGAAGTCTATCTCGAGAAACTTGAGAACAAGGATGGCACGCCAACCGTTTCTTACGATCGCGCGATTCAAATTCGTAAATGGGAAAGCATCGAGGCTAACTGCCAAGAAGGCTCCATCGTCCAAGGCCGCATTAAGTCTGTCGTTAAAGGCGGACTCATCGTCTCCGTGGGTGTGGACGCATTCATGCCTTCCTCTCAAATCGATATCAATCCTCCGAAGAACCTCGATGTCTTCGTGGGCCAAACTTTCGATTTCAAAATTATCAAGATTAACAAAGAGAAGAAAAATCTCGTGGTTTCACGTCGTGAGCTCATCGAAGAGCAACGCGGTGAAAGTCGTCGTAAACTTCTCGAAGAAGTTAAGCCTGGCACCATCCGTCGCGGTATCATCAAGAACATCACCGATTACGGTGCGTTCGTGGATCTCGATGGTCTCGATGGTCTCTTACACGTCACCGACATGAGCTGGGGCCGCATTGGCCACCCAAGCGAAGTGGTGAAAGTAGGCGAAGAAGTTACTGTCATGGTGGTTGAAGTGGATCGTGATCGCGAACGCGTATCACTCGGTCTCAAACAAACTCAGCCTAATCCATGGGAAGGTATCGAAAAGCGTTACCCAGTGGGTCAAAAAGTTCATGGTAAAGTCGTTAACCTCGTTCAATACGGTGCCTTCATTGAAATTGAAGGTGGCGTAGAAGGACTCGTTCACGTTTCCGAACTCTCCTGGACTAAGCGCGTACAGAAACCTTCGGACATCCTTAAAGTGGGCCAAGAAGTCGACGCCGTCATCATCAGCGTTAACAAGGAAGAACAAAAAATCTCCTTGGGCATCCGCCAACTCGAAGAAAATCCTTGGGAAAAAGTTCGTCACAACTACCCCGTGGGCGCTCGCGTTCATGGAAAAGTTCGCAATCTCACCAACTACGGTGCGTTCGTGGAACTCGAAGATGGTATCGATGGCATGGTTCACGTCACCGACATGAGCTGGACCCGTCGTATCAACAACCCTGCTGAAGTGATGAAAAAGGGCGACGACGTAGAAGCGATTGTTCTCGATGTAGATATCGACCAACAGCGCATCTCCCTCGGCGTTAAACAAATTCAAACCGATCCTTGGAGCGACATCGACAAGAAGTTCCGCATTGGTGACCTTGTTAAAGGTAAGGTTTCCAAAGTGGCTAACTTCGGTGCCTTCATCGAACTCTCGGAAGAGATTGATGGCCTCGTTCACGTTTCCCAACTCGCCGAACAGCGCGTGGAAAATGTTAAAGACGTTGTCAAAGTCGGCCAAGAAGTCAGCGCTCGCGTTATCAAGATTGATAAAGAAGACCGTCGTATCGGTCTCTCCATCAAGGCTGCTAACTACGATGCTGAACGCTTACAGGCCGAGATCTCGTCCTACGAGCGCATCAAAGGACCTTCCACCGGCGGCGCCCCTGCGGCTCCTTCTTCTGGTGGCGGTTCCACAGGTTCTTCAGGCAGCGGAGACTTCAACAGTCTCGGCGACTTGCTCGACAAGGCCGGCAACTAATCCCTGGATTAGCTTCCACATCAAGACCCTGGGAAACCAGGGTCTTTTTTTGTGTCCACATAACTGAGAATGTTTAGTCTCACTGTATGCAAGGCACCCTACTTGTATTAGATCGGCTGCCCGAACTCGCTCATTTACTACCATGGGTGAATTACGCCTGCACCGCCTTTGTCATCTATCGGGCTGCATGGGCACGGGTGACTGGGTTCTATATTATATTTTGGATAAGCGTAGCGATTTTAATCCCCAAGTCTGCCGCACTCATTTTATTTATTTGGGGTGGAAGAAAATACACCCAGCTAGCTCGCAACAAGAGAGAGGTTAATGCGGTCGCCAAAAAACTCACGAGTGATTCCGAGATTCGCGGGAATCAATTTAAGGTACTCGGTGACGAGGACGGAAAAATGATGCTTGAGACCTTGTTGCGAGAAATTCGCTTAGCCCAAAAAAGAATTCATATTGAAACCTACATTCTCAAAGCTGATGCGATTGGCCGAGAAATTATTTCCGCACTGACCCAGCGAGCACGGGCCGGCGTAGAAGTTCGTTTACTCCTTGATGGAGTCGGCAGCTTCGGCACACCGCAGTTTTTATGTCAGCCCCTCATTAAAGCCGGCGGCGAAGTCGCGCAGTTTAATCCGATTTTACCGATGCAAGGTAAGGGATCGGCTAACTGGCGAAACCATCGTAAAATTGCCATATTTGACGGTCAAACCGCGGTCATTGGCGGACAAAATATCAGCCTTAATTACCTGGGCTATGTCCCTTCTAATCGTCGTTATCGCGATTGTTCATTCTTGATTGATGGACCAGCGGCGGGAGCACTGGAGCGAGTTTTTATTGCGGACTGGTGTCAGGCGACTCATCGGGAACCTAAAGAGTTTGTTGAAATTCTCCGACACCAACCACTGCTCAACGGAAAAACCCAAATCAAAATTATTTCGTCCGGACCCGATTGTATCGGCGACCCTCTCTGGGAGGCATATATCAAATTAATCGAGAATGCGGAAAAATCGATTACTATCATGACGCCTTATTTTATTCCTGACCGTACTCTATTTCGACTGCTCGTTAATGCGGCCCAAAAAAATATTGAAGTTAAAATTATACTGCCGCGACGTTCCGATCATCGCTTACTCGATTTCGCCCGGCGCTGGTATCTCCGCAAATTGAAAGAAGCTGGGGCAAAAATTCTCTTTTATAAATCCGGCGTTCTTCATGCTAAATTATTCTTGGTTGATGACGAGACGGCCATTGTGGGCTCCGCTAATTTAGACATGCGCTCCCTGTTCTTTAATTATGAAATAGCCGCCTGCATTAATCACCTAGAATCCCTCGATAATATTGGGGATTTTATCACTTCCGTCGAAAAAGAATGCTCGCCCTATTCGGAGGACATTTATCGAAGAAGTCGCACCTGGCGTGGGCAAGCCCTCGAGGCGGCTTCCAAGCTGGTAGCTCCCCTGCTCTGATTAACCCAAGAAGGCGTGCAGGCGGACACTTAGGCCCGTATCGGGAATGAGGAAACCATCGTGCCCAGCATCGGTAACCACTTCTAAGTAAGCGGCATTCACTCCAACGGCAGTGGCTGCGGCGACGACCATACGCAGTTCGCTTGTCGGATATAACCAGTCACTTGAGAAGCCAATTGCCAGAACGTCGGCTCCGTTCTTTTTAAATAACTGACCCGACGCTGCGCGTGAGGTTAAATCGAAACGATCGACGGCTCGCGTAATACGCAACCAGCTATTAGCATCAAAACGTTTTACGAAAGAATCTCCTTGGTGCTTTAAATAACTTTCTACCTGCCAGTAAACAGGGTCATTATTTTTTGCACCGTCGACTTTTGCACGCCCGAATTTTTGGTCGAAAGCAGCGGAGGAAAGATAGCTGATGTGGCTAATCATTCTTCCGATAGCTAAACCGCTATCAGGCCCTTCACCGGGTTGGTAATGTCCACCTCTCCACTGTGGATCGGTCTCAACACAAGCGCGAGAAACTGCATTTAAAGCAATAGCCATGGGGGATTGGCTCAACCCAGCGGCGAGCACAGCGATGCGGCCCACTTCTTCTGGATAGTCTCCTGACCAAAGTAATGCCTGCATTCCGCCCATGGAACCGCCGACGATGGCGTGTAATTTTTTAATGCCAAGATGTTGGATGACGAGACGCTGACCGCGCACAATATCGCCTAAAGTAATTTCAGGAAAATAACCGCCGTAAGGTTTGCCGGTTCTTGGATCAATGGAAAGTGGTCCAGTCGAACCTCGGCAACCCCCGATGCAATTGATTCCGATGACAAAGAAGCGATCGGTGTCGATGGCTTTACCGGGACCCACAAAACCATCCCACCAACCAGGTTTGGCATCGTCGGCTTGATAACGTCCAGCGACGTGATGATCACCACTGAGTGCGTGGGGTACTAAAATAGCGTTCGATTTATCCGGAGATAATTTACCGTAAGTTTCGTAGCGCAGAGTGAGCTCGGGTAATTCACCACCTAGCTCAAGAGGAAATGGTTTTTTAGAAATGAAATCCTGAAATTGAGTTGGCCCGAGTTGTTTGGGCGATTTGGACTGGGCCGAGGGTTCGGACATACGAGATTATAGCCAAACCAGAGATTGGCGGGTGGCAAGTGACCATTCGTCTTGCCACGTCATAATAGAAGTTAAGTTTAGAGCCTGTGCCTGATAAACACCAACATTCTAAAGACTGCTGCGGCGATGACCCCCATCCGAGGGTAGAGTCCGCCCTGAGTCGGATGAAAACTAAGGCTTTGCGTATCACCAATCCCCGTCTGGCGATGTTAAGAGTTTTATCGGAAGCAAAAAATCCGGTCAGTGCGGAGGAAATTCATAAGTCGGCCGGAGACGGCACTTTGGATTTAGTCACGGTCTATCGAAATCTGGATTCACTCGAAGAAGCGGGAGTCGTCCAACGCCACCCCATCGAACGTGGCAGAAATCTCTATGCTCTGGTTTCGCCAGACCACCATCATCACCATGTGATCTGTCGACGCTGTGGTTTAATCGAAAAACTTCCCGGCTGCGATACCATCAAACTCGAAATCGCCGCAAAGAATCAGGGCTTCACTGACTTGACCCACATAATGGAAATTTATGGCATCTGCCCTCGCTGCTCCAAATAATCTCATGACTAGTTTTCCCACCACTGCATTTATTTTAGGAGCTGGTTTAGGTCAGCGACTGCGACCCTTAACTGAAAATTGTCCCAAGCCTCTGCTACCTATCGGCGGACAGCCTATGGTTTTTCGCGCGATGGAAAAACTTCGTCAGGCCGGCGTACAAAGATTTATCATCAATACCCACCATTGCCCCGACGTTTGGAAACAGACTTTTCCAGAAGGCACTTGGGGTACCGCAAAAGTAGATTTAGTTTATGAGCCTACCCTTCTAGAAACCGGTGGCGGCTTGGCCAATATTGCTCAGTTTCTAACGCCTGAAGACACTCAGTTAATCATCTGGAACGGGGACATCTTAAGCGATTGTGATATCAAAAATGCTTATGCTTATCACACCAGCAACAATGCTGAGGTGACCTTGATTGTTCGTGAAGATGGACCTAATAAAAATGTTCGTATCACCCAAGATGGCCTCATCACCGATATCCGTGATCGCCTAGGAAAAACCGATACAGCCTACCAATACACGGGTATCTGTTTTGTCTCTCGTCCATTTATTCAGACGACTCCTGCCACGATTGAATCTCTGGTAGAGCATTTCCTGCGTCGCCTCCAAGAAGCCCCACAATCGGTGCAAGGTTTTCTCGATAGTTCAAAATCTTGGCACGACTTGGGCACCGTTGAAGAATATGAAAGAATCAAAGCAGAATTAGAAAAGCCTGCACGGGGAAGTTTAAAAATCGAAGAGGCCGCCAAACGTCTCGGACTTATTTTATCTGCTGATGGTGCGGCGATGAAAGGCGGGTCGGGTCGACAGTTTTACCACACCCAAGATGCCCAAGGTAATCCCTGCGTGCTGTGCAATTATGATGACAGTCGCCCAGAGAATTTAATTTATGGAGATATCGCCAAAGTTCTTCACCTGAATGGCCTCAATGTACCTGCGGTCATTTCAGAAGATAAAGACCTAGGGCTTTTAGTTTTAGAAGATCTGGGAACGGTCGACCTTTGTTCTCTTAGCCAGAATGAAAGTTTCCCCTGGCCCCAATTTGCCTCCGCCCTTGAACAAGTAACCCACCTTCACCGCATCGGCGCAGAGGCCATGACTCAGGCTCAAATCACCCCTAATGAGACCTTTAACGACAAGCTCTATAGTTGGGAGCGTCAGTACTTCTTAGACAACGTCTGTGTCAGCAAGAAGCCCTCACGCGATGTGATTAACGATATGGCTTCACTGGCCAAAGAGTTATCAGCGCAGCCGCAGGTGATGTTACACCGCGATTTTCAGTCTCAAAATATTTTAGTTAAGAATGACCAAGCTTGGTTAATTGATTTCCAAGGAGCCCGGATGGGATCGATGTTCTATGACTACGCGTCACTCATGTTTGACCCTTATCTCAAACGCCGTGACATGGATTTATGGCGCATTGAAATTGAAGATCATGCCAAAGAAATTTCTGGTTGGAAGGGCTCGCTTGATGAGTTCAGCCACTTACTGCACGTAGCCGCGACGCAAAGACTGCTGCAGGCCTGTGGAGCGTATGCTTATTTAGGTAAGAAAAAAGGTCGGGCTGATTTCTTAGCGCACCTCCCGCAAGGTCTCCGCAATCTTACGATTGCCGCCTCCCTCTGTGGGAAGCGACATCTCGCAAAATTCGCCGAAGAACTCAGCGGCAGTGCCGTAGCTATCCGTTAATCTTTTCGTCGAGGAAGCGAACCACTTCATCTTCGGTCATACGGACCTGCTCTAAGGTGTCGCGATTACGCACCGTCACACCAGCACCTTTCTCGATGGTCTCGAAGTCGATGGTAATACCGTAAGGTGTACCGATTTCATCTTGGCGGCGGTAACGACGGCCAATCGCGCCCGACGCGTCGTAGAATACATTAAATCGTTTCTTCAGGCGGCGATATAAAGCTTCTGCACGTTCAACAATCTCCGGCTTGTTCTTAACCAGCGGGAAAACGGCGGCCTTAAAGGGAGCCACACGAATCGGCAGTTTGAGGACGACACGTTTTTCGCCTTCCACTTCATCTTCATGATAAGCGGTGGTGAGCAGTGCTAAGAAAACACGATCTACACCTACGGAAGGCTCGATGACGTGAGGAATAAAGCGAACCTTACCAGCTTCGTCGAACCAATCAAGTTTCTGTCCCGAGACTTGGCTGTGTTGAGTTAAATCAAAATCACCGCGGGCGGCGACCCCTTGAAGTTCTTGTACACCAAAAGGAAACTCGAACATGATGTCGGTTGTGCCTTTGGAATAGTGTGCGAGTTTTTCTTTCGGGTGAGGATAAAGCGAAAGTTTGGCGCGAGGAATACCAATGGATTCAAACCAAGCTAAGCAGCCCTCAATCCACTCGCGGTGGGCAGTCTGCCAATCCGCTTGCGGGGAAATAAAGTATTCGATTTCCATTTGCTCGAACTCCCGTGAACGGAAAATAAAGTTACGGGGGTTGATTTCATTACGGAAGGCTTTGCCCATTTGGGCGATACCAAACGGTAGTTTTACGCGGCCCGTATCGACGACATTCTTAAAATTAATAAAAATACCTTGGGCGGTTTCCGGACGAAGGTAAGCGACCGCAGAAGCATCTTGCATCGCACCCACGTAGGTCTGGAACATCATATTGAATGAGCGTGGGGGCGTGAGCGAACCAGGCTTACCGGTAGCCGGAGAAGGAATTAACGCGTACTGTTCAGGAGTGGATTCCGTGTAGTCCTTTAATTTAATGGGCTCGAGGGCACCGGGTTTAGCTAATTTACGTTTTAGATCGTTCGCTAATTCTTCGGCTTTGGCCTGCATGCCTTCATCTTCTAAAACTGAAACGTAACCAATGGTTTCGCCGGCGACGATGACGGGGGAGAAAAAGAGTTGGTCGGCGCGGTAGCGCATTTTGGATTCCTTACAATCGACCAACGGATCGGTGAAATTATCGATGTGACCCGAAGCTTTCCACGTGGTGGGATGGTGAATGATGGTTGAGTCTAAACCGACGATATCATCGCGACGGTGAACGAAGTCCTGCCACCAGGCTTGTTTGATATTATTCTTCAGTTCAGCGCCCAAGGGGCCGTAATCAAAAAATCCATTGAGACCTCCGTAAATTTCGGAAGATGCAAAAACAAACCCGCGGCGTTTGCACAGGTTAATGATGGACTCCATTTTGTCGGTAGGTTCAGCCATAAGGTTATAGGTTCTGACTTACGCTTGAGGCCTGCCGGTCCGCAAGCCTGTTCACGCATTAAGGCCTCGGTTCTCGGCCAAAGGCTTCAGTTTTTTCTTTCCAATCGCGGGCGCCCCGAGAAATCAACTGAAACAAAGCGGTAATTTCTTCGGCCGAGGCATTAATATTAGACTGCGAACCCTCGAGCGATGCGGTGAATGAATCAAAGGCGGCAGTGGTGTCGGCTAAACGAGCCTGAATGATAATTAAATTTTCTGGGCTGAATTCTTTATTCATATTTTCAGTATAAGAACGTAAAGCCGCGCAAGCTTCCGCAATGCGAGTTAACTTCGGTCCGAAACTTTCGGGAGCGGTCGCGGTAGCGAGGGATTCGCTCTTGGCAATGAGTTTGGCCGAAAAGGCGGAGACAAAAGCGGGGTCGGATTTCGGGAAATAATAGTCTAAGTCTTTTTCTAAGTCTTGGGCGATTTTTTCGAGATCACGTTGGGTGACACGATTGAGTTCTTTAACCAGACGTTCCATCGCCCGTTGCATCGTCTGCCCGGTGGCAGGAATTTCATTCGCCTCTAAGCCGGTTGGCAGGGGATCATTCTCTGCCCAGAATAATTCTACTTGGAGTAAACCGGAGGATGGACTCACCACCACGAGGTGAACACGCAGGCCTTGAGCAACTTCTTCTTGTAAATTTTTTCCCCGTAAACGTTCAGCAAATCCACGATTATCTAGAACCTCGGGATTTAAACTTAAATTTATCTGCGGGCGAAGTTTTGCTTCGTTATCTAAAGAAAGACCAATCGAAGCAACCTGGCCAACTACCACCCCTTTAACTCGAACCGGCGTGCCTACGCTGACACCATGAACAGAAAATGCTGGTCTAAAAAAAACATCTACCAAGGGGGCTGACCATGCACGCCACCAGAGCCACGAGGACACAATCGTAGTCACAATCAAAACTGTGACCAAGAGTGTGCCTAGGGTTTTCTTATTCATCCCGCGGACTGCGGATAGCTACCCAGCCACTTTACAATCTCGCAGCGACCCTTGAGGGCAACGACGGCTTCTTGAACGGCAGGACTTTCCCAGTGACCAGGGAAATCAATGAAGAATAAGTATTCCCAGGCACGACGGCGGCTGGGTCGTGACTCGATACGAATTAAATTAATTCCGCGGTCGGAAAAAGAACTGAGGGCGGCCTGCAGTGCACCCGGCTCGTGTTTAAGAGTGAGAACGATACTCGTAACCTCATCTTTACTGCCTGGAGAATTGGCCCTGGTACCAATCACAAAGAAGCGGGTCGCGTTGTCGCGACGATCCTGAATGCCGCGAGATAAAATCGGAACGCCACGAGATTCAGCGGCAGAGGCGGCGGCAACAGCGGCACTACCCTTCGGCTCCTTCATCACTTTTTCAACCGCCGCAGCTGTACTCTCCACTTCGACTAAAGTAGCCTGTGGGACATGGCGTGACAACCAGCCACGACATTGGGCGAGGGCGATATCTTTAGAAAGCACCCGGGTGATTTCGTTGAGTGGTCCAAAGCCAACCAAACATTGCTCGACCGATAAAGTGATCTGAGCGACCACTTTTAATTCTGACTCAGCTAATAAATCTAGAGAGTGACTGACGACGCCTTCCGTAGAATTTTCTACGGGGACGACACCGTAAGAAGCTTCACCCGATTCAACCGCTGCGAAAATATCGCTAATCGATTTTAAAGGTAACGCTGGCACGCTCGAACCAAAGGCACGGATTTGCGCTTGTTGAGTGAATGAACCTTCGGGTCCGAGATAAGCCACGGGCTTCGCCATTTGCGCGCCAATCGAGAGAGAAATAATTTCGCGAAAAACAGAACGAATACCTGAAGCGGGCAAGGTTGGTGCAGCATCGACCAGAGATTGGAGAACCTGCTCTTCACGTTGCGGTGCGTAAACGGGAGCACCGGCTTTTAATTTTGCTTCACCGATAGCCTTAGCGACCTGCAAACGCTCACCCAATAGACGGAGAATTTCTCTGTCTATGCGATCAACGGATTTGCGATGTTCGTCTAAGCTCATGAAGAAGGTGGTGAATCTGAATCAATGTTTACCGAACTAGAATTATCTTCAAGCGGTAATCCCATTTCGGCGTCACCGACCGTTACGGGCGTGGTGGCACGAGTAATCCATTCCGAGATTTGGGCTGGAGATAAAACGTCGGACGCTGGTAATTCACCTAAAGTACGCAGACCGGTGAAATCTAAGAACTTATCGGTAGTGCCGTATTGAATTGGGCGACCCGGTAAATCGGCGCGACCGGTGATGGATACTAATTCCAGTTCTAATAAACGGTTGAGGGCACTGTCCACCGAGACACCGCGGATCGCTTCCATTTCTGGACGCGTGACGGGTTGACGGTAGGCAATAATAGAAAGTGTTTCTAAGGAAGCTGGGCTGAGACGTTGTGGACGAGGCTCGCCGCGAAGAAGTCGAACCCAGTCAGCATACGCTGGAGAAATCACTAAACGAAAACCTTCGGGGCCTTGGAGGATTCGAGCGGAGTCGTTGGAGTCACGCATTTCTGCTTCGAGAATATCGACCGCTTCACGGATCTGTGTCGCCGTTAACAAAGTAGGAACTTGGTTGATGATATCTTGAATGACTTCTTGAACTGGCGCGTCAGCGGGAGCTGATACGTCGGGCGAAGGGGTAGCCCCTTCCTCGCTCTTCTCATGGACAGCCTGTGCATGGTAGCGTTGGACGACTTTTTGGATGTCTTTTATAGACACGGCCTCCGAGGTCGAGAGGAGGAGGGCCTTAATAATCTTCTTGAGGTTGAATTCCATGGATAGGAAGGTCTTAAATTCAGGTTGTCGAATGGGTGGATGGACCACAAAGTCCATTGAACTCCTTATTAAGGACGACCGTCCCACTGACAACCGCAGACTTTCAAACCATGACCAATTCAAACAACCAACGCCAATTTTCCTCCCTCGTTGTGGACGGTCCAGACCGTGCCCCTAGCCGAGCCATGTTGAGAGCCGTGGGCTTTACTGATGCAGACTTCAAAAAGCCAGTCGTCGGCATCGCGTCCACCTGGTCGATGGTCACCCCATGTAATATGCACATCGATCGTTTGGCCATCCAAGCAGCCAAGGGGGCCGATGAGGCGGGCGGTAAGGCGATTATCTTTGGTACGATTACCGTTTCGGACGGCATTTCCATGGGCACGCCCGGCATGCGCTACTCTCTAGTGTCACGTGAAATTATTGCGGACTCCGTGGAAGCTGTTGCGGGTGCCGAAGGTTTTGACGGTCTCGTCACCATCGGTGGGTGCGACAAAAACATGCCTGGATGCGTGATGGCAATGGCACGACTCAACCGTCCTTCTGTTTTCGTCTATGGCGGCACCATTGTACCTGGATTACACCACGGAAAAGCAGCCGACATCGTAACTGTTTTTGAAGCGGTTGGAAAATTTTCTGCTAATCAAATCAGCGAAACCGAACTCAAAGAAATCGAGACGTGCTCTATTCCCGGCGAAGGCTCATGCGGCGGCATGTATACTGCCAACACCATGGCATCTGCGATTGAAGCACTCGGCTTAAGTTTACCTGATAGTTCAGCTCAGTTAGCGAACTCGAAAGACAAATTAGCGGATTGCGATCGCGCAGGTAAAGCTGTCTTGGAATTACTGAAGAAGAATATTCGTCCGTCGGACATTCTTTCGAAAGAAGCTTTTGAGAATGCCATTACCGTTGTCATTGCACTCGGTGGATCAACGAATGCAGTTCTTCACTTAATTGCGATGGCTCACTCGGCGGGCGTGAAAATCGGTCTCGAAGATTTCGAACGCATTGGTCGAAAAGTTCCAGTGCTCTGCGACTTAAAGCCTAGTGGAAAATATAACATGGCACACTTCGTTCGCATCGGTGGCCTGCAGCCCCTCTTAAAAATGCTTTTAGATAAAGGCCTACTCCACGGAAAATGTTTAACCGTCACCGGTAAGACCGTGGCGGAAAATCTTGCCAGTGTTAAACCCTATGCAGCAGACCAAGATGTAGTTCGTCCGTTCAGCAATCCTATCAAAGCCGATAGTCACTTACGCATCTTACGCGGGAACTTAGCCCCGCAAGGTGCCGTGGCAAAAATTTCTGGCAAAGAAGGAAATAGTTTTACGGGCAAAGCGATCGTGTACGAATCCGAAGAAGCATCGCTCAAAGGTATTTTAGAAGGTGAAGTTAAAGACGGGCACGTGATTGTCATTCGCAATGAAGGACCCAAGGGCGGACCAGGAATGCGTGAAATGCTGGGGCCCACCAGCGCCATCATGGGCAAGGGATTAGGTAAAACCATTGCTCTGATTACCGATGGAAGATTTTCTGGCGGCAGTCACGGATTCGTCGTCGGCCATATTACACCCGAAGCTGTGGTCGGTGGCGTTCTCGCGATTGTTAAAAATGACGACATCATCACCATCGATGCCGTTAAAAACGAAATCAACCTTTCGGTATCTGAAGCAGAAATTAGCCAACGTCTAAAAAACTGGAAACAGATGCCATGCAAAGAAAAGCGCGGAGCGTTAGCTAAATATGCTAAGTCGGTTTCCTCGGCTTCGGAAGGTGCCGTGACTGACGGAGACTAATAAATTAGATATAATAAGGGTTAAATTGAGATTTTTACTCATCGGGGATTGCCAAACTGAGCGTCACCGATGAGTGTGATGCGTCGTGGACACTTCTTTCGATTCTTACAGCAAGCATCTACTTAATTTTCCCTCTCTGGGCTTTGCCCTAGATTTAAGTCGGGCCCCTGCCCCTGCTGGCTTTAAAGAAAAAATGTCACCCGCTATCGCGAAAGCTTTAGCGGACATGAGTGCACTAGAAGGCGGAGCGATGGCTAATCCCGACGAAAAAAGAATGGTCGGGCATTACTGGTTACGTGCACCTGAATTAGCTCCGCAGGCCGCACTCACTGCAGAAATTAAAAAAGCGGTACATTCGATTCATCAATTTGTAAAAGACGTACACAGTGGATCCATCCAAGGAGCCCGTGGAAAATTTACTGACTGCTTGTGCATTGGCATTGGAGGTTCCGCTTTAGGACCACAATTCGTTGCGGATGCTTTAGGCACAGCGGCCGATAAACTGAAAATCCATTTTATTGATAATACCGATCCCGATGGCATGGACCGAGTATTCTCCAATCTAGGCAATAGATTAGGGACTACGCTCGTCGTCGTCACATCCAAATCCGGCAGCACACCTGAGCCCCGCAATGGCTTAATCGAAAGTGAACTCGTCTGGAAAAAAGCGGGGTTAAATTTCAGTGCACATGCCGTTGCTGTTACTGGTGAGGGCAGTCAGCTCGATCAAATTGCGGTAAAAGAAAAATGGTTAGCACGATTCCCGATGTGGGACTGGGTGGGTGGTCGCACGAGTGAGCTTGGGCCAGTCGGCCTACTCCCTGCTGCTCTCCAAGGTATCGATATCGATGCGCTCTTGGTGGGTGCGAAAAAAATGGATGAGCTGACCCGGGAGAAAAATGCGGAAAAAAATCCGGCCGCGCAACTCGCACTCGCTTGGTATCATTTAACTGATGGACAGGGTAAAAAAGCGATGGTCGTACTTCCTTATAAAGACCGTCTGCTTCTGTTCTCTCGCTACCTTCAGCAATTAATTATGGAGTCGCTTGGCAAGGAGTTGGACCTTGCTGGTAAAAAAGTTTATCAGGGACTCACCGTTTACGGAAATAAAGGAAGCACCGATCAGCATGCGTATGTGCAACAGCTGCGCGACGGGTTGAACAATTTTTTTGCGCTATTTATAGAAGTACTCAAAGACCGCGAAGGAGTATCACCCTTTGTCGACCCTGATACAACTTCGGGCGATTACCTTCAGGCGTTCTTTCTAGGAACTCGCCAAGCCTTGGCTGACAGTGGACGTGGAAGCATCACGCTGACGATTAATCGCGTCGACGCTCAAGCCATCGGTCAGATTATCGCACTATTCGAACGCACCGTTGGACTTTACGCTAGCCTGTTGAATATCAACGCTTACCACCAACCTGGGGTTGAGGCTGGAAAGAAGGCGGCCGCGGAAACTCTCAAGGTCCGGACCAGTGCAATTTTGCACTTAAATAAGCATAAAGGACAGTGGTTTACCCCTGTAAATATCTGTAAAGAGATTGGACTTGTAGGCTCGGAGGAACTTGTGTTCAAAGTCTTGAACCATGCCTCGTCTAACCCCGGCGCTATTGAATCAATAGAAAACCCGGACCCCCGTTTGACTACCTTCCGGCATAAATAAACTTTTATCCATCCTACCCCAAAATGAATAAGTCCGTAAATCTTACCATCCGCATTCTCGGTATCGCTCTCGCGATTGCTGCGTGTGTCTTTGCCTACCTCTTGAAAGGCAAAGTCGATGCAGGAATGAAAAATACCGAATGGACTGTTTCGGACCCAGAAATCGCTGCGCCTAAGCAATTCGACAAGCGCATGGAAGTAATCGGTTCCAAATTAAAAAATCTCGTTGAAGAAAAACGCGGTAAAATCGCTGAACTCGAAGGTATCAAAAAAGACCTCGAAGCCGATGTCGCCGATAAGAAAACCAAAATCGAAGGCTTAAATGCCAAGGTTGAAGGTCTCGAAGGCAACGTTGCTGAACTCACCCGTAAGCGCGACGAACTGACTTCGCAATTAACTGACGTAACCAGCAAAAAGGATTCCCTCACTGCTGAACTCAATTCGATCAAACAAGAGTTAGTCAGAGAGAAAGAAAAAACTGCGAGCCTGTTCACCAAAGAACAACTCGATGCCGAAATTACTAAGACCACTAAAGCAGAAGAAAGTCGCAACTCCGTCGTACAACTCTACGCACAACTTTATAATTCTTTCTTAAGCTCGACCGGCACTAAGCCATCCTACCCTCGCGATCCACTTTCTCAGCCTTCCGTTAATTCACTACAGGCGGAGTTTGCTCCAGAAACCATTAAGACACGTATCGTTCGCGTCGACACCGACAGCGGTTTAGTTTGCTTCTCCGTGGGTGAGTTAAACAGCATCAAACCACAAAGCGTTTTCAAAGTACAAATCAACGGGGCAGAAGTTGGAAAAGTCCGTGTTGAATCAGTACAAACCGCTCAGTGCATTGCTCAAATTTTAGTCGACTCAGACATCAATCAATTCTCCGACGGTGGCGTGGTTACGCTTGAGCCTATCTCAGGTAAACTCGCCAATAACTAATTAGAATGCGGTTAACTCATCTCATCGTCCTCACACTCGTCGTCATGGCAGTGGTGGGTTGTGAGACTACGGAAAAACCTATCGATTCAACCTTACCCCAAGCTCAACCTGCTTCTTGGCAAGGGGGGCTTCCGGGTATGATGGGTCCGTCGGGCGGATCTGGTTATCGCTAATGACTGCGCCAGGTTCACATGAACCTGGGTCAAATCCCAAGGCAGCCGGACGACTTCTCGTCGTAGCTACGCCGTTGGGAAATCTCGGCGACCTGACCGATCGAATTAAAAAAGAATTAACCGCCTGTGATTTAATCGCCTGCGAAGATACTCGGGTCACTATCGGATTACTCAAACACATCGGAATATCTAAACCGATGATTGCCTACCATGAGCACAATGAAAAAGAAGTGGCCATCGAGTTAGCCGAAAAAATTTCGGCCGGACAAGTGGTCGCTTTGATTACCGACGCGGGTACGCCAGGCATCAGCGATCCAGGATTTCGGGTGACCCGTGAATGCCGTCGACGTAAACTTACGGTGACTCCCTTACCCGGTCCCTGCGCGATCATTGCCCTACTCTCCGCTTCAGGTTTACCGACTAATGCCTTTCGGTTTATAGGATTCCTCTCACCTAAATCAGCCGCACGTCGACGCTTCCTCGAGCAGTCCCTGCAAAGCGACGAAACCATTGTGCTCCATGAATCCTGTCATCGCATGGCCGATTTTGCGGATGAAATGTTGGAGGTTCTTGGCCCAGCTCGCGTGGTCTGTGTGGGTCGTGAACTCACTAAATTGCATGAAACCATTCGCACGGCCCCACTCGGCGAATTAGTCCCGTTGCTGAAAGCTGGTTCGATGAAAGGCGAATTCACCGTCGCTATTGCACCCGCTGATTTCGTTTTATAATCGAGTATCGCAGGTTGACCCGAACGGTCATTCGGTGGCAATCTTCTGACTATGGCGGGTTTTGACGACAGCCTAGTGAGAGAATACTTCGAAGTGAACGGGTTCTTCGTGCGCCAATCACGCAAGTACGCCGTGCAATCACGCCGCAAACGTGCTGATGAAGAAGGAGATTTATACGTGATTAATCCATCACCTCGGCGCGACGCTCAACTACCCTTTCAACTTTTCTCTGCCGATCTACCTGGGATTACCGCCGCGGTAGTCGCCGTGAAAGCATGGCATACCACCAAAGCAATTACTCCCACGATGATTCGGAAGGGAGACTTACTGGAGTTTGTTCGACAAGAAGCTGTCGAGGCGGCCAAGGTTGCTTTTGCGGAATTAAGACAAACGGAAAATGAAAACTTATCTAAAATATTAATTCTCCCAGGGCTACCTGCACAAGAACCCCAACGAGCGGAAAGTATCACCCTGCTCAAACAAAGTGGCGTTGACCATGTGATTACGTTCCGAACGATTTTAGAGAACATGATTCAGAATGTAGAATCCAACCAAAGCTACGCGCGCTCCGACACCTTACAGTTGTTACGTCTGTTGCGAGTCTATGATATGGTCAAACCCGCGCAGCTTGAATTATTCCCCAACAACCCCGCTGCTAAGTGATTCATCCCTCCGCCCAGATTCACCCGTCCGCCCGCCTTGGAAACGCCGTATTGGTTGGCCCATTCGCAATCATCGAAGCGAATGTAACCATCGGCAATGGATGTGAAATTAATGCACAAGCTATAATCAAAAAAGGTGTAGTCCTTGGAGAAAAAGTAAAAGTGGATCATTTCGCCGTCATTGGTGGCGACCCTCAAGACCTCCACTTTAACCCTTCCACTTCTTCGAATGTGAGTATCGGAGATTCTACCGTCATTCGTGAACACGTCACCGTGCATCGAGCAACGGTGGAAGGCGGTACGACACGTATTGGTAAAAATAATTTTATTATGGCGGGAGCGCATGTGGCTCACGATTGCACCACGGGCAATCATGTCATTCTCGCCAATGGTTGTATGTTAGGCGGACATGTAAATGTAGGGGACCATGCTTTCGTTAGCGGTGGCGTGGCGGTCCATCAATTCTGTCGCATTGGGGCTGGCTCGATGACATCTGGTAATGCCGTCATCACCGAAGATGTTCCGCCGCACGGCTTGGCTCATTCGCGGAACGTCATCTCGGGTTTAAACTTAGTGGGCATGCGCAGACGCGGACTGAGTAACGAGGTGATTGCGGAAATTAAAAAAGCCTATCATTGGGTCTACGCACCCCATGGCAATTGTACTGCTTTGGCACAATCCGCCCGACAATCAGGGGCTTTCACCACGTCAGAAGCCCTTGAATTTCTTGATTTCTTTTTAGGGGGAAAACGTGGACGATATGTCCAACCCGAATGAACGAAGCACCGATTGCAATAACCTGTGGTGATCCAGCTGGCGTTGGCCCTGAACTCGTTGCGGCGTGGTTTAAGTCGCATCCATCATTAACGAATAAGGTCGCACCCATCGGACCCCTAGCGTGGCTAAAAACACTGGGCATAAAAAATCCTGAAGCTTTCGCCGTTGGATCCAGTAATTATATTATGAATCCCGGGAAGCCCGATGCGGAGGGAAGTCGCCTCGCCATCGCCGCAATGGAGTTAGCAGCGAAAGGTGTAACGGAAGGAAAGTTTCGTGCGGTCGTCACGGGGCCCGTGAGTAAAAATAATTTATCTCAAGTAGGTTATCCGTTTCCCGGTCAGACTGAATTCTTTGCTCACCATTGGAGCGGTGAACCGGTGATGGCTTTTGCGGGAGGCAAAATGACTGTTGGCTTGGTAACGTGGCACGTTCCGCTGCAATCGGTTTCGACTCACATAAATTCAACTAATATTCGCCATACGATTTTAGCTATGATTGAACTACGCAAGAAACTCGGAGATAAGAATCCGCGGATTGCGGTGTGTGGATTAAATCCGCATGCGGGAGAGAACGGTTTACTCGGCTCAGAAGATAAAACAATTATTCAACCTGTCGTTGAAGCTCTCTGTCGCGAAGGTCATGCAGTGAGCGGACCTCTTTCAGGCGACACCGTTTTTCATCGTCACTTGAAAGGTGAATTTGATGCCGTAGTAGCGATGTATCACGATCAAGGTTTAGCCCCCTTAAAGGCTATCGATTTTGCAACGGCCGCCAATCTGACATTGGGATTAAAGCATGTTCGCACTAGCCCCGATCACGGCACGGCATTTGAAATCGCAGGGAAAGGTCAGGTCGATGGTGGAAGTTTTGATGCGGCCGTAAGACTGGCCGAGATTCTGTCCTCTCGATGATTCGACAGTTTTTATTAACCCTTTTCTGTTTCAGTTGGGCAGTCGCGGCTGAACCCCAGCGGATCGCTAGTTACAGTCCGGGGGCAACCCAAACGCTCATTGATTTAAAGGAATCAGCGCAACTCGTCGCGGTGACTCAATGGTGCCCTCTCCCCGCCCAGCATTCGGCATCGCGCGACTGCGATGTGTTTACTCCCGACCTAGAAAAATTATTACAGAAAAAACCAACCTTAGTTATTTTACCGAGATTAGCTAATCCCCTCTGGGCGGAACGTTGCCGACAGGCGGGCTTGAACGTCTTAGTTCTTTCACCCGAAAATAAAAACAGTGTCACCGAGGATATACGTTTAATTGGAAAAGCCGTGCGCCAAGAAAGCCGAGCCAATGATTTAATTGCGGCGTTAGAAAAACCTCCGTCGACCTCATCGCAGAAACTTTTGATTATCTGGGATGGGATGATGGCCGGAAAAAATTCTTACCTTGCGGGGCCGTTGGAAAAAGTGGGTTACGACCTTCCGTTTTCTGGTACGACCTGGCTGAAGTGTGACTGGGAAATGATTGCTCAATTCAACCCCGATATCATATTATTGATTAATAATAATCCTGTTGATGGACCGATCATCTTATCCGCAGAACATTTGAAGGATTTTGAGATTTTGCCTGCTGTCAGAGAGGTAAATGCGGTGAAAAATAAAAAGGTCTATTCTACCCATAGCGGTTGTAACTGGTTGCCTAGTAGCAGTTTATTTAGTGCCTGTTCAAAGCTACTTAAACTCTCAGATACCCCCATTTTAGAAGGTCATTTGACAAAGTAGTCCCAACTTTTAAGTTATTAGTTCTATCCTAACACATCCCATGAAATCATCACTCCTCCGTCTATTCACCGCCGCTGCTGTTGCTTTGGCGATTACTTCTGTATCCAGCTTTGCTGGTGAGACAGAAAAAAAGAAAGGCGATGAAAGCGCACCTTGTTGCCCAAACGATGCACCTAAAAGCCAAATCTTTAATGGCGGTAAGTGCGGCGATAAAAAAGACGACTCATGCAATGACCCTGCAAAGGCTGAGCCTGTAAAAGGCGGAATCTCAAACCATGGTTGCGACAAAAAGGATGGCGAAAAGTGCCCACCTGCTCCTACCGAAGCTCCTAAGTCTTAATTAGTTTTAAATACTGATTCTAAAGGGCGAACTTTCGAGTTCGCCCTTTTTATTTATTCCAATTCAAACCGAGATCATGCCGAACAAATTCAGGAAAATCTTGGCGAATGGTGATTTTCATTTTCTCCGCATAAATAAAATCTTCGGGACGACCAGCTCCACTACGCACCGCACAGGAATTTATTCCGGCATTTAATCCAGCATCCCAATCGGTGATGCGATCGCCCACCATCCAACATCTCGATGCATCCAACTGGTGGTGCTCAATCATTTCTAAAATGAATCGCGGACTAGGCTTACGATACAAAGATGGCTCATCCGGTTTTTCGGGGGCGGCCTTGATTTCTAAAATCCCCGGGGCTGGTAAATTAAGTAACTCCAGCATACGCTGATTGCAGGCATGGTATTGTTCCCAGGTAAAAATGCCCCGATTTATTCCACTTTGATTGGTAAGAATAAAAAGCTTATAACCAGCCGATAAACAGGCCTCGAGGGCGGGCTTTACGCCAGAAATAAGGCTTACCTGGTCAACTTGGCAGGTGTGGTGGTGGTCTTCGATGAGATTTCCATCCCGATCGAGGAAAAGGGCGGGCGATTTAGCCATATTGAGAGCCAATCGAAGCATTTAAGTAGTGCAAGCCATTGAAAGGGGGCTTGACCGTGGGGGCGGTGGGACTCTACATCTGACCCTCAACCAGAGCAGAACCATGGCAAATCCGAAACGCAAACAGTCTAAACGTCGCAGTCGCCTTCGTCGCGGGGCCAATCAGTTCCGTGCTCCCAAGCTCGTACGCGATGCAGAATCAGGCGCCCTTCGCCGTTCTCACCGCGTCGACCCAACCACCGGTAAATACCGTGGTCGTCAAGTCCTCGACACCGAGGCTTAAGCAAATTTTACGGGCAACGCCCGTTCAATCATGAGCGAAGAAATCACGCCCACTGGAAAAAGAGTCGCCCTCGATTGTATGGGTGGCGATCTCGGTCCATCGGAAGCTGTCGCGGGTGCAGCCCTCGCATTGCGTGAAGGCTTTGTTGGTCCTAACGACAAACTGATTTTGGTAGGACACGAAGATAATTTACGACAACTCGCTGCGGAACATCGCATACTTAAATCCAAGCGCGTGGAATTTAAACATGCAGCGACGGTGGTGAATCCTGATGACGCAGCGATGACAGTTATTAAATCGAAGCGCGATTCGTCGATGTTGATTGCTTTAGATATGCTTAAAGCCGGACAAGCAGATCTCGTTATTTCGACCGGTAATACAAAAGCTTTAGTCGCTGCCGGAACGATTAAAGTTCGCCCCATGGAAGGCGCCGAACGTCCAGCGTTAGCGGCCATTATGCCTCGTCGCGAAGGCCACTTCGTAATGCTTGATGTGGGTGCTAATCCTGAAGCCAAACCCGAACATTTAGTCCATAATGCCGTATTCGGATCCATCTATGCCCAAAGTGCTTTAGGGATAACCAATCCACGCGTGGGTTTATTATCTGTAGGCACTGAAGAAGGTAAAGGCGGAGCAAGAATCAATCGCACCCACACCTTGTTGAAAGCCATGGGTGATAAAATTAATTACGTCGGACCCGTGGAAGGGTTTGATGTATTTGGCGACGCCTGTGATGTCGTGGTCACCGACGGATTCACGGGAAATGTTATTTTAAAAACCCTCGAAGGGCTCGTTTACATGGTGAGAGATATGGTCGGTAAAAAAGTTAAAAGTAATCCAGTCTACCTCGCTGGCGGTATCGCGATGTTCCCTCTCCTGCGTGAACTCAAAGGAAAACTTAAGCCTGAAAAATACGGCGGAGCACCCTTATTGGGACTTTCTAGTTTAGTCATGAAAGCTCACGGCTCGAGCAATCGTCAAAGTATCGCCAGTGCCATTCGCCTAGGCCTTGAAGCCGTGGGGCATGATGCTAACCGCCGAATGTTAGTCGCTTTAGCAGAAGCAAATGCGGTAATTTCTTCGACTCCGGAAGAGGAATGAAGTTTTAGTGTTCCCTTCCGCCCCGCGTAGGGCTTACTTCAACTATTTGATGAACCCGACTCAATCCTCAGTCTTCATCCGTTCCCTCGGCGTCTATACACCCGAGCGAAAACTGACCAACGATGATTTATCAAAAATCGTCGATACCAACGATGAATGGATTAAGACGCGTTCAGGAATTGCGGAACGTCGTATCGCTGGACCCACCGAAAATCCTTCTGACATGGGAGCAAAAGCTTCCGCCCAAGCCCTTAAAAATGCCGGACTGAATGCGGAAGACATCGACTTGCTGATTGTGGCGACGATGACGCCCGATGTGCCCTTCCCTTCGACTGCTTGTATTCTTCAAGCTAAACTCGGTTTGCGCCGTGACATTCCTGCCTTCGATGTTTCCGCAGCTTGTTCAGGATTTATTTTCGCCATGCAAGTGGGCACTGACATGTTGCGTTCGGGTAATTACCGACGTGCCCTCGTTGTCGGAACCGAAAAACTTTCTGGAGTGCTCGACTGGCAAGATCGCACCACCTGTGTACTTTTTGGTGATGGTGCGGGAGCCGCTATTTTAGAATTAACGGATACACCTAACGTAGGTATCCTCGGAAACATGTTGGGGTCGGACGGAAATAACGCCGAACTCATTCACTGCGTAGCGGGTGGTTCGGCCAAACCCTCAACTCCAGAAACAATTCAAAATCGCGAACACTGCTTACGCATGAACGGCAAAGAAGTTTTTAAACTCGCCGTGCGGGTAATGTCCGAGTCCTGCCAGCGAGTTTTAAACACTTGTGGTGTAACCTCCGATCAAGTGGCCTGGTTTATACCCCACCAAGCTAATGCACGAATCCTGGAAGCCGTTGCCGGCCAATTAAATGTAGGGCTTGAGCGATTTCCTTCGAATTTGGACCGATTTGGGAATACTTCGGCCGCCTCCATTCCCTTGGCCCTCGAAGAGGCTTGGCGGGAAGGCAAAATCAAACACGGTGACCTTGTCCTGCTCGTCGCTTTCGGCTCAGGATTAACTTGGGGAGCAACACTCCTTCGTTGGCATGAACCTAAAAAATAAATTTTTCAATCTCCTCGCTCTCGTCCTCGCCCTTAACTGCCAGGCCGAGCTGATGCAAACGGGTCCGCGCTGGACACTTAAAGAAGGCACCACTTCTCACGTAGTTGCGCCGACAACTTTACCCGAGTTATTAAATCAAATCAACCAGGCGCAAGCTGCGTCTGATGCTAAAGATTACTCGAAAGCATTATCCCTCTGGAACAAAATTGCGGAATCACAATTTGGTCACGAAGGCGAAGCGATTGCCCTGATTGCGAGAGCAAAAATTCATATTGCCCGAAATCAATTCGAGGTAGCTGAACGCGAAGACTTAGATGAATTTTTCAAACGTCATACTAATTACATAAATTTCCAAGACGCCCTCGATTTAAATTTTATTATCGCCGCGCGTTTAGCCGACGGCAATCGCCCACGCCTCGGTGGCTGGTTCCCTTGGTTTAAAGATCGTCTACGTGCTGTGGCGATTTACGAAAAAGTAATTAAAATCGCTCCAAATGGTTTATTAGCCGATATCGCACTCATTCGTATCGCTCGCCTCAATGAGGAAGAAGATCGCACCGAGGAAAGTCTGGAAGCTCTGGAACGTATTGTGAGCGACTATCCGAATTCAAAATACGCCCCCGAAGCCCTTGAAAGACTGGCTAAATTGCGCAGCGAAGAATCACTGGGGCCTGACTGGGACCAAGCGAGTACGATTGATTCGGCTGACCACTGGAAGACCCTCGCTGATCAATACCCGAATGACCCACGGGCTAAAATCGCCGCTGAACAAATTAAAGTGTTACGAGATCGGGCGGCCCGGGCGCGACTCAATCTCGGAAAATTTTATTGGTACAGCCGCAATAATCCTGAAGCTGCTAAATTAATGGCCAATGCTTGCCGAAGTATTTCGCCCGAGTCTGCCGCTGCAGTAGAAGCAGAAAGCCTCCTTAAAGAAATCGAGAAAAACTCTAACCCGCCGGCAACCATTGCGGATAAATTGCTCGGGTCCTACCCTCGTCCAAGGTCTAACGCAGAGAATAGACCTGTCACCGTGGGTGATGAATTAGACGCTCTCGGTTTCCGTAAAGAAACCATTAATCCTGCGACCGAAAATTCACGCCCATGATCGTTCGAACCTTATTCATGCTTATGGGCTTAGGTTTAACCTTAAGCCAAACCGGTTGCTCATCTTACGAACTCGGCGGACCCAAGCCAGCATTCACCAGAATCGAAATAGCCCCTATCAAAAATTCGACGTCACGCATCGGCACCCAGGTCGCACTCGAACAAAAATTAATTGAATCATTCACGGCCGATCCACGTATTAAAATCGGTCCTGGCGGAGCGAAATTAGAAACTGAAGTGACTCGCTATACCCACCAAGGCCTCACGACAAAGTCGACCGATAGTTACACCTATAGTAGCTTCAATATTTCTATCACGGTTCGTTGCACCTTAACGACGAACAACGGAACAAAAGTTTTATTTAAGAACCGAGAATTCAATGCTTCTGCAACCTTGCAGCCGAATGGCGATTCCTCGGCAGAAGAACGTAGTATCGCTCCTGGTTTATTTGCTGATATCGTTAGCCAAATACGAGAAGCAGCCACTACCTCTTGGTAAAGATGAATTCGCCCCTCGTTGCGCCTTCCCTGCTCGCCGCCAATCACGGCGAATTTGCATTAGGAATTAAAGCCATCGAAGAAGCAGGATTAAAGTGGGTGCACCTCGATATCATGGACGGACACTTCGTACCAAACATCAGCTTCGGTCCGCAGGTGGTGGCAGATTTAAGACCACTTACAAAACTTCATTTTGATGTGCACCTGATGTTACAAAATCCGGATCGCTACATCACTCCCTTCATTAAGGCCGGTGCAGAAACTATCACGGTACATGTCGAAGCCGATCATGATGTCGCCAAGACCATCAAAACCATTAAAGCTGCTGGTATCCAAGCGGGCATTGCGATGAATCCTGATTGTGACCCGAAGAGACTTTTACCGTTTCTTGATTCGGTTGACCTGGTGTTATGTATGACCGTTTTTCCAGGTTTCGGCGGACAATCATTCATGCCGTCGGTACTCGACAGTATTAAGTTCTTAAGTAACGAAAGAAAAAACCGTGGCTTGAAATTCCGTTTAGAAGTTGATGGCGGAATTAACAGTGAAACCGGTTTACAATGTCGCGCCGCTGGTGCTGACACGCTCGTAGCAGGTACCGCCTTTTATAAGGCACCGGATCGCCGAGCTTTTATCGCTGGCTTAACTGCTTAAGCGTCCGCCGCGGGCGCTGAGTTACCTTCTAAACTCTTTTCCTTCTGCAGTCTTAACTGACCACAGGCGGCATTGATATCATGCCCTTTTTCCCGACGTAAAGTCGCGGTCACGCCCAGCGAGCGTAGCTCTTTAACAAAGCGGTCTTGGCGAGTGATGGATGGTCGACGCCACTCCAGTCCCTCGACTGTATTATAAGGAATTAAATTAACGTGGGCGTGTAACTCTCGAGCAATCACCGCTAACTTCTGAGCTTGGTCGAGTGAATCATTAATCTCTTCAATCAGAATAAATTCTAAGGTTAACATGCGACCATGTTCACGAGCAAAAGTTTTGGCGGCGGGAATTAATTCTTCGAGCGGATACTTTTTATTCACGGGCATAATTTTTTCCCGCACTTCATTCGTCGCACCGTGTAAACTTATCGCTAAACGAAACCCTAAAGTTTCTTCGGCTAATTTTAAAATTTTGGGAACGACGCCTGAGGTAGAAATCGTAACGCGACGTGCACCAAAACCAAAACCCCACTGAGCGTTTACAATTTTTAAGGCCGCCATCAAATTATCGTAATTTGCCAGAGGCTCGCCCATGCCCATGACCACAATATTATCGAACGAAGCTAATCCTTCAGCGGCACGGGTGGGATCCGCTTGATCTTCAATTCGGCAAACTTGCACGAGTTGAGAAACAATTTCACCGACACTTAAATCGCGCTTCCATCCGTCGAGACCCGAGGCACAGAACTTACAACCGTAGGCGCAGCCCACCTGGGTGGAGATACAAATAGTTCGACGAGATTTATCCTGGCCGACCCCTTCCATGGGGGCGCGGATGATGACGGTCTCGATTAAAGATCCATCTCGGAGTCTTTGTAAAAGTTTCTGGGTTACATCTTGTGCCGTTTTACGCCCCAGCACCTCGGTTGCCGTAAAATCATAATGCTCGGCCAACCAAGCCCTCAGATTAGCCGGTAAATTAGTCATTAACTCCGCGGATTCGGCCCGGCGGGGATAAATCCACTCAAAAATCTGCCCTGCCCGGTATTTAGGGTGTCCGGCTTCTGCTAGCTTAAGCCCCAAGGTGTCAGGGGTTTCGCCATGGATTGAGGGTTTTGAAGGCTTAAAGGCCATGGGTGATTAGGACGAGTTGCACTTATTTTGGTGGCAAAGCCGATGGACCTTCCTTCCGGCTTGCAAGTAAGTTTTGTTACCCCCAAAACCACAATTTGCAATGAGTAACAAGGCCCTCAACCCACACGGTGGCAAAAACCACCTCATCCCAGAAACCATCAGCCTAGTCACGGCTGGTAAAAATGGTTTTTGCTTACACCAAGCTTGGGGTATCGGAATCATTCGTGCTTACGACGAAGCTACAAAACGCTTCACCATCGACTTCCCAGAACAGTCCAAAAAAGGTCACATCATTGACGTAGCCTTTTTCTCCAACGGAAAAATTGAGATTCTTAATCCTGAGAGCATCCTCTCTCAGGCTTACGCTGACGCCACCAAGGAAAAAATTGCGAAATTGGTTGCCGACGATGTGCCGACTTTAATCAAAAGTATTTTAGCTGAATACCCAACCGGCGAATGCTCTTCCTACGCTCTCGAAGCTCAATTAGATCGAATCTATTTCGCCTCGCTCGCCGCTGGTAAAGATCGTGCGAGCGCATTTAAAAATTGGTGGACCAAAGGTCGCGCCGCCATTCGCAAAGATCGTGCGATTTTAATTCCTGAACGTAAAGGTGGAGCCTACGCTTTACTCGAAGCTCCTAAGGATGTGGGTGAAGATCTTTTCGCTCAGTATGAAATGTCCCCTATCTTCGAACGCAAAATTGCTATCCTCGAAGAACTCGCTGAAAGTCCAACCAACGAAACACGTTCAGCTGCGAACGAAGCCAATTTAGCCAAGGTTTCCAGTGACCTCAGCAAGGCGCTCAAAGGACTCTCAGGTTCACGTCGGAACACCCATTTACCTAAGATTTTATGCGCTATTTGGAATCGCGATAAGTTCTTCCGCACCGCGGTTGAAACCGTCGACACCCAAAGCCCTACCGCTTCGGAAATCATCGCTGAGAGCAGCGACGCCGACCTCGCGAACATCGCCCTACACATTCCTCACACGAGTGAGAAAATTCGTGCGTTGCTCGATTTAATTCGTGCCCACCACGGCGACCGCTGGGCCGATCGTGCATTCGACTTACTTCGCAATCGCGATATCGGTGGAACTAAAACCGGTTCTGCTAAATTAGTTTCCGAATGTATCTCTTACCTTTGCGACGCTGAACTCGGCGACAAAGTGGCTAAACGTTTCAATGAGTGGCTTGATTCACGCGACCTCCGTCCTCCAGTCATTATCTGGATCATCAAGAATCGTGAGTCCAAAAAATATGCAGAGATTGTCGGCCCTCTCGTTAACCCAAATCTCCTCGCCGCCATCTTGAGCAGCATCGACATCGAAGCGCTCGAATCGAATTCCACTGCGCGTATCCCTCTCGTAACCGAGTTGATTAACGATAAAAATATTCTCTCCGATATCCTCATGCCTCATGGCAACAAAGTAGATATCGAAACCATCTTCGACCTCGTTCGCGTCATGTTACGCAATCAAGGTTTCGACGAAACCACCAAGAGCAAACTCAAGGCCCGCTTCCACCACATCGAACCTAGCGTCGAACAAATCTGGAAGAGCCAACAAGACGAAAATCTCACCGAAGACAGCACGCTCAAGGTTTCCCAAGAAAGCAAATTGGCCCGCGAAGCTGAACTTAACGAAATCGTCCAAGTCAAACTCCCTGCAACCAAAGAAGCTATTCAAATTGCCAAGGAGCACGGTGACTTACGCGAAAACTCTGAATACAAAATGGCTCGTCAAGACCACGACACTTTAACGGCTCGACGTGGTGAATTGGAAGCCATGCTCAAGAAGGCTGAAGTCATCGATTTTGCTGCTGCTAAGACGGACAAGGTTTCGATCGGCACCAATGTGAAATTACATCGCGAGTCTGATAAGGCTGAAATCACCTACACCATTCTCGGTGCTTGGGATGGCGAACCAGAGCGTAACATCCTGGCTTATATCACTCCTTTAGCTCGTCAGTTCTTGAACAAGAAAGTGGGCGAAGAGTTTAGCACGAACATCAAAGGCCGCACTGAAAAGTGGAAAGTTCTTTCGATTACTCGCTGGACCGACAAAAAATAAGCCTGCTTTATTCTTTTGACGTGACGAAGCCCTAGTTTTCTAGGGCTTCCTCTTTTGACACGGACACAAACCCACTGCAATCTCACCGCATGCCCGACCCTTGGGAGTCCATCCGCCTTCTTTCTGATCCCACCCGGGCTCGGATTCTTTTCCTCATCAGCCGGGGCGAACTTTCCGTAGGCGAACTTCAGGAAATATTAGGAATGGGCCAATCACGTATTTCTACGCACCTCGCTTTATTAAAAAAATCTGGGCTCGCGCACGACCGTCGTGATGGAAAAAACTCTTTCTACGTTTTGGCGGATAATTTACCGAGCGGCGTTCAGAAAATCATTGAAGCGACCCAACAAGCCACCGCTCAAGAATCACAGACCCAAGCCGATCAGCGCGCCCTCAAACGCTTAGCGGAAAAACGTCGTCGTAAAACCGAACAGCATTTTAACTTGGTGGCGGAACGCCTCGGAAAAAACTACTGCCCTGGTCGCTCCTGGGAATCTATCGGGCAGATGTTATTATTATTAACCCCTAAAGTTAAAATCGCTGACCTCGGTGCGGGCGATGGCACCCTCTCGAGATTACTCGCCCGCCAAGCAGAGTTTGTGCACTGTATCGACAACTCAGCGCGCATGGTGGAGTTGGGTCGAAGTTTAGCGAAGAAAGAACAAATCAAAAACCTGGAATATATTTTAGGGGATATTGAAAAAGTTCCACTGCCCGACAAGAGCGTGGACCTTGCGCTCCTCAGCCAAGCTTTACACCACGCCGAGAATCCCAAAAAAGCTTTAGCCGAAGCCTATCGCATTCTTAAGCCTGGTGGCCGCTTACTGATTTTAGATTTACGAGCGCACAAGTTTGAAAAAGCGCGTGAACTTTACGCCGATCGCTGGCTGGGCTTTAATGAGAATGAACTACACGATTGGCTCGAGGAATCTGGGTTTATTAAGACTGAAGTGAGAATTGTCACAAAAGAGTCACAGGAGCCGGGGTTTGAGACAATTTTAGGCACAGCAATACGGCCAACTAAGTAATAATTTAGGGTAAATACTCATTAGTCTGTGGGGATAAGTTTAGGTGTTTTTACCTCGTTAAGACTTGGCAAAATTAAGCCATAACGGCACTTTTACAGCCTACTTCCAAGAGTCCCCAAACTCCTGCACCCGATGGCTTTTTTTGTTCCCCAATCCTTTCGATTTTTTGTAATCGCGACCCTGGTTGCGCTCTTTACCGGAACATTAGGTACCAGTCTTTGCTTCGCACAAAATAAACCGGCCGTAACTAAACCGGCGGAAGACCCTCTCACCGTTCTTTTCACCAAAGCAATATTGGCGATGGATCAGAAAAAATACGATGAGGCTCTTAAAAATTTAGAAGAGATTGAAAAGAAGGCACCCAAACTCGAAACGAAGTTAGCAGCCGTCGTACAATTTAAACGTGCCTCGTGTTACTACCTGAAAAAAGATTGGGCCAAAGCCGAAGGCGCTATCAACTTATTTTTATCCAAATTCCCCAAAGGCACCGAAGACTTTTTTGATATTAATGATAATAAAATCGGCGTCGCGCGCTTAACCTTAGTCGAAGTGTATGGCGGACAGTCCAAGTGGGAAGAGGCTTTAAAACTTTTAGGCGAACTCCGCACCAGCCCTCTCGTGCAACCCCAAGACCGAGTGAGTGCCTACGCCCTCTCGGGTCGCATCATCGTCGAACAAGCCAAGAGCGGCACCGAAGCCGAAAAGAGAAAAGCCTACGGGCAAGCTTTAGAACTTCTTAAAAAAGCAATTGCGGGTGGCCTAGGTACGCCTGAAGCACGTGAAGCCGGCAATCAACTCATCGAAGTTTATACTAAGCTGGGCTTGGTTAAAGAAGCCGAACAATTAAAAGCAGAAATCGATTCCAAAGGATCGGGTTCACCCGCCGAAATAGTTCGGGCCAACTTCCAACGTATTGAAATCGGCGATGCCCGCTTCGCCAGCGCCGAAGCCTCCACCGAAGAAAAGACCAAACTCGAGCTCTACCGTCAGGCCCTAGCGAGCTACCAAGGTGTACTTCGCCGAAATACCATTACGCGTTCAATCACCAAAGCCCTCGAGCAAAAGCAAAACGAACTCGATAATCTGCTGCGGGTCACTGGCACGGTGAGTGATGAAACCAAAGCGAAAATTGAGACTGCTAAAGCCGAACTCGCCCAGTTCCAAAAAATCGAAGGCGAATTTGCTAAGAATAAAGACTACGATGCCCTCATCGCTTATCGTATTGGACTTTGTTTATTAGAATTAAAATTACCCTGGGAGGCCTTTGTCGCCTTCCGTGATATTTTTGATAATTCACCCAACTTCACGAAAGTAACTGGTGCCTATTACTATTACATTCTGGCCTTACATGAAATCGGACGAAACACCGATGCCCAAGCGAAGTGCAAAGAGTTCTTACAAAAATTCCCTGACGCCGAACAGGTCTCAGAAGTAGCCATCATTCTCGGCTCTATCTCCCAGGACCGCGAAGAGTATCCGGAGGCCATCGAACATTATAAATGGGCTAAACAGAATGTTAAGAAGATCGATAGCTCTACAGTCGAAGAATTAGATTTCCGTATCGCCGCATCCTACTTTGCTCAAGTGGAGTGGGAAAAAGCGCGGGTCGCCTTGGCGGAGTTTGCCCGCAAGTATCCTAAATCACTCGGTAAAGAACAAGTCACCTACATGCAGGCGCTTTGTTGGTTCTACCAAGGTAAATACAAAGAAACCAAGCAAGGCTTCGACGACTATCAGAAACAATATCCCAAAGGTGTGTTCTTGCCCGATGTCCGCTATCGCCAAGCCATTATTAAGTACGGTCTCAATCCACCCGAAATTGCGGAGTGCCAAAAAATCTGCCAAGACTGGTTGAAAGACTACAGCAACAGCAGCGTCTTCGAAGTACAAAATCAAATTCCCGAAGTCCATACACTCATCGGAGATTGTGAAACTCGCCTAGGCACTGATCTCGATAATGCGATTCGCACGGCCGACAATAATATCAAAACCAACGGCGATCCTGCAGTTAAAAAGAAATATACCTTAGAGAAACAACGCCTTGAAAAAGAAAAGGAAGGCCATGTCGCCAAATCCATCGAGGCCTACATCGCAGCGGCGAAAACCGCGAAAAATAATGCCAGTGCCTTGGACTTTGTCCTACAAGAACTTAACAAACTTCTCGCGGGTCGCGGGGAGCATCAAAAATTAAAGAACCTCTATCAGGAAATCTACGATTGGGACCACAATAGCCCCAGGGCTATGTCCTACCTTTACGAAATTATCAAAGCAACCGAGCGCATGGGTGATAAACCAGAATTTTCTCAGCGGACCGAGGCTACCCAGAAAAAATACAGTGCACTCTTGGCTGTAGCACGCCGGAAAGTAGATGATTTAACCAAAGCAGATAAGACCACTCCAGCCGTATTAGCTACCGCGAAGGCCGAGGTTGCCAAACTCTCCGACACTCTCGCCGCTGAACTCCAACAAATCGAGAAGGACCGGCAAGTAAGTATCCAAGCCGCCAAAACTGAAGCGCTGGGCATGCTTTCAAAATCTGTTGGCGAATCGATCAACGACCGTAAACAAGAAGGTTCCGAAAAGTTAATTATTTTCTTAGCTGAGAAAATCGCACGTAAAGTAAAACGCGTGAAACCGGGCATCGCTCCCGATCCGCAAGCCTATAGTGCCGAGAATGCAGAACAGGAAATTTCTCAATTACTAAAACTCGACCAAAACAAAGATTCTTTAATTGCTCAGGCTCGCGGGTTTTTTGCCCTCGCTCAACTTTCAACCTTCTTGCGTAATCCGGAAAAAACCGACCTCTACTTCCGCAAGATTTCGAACAACTATAAAGCTGAAGAGCTCAGTTCCACTCTTCTGGGTGTGGTCGGAGACCATCTGGTGGCGAAAAGAAATTATCCAGCCGCCGAAAGTCTTTATCAATATCTTCTCTTACACCATCGTTCATCTGAGTATGCTGACTTTGGCTTTGCAGGCATGGCGGAAGTTCGCCTCAGCCAAGGTAAGTTTAAGGAAGCCCTCGACCTCTGTAATGAGGCCACGGACAACAACATCGTGATGTCCAAAGAAAAGGATATCAAATTTGCCCACGCTCGTGCCTTAGCTGAGTTAGGTCGCTATGAAGAAGCGCGTAAAGGCTTTGAAGAAATTGTTAAGACTAAGGAGTGGAAAGGTGAAACCACGGCAGGCTGTCTTTACTGGATCGGACTCATGGAAGAGCGCCAAGGCAACTCTGCCGAAGCCGTCGCCTTCTACCGTCGCTGCTACCAAACCTGGAAGAAGTATGAATTCTGGTCGGCCAAAGCCTACCTCGGTACAGCCAAAATTTTAGCTGGAAAATTAAATCAGAAACCTGAGGCCAAACTTCTCCTCACGGAAATGCTCTCCAAGGATCGCATCAAAGACACGCCAGAAGCCAAAGAAGCCAAAATCCTAATGCTCTCACTCTAAGACTATGCGAGTTGCTCATCTATTTCTCCTCACCCTCTTCGCTCCACTCGTCGGCGAAGCCCAAACCCTCTTCTTTAAAAATAACGAACGCTGGGAGGTAAATGATCCATTCAAAATGGATAAATCTCTGCCACCCAAGACCCTGATTGACCCCAAAAAAGCCATTATCAGCACGACGAAAGGAACGATTGAACGCACCACACGCACGGGTGATGTGGACATAGTTTTAACCAAAAAAATTAGCGAAGTTGAAGGCATTATTTGGGCTCAGCCTGAAAAAATCGTCCAAGCCCAAATCTATGTCAGCCGAGGCGAACCCAATCTGGCCCTCGATGAAATTGAGCCAGTGATTAAATTCTTCGAACCGTTAAAAAAAGTTCCTGGTTCGTGGTGGTTAAAAGCATCCATGATTAAATTAGATGCGCTCGACCGACTCGAGAACGATGCTGCGATTTCTAGCTTCTTAGAAAATTTAGAGCGTGCCGATGACGGCACCCTGCCTGAACTGAGTACTAAAATTAAAGTGGCCCGACTGGTTCAGAGTTATCGCAAAAACGAATTTGAAAAAGTGGTCAACGAATCCACCGAGCTTATTAAGTCGATCGACGATGTCGAAATTCTCGCTCGCTTACATATTCTCAAAGGCAGTTCTCTGTTGGTGACTAAAAAATATGAAAATGCGATGAACACCTTTTTACGTGTTCCGGTTTTCTACGGCTCACAAGTCGAACAAATTCCCAAAGCCCTTCTAGGCGCTGCTCAGGCTTTCCGCGGTATGGATGGTCCAACCACCAAAGAACAAAAACTGGAGGAAGTTTCTAATCGTTACCTCCGCAACCTCATCGCCAACTACCCACTCTCTAAAGAAGCCGAAGAGGCCAAAAAGCTTCTACCCAAAGAGGAACGAATCGCTGCTGAAGCTGAGGCTGGAAAGATTAAGGATGCCGAATTCATCCCTGAAGCCCCAGAAAAACCATCTCCTGAAGATACTGCAGAGAAACCTCAGGAAATGGCTAAGTGAACCCTTGCTCCCTTTTTAATCCCAACCTAAATAAAATCTAACACCCCCTATTTACCATGAAGACAATCCGCCTCCCACTCCTCTCGATGGCCTTCCTCGGAATGATGACCATCCTCGCCTGCGCCGCAGAAGCCACCGGTGTTAAAGAAAAAACCATGATGGACCTCTTCATTGAAGGCGGCTGGGTGATGTATCCGATCACCCTTTGCTCTGTCGCCATGATCTGGTTCATCATCGATGGTACTATTCGCACCAGCGCACAAAAACTTTATCCCGCCAACCACGTCACCCAATTACGCGAACTCTTCAAGCGTGGTGATTATGTAGGTGCCTACAACTTCGCTAAATCTGCAGGTTCACCGGTCGCTGAAGTCGTACGTGCTGGTGTCGCCCTCGCACCCGACGGCAAACTCATGACTGAGGAAGCTGTCATCTCAGAAATTTCACGAATCCAGGCCGACCTGATGGGTCGTGCTTCTTACCTCTCCGTGATTGGAGTCTGTACGCCGATGATTGGTCTGACCGGAACCGTTACAGGTATGATGAAGGCGTTTGATAAACTCGGTTCATCGGGCGTCGGCGATCCTTCCCAACTCTCGGGTGCGATTGGCGAAGTTCTCGTGGCGACCGCTTCTGGACTCTTCATCGCAATCCCTGCATTCATCTGCTACTACCTCTTACGTAATCGTATTCAAAAAGGTGTTCACGATCTCCAAGAAATTATCACTGGATTATTCCGTGCCTTCCCTTACGACGAAGTTAAAGGCCATGCCATTGGCGACGAGGAAATCTACGCGGCTAAGCCTGATTGGAATGCATCCAGCACTCCTCCATCCGCTTAAGTTAAACCCTTAAACAACAAGACTTACTATGGCAGGAGGCGGAGGAGGCGGGGACGGAGAACCAGAATTCCAAATAGCACCGATGATCGATGTGCTCTTGGTCTTACTGATTTTCTTCATGTCCATCACCTCAGCCCAAGTCCTGAAGGTAGACAAAAATATCAAACTCCCCGTGGCCCTGCACGGTGTGAAACGTGACGACAAAGCAGCGGCAGGCTTAATTAATATTTCTTGGGACGCGAGCACCGGTCAGGCCAAATACAAACTCGATGACCGCGAGTTAGATATCAACGACAAGGACGGTATTGCGAAAGAACTCGCCGCGCGCAAAGGCACCAATGAAAAGTTCCGCCTACTCATTCGCGCCGATCGCCAATGTCAGGCTAAATTTATTTCCAAAGCACTCGAATGGGGTGCGGAAGCTGGTATCGATAACATCGCCTTCTCGGGCCTCAACCGCGACGAATAAAAATGCGCCTCGCCCCTCAAGAAGCTCCGGCCGATGCCGGATTCCAAATCGCTCCGATGATCGATGTGGTTTTCGTAATTATGCTTTTCTTCATGGTCATGGCTGGTGCCGTTAAAGTGGAACATGAATTAAAAACCACACTTCCTGGTAATGCGGAAACCGCCAAGGAAACCGATATGCCTGATGAAGTGACCATTGGTGTCGCGGAGAACGGACAGGTTACCATCAACGAAGATCCCGTCGGGCAGCCTCAAGACCGTGAACTCGAAGGCCTTTTCAATGAAATGACCAAGATGGCCCAAGCCGCTAAACAATCTAAGACCAAACTACTGATTACCGTTCAAGCTGAGGAAGCAGCCCGCTATGAGAGAGTCATCAACGTTCTCGATGTTTTAGCGCGGGCCGACATCAGCAATGTGACCTTCGCAGTTGCTGAACCGGAATAATTAATTTTAAATAAAAATATGAAACTGTCCGCCCTCTTCTTCTCATTGATCGTGTTAGCACTCTCCGGTTGCATTGTCGTTATCGAATCCCCTCAGAAAAAAGACGGCGACCAAGCTGAAGCGGGCAAAGCTCCGACAGACAGCACTAAGAAGTAATTACTTGGAGTTAGTTTTAGCTTCTTTTAGGCCTGCCGCGTAGGCTTCAAAAACTAGGCGAATCTCGTCACGGACCTGACGGAATTCATTTAGAATCTCTTCGGGTGTACCTGTGGCGTGAGCTGGATCCTTAAAGCCCCAATGATAGCGATTAACCTGACCAGGAAAAACTGGGCAAACTTGATCAGCATTACCACACACGGTGATGACGGTTGATACAGGAATATTAATAAACTCGGAAAGGTGCTTGGAGCGATGTGCCGAAGCATCAATTCCGATTTCCTTGAGCACTTGGATGGCCAACGGATGGACATAGCCAGCTGGTTTCGAGCCCGCACTGGCAACATCCATAAGTCCATCTACCGCGCGACGAAAAATCGCTTCGGCCAGGTGACTACGACAAGAATTACCGGTACACAGAATAAGAATAAGGGGCTTACTCATGAAAGTATTTAGCAACAGCCACTCCCAGGTTTACAGGTGTTGGGCACACAAACATCGGGCGCCAGACAATCGGTCTTCTTTGAGCCCAAAATAAAAATACGTTCGGAACCTTCAATAACCGTGCCGACAACAGAAAAGACTGTGAGCAGTGGAAAGTCATATTCTACCTCCAGAGGAAAAGCAGTAGACTCCAGTAAATTTACACCGAGTGAAAGAATCTGCAGGGCCTTTGCACAACCTACACGGTGATCGGTATCGTCAGCTGTCCAAAGTTGAAGACGCGCAGAAACTTCTGTGCGAACCGTACCTCCACAATCAATAAAACGTTTCTCTACGCGGGCAACTTCGGTTAGATGCAAATGAATCGGCGTCAGTCCACCCGTTGGCAAACGAAAGCGCAGACCTAAAGACGGATTCTCGGAAAGAGCCTTACGAAATTCCTCTA
>JBBAUZ010000010.1:0-51711 GCA_040397965.1 Opitutales bacterium | reverse complement strand
AAGTGCTCGGGGCGGGAGTCGAACCCGCATACCTTTCGGCGCCAGAACCTAAATCTGGTGTGTCTGCCATTCCACCACCCGAGCGACCTGTACCTTAAACATTTTACTGCTCTCGGCCTTCTGGCAAGCGCTTTGCGATTTAGTCTTTTAAATTAATCGCCCCAATCGCGAACCCATTTTTGCGTAAAGCTCTTGTTGGGTTTCGCCCGCAGTAATTAAATCGTCTTCCAGGCGAATTCGATTGGGTTCAAAGAAAGTAGCCAAGAACGATCCACCAAATCGGAAATAGCCTTTTTCTTGTCCTTTGGTGACAGCAGAATTGGGAGAATAGGTTTCCACAATAGTTCCGACATTGGTAGCACCGATCGCAACAACAGTCACTAGCCCAAATGGGCCAGCATCAATCGACATTCTTTGGCGTTTATTTTGCCAAAGGTAACTGACGTCGCGTCGCAGCGCATAAGGATTTACCGAAAAGAGTGATCCATTGATTAAAGTAGGCTCAGTAGAAATACCTGATACGGGAAAATGAAACCGGTGATAGTCTACCGGACAAAGTCGTGAGCACACTAAGACGCCATTCTTATATCGTTCGGCCAGAGACCTATCGCCGAGAAAATTATTTATGTCAAAGGTCTGACCCTTTGCGAACACCCCGTTGATTTTTGAAATATCTTGAAACCCTAAATGTCTGCCGTCCGCTGGTAGAATCGCACAGTCGGCTTGTTCATCAATCGGACGTGCCGAGGGTTTAAGTTTACGATAAAAGAAATCGTTAAAACTTTTATATGAACTTAGATTTTCATCAGCGAACTCGGCGGTGTCTAATTGGTAAGTTTTAATAAAGGGCGCTATCCGTTGAGCACTGTTTGGTCGATCCATCGCCCAGCCATAAATTTGGGAAAAGATCGACCGCTTCACTAGGGCGTGGAGGGCGACCTTTCCTAAGGGGTTGCCGTAGATTCTTTGCAGCCAAGCTTCTCCGTAGACCTGTTCGGTTTCAGTCCGACCAGTGTGGCGATTTTTGAAGGTTATCGGGTCGTTAGGCTCCATGGCTGAAGATTTGCGAATTTTTGAGTGTAAGGGAACCATTTATCTGACAAATTATTAGATAACTCCTGATGACCCGTTTGGCCCTTATTTTTACCCTTTTTGTAACTGCATTGCAGGCCCAACCGCGTCGTATTGAAAAGACCGCGGAAACTATTCAGATAGAGATTGAGGCAGAGATAATTCGCAGTCGCTTAGAATTGGCTGAGTCGCAACGCCGCCAGGCCAAGCAATCCTCCGATTTGGAAATCAAAAAACTCGAGGCCGAGAAAAAAATTCGTCAACTTGAGGCCGAGGCAGCTGGTGCGATGGACGACGATGAAAAATCACAGCTTAACTTAAAGACGTCTATTGCTAATGCGAAGGCCACCTTGGCTACGGCCGAGAAGGATGCAAAACGTGCAGAATTCGAGGCCGAGGTGAAACTGTCCAGCACGCAAGCAGCGGTTGAATATGCTCGACTCGAAAAAATCGGAGAAATTACCCAACTGCAGAAAAAAGTAGAGGAACGAACGAGCGGCAAAATTGAATATCCGCTCGAGCCCCTTGCCGATGGAGTCTTACGTATTTCCGATCGAAGAATTCCGTTTAATGGAATTGTCGATGAAGCTTTGGCAAAGTTTGTCTGTGATCGTATCGCTTTTTATAATGCACTCGATAAAAAGGCCCCCATCTTTATTGTCATAGACCGTTCCCCGGGTGGCTCCGTGATGTCAGGCTACCAAATCTTACAGGCGATGGAATCATCGCGGGCACCAGTTCACGTAGTGGTTAAGGGCTATGCTGCTTCAATGGCTGCTATTATCACAACGATGGCTAAACAGTCCTATGTTTATCCACAGTCCGTTGTTTTACATCATCAAGCCAGTACCTCGCTTTCGGGTAATCAGACTCAACTAGAACAGCAATTAAAGTGGTCCAAGATTTGGTCTGAAAGGATCTTTGTAAAGGTAGCGAATAAAATGGGAATCACGGTCGACGAATTTGTTGCTAAAATGTATGCCGCTGTTTCGACGGGCGACTGGAAGGTTTTAGGAACAGACGCCGTTAAATTAAAATGGGCCACGCATGTGGTTGAGCATATGACCGAGGAGGGTGTGAATAGCACTCCTACTATTCCCGCCTTAGCTACCTTGAAGCCCAATAGTCTTAATGGAACCACGGCCTTAAATCCATTAACTCCTTTTGATATTTGGTGGATTTATGATCCCTCTACCGAATTCATTTACCGATAAATTTAAAAAACAAAAAACATGTCTAAACATACACCCTTAAAAATCTTTAGCTTATTAGTTGGGCCGATTCTTTTCGCCCAATCTACGCCTGCGAAGACGGCGAATAGCGACACCGCAAATACACCACTCTCGTCCACTGCAGCATTGCCCACTACAGTTGCCCCGGGTCCGGCGATTGCTCGTGAAGATTTAACACCCGAGCAGAAAGAGAAAATGAAGGAAGTGGACCGTATGCGTGTGGAGAAGGCTTTAATCGATGCACAACTCGCCCTCCAGGATGCTAAACGCATGGAAGAAATTGCGCCCTTAAATGCTGAGGCGATGAAACTATCAGCCGAGCGTTCCCTCCGTTTAGCGAAAGCATCAGCTGAGGCTTCTGCTTTAGAAGACGAGCGCACGAAGCTCGAACGTCAGTCCGCCCTCGAACTCGCTCGGTCGACTGCTCGTTTAGTCGAAAAGAATAATAAAATCCGTGAACTGGAAGCAGAAGCTAAACAATTACAATTAGAGGCCAGCAACACCGTCGCGCGTTTAACTAATGAAATAAACCGTTTTCAGAAAGAAGATGAAGCGCGAAAAATCGCCGCCAATGTTAAACCTAAATATCTCAAAGATCCTTATGTAGATGGTATCTTATATATTACAGATCGTCGGATAACCTTTAACGGTGCGGTGACTGATCAATTGGCCGACTACATTAGTCAGCGTATTAATTTTTATAACAATCAATCGAGTGAGTTCCCGATTTTCATTGTGGTCGACAATAGTCCAGGTGGATCGGTTTCGGCTGGATACCTTATTCAGAAAGCTATGACTGCCTCCAAGGCTCCCGTTTATGTTGTGGTGAAGGGCTTTGCTGCGTCGATGACTGCAGTGATAGCCGCTGGTGCAGAGAAATCATTCTGCTATCCGAACACCATCATTCTGCATCACCAGGTTTCAAACAGCGTGAAGGGTAACATGACGGTGTTAAAGGAGCAGATTGAATTTACCAAGTTGTGGTTTGAGCGCATGGCGACACCGGTGGCTAAGAAGATGGGTATCACACTCGATGAGTTTGTTAAGAAGATGTATGAGAATGATTCTACAGGCGACTGGCAGGCCTTTGGCGAGAAAGCTAAGGAACTTAAATGGATTGATGTCGTGGTCGACCGTATCGAAGAAACTGCGGTGCTCGACATGCTAGCCCCCGCACCATCAACAACGACAGCCTTACCTAAGTCTGCGCAGTCTGAACACTCCGGTGTTGAGATTAAAGCTGAAGCCAATGGTAAGCCCTATTACGAGCTGCCCCCTTTATCTAACCCGTTTGATGCCTGGTGGATTTACGATCCGCACGGTCAGTATCGCGCTCGCTAATTATCGAGTAAGTTCGGCGGTTTGCGCAGGGGTGACGGGCTGAGAACTTTTATCAGCCAATAATTTACTCCAGTCGTCGGCAATACGGATAGCTTCCTGAAGTTGAACATCGTAATCGGGCCAATCTTCATCTTCGAGCGGCTCACGAATGCGTGACTGCCGTTTTGCTTTATTTGCATAGTCAGGACCTTCTTTCTTTTCCTGTTCCAGTGCCGCGTCTAATTTTACATCTGCTACTTTTAGTGAATTCTTGGAGAGCTGATTTAGTTCATTGCGAATCTGCTCGCGGAAGGTCAGGTCATCCGTGCGTTCTCGGCGACGTTGCTCTAGGGAGATAGAAACCTCTTTGCGATTGGTGCGACTACGGGTCCACTCAATGGAGTGATTGAGGGTAGAAAACTCAGGAAGTTCTGCTTGGCGTTTCGCGGAGGCTTCTTTGAGAATATTAACTAAATTCTCCGAGATAGGAGCTTTTAACCAGGAACCTTCGTCGGCCTTAATGAGTGAGGGCGGAATGGAATCCCAGGGCAGGGGACGCTCCAAGTCCGACTCAGCTACGGGTAGAACGGAGAATACGGATGGCACAATGATATCGGCCGGGACGCCCTTCAGCTGAATCGATGAGCCGCTGGGTGCATACCATTTTTGAATCGTTACTTTAACGGCGGACTTAATGTCTGAATCTTTAAACACTCGATTGAGTTCGATGATACTTTGCACGGAACCTTTACCGTGGGTGGTCGTATCGCCTACGACTAAAGCTCGGCGGTGGTCTTTCATCGCCCCGCAGAAAATCTCCGAAGCTGAAGCAGAAAGTTTCGAGGTGAGAACAATGAGCGGCCCATCCCAGGCTACCTTAGCATTGTCATCACGATAATTATCAATGCGTCCTTGGCTGTCGCGGACTTGTAAGATGGAGCCGGTAGGAATAAATAGTCCCGATAGATCCACGGCTTCATTTAAAAGTCCGCCCCCGTTTTTACGTAGATCTAGAATCAAGGCCCGCACTCCCAAGGCTTTTAATTTGGTAATCAATTGTTCAACATCTTTGGTGGGACTCGAGCCAGTGCCGTCAGAATTTTTTCCGTAGAAGGCGGGGAGTTCAATGACGCCGAGATTGCCATTTTGACCTTCGAAGCAACGCGCGGAGGCCATTTGATTGAACAACTTAATTTGATCACGCACTAAGCTGATGGTTTTTCGACCACTGCCATCGCCCGATTCTATTAAAAGTTTAACGACCGTGTTTTGCTTTCCACGAATTCGATTGATGGTTTTTTGGAGACGTAGGCCGACGATGTCATCCATTTCACCGTCCTTACCTTGGCCGACCGCAATGATTTTATCTCCAGACTTAGCTTTGCCAGAAAGGAAGAGTGGGCCGCCAGGTAGGATTTCTTTGATGGTACAATAGCCGTCTTCATCGCTGAGTGTGGCGCCGATTCCGCAGAGCGAATTACGCATACCAATCTCAAATTCTTCGAGTGATTGCTGGGAGAAAAAGATAGAGTGTGGGTCGTACTGAGTAGAGTAAGAATTAAGAAACAGTTCCTCAACTTCTTGTGGGTCGAAACTTAAATAAACTTTTATTTTCTCATAACGCTTTTTTAAACGTACGACCGCTTCTTTAATTTTTTCGGGAGTGACTTCCGGTGCCTTGGTTTCATGAGAAGGCTTTTGTTTAGGCTCGTTGCGGTTATTGTTCGCCGTGCGGTCATCGCCTAAGAGCTCGCTCAGAATATCCAATCTCAAGCGCCGATTCCATAAATCATCTGCTTCCTTGTTGTCGCTCGGCCAGTTGCCTTTCTTGCGGTCGGCAGGGAAGAAGCCGGGTTGGGTTAAATCAATTTTTTGGTCTAAGGCTTGGATAGAGCTGACCGTCCGCTCTTCGACATGCTTGCGGAATTCTTGATAGATTTCGAAGGCAGGAGTGAGATTTCCGCGGGTTAAATATAAATCCAGACTTCGCCCGTAACGATTCACAAATTCATCCACTTCAGCCTGGGTAAAATACATTTTTCCAGGATCTAGGTTTTCACAGTAAGCAATAATAACCTCTTTCGAATCCACTTCAGACATCGGTTTTTTGCTAATATGCAGGCGCTCGAGTAATGCTACCGTCGCCCGCGTTTCATTCTGCATTAACTCGGTCGTCGTAAATTTCTGCGCTTCACCGTAACTTAATTGAAAGGCGAAAAGAAAAAGTAGGATGCTACGCAGGTACATGGAAAATTATTTCAGTAGGTCACTGAGTTCAGTAAGTCTGCGTTTTTCGGACTCTGTGAGCGAGCCGAAACCCTTGACGGAAATTTTATCGAGCAGGGCGTCTAATTCAGCTCGAACTTGGCTATTTTTCGGTTGAATGGACGTTGAATGGTCATCGTCAAAGGGGTTGCTCATTACTGATAGAGCGCCGCGACCTGACTGATTTGTCTGATTTTGATATTTCCACATTAGCCAACCGAATAAAAAGCCGCCGAGGTGAGCTGAATGAGCAAGGCTCGTACCCATCGCCCAATCAAGCACCGGTCGCCAATTTGTCCATTCATGTCGTCCAGGTAGTTCAGAGAAGCCCCAACCTAAAATCGTGATGCCCAAAAGAATCATCAGCAGCCAGCGTGCTTTAATATTAACAGGGATAAAAAAGAAGAGCAGCAGGGTGATGGCTTGATCGAGTCGACCCATGAGTGCGACTACCATGAGCGCATAGACTCCTCCGGAAATTCCAATTAAGCTATGACTTTCTGAACGCACGCCACTCACCCCTGTCAGCCACCAGCAAAGTGCCCCGAGGATAATTCCTCCGCTTAATGTTTGGTAGAATACTTTTTCGCTGTAATATTCCTCCACGGCTTTTCCCAGCCACCACAGCCCCAGGGCATTTCCAAGCAAATGCCAAAAACTATAATGAATGAAGGCATAGGTAAGCCATTGCCAGGGAGTCGAATTAATCTCGGGCAGCACGGCCCAACCGGTTAAATCAGTGCGGGTAGAATCTTGGACTAATCCTACCAGATAGAATCCGATAATAAAACTTAGGACGATGGTAGAAGCCGATAGCCCCGAGCGAAAGGGAATCGTATTCTGCATATAGGCTCGGTCGCCGATGCCCATAAATGAGCGGTCTAGAGTTTTTTCACTATCGCATCCGCTAAACCATACTCAATGGCTTCTTCGGCGGTCATGTAGAAATCTCGATCAGTATCTTTAACCACTTTCTCAAGTTTTTGTCCGGAGGCCTTGGCTAAGATTTCATTCAGCTCAGCACGAAGACGTTCCATCTCCAGAGCTTGAATATGGATATCCACTGCGGGGGCTTGGATTCGACCCATAATGAGTGGTTGGTGAATCATCACGCGAGCGTGAGGAAAGACGAGGCGACCACCTTTTTGTTTGGGCGCTTGGAGTAAGATGGATCCCATCGAGGCAGCCATACCGGTGACGACTACTTTAACGGGTGAAGTGATTAGGCGGATGGTGTCGTAGACGGCCATACCGGCAGTAATCGAACCCCCAGGTGTATTAATATAGAAAGTGATTTCTTTGCCCGGCTCGGAGGACTCGAGGTAAAGGAGTTTTTCTACGATGTCTTTGGCTGAAGCATCATCGACGGCACCCCAGAGGAAGAGTTTACGTTGTTCGAGAAATTTTTTCTGAATGAGCATAGCGCTCGGTGAGGCCTCTTTAGGTGCCTCAGGGGTTTTCTCTTCTTCTTCGTCGTCGTTAGCCATATGACCCCTAACCTTGGGGAAAAGAAGGGCGGTGGCAAGCATCGCTGGGTTAATTTATTAAAATTGTGAACGACCCATCCTTGCACCTATTTATAAGAAAGCTTAATTTCTATTCGTGTTAGCAATTAATATACAAGATTTGCATTACCAAATTGGCTCACATCCAATTTTAAATGGGGTTAATCTCCAAGTTGAGTCGGGCTCCTTGTATTGCCTCGTTGGTCCCTCGGGCAGCGGTAAAACGACCTTACTAAAAATTTTGGCTGGATTGACCGAGGGTCATACGGGATCGATCAAACTAGAGGGCAAAAATATTAATGAAAAAACCCAAGCAACGCGTTCCACCGCGATGGTTTTTCAAAACTACGCTTTGTTTCCCCATTTAACGGTCTGGGAAAATGTCGCCGTCGATTTAAGCGACTCGGGTCTCTCTCCGATTGAAGTAAAAGAACGTGCGCACCAAGCCCTCCAATCAGTGGATGCAAAGTCCTGGGCCCAGCGTCGCCCTTCCGAACTGTCGGGCGGGCAGCAGCAACGCATCTCCCTGGCTCGAGCGCTGATAGCTAATCCTAAGCTGCTATTATTAGATGAGCCGTTCAGTAACTTAGATACTGCGGGCCGAATTGAACTGCGCGATCGCTTACGCAAATTAGTCCGTGAGCGGTCGATGACCATTGTCTGCGTCTTGCACGATCAAAAAGATGCCTTCGCTATGGCGGATCAATTGGGAGTCATGTGCGATGGAAAAATTATACAGTCAGGCAACCCCCTCGATGTTTATCGCCGTCCGCTCAATAGCTGGATCGCTACATTTTTAGGGTCAGCTAATTTAATTAAAGGAAAACTCATTCACCAAGCGGCGGGTGAATTCATTGCCCAAACCGATTTTGGTCAACTTCATGGTGCTTTATCTGATGCCGACCATCCGCCTGCAGTGGGACAAGCACTCACGTTGTGTATCCGCCCCGAATGTTTACACTTAGATATTATGCCCCCCGAGGAAAATTCTTTTGAGGGGTGTGTGACTGATACTTTATTTCAGGGCGATTTTTCACTGCATGATTTTTCTACCGTCCAAGGATTGGTATTAAAAATATCAGAAATTAATCCCCGGCAGCGTGTCGGTTCGAAGTCGACCGTTTACGCGTGGGTTGAGCCCGAGGATGTAGTTGGATTAGTAGACTGAAACTAAAACTCGCTAATTGAGATTAAACCCTCACTTCTGGGTAAAGATGAAGGCTGCACTGATCAGAAACGAAATTATTCCTACGCTGAAGCTAGCTGTGCCGATTATGTTAGGAATGTTGGGCTATGGTTTGATGTTTGTGATTGATGTGACGATGGCTGGTCACCTGGGCGAAACCGCTTTGGCTGCCTCGGCCCTGGCTGCTAATCTCAACTACATCCCTTACGTTTTTGGTATCGGATTGATTGGGGCTATTTCTGTTTATCAATCGCAGGATAATGGTGCAGGGGTTGAAGAGTCCGCTCCAGCTATTCTCCGACATGGAGTGGTCTTAGCTCTTATTTTTAGTACTATCGCCGCGGCCCTTACTCATGGATCAGCGTATTTTTTAGATCATTTAGGATCGTCTCCCGAAGTTGCCAAAGAAGCGTACGATTACTTTGTCATCATGGCTTGGTCGATGGTACCAGGTTTATTATTTCACGCCTTGCGTTGTCATCGTGACACTCAACACCAGCCATGGATTTCTTTAGTGTGGTTAACGGTAGGATTACTTCTGAATATTTTATTCAATTGGTTATGGATGTATGGTAATTGGGGTTTTCCTCAATTGGGCTTAGCCGGAGCCGGTTGGGCGACTTTAGTTTCGCGCATAGTCATGCTCGTTGGACTTTGGTTCACTCCGGGCCGCGGAGAAGTAAAATGGTTTGAGGGCTTACAGAAAAAAGTTTTTGCACGTTTATTGAAGACTGGATTTCCCGCAGGTTTACATAGTTTAAGTGAAGTGGGAATTTTTGCAGTCGTGCCGATTTTTGCTGGATGGATTTCTCCCACCGCCCAAGCCGCCCACCAAGTAGCAATCAGTACAGCTTCAGCGGCCTTCATGTTGCCACTGGGCCTAGGCATCGCGGCCGGTATAAGAACAGGTGAAGCCTATGGCGCCAAAGATTTGAAGCGTGCTCACGCCGTAGGCTGGGGCGCTATTATGATGGGTGGTTGCTTCATGGCACTCTATGGCCTGGCTATGATTTTGCTACGTCCTCACTTGCTCCAACTTTATGGTGTCGCGGGAACCGAAACGGCGACGCTCGCTTCGGTCTTGCTCATTTTCGCCGCAGTGTGGGCTCCGTTTGATGGAGTACAAATTGTGGCGGCCTATCTGCTCCGTTCGATCAATTGTGCCGCCTGGGCTTCTTGGTCGGTGTTCATTGTCTATTGGTTAATCACTTTACCTCTGGCTCTTTTATTGGCGTTTCCCTGTCAATTAGGTGCAGCTGGAATCTGGATATCGCTAGCCTTTGGCCTTCTTTTAGTGGCATTGGCGATGACGTGGAAGTTTTGGCGCTCCACGCGTTACTCCGGATTTTAGGGATTATATCCCACTCTTTTCGTCACGCAATAGTTACATTGTATCCATAGTTTCTTAACACGGTTTATCTTTCCATCAGCTCATTTTAGCTTAGTATTTTAGATGCACCCCAAATGCATCATCCTCAAAATACTATGCTCCTGTCTCAGGAAGCTGACGATCCCGAGTACGGTTTCAGTGATACGACCGAACTCGATTTAGCGTTGTTGTCGTTTGAGCAGTTAAAGTTGTTGATAGCGGAATTAGATTCCATGCACCTAGTGAACGCGGATGACCCGCGCGCACTGGAGCGAGTCTGCGATTATGTTGTTCATGATCCGATCTATGCAGATTCGACGCGTGCAGTCTTCCGTTCCCAGCTAGAAAAGCTAACCAGTCGTCAGAACTAAAAGGTGACAGCAAAGAGAGCCCTCTGTGTTTCGCCAACCAGCGAGACCGAGGAAGATTCTCTGTATAACAAAAAAGCCGACAGGGTTGTCGGCTTTTTAAAACGTTTTGAAAAGGAATTAGAGCGTGCAGCTAGTGGAAGTAGTAGGAACTACTTCAACGCGGCGATGCTCCGCATCCCACTTAACCAAGCCATCGGCTTTTGCGAAGAGGGTGTGGTCGCGTCCCATACCTACATTACGACCCGCGCGCATTTGTGTGCCACGTTGACGGATGAGGATTGAACCAGCGGTAGCAAATTCTCCGCTGTAAAGTTTAACGCCGAGACGTTTGGATTGTGAATCGCGGCCGTTGCTGGATGTGCCGCCACCTTTCTTGGTTGCCATGGTAGTGCGAAGTTAAGGGTTAAGCAGAAATTTTTTCGACTTTGATGACCGACAATTCTTGGCGGTGACCGCGACGACGGTAGTAACCTTTACGGCGACGGTGTTTGAAGATGTCGATTTTTTCGCCGCGCTTGTTCTCGAGGATAGTCGCGGTGACTTTTGCGCCAGCCACGGTCGGGGTTCCGATCTTGGCAGCTGCGCCTTCTCCAACGAGGAGAACTTGGTCAAAGGTAAGTGTGTCCCCTTCGTTTTTACCAGGATACTGGTTAACGATGAGGATGTCGCCTTGCTTGACTGTGAACTGGCGACCGGATGTGATAAATGTGGCCTTCATGGCTGTCGGAAGGTCGGAGCAAACGAACTGACGGGGGGTTGGCAAGGGGAATTATTTTATAACTTAGGTGTGGGGGTTTTGCTCGGTCAGCCCCACCTGAATAACCCTTAAAATCCACCCAAAATGGCTATTTTATGAAAATAGGTACTTCGGGCTTCCCTGAAAGTCTCCAACCTCACACCCTTGCAGGGTGTCGAATTCCTCAAGCCCAGATTCTGCCGACGAGAAACTTTCCGAGGAACTAACCCGTAACTTAGCTAAGGGTCCTATGGTCCACCATACGGCCTATGTTCACGACCGAGCAGTTTTAATTGGTAATGTGACAATCGCAGCCAAGGCCAGTGTTTGGCCGTGCGCTGTCCTGCGTGGCGACATTGCCCCTATCTCAGTCGGTGAGGGTACAAACATTCAAGACGGTGCCGTGGTGCACGTCGCCGATGGTCTCCCCGCTATTATTGGTAGTTATGTCACTGTCGGACATCTGGCCATGATTCATGCCTGCACCATTGGCGATCGTTGCTTGATTGGTATGCACGCTACGATTTTAGACGGTGCCGTGATTGGTGCAGACTGTATTATTGGTGCCGGCGCGTTGGTTACCAAAGATACTTTTATTCTTCCAGGTTCATTAGTTCTCGGTTCGCCCGCAAAAGTTACGCGTCCGTTGACTGCTGATGAAATAAATTCTCTCCCGGGTTGGGCAGAAAAATACATTAAGGTCTCTATACATCACAAACGATTCGAGTGAGTGTGAGTAATACCATTTTATCAGAAATACTTTTATCGCCTGAAGAATGGAAAGAACAACGGGCCAACCATGAAGCACGTGCAGACGCTTTAGTAAAAGCCCGCCAGCTTCGTGCTGCCCGCGGTGAACAGGACCCCGTCGAAGATTTTCTTTATACTTATTACCCATTTAGATTGAGTGCCCTGCGTCGATGGACGCCTGGCGTAGGCTTCGCCTGTATAGGTGGTGATGAACTTTTAACCGACGCACACTTTCAAAAAGACCCTGATGGATTAGTAAGAGTTATTCCGATGAATGATGGAGATGCCCGCCGTGTAACATTTATCCGCGACTTGTGTTTAGCTGTCACCACGCGTCCGCCATTCTTTAGATGTTACGGTTTACATGAATGGGCGATGGTCTACCAGCAAGCCGATCAGCGTCGACATTCGCAATGGCCTTTACGATTGGGCGCACAGGGAACCGATGAAGTGGTACGCTCAATGCCTGTCTGCTGTACACACTATGACGCCTTTCGTTTTTTCACACCTTCAGCCAAACCGCTCAATCATTCCGAACCAGATTTAGCGGGTCGCATTAAAAACGAACAACCCGGATGTGTGCACGTGACGATGGACTTATATAAATGGACAATGAAATCATTGCCCTGGGTTTCGTCCGATTTAGCTACCGAATCATATCGTCTAGCACATGAGGCTCGCTCGATTGATATGCGCGCCTCGCCCTACGATTTTTCTGCAGTAGGCCTACAGCCTATCTGCATCGAAACCGAAGCAGGCCGGGCTCAATATGAATCGGCCCAACGTCACTTGGCAAAATTAGCTGAGCCGATCCGTAAGCGCTTAATCGATGTTTTAAATCGAGCGCTTAGCGTGAATTCTCGATGACAAAGGGGCGACCGTCTTTCCAGCCGATTTTAACGAAGGAGAGATACCAGGTTTTGCCCTTATCATTATTTCCCTGATAAAATAAATAATCTTGGCCATCGGTGTCGTGAAAAATTCCAGGATGGCCTGACTCGCTAGAATTCCAACTGCCTGGTTTGCCATTGGTTAAAAGTGGCTGATCGCTTAAGCGTTCCCATTTAATACCATCCGTGCTTTTAGCTACGCCAATTTGCTGCGGTTCATTATTATAAGCTCCGGCGTAAAACATATAAAAAATATTATCACGTTTAATGATACTCGCTGCCTCGATACAGTTTTTTTCCCAATCCAAAGTAGGCGTTAAGATAGGAGCATTTACAAGTTGTGTCCATTGACTGGGAGATAAGTCCGAGTTTAGGGGTGCTGAGGCTACGCCGATGAGTTGGATTTTGTAGCTAACATCGCGTGAGGCAAAATAGAGAAGGAGACGGTCACCATCCACGAACGCTTCGGCATCAATCGCTCGACCGCAGGTCCAGTCTCCGTGGGGTCTAAAAATCGGGTTAGCCGGATTGCGCGTAAAATTAATTCCATCCTCCGACCAAGCATGGCAGATGGCATCGAGTTTTTTATTTCCGTAACTTTGATAAAAAATATTTATTTTGCCGTTAAGAATAATGGCGGCGGGCGCACAGAAGCCGTTGGCTTCGACTTTTTGTTCAGGTTCAATCATCCCAACTTTTTTCCAGACGATGAGGTCATCGCTCGTGGCGATACCAATTCTCCACCCGAGCATACCTTCTAATGCTGGTACAGAATAATACATCCAGTATTTTCCCTTAAATTTAATAACCGAAGGATCTTTAGCGTAAGGGGCTTTGCCATGGGTGACGTCAGCATACATCATCACGCCACGGTCGTTAAACGATTTTACATTAAGTCCACCGTTGTTCGCCGTGGAGCAACCAGTGACAAGGATAGAAAGGATCAAAGAAATCCATACGGTGGGGCGCATGGTCTTCATTAATGCCAGAAAACTTATCGAGTAAAACCTTTTAGGTGAAGAACTTGATGCCAGCCTCTTGCATTTCAAGGAGGCGCTTTTTCAAAGTCGATCGATTGATACCCAGAATGATAGAAGAACGGAGTTGGTTACCCCGGGTTTCTTCCATCGCTCGCTTAATGAGTTCAATTTCAATCGTATTTAAAATATTTCTACCATCATCCACCCGATTTTGTTTATAGATGGCATCGTATAGTGACTGCGACGATGGAGCTGCTACGACCGCAATTGCTTCGGGTTGCAAGACTGCGACAGGGGTCGCGGTACTTGTTGAGGATGTTGTCTTCGGTGCCGAACGGCGCGGATTGGTCACCTCTTGAGGTAGGTCCTTAGCCAGGATGGTTTCACCTTTTGCTATCACATTCGCTCGCTGAATTACATTTTCGAGTTCGCGTACATTGCCTGGCCAGTCATGAGAAACGAGTTTTTCTAAGGCCTCATTGGATAGGCGCTTGGGTTTGCCTTTACGTGCAGCAGCTTGGCGTTGCAGCATGTAATCTACCAGTAATGGAATGTCATCTTTTCTGTCGCGCAGCGCGGGCAAGCGAATACGGAAAACATTGAGACGGTAGAAAAGATCTTCGCGGAATTGACGGGCCGCAACCATCGCTTCGAGGTCTTTATTGGTCGCTGCGACCAAGCGGACGCTGACTTTTAAAGTCGTGGTTCCGCCGACGCGTTGAATTTCGCCATCTTGAATGGCGCGTAAAACTTTGGTTTGGGTGGGGAGTGACATGTCTCCGATTTCATCGAGGAAAATTGTTCCTCCATCACAGAGTTCAAATTTTCCAGGCTTTTGATTGGCCGCCCCAGTGAAGGCGCCTTTTTCGTGTCCGAATAATTCCGACTCAATTAAGTTTTCTGGAATCGCCGCACAATTCACTGCGATGAACGGCCCTTTCGCACGCAGTGAGTGTTGGGCAATGCAACGTGCGACTAATTCTTTTCCAGTACCACTTTCTCCGGTGATTAATACTGTGGCATCGCTTGCGGCGACTTGGCCAATCGATTTAAGTACCTCCTGCATTGGCTCGGAGCTTCCTACGAGACCTTCTTTGTAGTCGGCGGGATTCACTAAGGAACGTCCGGCTTTGGTTACAGAACTTAAATCGCGACGGGCGCTGAGTGCTCGATCAACCAGTGCAATGAGTTTTGCTTGGTCGAAAGGTTTCATCACGTAGTCGTAAGCACCAAACTTCATCGCCTCGATGGCGGTCTGGGTTGTTCCAAACGCCGTCATTAAAATCACCATCGCTTGAGGTTGGGCGCCACGAAGCATCTGCAAGGTTTCGATTCCAGAAATTCCGCTCATGCGATTGTCTAAGAGAATCACATCAGGCTGTTCGCGTTTTGCTAAAGCGACTCCTGATTCACCACTGTCGGCTTCTAAAACATTGTGACCCTGCCCAGCCAAGGCACGTCTAAGGGAATAGCGAAGGTCCTTGTCGTCATCGATAATCAGAACTTTGGCACTGTTAGTTGTAGCACTCATTGAGTAAAAGTAGGCAGAAAGTGTGCCAGAAATACACTTGGGTTCATAATGCCACTAAACCCACTATTGGCAACCGATTCTGCTTAAATTTAAGCAGAGTTAGGTAATTTTACCCTTTTACAGGCAAAATTCTGGGTTAATGTCTTCCTATGACCCCGATACTTAGAAGGACGATCCTCTGGGTCTCTGGACTGCTGTCGGTATTTTTCATTTTTTCTAACCTGTGGCTTTGGTCGGCCGGTTGGGGTCGTGATTTCAGAGCTACTCCACAAAAAATTCCTCAAGGTGCCGTCCTGGTTTTACTGGGTCTGAATGAGCGCGATGAGAAGACAGGAAAACCGAGTGAGTGTTTTAGATTAAGAATTGAGGCCGCGGCAGAACTTTGTCGGACCGGAAAAATTAAATTAGTCGTAACCTCCGGTTTAAATTCTCAAGCGCGCGTGATGGCTGATCGACTTCGCAGCGCAGGTGTCACCACCCCGATTGTTTTAGACCCCTATGGCTGGAGAACGCTCGACTCAGTGAAACGCGCCCTCGTTGTTTTTCCTGAAGACAAAATTATTTTCGTTTCGCAAAGTTGGCATTGTGACCGTGCACTTTGGCTTACGGATAGAATTTCAACCACCCCTAATAAGGCTTTAGCTTATAGTGCTGACTTTGGACGCGAGCCCATGGCGTATTATAATTTCGTAAGAGATTTTTTAGCTAAACCCAAGGCAGTGCTGGATTGGCTGGCAGGTTCAAAAGTAACTACAACGGTTGATTTAGCGGATGGCTATAAGGCTTATCTTAAATGATTACCTTTCGTGGCGTCCATCACTGCGACGGTTAAGTTTACCTTGTATCTCTAAAAGAGTGAGTGCACTAGCGGCATCCGCGAGTAAACAATTGGCTGCCACCGAAAGTGATTCGGCATCATGAATGGTTCCTCCTTTAAAATGTTTAAGCCAATGACTATCCGCGGGGTCCATTTGTTCAAAAGGAATTTGTAACTGTCCGCGCTGTTCTCCAATTTCTGATAAGATATCATCAAGCGAACTCACCAACGTTGCTCCTTCGCGTATTAAATGATGGCAGCCTCGACTGGTGGGGCTGTCGATTCGCCCAGGCACCGCCAAGAGTGTTTTACCTAAATCTCCCGCAAAGCGTGCCGTAATCATACTACCCCCATTCATATCAGTTTCGATAATAATGACGGCCTTAACGAGTCCCGCCACAAGGCGATTGCGCTGTGGAAAGCTTTGGCGATCCGCAGGCCGTCCCAGGGGAAACTCCGAAATAATACACCCACTCTCACCAATTTTTCTGCGGAGTGAAACTGCTTCTGGAGGATAAGTAAGATTAATTCCGTGCCCCAAGATAGCCGCCGTTTTTCCATCGACGCTTAGAGCACCTTCGTGCGCAGCATAATCAATCCCTCGCGCCATCCCACTCACAATCCACCATCCGAGTTTTGCTAATTCCTGAGCGAAGTGATGTGCCAAATAAGTTCCGTAGGGTGAACAGTGTCTTGATCCAATAATCGCAACCGATTTTTCATTGGGTAAAGCATGACCATCCACGTAGAGGACGAGTGGAGGGTCCCATAGTTGTTGAAGCGACTGTGGCCAATCGACCGATGTTTCGTCGATGATTTTAAAACCCTGTTTTTCGATTTCGCTTAACTCTCTTACCCAATCGAAATCCTTTTCAAGGAGTGACTGAATCGTTGGCTCGGTCAGTCCCTTAACTTTTCGCAGTTCACTAGGAGGGGCTGATAAAGCAGCGTATAAGTCATTGCCAAAGTTTTCTCTCAAGCGTCGGACGGTGACTGGGCCCACTTGAGATAAGCCATTTAAGAGTAAGCACTGCGTTCGAAAATCTTGAGGGAGGGGAGGCACCTCTCGACCCAAACTCACCCGAAGATTACTTCAATGCCTTGGAGAGCTCAGACAGTATCTGAGTAGTTCTCACCGCTTCTTCGCCTTCGTCCTGGCGCAAGAGATCGGCTGCGCGGGCATGCCAGACGACACCACATTCTACTGCCCCTAAGAGAGAAAGTTTTAAAGTGCGACGTCGGGCCACCACTGCGGTAATCATGCCGGCAAGACAGTCTCCCGAGCCGCCACGTGCTAAAATGGGTCCGCCGAATGGTACATATATTAAATGAGTGCCGTCGGTAATCATCGTCATCGGCCCTTTTAAAACTACCACGGATTTTGTTTTACGGGCGAAAGCCAGACCGTTCTCCGCTGACATTTTCTTTCCGCTGAGTCTCAAAAACTCTCCGGCGTGAGGAAGCATCACGTAATTTTTCCCTGCCGAAATATTTTTAATTATCTCAGGGCGTAACGCATCTGCATCCAGAATAAGGTCACCTTTAAAACTTTTAATAAATTTCTTAATCGTGACTGACGCTTTCTCACTCATACCTGAACCAATCAAGAGAGCATCCTTCAGTTTTAATAGCTTGGAGAGATTTTTTGGAGGAAGAATCACACCTGCGGCATTTGTCGATAGGCCATTCCACATAGCTTCAGGGTACGCAACTGCGGCCCGTGCTCGGATGGAATGGGGGAGACAGGTAGTGACGAGGCCCCCGCCTGCTTGCAGGGCTGCTGCAGTATTCATGATGACCGCTCCGGGCATCGATTGAGATCCACCTACAATTAAAATTCTCCCTTGTTGTCTCTTCTCAGTATTTGAGCTTCTCGGTTTTTTAATCGGACCTAGAGCCGATAAAGTGCTACAACTATCTGTACCCACCCCGAGGGGCAGGCCAATATCGATAACGCGAATGCGTCCGACGTGCCGGCTATTTTTAGATTCCAGCAGCGGGCGTTTTAAACAGCCAATAGAAATCGTGAGGTCGGCGTTGAAGGTTGGACCTTTGGAGTCGTCGCCCATTCCGCTAGGTAAATCGACAGCAATGCGTAATCCTTTTAAAGCATGTGACGCTAAAATAACTTTCTTCATGTCAGGCCGAAGCGGAGCCTTAAATCCTTGGCCCAGTAATCCATCAAAAATCACACAGTAATTTATTTTATGGAGACCGCTTAATTTATTGAGTCCTACTTTGGTGACTTTTTTGCTGGTGAGTCGCCATACTTTTTTAGCTAAAGTCGTCGTCGCGACTTTAGACGTGAAGACGGCGAAGATTTTAGTTTTGCTGTCTGATGCTAAAACCGCCGCCAATAGGGCATCGGCTCCGTTATTTCCTGAGCCAACAAGGACTAATATTTTTTTGGGTGTACGATTTAAAAAGATAAGACTCTCGAAGGCTAATTCCTCTGCGGCACGTTGCATCAACTTCCAGTCTGAACCTGGATTTTGTTTTAAATATGCTGCCTCGAGTGCTGCGGACTCAGCGCAGGATAAAACAGGAAGACGATGAGCGGATAACATTTTATTTTACTAATACTGCAAAGGCTTCGGCGAGTTGATCAGTGTGCGTTAATGAAACCAACACGCGAGTGGCACCTTTTTCGTTAACTAGCGTTTTAGCTTTTTCATCAAGAACAACAATCGGCTCGCCCTCACTCCCCGTTTTAATGCTACAACTCGTTAGCAAAAACTTTTCATTGAAGCCGGTGCCGAGGGCCTTGCTTACCGCTTCTTTGGCGGCAAATCTTGCGGCCAGTGATGGGTAGGGATCCGCTTTAGCTAGACAGAATGATTGTTCTTCGGCGGTGAAGATTTTATCCAAAAAACTTTGTCCGTGTTTTTGATGAGCCGCGCGAATACGTGGAATTTCAGTGAGGTCGACCCCGACGCCGATAACATTTCCGCCATCAAGGTTCATGAAATGAGGGCCTTCATTTCGGCCACGGCGGGACGAACGCCAACCATTAACGCACGTGAGACAATGGTGTGGCCGATGTTGAGTTCGTGTAGGTGGGGTAGGGTGATAATCTTTTTAATGTTATCGTAATTAATTCCATGTCCCGCGTTCACAATCAACCCGAGTTGCTTTGCTTTTTCGCACCCGAGTCGAAGTCGCTCAAATTCTTTATCCGCAGCCGGAGTTTTCCAAGCATTAGCAAAGGCACCCGTGTGTAGTTCGACCACGGGGGCCCCGGTTGAATGTGCAGCTTCAATCTGTTTAGCATCCGCTTCAATAAAAAGTGATACCTCACAGCCAGCCGATTTCAGTGCCTGTACGGTTTCTTTTACTCGCTGCATTTGTTTAAGTACATCTAAGCCGCCTTCGGTGGTAACTTCTTCACGGGATTCAGGAACCAGACAGACAGCAGCGGGTTTAAGTTTTTTAGCGAAGGCGACCATTTCAGCAGTACACGCCATTTCTAAATTTAAACGTACACCAGGAAGTTGTGCGATGGCGTAGACGTCTTCCTCTTGAATATGCCGACGATCTTCACGCAGGTGTACAGTGATGCCATCCGCTCCTGCGAGAAGTGATTCACGGGCGAAGGCTACCGGGCTCGGCTCAGCATGAATGGATTGATGCACCCCACGATAGCGAGCTTGGCGTAGCGTCGCAGCGTGATCGATATTTACCCCGAGGAGTATGACGCGATGGGTACTCATGAACCTTAAATCATTTCACCTATTTAAAGACTTTAAGCCAATTTATTTTATCTTACCTCTTTTTAAAGTGGCAGCTAATGCGGGTGCGGTCGGTGAATCTTTACGTTTTGCGAGTGCTTCGGGGTCTCCTGCATGGAGGAGTTGTCCGCCGTTCTGCCCTCCTTCAGGTCCAATTTCTACCACCCAGTCAGCTTCGGCAATCACATCGGGGTGATGCTCAATCACAATGACTGTGTGTCCTTGGTCGACCAAGGCGTGCAGTAGCTCGATCAGTTTTTTACAATCAGACTGGTGGAGTCCAATGGTGGGTTCTTCTAATAAGTATAAGTTGGGACGAATTTGTCCGCGGGCTCTTTCTCTGAAAGTGGGTAAGCCCTTAGCTAATTCGCTTACTAGCTTTAATCTTTGCGCCTCACCGCCTGAAAGTGTCGGACTGCTTTGACCTAGTGTTAAGTAACCTAAGCCCGTTTTCGTCATCAACGCGCAGAGGTCCCTCAATTTTACATCGAAAGAGAAAAATTCCGCACCCTCTTCGAATGTCATGTTTAGTAATTCACCCGCAGATTTTCCATTCCAGCGAATCGCCCGTGCGGCATTGCCATAACGCTGACTGCCACATTCTTCGCAGGGCACATAAGTATCGGGCAAGAAACTCATTTCTAGTTTAATTCGTCCAGCTCCCGAGCAAGCCTCGCAGCGCCCCCCCGATGTATTGAAAGAAAAGAAACTGGCATTATGTCCGCGAATAGAAGCTTCCGGAAGTGCCGCGAGTCGCTCACGAATAATATCCCACGCTCCAATATAGGTCGCGGGTGTGGATCGTGGAGTTTTGCCAATGGGTTCTTGGTCGACGATGACTAACTGACGAAAGGATTTTAATCCCGTGATCGACTGGAAAGAAATTTCTCCCTGATTAGAAATTAATGCGAGAGCCTCTTTGCCGGTTATCCCGTCTTTCTTTTTGGAAATCGCCCAACCAGCCGCGGGGGCAATGAGGTCAGTCATTAAAGTACTTTTACCCGCACCGGAGACTCCGCAGACTACGGAAAGTCTTCCAGTAGGGAATTTTACATCAAACCCTTTGAGGTTTCGCAGGCAGGCATTTTTTAGTTTCACCCACTCAAGTGTATTATTTTTTTCAGCGACCGGTCGACGGCTCCCACGGAGCGGGTGGGGAATAGAGGTTTTGAGCGACTGCCCAGTAATCGATTTGTTATTCGCTTCCAGTACGGCAGCAGTTCCTTCAGCGATGATTTGTCCGCCGTGCACTCCTGCGCCCGGGCCCATATCAATAATATTGTCCGCTGCTCGCATCGTATCTTCATCGTGTTCAACCACGAGTACGGTGTTTCCCCGGTTTCTTAATTCTTTGAGCGACTCGATGAGTCGATCATTGTCCCGTGGGTGAAGTCCTATGCTGGGCTCGTCTAATATATAGAGCGCACCGGAAAGGGTCGACCCGAGTTGGGCCGCCAGGCGAATACGTTGAGACTCTCCCCCCGAGAGCGTATCTGCGCCACGATCCAGTGAAAGATAACCCAGACCTACGGAACTTAAGAATTTTAATCGTGCAGAGATTTCAGGAAGCAGGGCTTGTACGATGGCTCTCTCTCGAGGTTCGCACTGTAAACTTTTCAGGAATTTTAAAGCGTCGTCGGGTTGTAGCTTGAGAAGTTCCGGCAGCGAAAGTTTTTGTTCCTGCGATCCGAAGAGTTTGACCGCTCGACCGATGGGGCCAAGTCGCTGGCCTTGGCAATCGGGACAAACGCTGTCACTCACGCGATCACCGAGAGCATTTTCATTCAGCGTCTCTTCTTCATCTGCCGAGAACTGAGTGACTTCTAATCCGTGACCACGACAGGTGGGACACCATCCGCGAGGTGAGTTCCAGGACAAGTGCTTGGGGTCTACTTCGGGGAATGATTCACCAGTAGCGGGGTCACTTCTCGAAGTTGAAAGATAAAGGAGTTGTTTCCCTTGGTCATTAATTAAAAGACAGGCGCCCTTACCGGTAGCCAACGCTTTCCGAATTAAATTTCTTAATGCGACGTCACCGTCTTCTTCAGTTTCATCCGGGTGAGAAATTATGCCGTCATGATTGATGGTCGCGAGGATTACATCGACGTCGTGTTCGCGGTATCGATCGAGTCCACCAAAGCCATCGACCGGCATGATTTGATTATCACATCGTAAATGGGTGTAGCTATGCGCTTCTGCCCATTCCGCAAGTGGGCGGTGATGGCCTTTACGTGAACGCACAAGCGGTGCGCCTAAGAAAACTTTACCCCGCTTCAGGTTTTTAATATTTTTAGATATAATTCTTACCACCGCATCTTCCGTCATTTCAGTCAGAGGCTCACCCGTGGTAGGACTGTGTAAAATCCCAGCTCGGGCAAAGAGCACGCGTAGGTACTGGGCAACTTCAGTGACGGTAGCGACCGTTGATTTGGCTGAGCCACGGGTGACGCGTTGTTCAATCGCTACGGTCGGCGGTAAACCGGAGAGTGAATCGATATCGGGCTTCGGTAGTTGTTCAACGAACTGACGGGCGTAAGCCGAAACGCATTCCAAGAAGCGTCGTTGTCCTTCTGCGAATAAAATATCAAACGCGAGGGTCGACTTTCCTGATCCCGAGACACCGGTCATCACCGAGAGGGAGCCGTGCGGAATTTTTACAGAAATATTTTTAAGATTATGTTCGCGAGCACCCGTGAGAGTGATTGCCGTAGGCCGCGGCTGGCTCACGTAATTTGTTTTAGTTTCAAAAGCTTTGTCTTCTTGGGCGAGAAATTTACCCGTGGTTGTTTTTCCTTGAGCGACTACTTCAGGAGTTCCTTCGGCAATGAGTTTTCCACCTTGCGGTCCTGCCTCAGGACCCATTTCGATTAGCCAATCACAAGACTTCAAAACATCGAGATGGTGTTCCACGACGATGAGTGAGTGACCCGCATCGGTGAGTCGTTGGAGGAGTTTAATTAATTTTGAAACATCTTCGCGGTGTAATCCGGTGGTAGGTTCGTCTAGAAGTAAAAGTGAGCCAGTTTTTTGCGGATCAAGTCGCGATAAATAGCGCACTAATTTTAAGCGTTGAGCCTCGCCACCTGATAGTGTGGTCAAAGGTTGTCCCATGGAAAGGTAACCGAGACCAACTTCTTCCAATACACTGAGTTGATTACTGGCAGGAGTTCGCCCTCCGAGAAAAGTGCGAGCTTCAGTGACCGACATCGCCAATAAATCAGCCACGGATTTACCGTCGAATTTGAAAGCTAAGATCTCATCGCGGAAGCGTTTACCATTACAAGATGGGCAAGGTAGGGCGACGTCGGAGACGAATTGCATTTCGACTGTTTCCCAGCCGGCACCTCCGCAGCGCTCGCAGCGACCTTCCCCTGCATTGAATGAAAAATGTGAAGGGGTCAGCCCAGCGACTTTCGCTGCATCGGAATTACCGAGTAAATTTCTGATCGCATCCCATGCGCCAACATAGAGAGCGGGATTGGATCGAGGGGTGCGTGTTGCGGGGGACTGGTCGATGACAGCGACCTCTGCTGGGTCCACATCAAAAACTAATTTTCCATTCAACGGGTTGCTTGCATCTTCTTCGTCTAAATTTCCTCGTCCGATGACTTGGTGAAGTAAGGTTGATTTTCCTGATCCCGATACGCCACAGAGTCCGACGAGTCGACCAAGCGGCATCGTACTCGAAAAACCATTTAAATTATTTATGCTAATATTTTCAATACGCAGTCGGGGTGTTGTATTAGTAACGGGTCTAATTTTACGGGGCTCTATTTTTCGTTTACCGGAGAGCCATGCGCCGGTGGCTGATTCTTTGATTTTTAAAATCCCATCGGGTTTACCCTGATATAAACAATAACCACCTAGCGCACCTGGTTGAGGGCCTATTTCGATTAACCAGTCGGCCGCGCGCATGACTGATTCATCGTGCTCCACCACCACCACCGTATTACCTTGGTCGACCAGACTTCTCAAAATGGTTACCATCTTAGAAAGATCACGGGCATGCATACCTACACTCGGTTCATCGAGTACGAAAATAGTATCAGCTAAACAGGCCCCGAGACATGAGGTCAGATTAACCCGTTGAATTTCACCACCAGAAAGCGTTCGGGATAACCGGTCGAGTGTAAGGTAATTTAAGCCGACGGCTTCTAGGTAACCCAGCCGTGCTAAAATAGCCTCGAGGGCGTGGTTGGCTGGATGACGAGAATTTTTCGGCGCGTGGGGCAGTAATAGTTTTTTGAGTTCTTTAACGGGAATAGCGTAGAGATCAGCCAAAGTTTTATTTTCCCATTTCCAGAATAAGGATTCCTCGCAAAATCTTTTTCCGTGGCACTGTGGACATTCTTCGTAGGCACGCCAGCGCGAGAGATACATGCGCACGTGCATTTTGTAAGTGCTCGACTCTAGCCAGCGGAAAAAACCTCTTACGCCATACCACTTTGTTTCCCATTCACCCGATTCGTAAGTGGGATCGCCGTCCTCGATGAACTTTCGGTGGCCTGCCGACAATTGATTCCAAGGGACATCCATCGGGATATTTTTCTTTTTACACGCCCGTTGTAGATCTTTCTGACTCTCTCCATAGACTGCTCCTTGAAATGGGGCGATGGCGCCTTCGGCTAAAGTAGCTTCATTGCGAGGTATAATTTTTTTCCAATCAAGTCCGATAACTCTTCCGAATCCACGACAACAAGCACAGGCACCAATCGGTGAGTTAAATGAGAAGAGAGCAGGGGTTGCGGCTCTGAATTTTTTGCCGTTAACAGGTGATTCTAACACTTCACTGAATCGGGCAATCTCAGATCCATCTTCATTGATTAGTCGCATTCTCCCGCCCCCGAGTCGGAAGGCGCTTAAAGTAGCTTCGTGAAAGCGAGAGTTTGCAGCTGGCTCAATTTTAATTCGATCCTGCACGAGTAGAATTTCAGATTCGCTTTCAGGAATTTTATCATCTTCCAAACTAATCCTCTTATTTTTAATATACGCTCGGGAAAAACCCGCCCGCATAAATTCATCGGCAATCGCCCCCCAGGTCAGTCCTTCCGGTTTTTGTAAGGCGAAGGTAATGACCACGGACTTATCGCGATATTTTTTAAGACAGATTTCCCAGGCGGTATCGGGTCCTTGCGGGGTGATTGGTTCACCGCTCGCTGGGTCGATGAGTTGTGCGCGATGAGCGAACCAAACCTTAAACCAATCACAAAGTTCGGTCATCGTTCCAACATTGGAGCGTGAGGTGCGAACGGTGTTGCCTTGTTTGATGGCGACCGAAGGGCGGATGTTTTCGGCGGAGTCGAGTGCTGGTGCAGGTAAAAGTTCTAAAAATTGTCGGACGTAAGGGCTGAAAGTTTCCACGTAGCGACGTTGTCCTTCGGCGTGGAGCGTATCAAAGACGAGTGAGGACTTGCCCGCGCCGCTTAGGCCAGTGACGACAACCAACTTTCCAATCGGAATATCTATATCAAAGCCCTTCAGATTATTTTGGCGAACTCCGCGGAGTCGGATAGCGTTAGGGCGACTGGTGGTCATCGGACCGCTCAACGGACCTAATTACTCTTTTTTAGCAAACCGACTATGCAGGTTTTATATTAATTATCTGACTGGGCGTAGCCACCGCATGCACTGGGATGTCGTGTGCTTCGTGGGGAATAGCATTTACCACCTGAAAATCGTAACCATACCCAAGAAGAAATGCCGTTGGGCTAGCTTGGGCGAGTAGGCAATCGTAAAACCCTGAGCCGTGGCCCAGACGATTTCCTTGGCGGTCGAACCCAATTCCTGGAACGAGAAAAAAATCGATTTGGGCAGGATTGATGAGCGGGCAATTTTCTTTGGGCTCAGGAATTTCAAGTGATGATAGTTCTAAATCTGCAAAAGTTTTAACGAGATAAAGTTCCGGGAGTCCGTGGGCATTAACTTTGGGTAGAACGCATCGCTTTTCTGAACTCAACAAACTTTTCAAAAGTTGGGTGGTTGGTAATTCACCTTTGAACGACGCATAGAGGCAAACGGTCTGGGCTGTTTGCCACTCGGGCAGCTGAAGAATTTTAGTTTCGGCAGCCTTGGCCGCAGTTTCTCGCTGGGCTGGACTGAGCGACTCACGTAAATTTTTTAATTCCTCGCGCAGACGGACTTTAACTTCCTGCGGCTTCATCATTTAAAACAATCGATTAAGAGTGAGGGTGAGTAAAATGACTGGGAGATAAAGAATGGAGGCGAGGAAGAAGGGTTTAGCGACTTCGTTCCGGCGTTGGGGTAACATGAAATCTAAACTCAGTTTGAAAAATATAATACTCGCTATGAGGGACACCCAAATAAATGGACTCATCCATCCTTTAGACGGATCGGCGATGAAAAATAGTTGAGCGATGGCGCTGACCACAAAGAGCAACGGGACCATGAATGAAATTGACCAGAGTGCGGCGGTGCGTCCTGAGGGATCGGCTACGGTAGCAATTTTGAAACCTCCGCGTTCATAATCACTACGACACATCACGGCGAGAGACATGAAGTGAGGAACTTGCCAAAAAAAGAGTAGGGCAAAAAGCAACCAGCCCATCGTGTCGATCGTTCCTAATTTTGTGGCAGTGCCGATGATGGGCGGAATCGCACCTGGGAGTGAACCTACGAGAGTGCACCAAGTTGTTTTTGTTTTAAGCGGTGTATAAAAGAGTAAGTAGGAGATAACTGTGGCGAGGGTGAGCAGTCCGGCTAAGGTGTTGGCGCCATTCCAAACTAATCCAACCCCGACACCGCTTAAAAATATTCCAAAAATAAGTGCATGCAGTGGTTGAATTAAGCCACTGGGTAAGGGACGAAACTTGGTGCGATCCATTTGGCTATCGGCCTGTCGCTCCATCCACATATTTAAAGCACCGCAACCACCTGCGGCGAGGGCTGTACCGAGTGCGAGAGATACGAGCGCTTTAGGATCAACGCCTCCTTGCGGATGAGGATTACTGCAGAAATATCCAGTGAGGGCGGTGAGTACTGAAAGAAAAGATAAACGCGGCTTAGTTAGCTCCCAATAGGCGGCGGGGATTGATCCAGCTTTGGAGCTCATACGGTGGTGGTGGCGATTTTAATCAAAGGTTAAAGTTAATTCCGTCGATGCGTCAGAGCGACTTGGGCACAGAGAGTGGAGAACAGGGCTGCCCCAACTACAAGGTGAACCGTCCGAACGTGAGGATTTAAAGGTAATTGTATACTGATAATCCCAAGAATAATTTGTAGGATTAAAAGAATTAAAAGTGAAACCCAGCGGTAGGCCGGGCGCTGTCCAGAAAAAGCAAACAAGATAACGAAGATACTAGCGATGAGTGCTCCGCTCCGGTGTAAAATGTTTATCGCTTGGGGTAATCCAGTTCCGTTGGGAACAAAAAGTTCGTAAGCCGTGGGTTGAGTTGCCCAGAGAGTGAAATGATTTTGGCGCATGACCGCGCCCATCAGAATGACACTTAATACCAGAACTAAACTTATTCGCCCGCTGATTATTTCAAAACGGGTAGATTCGTTAGGGGTATTTTGCCACAACTTCGTGTGACTCATCGCGATAGTGGCTAAGACGGCAATCGTGAGTTGGGCATTGACGGCGTGACCTATAGCGAAGCTGATCGCTTTAATATTTTCATCGCCGCCAATATTTAATTGGTCGAGCAACACCCGTAATCCACCGAGCAAACCTTGGAGAATAATTAATCCTAAAAGTAAATAGGAGGATTTGCGAATGAGTGGGCGCTTCTCCCAGCGAGCGTGAGCCCAGGCGATGGCGATGCAAAATAAACCTAATCCCGTTGCGGCTAAACGATGGGAGTGTTCGGCAAATTTATCTATTTCTGTGAGCCAGCCTGGAGGGTTGAGTGAGCCGTTGGAAAGTGGCCAATCGAGAAAGGCCATGCCTGCGCGGATGCTGGTGGTAAAGCCACCTGCTTGAAGAACGAGTACCGCCCATCCGAGTGCCATTAAGCAGAGCCACTTTAAATACGGATTAGGATGCGAAGCCGGTGAATCTTTCATAGTGATTATGATTTAGATAATGCAGCTTTTGCAAAATTTCGAATTTTTGATACTAAATTTGTCAATCCGTTGCGTCGATTTGGAGAAAGATGTTGGGTGATGCCCACTTCAGCTAAGAAGTCGGCATCGGTTTCTGCTACCTCCTGCAGGGAGGCCCCTTCGTAGAATTCGCAAACTAATGAAGCGATACCCTTCGTGATTAACGAGTCTGCATCACACTGAAAATGACATTGGCCATTTTTAACGGTGGGGATGAGCCAAAGATTTGAGGTACATCCTTCGATTAAGAAAACATCGAGTTTTAAATTAGACGGGAGACCGGGCACTGACTTGGCGCGGTCGATGACATATTGGAAACGTTCGTGATGATCGGCGAATGGTTCTAGTTCGGCGATGAGGGCCGCCCGTTTTTCTTGAAGGTTGGGCATGCTCTAGCGTCCCGAGAGGGCCTGCATATCCAAATTAGGGCGAGACAGGGGAGCGATGGAATTTTCGAGACGCTTGGCCTGCTCTTTAGAAAGTTTTGCTTCGGAGCGTAACCACGAAAGCGCTTCGTGCCAGATGAGTGGTGAGGGTCGGCGCATTTTTAATAATTCTTCTAATTCATCCGCTACCGATTTTCTCGTTCCGTAAGCATCGACGGCACCAGCGAGAATGCGGGCACCAATATAATCAGCCTTCAGTTGGGAATACTTGGGATGGAGCTTAACTCCTACTTCTAAAACTCGAACTGCGGCATCCGTCGCGCGGGCAGCTTTTAATTGGCGACCCACGGAGCGGTAGGCTTCGGGACTCAGGTTGGGCGTTTTAAGAAATTCCGTGAGATAACGATCGCCGATGTTTCGATCACTCTTCGCGGCGACCTCATCTTTTTTCGGACGGGCATGATAAGCTACGCCGAGGAGTGCTTGGATGATCGATTGATTAGAAGTGAAGAAACCTTTTTCGGCAGAATTAACCTGTTTGTATTGAGCAATCGCTTCATCGGGGTAACCGCTATTAATTAAAGATTCTAGATGCAGTGCGACGAAGGTAGCGCGTTCGAAGCCCCGATTGCTGGCGACGTTGGCTAAGGTTGAAGTCAGGCCTTCATAGCCGCGCTCGGCGGCGAAATTAGCAAGCGCGAGCATCACAGCTGAATTTCCGGAAAACTTTTCTGCGATGAGTTGAAGTTCTTTCTCGTAGTCGTCTTTCAGTCCGAGACGATCGAGAATTAATAATTTTTGTAAATGAGGGAAGGGTGCTTTTTCATCTAAGCTAATTCGCTCGTTGGTGACGGTGAGTGCAATTTTAGGTTTCCCCATTAACAAATGAAAGCGCGCGAGTTGAGCATAGATAGCATCTTTGGCGTTACCGGAAAATTGTGAGGTTTTAGATTCTAAATAACTGATGGCCTCAGTAGTTTTTCCTCCGTCAAACAGTGCGCGCGCTTTTAAAAGTAATCCGCGGGCGTCTTCATCGAGTGCATTTATATTTATAATGTTAACCGACTCGGCGTAGCGCCCGACCCAATAAAGTGAAGTGGCGGCGGCTAAAGAAATAGTTTGGCGGGTTGATTGAGGAAGATCTTTTCCGTTCCTTAGCATGAGGAGACCTTGCTCGATTACTTCGTCGTCCCTTTCTAATAGCTGAAGAAGTTGGAAGTAGCGGTCCAGATAGTCCCTGCCTAAAGTGTCCGTAATATTAAGATAATCTAGGCCGCGACGGAGCGTCTGAACGGCATCATCGGTCCTATCATAGTTATTATGTAAAATATTGGCTAACAATAACTTAGCCTTGGTGTTACCCGGGCTAATGCGGACCGCTATTTGGGCGGTTTTATAGGCCTCGGGAATCTTATTTAATTTTTGTGCTTCGAGGGCTTGAGTCAGGTAGTAGTCGCCCACTCTGATGAGGTGTTCTTCGCGTATGGCGGCGGCACTTTCGGGCTGATCCGCAATCTTCGATAAAGCGAGTCTGACCCATTGTTTAAGGGTCGAATCCTGTATTAGGTCGGATTTAATTATAGAGATGCGGACGTAGGATTGGGTCGCCTCGACGCCTTTGGTGAGGGGCAGGCCGGAGAGAAGGATCAATTCGGCATCGGCCTGTTCTTTCGAGCTCTTTTGAGCCAATTTAGCGGCTTTTTCCGTATTCGAAGGGAGTATGGAGGGGGGTGTTTGGGCGCTAATTGGGGCCTGTTTTCCGGGTTCGGAGTTAGCGGCAAAACCCTGTGAACAAAGGGTAAAAATGGCTATTACAAGAGTGGCGAGGGGGCGAAACATGCTAGGGGCCTCATCCTTGCTAATCGAAGGGGATTTGTCTCTCTAAAAAATTGGTCCCAATGCCCAATAATTAGGCCGAAGTGAAGAAATCTTTAAATCGTAGCACTTTCCGCTTGCAGGAGGGTGTTGGACTTCTATGCCTCAACCCTCTTTTCCCTAATTTCCTAGGTCCATGCCTACCATCAACCAGCTCGTCCGTAAACCTCGCCTCCAACCGAAGGCCAAGTCCAAGTCACCCGCCTTGAACAACTCGCCCTTCCGTCGTGGCGTTTGTGTCCAGGTGATGATTCGTACTCCGAAGAAACCAAATTCTGCGCAACGCAAAGTCGCCAAGGTTCGTCTGACGAATGGACAAGAAGTCATTACTTACATTCCTGACGAAGGTCATAAGCTCCAAGAACACTCCGTTGTCTTAGTACGCGGTGGTCGTGTTAAAGATCTTCCTGGTGTTCGTTATCACATCGTTCGCGGACCTCTCGATTGTTCGGGAGTGGAGAAGCGTCGTCGCTCACGTTCCAAATATGGCGTTAAGCGTCCGAAGGAAAAGAAAGCCTAATTCATAAACTTTAGAATCTCCCTTACTCATGTCACGTCGTCGTAAAGCAGTTAAACGCATTCACCTTCCAGACGCTCGCTACGGCAGCACTTTGGTTAGCCAGCTCATCAACATCGTTATGAAGTCTGGTAAGAAATCTATCGCCCAAAGTATTGTCTATGGTGCGATCGAAAAAGTTTCTGAGAAATTAGTGAAAGGTAACCCAGTAGAATTACTCTTGGGTGCCCTTGAAAATTGCCGTCCTAAGCTGGAAGTAAAAAGCCGCCGCGTCGGTGGTGCTACTTATCAGGTTCCGGTCGAAGTGAGCCATGAACGCCAAAACAGCATCGCGCTGCGCTGGGTTGTTCAGTCTGCCGCTGGTCGCAAAGGTACATCGATGCCTGAAGCACTCGCTGCTGAAATCGTCGATGCCTATAACAATACCGGCAACGTTGTGAAGAAGCGCGAAGAAACACACAAAATGGCACAAGCGAACCGTGCCTTTGCTCACCTCCGCTGGTAATCTTTACTCAAAATATAACTTTCTAGGCCGAACTCCAAGTTACGACCCATGTCCACCACTCTTTCCAAACTCAACTCTCCGAACCGTAAGTTCCCATTAGAACATACGCGTAATATCGGTATTGCTGCGCACATCGACGCAGGAAAGACGACGACCACTGAGCGTATTCTTTTCTACACGGGTGTCGTGCACAAGATGGGCGAGGTTCATGATGGAACTGCAACGACCGACTGGATGGAACAAGAGCGCGAGCGTGGCATCACCATCACGGCGGCTGCAATTTCTGCTGGTTGGAAAACTAAAGAAGGTCCTTTTGCTAATATCGATCACCGTATCAACATCATCGATACTCCTGGTCACGTTGACTTTACTGCTGAAGTGGAGCGCTCGCTCCGTGTTCTCGATGGCGCCGTTGCCGTCTTCTGCGCCGTTGCTGGTGTTCAGCCTCAGTCTGAAACCGTTTGGCGTCAGATGAACAAGTACTCCGTTCCACGTGTTGCTTTCGTTAACAAGATGGATCGCACTGGTGCTGATTTCTTTGGTGCAGTGGATGACATTCGCCAAAAATTAAAAGGTAACGCTCACCCTCTCTTTATTCCAATCGGCCAAGGTGAAGACTTTAAGGGCATGATCGATTTGATCAAGAACGTCGCTTACATGTACGACGAGAGCGATCCTCGTGGTATGAAGTTCGACACAGTCGAAATTCCTGAAAAACAAAAAGACGAAGCCAAGAAATGGCGCGATAGCCTCTTAGAAGCTTTAGCTGACTTTGATGACGTTTTAGCCGGTAAATATTTAGAAGGCCAAGAAATCACCGTGGAAGAAGTTCGTTCGGGTATTCGTAAGGCGACTCTCTCGATGAATTTCATCGGAGTTATTCCTGGTTCTGCTTTCAAAAACAAAGGTGTTCAAATGTTGCTCGACTGCGTTGTCGACTTCTTGCCTTCCCCTATCGATATGGGCGGCCAACGTGCATTTACGGATGACGGTGATACCGAAATTAAAATCAACGCTGACGACAGTCAGAAAGTTACCGGTCTCTGTTTCAAACTTTGGGCTGACCCATTTGTGGGCCAGTTAGTTTTCTACCGCGTTTATCGCGGACAATTGAAGAAGGGTGATAATCTTTATAATCCTCGCACTCGTTCCAATGAGCGTATCTCGCGCATTGTGTTATTACGTGCGATGGATCGCGAAGAAATCGACGTCGCTTACTCAGGCGACATTTGTGCGATTATCGGACCAAAAGATGTAATCACTGGTGATACACTCACCCTCGAAGACGATTTAGTTCTCGAGCCCCCCACTTTCGCAGATCCAGTTATCTCGATGTCCATCGAGCCAAATTCCAAAGGCGACCAAGAACGTCTCTCGATTGGTTTACAGCGCTTAGCTAAAGAAGATCCTACTTTTAAAGTTTCATCGAATCCTGAAACCGGCCAAACCCTCATCTCCGGAATGGGTGAGCTGCACTTAGAAATCATCGTCGATCGCTTGAAGCGCGAATTCAAAGTCGAAGCTAAATCAGGTAAGCCACAGATTTCTTATCGCGAAACCATTACCCTTAATTCTGAAGGCGTAGGTAAATTTATTCGTCAGTCCGGTGGTCGTGGTCAATACGGTCACGCCGAAATCAAACTCGAGCCCAACGTGGGTAAGGGTCAGGAAGTAATCAACGAAATCGTCGGCGGTGTTATTCCCAAAGAATACATCAAGCCAACCATCGAAGGTATCAACGAAGCTGCGAATAACGGAACCGTTGCTGGTTATCCCGTAATCGATTTCAAAGCCCGTATCGTTTTCGGATCTTTCCACGAAGTCGACTCGAACGAAATGGCCTTCAAGATGGCTGGTATCTTCGCTTTCAAGGAAGCGATGAAAGATGCGAAACCCATTTTACTTGAGCCGATCATGAAGGTCGAAGTTGTCACTCCTGAAGAATATCAAGGTGACATCATGGGTGACTTAAATCGCCGCCGCGGACAAATCCAAGGCATGGAAACGAAGAACGGTCTCTGTAATATTAACGCTCTCGTTCCTCTCGCTGAAATGTTTGGTTACGCGACGGATGTACGTTCACTTTCCAAAGGTCGTGCCTCTTACACCATGGAACCAAGCAACTTTGCTCAAGTTCCTGCCGCAATTTTAAAGCAAGTCGTCGAGACTTCATCTCGCGCTCCTGCTCGAACCTAATTTACCAACCCCTAAAAAATTCTTATCGATGGCCAGCATAATGAAAATTCGTATCAAACTTAAAGGTTTCGATTACCGCATGGTGGATCAATCCGCCACGGAGATTGTCGACACTGCTAAGCGTACCGGTGCCCGTGTTTCGGGTCCCATCCCTTTACCTACCGCGGTTGAGCGTCTCACTGTGAATCGCTCACCTCACGTTGATAAAAAATCCATGGATCAGTTCGAAATCCGTACGCACAAGCGTCTCATCGAAATTATCGAACCCAATTCCCAAACTGTCGACGAGTTGCGCAAACTCAACATGCCTTCCGGCGTGAATATCAACATCATCGCTTAACCCTTAACCTTCAATCTCAACCCTCAAACGCAGGCCAACAGGACCAAAGATTCCGTAAGGACATCCAAAGCCTAAAGCAGGTCATCACTGACCAAACGACTTCTCACGAAGTCACCTGCCTCTTAGAAAATGAAACACCAACTACTCGGTAAAAAAATCGGAATGACCCAGGTCTATGACGCGGAGAATAACCTCGTCCCTGTTACGGTCGTCCAAGCTGGTCCTTGTCCTGTAACCCAGGTCAAGACCGTCGAAACTGATGGCTACCATGCCGTGCAAATCGGTTTCGGTCCAAACAAAGAGAGTCGTCTCTCTGCGGGTGAAATCGGCCACTTAAAAAAGGCCGGCGTCAGCGCCCACAATCATTTACAGGAAATTCGTCTCGCTGCTGCTGCGGAAGTTAAAGTCGGTGATGTCTTCACCGTCGAAAAATTCGCTGCTGGTCAGATGGTCGACGTTATCGGCACCGTCAAGGGCCGTGGTTTCCAAGGCGTTATGAAGCGCCACGACATGTCGGGTCAGCCTGATTCGCACGGTCACATGATGCACCGCCGAATTGGTTCGATCGGTATGCGTCAAACCCCTGGTCACGTTTTCAAAGGAAAGCGTATGCCTGGTCACATGGGCTCAGTGCGTCGCACTGTCCAAAACCTTCGCGTCGTGCAAGTGCTCGCCGAGAAGAATCTCCTCCTCATCAAGGGAAGTTTCCCTGGTGCCAATGGTGAGCTCGTGCTCGTCCGTCCTGCCAAAAAATCCAAGTAAAACTCTAACCACTATTTGCTGATATGAAGCTCAAAGTTTATAAATCCGACGGTTCATCTTTCACTGAGAAAGAATTCGATATTCCTTCCTTCGAGGGCGACAAAGGCGTTGCTCTCTTGAAGCAGGTTGTCGTTTCTTACCAAGCGAACAAACGTCAAGGTACCTCCAAGACTAAGGACTACGGCGAAGTCGCTGGTTCGGGCGTCAAGATGCTCCCACAAAAAGGTTCGGGCGGATCTCGTCACGGCGACAAGCGCGCTCCTCAACTTTACAAAGGTGGAATTGTTTTTGGTCCTCGCCCTCGCGATTGGTCCAAGACGATTACCGTTCAAGCTAAGAAGATTGCCTTACAACGTGCACTCTTCGATCTCGCTTCCGATGGTGGCCTCGCCGTCATCGAGCGATTCGAATTAGCTAAACCTAAGACCGCTCTCTTCGCTAAAGTTCTTAAGAATGTTAGCCCAGAAGGAAAACGTCTTCTCGTTGTCGACAGCAGCTGGACCGAGCCGGTTCTTAAAGCGAGCCGCAACCTTAACCGCGCGATCTTCTCCAACTCTTCTAATCTCAATGCTTTCGATTTAGTCAAAACACCTCGTGTTCTGATTACGCTCGAAGGTTTAACCAAAGTGCTCGAACGCACCAAAAACTAAAAACTATGAAGCCCGCTTCCGACATCATCAGTCGCCCTATTCTCACTGAAAAAGCTTCCGGCCTCGCCGAAGCCAATAAGTATGTTTTCGAAATTCTTCCTGGTGCCGATCGTGTACAAGTGAAGGCTGCCATCGAAGCTAACTTCAAGGTGACTGTAACCAAAGTTAACATTCTTATCCGCAAAGGAAAAGTTCGTCGCAGCCGTTTAGGTGGAGGTTCCATCTACACCGAGACTCCTTCTCGCCGCGCTATTGTTACCCTTAAAAAAGGTGACGTTATCTCACTCGCCTAATTAGCCGTCTCCCATGTCTATCATTTCTTCACGTCCTATTACTCCCGGCCAACGTTTCTTGGTTCGCGTAAAGACCGACGGTCTCCACAAGGGTCGTCCTGAGCGTCAGCTTACCGAAAGCAATCACCGTGCCCGTGGTCGTAACTGTTACGGCCGTATCACTTCACGTCGTCGTGGCGGAGGTCATAAAAAACTTTATCGTACCATCGATTTCCGTCGCGATGTTTTAGAACAACCAGCGACTGTTTTACGTATTGAATACGATCCAAACCGTACTGCGCACCTCGCCTTACTCGAGTATGCTGACAAATCACACACTTACATTTTAGCACCCGATGGTCTAAAAGTAGGTGACACTGTTGTGAGCACCAACCAACCACAAGAGCAGCTCACCCCTGGTCTCTCGTTGCCATTACGCTTAATTGCTCCTGCAACTTTCATTCACTGTATTGAACTCGAACCAGGTAAGGGTGCACAAATTGCCCGCTCTGCTGGTGGTTTCGCACAGTTGATGGGTATCGAGTTAGATCGCGCTATTTTACGTATGCCTTCAGGTGAACAACGTTACATCAATGCCGACTGTCGTGCGACCGTAGGTATCGTTGGAAATATTGAACACCAAAACGCTAGTCTCGGTAAAGCTGGACGTAGTCGCTGGAAGGGTCGTCGTCCACGTGTTCGTGGTATGGCCATGAATCCTGTCGATCACCCGAACGGTGGTGGTGGTGGTAAATCTAAAGGTGGAGGCGGTCGCCAACATCTTAAGTCACCTTGGGGTCAGCTTTCAAAGGGCTTCCCAACACGTACCAAGGCCAAGACCTCTAACAACCAAATCATCGTGCGCCGTAATGGTCGCAAAGTGAAACAAGCATAATCTACCATGTCACGCTCTCGTAAAAAAGGATTCTTCGTCGACCCACATTTAGTGGACAAGATCGCTGCTGCCCAAAAAACCAGCAACCGTAAGCCCATTAAAACTTGGTCACGTCGTTCGACTGTTACTCCTGATTTCGTCGGCCTCAATCTCGAGGTTCATAACGGTAAGGCCTTTATTGCTGTGTATATCACAGAAAATATGGTCGGACATAAACTCGGTGAGTTCGCTCCAACGCGTACCTTCCGTCAACACACTCAACCTTCACGTAAGGAAGCCCAATAATCTTCATGCGTTTCGCTCACTCAATCTTCGCTCTATTCGTTGCTATGGTTCTTACCATCGTAGCGGAGGCGCGTATTTTGGGTTCAGCTGAAGCTGAAGGTCGAGCCAAGGTAACCCAAGTGATCGCCGGACAGAATACTGACTTAGTCGTCGTATCTGGCGGTTATAATTGTGGGCTTCGTCCTGGTGCTGTTTGCACCGTCATCCATGAAGGCCGCGCTTATGGCGCGGTGATTGTGGTTGAAGCCAACGAACAACGCGCCGTCGCACTTATCCTTTCTCTCGATTCATCAACGCAAATTACGTCGGGCGACACTATCACCCTTCGTCCTAACCCACGCATTTAATTCTCTAAACTATTTATCACGTCATGGAAGTTCACGCCTCTACTCGTTTCGCTCGTATGTCACCCCAAAAGGTGCGCGAAGTTGCACGTCAAATCCAAGGTTTGCCCGCTGAAGAAGCCATCCAGCTTCTCCGCTTCATCCCTCGTAAATCTGCGCGCTTACTCGCTAAGACTTTGGCCAGCGCCATCGCTAACGCCGAGAACAATCACAAATTATCATCCAACGATCTCGTCGTAGTTTCGGCTACCGTTAATCAAGGTCCCGTGCTCAAGCGCTCAATGCCAGCAGCTCGTGGTTCCGCTCACCCTATTCATAAATCCATGAGCCATATCCGTATCGCTCTCGGTTCATCCACTAAATAAACCAACTTAAAAGACTACAATGGGACAGAAAGTAAATCCAATCGGCTTCCGTTTAGCCGTTCGTCGTAACTGGGAATCTCGCTGGTTTGCCACTAAGCGCGATTTCCCTGCCTTCATTCTTGAAGACTACCGCATCCGCGAGTTCCTCAAAGAGAAGCTCCGCCAAGCTGCTGTCCCTCGCATCTTTATCGAACGTGCTGGTCCTAAAGTCCGCGTCCGCATTTGGACTGCTCGTCCTGGTGTCGTGATCGGCCGTAAGGGCGATGAACTTAAGAAACTCCGTGAAGAAATCCAAAAAGTTGCCGGTAAGGCGAAGCTTGAGGACGTCATTCTCGAAGTGAACGAAGTAAAACGTCCTGATCTCGTAGCTCAACTGGTTGCTGAAAACGTAGCCTTACAATTAGAGCGTCGTATTTCTTTCCGTCGTGCGATGAAGAAAGCTATTCAATCTACCATGCAAAATGGTGCTGATGGCATTCGTTTACGTCTCGGTGGTCGTTTGGGTGGTGCAGAAATCGCCCGTGTGGAATCCGCCCGTGTGGGTCGCGTTCCTCTCCATACTCTCCGTGAAAATATCGACTACGGATTTGCGGAAGCCCGGACGGTTTACGGCAAACTCGGCATCAAGTGCTGGATTTGTGCGAAAGACTCCGAGTTTTAATTCTTCTAACCCAACTCTAACTTTTTCATAACATGGCAAATTTACAACCAGCTCGCACCAAATGGCGCAAACACCGCAAAGGAAAAATTCGCGGCAATGCTACCGCTTGTAACACGCTCGCCTTTGGAGACTTTGGTATCCAGTCGCTCGCTCGTGCCCGCATTCCGGCTAATCAAATTGAGGCTGCACGTATTGCAATTTCTCGCGCCCTTAAACGTAAGGGAAAAATGTGGATGCGTATTTATCCTCACACTCCAGTTACTCGTAAACCTGCCGAAGTTCGCATGGGCTCTGGTAAAGGTAGCGTTGAGTACTACGTGGCTGTGATCAAACCTGGCACCATGCTTTTTGAAGTAGGTGGCGTACCTATCACCGTAGCGCGTGAAGCGATGCGTTTAGCCGATACCAAACTTCAAGTCCGTTGCCGCTTCTTGGCCCGTGAAGAACTCGAAAAATACTAAACTTAAAAACTAAACAACTCATTCATTTTCTCGATGCGTACTTATCAGAAAGACAAACCCTCCGCCGCTTCGGCTCTCCGCGGTCTGGCTCCAACCGAGTTACAGAAGCGCGTGCGTGAAGCTCGTGAAGAACTTCTCCAACTCCGCCTCCGTAAGGCCACCGGTGCAGTTGAAAACTCTGCCCGTTTCCGTGTGCTCCGTGCGGATATCGCCCGTTGCCTCACGCTCCTGAATTCCAAAACCACCACTAAATAATTTTAAATCCAATGTCTGAGTCACGTTCCAATCGTAAAAACCTCATCGGTTTTGTTGCCACCCGTTCGGGCGACAAGTCCGTGAAAGTAAATTGTCAATTTACCGTTCTTCACCCCGTCTACGGCAAAGAAGTAAAACGTCGTACCGTCTTACACGCTCATGATGAAAAAAATGAGTGCAAGGTCGGCGACAAAGTTGAAATCATGGAAACACGTCCTCTTTCCAAATTAAAGCGCTGGCGCATCGTTCGCATCGTCGAAGCTGCGAAAGTCGCGATCCAATCCGCTGAATAATCCTCCAAATCTTTTTTAACATGCTTCAAATGCTTTCCAGGCTCGATGTAGCCGACAACACGGGTGCCCGTCAGGTACAGATGATTCGCCGTCTCGGCCAGATCACTGACACTGCTGGTATCGGTGATGTGATTATTTGTTCCGTCAAAGATTCCACTCCTGATGCTCAATGCAAAAAGGGTAGTGTTGTCCGCGCCGTGATTGTACGTACCGTGGCTCCGATTCGTCGTAACGACGGTAGCTACTTACGTTTCGATACCAACGCCGTCGTGATTCTCGACGACAATGGTAATCCTAAAGGTACCCGTATCTTCGGGCCTGTTGCGCGCGAGCTCCGCGGCAAAAACTTCATGAAAATCATTTCCCTCGCTCCTGAGGTTCTCTAATTACCATGTCCAAGACTGATATTAAAAAGGGTGACGAAGTTGTCATCATCGCGGGTGCCGAAAAAGGCAAACGCGGCGAAATCTTGACCTATGATCGTGCCGATGAGCGCGTCACTGTGAAAGGTCTCAACCTCGTTAAGCGCCACCTCAAGCGTGCTCAAGATGGCACCGGTGGTATCACCGAGAAGGAAGCAACCATTCATCGCTCCAACGTTATGCTAGCTTCACTCTGGGAAGCTCGCCGAAGCAAAAAGCCTGCCGCTAAAAAAGCGAAGGCTGCTAAATAATATCACGAAACCCCCCGAGAAATTTTCACTCAAATGTCCAAGCCCTATCTAAAAAAGGTTTATCTCGAGAAGGTCGTACCTGAGCTCCTCAAAGCTCGTGGCTACAAGAATGTTCACCAAGTTCCTAACTTGACGAAGATCGTTCTCAATTCTGCTTTCAAAGCTGAAGCCGACAAAGGCCACATGGCTGAAGTCGTCAAAGAGATGACAAAACTTTCAGGCCAAAAGCCTGTCATCACCCGCGCTACTAAGAGCGTTGCGAACTTCAAAGTTCGTCAAGGCATGCCGCTCGGTTGTATGGTCACTCTACGTGGGCCTCGTATGTGGGAATTCTTCCTCCGTTTAACCGCGGTGGCACTTCCTATGATTCGCGACTTCCGTGGTACCTCTAACCGTTTAGACGGTCGTGGTAATTATTCTCTCGGTATTACCGATCACACCATCTTCCCTGAAACCCAGGCTGATGGTTCCCAACGCGCTAACATTGGTATGGACGTAGTCATCGTGACTTCGGCAACAACTGATGATGAAGGCCGTGAACTCTTGCGCATGCTCGGTATGCCATTCCGTCGTTCCTCCGCTGCCACCGAAGCAGCCGCCACCGCCGCGAAGGCCTAACCCTTTAATAATAATAAAATACTAGTATGGCAAAAGAGTCCGTCATTCAACGCTCCCTAAAGCGCGAACGTTTAGTTGCAAAATATGCAGTTCAACGTGCTGAGCTTAAAAAGATTCTCGCGAATCCTAAGACCACCGAAGAAGAGTTTTACGCAGCTCAACGCAAGTTGACCAAGTTGCCTCGCAACTCCTCCCGTGTTCGTCATAAGAACCGCTGTGCAATTTCTGGCCGTCCACGTGCGTATATTCGCAAGTTTGGTCTCTCCCGTATCACCTTCCGTGAATTGGCCCTCGGTGGTCAAATTCCCGGTGTCACTAAAGCCTCCTGGTAAACCACGAAAACTACGAACATGTCTGCATCCAACGATACCATCGGAGATTTTCTTACCTCCATCCGCAACGCTTCTAAAGCCGAACGTCCCACCGTCGTGATCCAATGGTCACGCCTCCGTGAAGGCGTCGCCCGTATACTTGTTGAGTCAGGTTACGTCGCTCAATACCGCAAGGTTGAGCGCGATGAAAAGCCTGCTCTCGAATTAACCCTCAAGTACGTCTCTGGCGTACCTGCGATCACTAGCATCGAACGCGTGTCCACTCCTGGTCGCCGCGTTTACGCTGGATACTCTGCTGTGCCTAAGGTTATCGGCGGCATGGGAGTTTCGATCCTCACCACCTCACGCGGTGTCATGACTGACGCTGAAGCCCGTCGCCAAAAAGTCGGCGGAGAACTCCTCGCCAAAGTCTGGTAACCCTCAACCCTCAATACTTAAATCTATGTCACGCATTGGTAAACAACCCGTCAATTTCCCCGCTAACGTAAAAGTAGCGGTGTCTGGACAAACCGTTTCTGTTGAAGGTCCTAAAGGGAAACTCACACATAAATTTCCATCTCAAATCGGAGTTACCGTCGACAAGTCTGTCGTGCAGGTTGCTGATTTGACTGAGAAAAAAGAAGCCGGTCCTCTCTTCGGAACCACGCGCGCTATCATCCGTAATATGGTTGAAGGCGTTGAAAAAGGTTACTCCAAAACTTTACTCATTGAAGGCGTCGGCTTCAAAGCTGCACTCAAGGGTAATATTTTAGATTTAGCTTTAGGCTATTCTCACCCGATTCGTTACACCGTTCCTGCGGGCGTTAATGTTGTGGTGACCGATGGCACGAAGCTCGTCATCAGCGGTCCTGATCGCCACATGGTTGGTCAAGTCGCTGCTTCCATCAAACTCTACAAACCTGTTGAGCCTTACAAAGGCAAAGGTGTTCGCGTTGAAGGCGAATACGTCCGCCGTAAGGAAGGTAAGAAGACTGCTTAATTTCTTTAACGTTTTTATTTATGAAACTTTCCAAAAAGAATTTACTCATGCAGAAGCGCCGCTGGCGCATTCGTAAAGCTGTGCGTGGTACCTCCACCCGTCCACGTTTAGCTTTAAAGTTAACCCACCTCCATCTCTACGCCCAAGCGATTGATGATGATCGTGGTGTAACTTTAGTTGCAACTTCCACTACCTCCAAAGATCTACGCGGCAAAAAACTCCGTCCTTCAGTGGCTGGTGCTGCAGATTTCGGTGCTGCTTTCGGCGCAAAAGCTAAAGCTGCTGGACTCACTACGGTTGTCTTCGACCGCGCTGGTCGTCGCTACCACGGAGCCGTTAAATCATTTGCTGACGCCGTGCGTAAAGCCGGACTTATTTTCTAAAATTACATGAGCGAAGAAACAAATAATGCAGCGGCAGCCCCCGCGCCCGCGCCCGCCCCTTCAAACCAAGGCGGAGATCGTCGTGGTCCAGGACAAGGAAATCGTCGAGGCCAAGGTGGCCAAGGCGGTGGTCAAGGTCGTCCACCTCGTCGCGATAATCGCAACGATGCTCCCGCTTCCGAATTTAATGACAAGGTCGTCCACGTTAACCGCTGTTCGAAGGTGGTTAAAGGTGGTCGCCGTTTTAATTTCGCCGCTCTCGTCGTCGCCGGTGACGGCAAAGGTCGCGTCGGTGTAGGTTATGGTAAAGCTAAAGAAGTACCTGATGCTATTCGCAAAGGTACCGATCGTGCTCACCGTGCTCTCGCCAGTTTCAATCTTCGTAACAACACCATTCCTCATGAAGTGATTGGTCGTGCTGACGGTGGCGTAGTTATGCTTCGCCCAGCCGCTCCCGGTACTGGCTTAATTGCGGGTGGTGGTGTGCGTGCCGTTCTCGAAGTGGTCGGATTAAAAGACGTTCTGTCGAAATCGATGGGCTCCAATAATCCTCAAGCGATTGTTAAGGCTACGCTTGATGGCCTTTCCCAACTCCGCACTCTCGAACAAATTAAAACTCTTCGCAGCTAAGCTGAAATTATACTTATGAAACTTCACTCTCTCCCAGAAATCAAAGGTTCAACCCACCGTCACAAAGTGCTCGGTCGTGGGCGCGGTTCCGGTCACGGTAAAACTTCCGGTCGCGGTCACAAAGGTATGAAAGCGCGTTCGGGTGGTGGTCACCGTCCTGGTTTCGAAGGCGGTCAAATGCCTCTCTACCGTCGTTTACCTCACCGTGGTTTCAAAAATGTTAACCGCATTGACTACGCTGTAATTAACTTACGCGACATCGAAGACTTAAAAGGTAAGACGATTGATCTTACTTCACTTAAAGCTGAACGCATCATCCGTAAGAACGTTGAGTTGCTCAAAGTTTTAGGCACGGGTGAAATTACCCGTGCAGTGACTGTGTCTGCCCACCGCTTCTCGGAATCTGCCAAAAAGAAAATTGAAGCCGCTGGTGGCAAGGTTGTGGAGCTCGCGGTTGCCGCAGCTGAATAATCACCCAACCCTCCGCGATGTTTTCGGCCTTCGCCAATTGCTGGAGGATACCTGAACTAAGGGCCCGTCTCATTGCGACGGTGGCCCTTATTTTCGTTGCCCGAATTGGAGCGAATATCCCGTTACCGGGTATCGATCCCAAAGATATTCAAGACTACTATCATTCGATGGCCGATCAGGCATCGGGCGGAGTGGTGGCGATGTATAATATGTTCACGGGGGGTGCGTTGCTTAAGGGCGCCATCTTCTCCTTGGGCATCATGCCTTATATCAGTGCATCTATTATCATGCAGTTGATGTCGGCGGTGGTCCCGACGATTGCACGTTTACAACAAGAGGGTGATGTCGGTCGCCAAAAAATTGCTCAATACACTCGCTACCTTACAATCATCATCGCTTTAGTTCAATCAGCCTTACTGCTGGGTGCGTTTTGTAATCCTGGAAAAGTTGGTCAAGCATTAGGACTTGGAAATTTCACGGGAACCATCGTCGTGATGGAAAGCAAAACCCTTTTCGTATTTCTTGGGATTTTTATCTTAACCGCAGGCTCAATCGTGATGCTTTGGTTGGGTGAACAAATTACTCAACGTGGAATTGGTAATGGAACTTCCATTTTAATCACGATCGGTATTTTAGCCGATATTCCAGGTGCCATCACCTCGTTTGCGAGTGTCGCCTTCGGTGGAAAGATTGGATCGGCTGATACCACGGGCCACGGCTGGGAAAAGGCTGTCGGTATGATTATTTTATTCGTCTTGGTGACCGCGGCGATGGTGGCGATTAATCAAGCCGTACGTAAAATCTCTATTCAGTATGCGCAGCGGATGGTGGGTCGTAAGATGTATGGTGCACAAACCAACTATCTTCCACTTAAAGTAAATTATGCAGGTGTGATGCCAGTTATTTTTGCTGGTGCTATTTTAAGTTTTCCGCCGATGTTGCTTAACCCATTAAGCACACTGTCGCCTACTTTAAGTTTCCTGCATGATTGGGCTGGTTTATTCCAATCTCTAGGCTGGTTCCACTACATCTCCTATTCTGTGCTAATCTTTGGATTTAGCTACTTCTGGATTTCCATCATGTTCCGTCCGGTACAAATCGCCGACGATTTGAAAAAGAATAATGGTTATATTTTGGGAGTACGTCCAGGTGAGCACACGGCTCAGTTCCTCGACTTCGTCATGACACGTCTGACGATTGCGGGTTCGTTATTCCTTCTGATCATCGCGTTGATGCCTGACCTCTTCACTTTCCAATTAGGCTTCCCAATGCGTCTGGCTAGTTTCCTAGGCGGTACTGGTGGTCTGATTACCGTGGGCGTGATGTTGGATACCATGCGCCAAATCGAAACTTACCTTCTGCAAAGTAACTATGAAGGATTCTTGAAGAAGGGTCGGATTGGTAGCTTGCCGGTTCCTCAGTCAGGTTTACGTAACGGCTCCGAAGGCTCCAGTCTTGGTTCGATGACTAAAATTTGTCTTACTCTTTTCCTTATTGGTATGGCTGCATGGGTAGCTAATCACTGGGATTCTTTTGTTAAGTAAGTTTCTGGAATGATTGATTTAAAGTCTGATGACGAAGTGAAACGAATGCGCGCTGCATGCACCGCCGCTGCGCGTGTTTTGCAGGACTTAGTCGGACTCGTTGTTCCGGGAGTTTCCACCGCAGGATTAGATTCTGCGGCCCGTGGTTTAATGCTACGTCACGGCTGCGAAAGTGCCTGTCATGGGTACGTCGTAGGTGGTTTAACTTATCCCGGATACATTTGTATTTCGCTGAACGATGAAGTCGTTCATGGCATCGGATCGCCCAGCCGAATTATTCGCGATGGTGATTTAGTTTCTTTAGATGTGGTCGTCCGTCGCGACGGATTTATCGGCGATAACGCTCGAACCATCACCGTTGGAAATGTCAGCCCTGAAGCTAAGGCTCTCTGCGTTGAGACCGAAAAGGCCCTTCACGCCGGGATTGCCGCCGTCCGACCCGGAAATAGGGTAGGCGACATCTCGGCCGCCATCCAGGCCTCCCTCAGCCCAGGGGGGTACGGCATCGTCCGTGACTTCGTCGGCCATGGTGTTGGCCGTAAAATGCACGAGGAGCCCCAGATTCCTAATTTTGGCAAGGCTGGTACTGGACCTAAGTTATTGGCTGGTATGTGTTTAGCAATAGAACCCATGATAAATTTAGGCTCACATAAGATCATTATGGGGGCCGATGGATGGACCGCCCGGACCGCAGATGGCAAGGTTTCAGCCCATTTTGAGCATACCGTTATGGTGACCGAAAAGGGGGCCGAAATACTAACCCTACCTTAATTCAATTTTTTGCTTTCAAATCCCCCAAGAACCCACAAGTTCCGACCTCTTTCCCACCTTCTAAACAGCCCGGACCCTATGCCACGAATCCTCGGAGTAGATATACCCAACAACAAAAAAGTAGAGTACTCGCTTCGCTACATCTATGGCATCGGCCCACGCCGCGCCACAGAAATTTGCGAAGCCCTCGGCTTTGATCCCGCCATGCGCGCCTCGAATCTTTCCGAGGAGCAATTAAATAAGATCGTCGAGTACATCGTTCGTATGGGTTATAAGTGCGAAGGTGATTTACGTCGCGACATCGCACAAAATCTCAAGCGTCTCCAAGCGGTAAAATGTTATCGTGGGCTTCGTCACTTCCGCGGACTTCCAGTCCGTGGTCAGCGTACTCGTACCAACGCTCGTACACGTAAGGGTAAGCGTAAGACCGTCGGCGTTGCAGCGGCTCCTTCCAAATAATTTTTAAATAACTAATATAATTTTACGATGAGCGAAGAAGCACCCAAGACTCCTAAAGTACGTAAGCCTAAAGCTGCGTCACCAGAAGCGGCCGCCCCTGCGGTAGCTCCTGAAGTAGCTGCACCTGTTGCAGCGGAGGCCACCCCAGAGCGTAAAGAAATTACTGCCAAAGAATTACTCGGTGAAGACGTGGGCGAAATTAAAGTTCGTCGCGCTAAAGGTTCCAAGAATATCACCGTTGGAATCTGCCATATTTTAGCTACCTTCAATAACACCAAAGTTACGATTACTGACGCTAACGGTAATGTGATTTCATGGGGTTCGGCGGGTCGTCACCAATTCCGTGGTTCTCGCAAATCTACTGCTTATGCAGCTCAGGTCGTTTGCCAAGAAGCCGCCAAGTTGGCGATGGCTCACGGTTTAAAAGATGTTTCGGTACGTGTTAAGGGACCAGGTATGGGTCGCGATAGTGCGATTCGTGCGCTACAAGTTCTCGGACTCAATGTAACCTCGATTCTCGATACTACCCCGATCCCTCACAACGGTTGCCGCCCGCCTAAGCGTCGCCGCGTTTAATTTTTCGACTTACCGTCCGGCTATGGCAAACCGGGCGGGTTCTATCATCCGCCACAAATACAAAATATAATCAATCATGTCTCGTTACACTGGACCCACGACCAAGCTGAATCGTCGCTTTGGTCAAAATATCTTCCCCACCTCTAAAGGTGAGGAACGCCGTCCTTACCCACCAGGTATTCACGGTAAGACCACCCGCCGAAAAGTTTCGGAGTACGGTGTTGGTCTGAATGAAAAACAAAAACTCCGTATGATGTACGGCCTGACTGAGAAGCAGTTCCGCTTATCCTTCGAACGCGCTAAGCGTATGGGTGGTGTGGCTGGTGATAATTTCCTCCGTATTCTCGAAACCCGTTTAGACAACGTTGTCTACCGTCTTGGTTTTGCTAACTCCCGCTCCGCAGCACGTCAGCTCGTCTCCCACGGACACGTGCGTATCGACGGCCGTAAGGTAGACGTGGCTAGCTTCACTGTAGCTCCTGGACACGAAATCGAGATTCGTGATCGTACCTCTTCTAAACAACTCGCTACCCGCGCCATTGAAGAAGGCCAAGGTCGTGTTGTCCCTGCCTGGTTAGTCACCGTTGCTGAACAACTCAAAGGACAAATGGTCCGTGAGCCAGCGAAGGAAGAACTATCACGCGATATCAATGTTCAGATCATCGTTGAATTCTACAGCCGCTGATCCAACCGCCAACCCAAACAACCAACTACTAAAAGACATGACCAAGCGCCTCGGAAAATTCGAACTACCCAAGGGCCTCAAAAAAGAGGAATCCTCCGCCACCCCCACCTTCGCTCGCTACTTCGCCGAGCCATTCGAGACCGGTTTCGGTCACACGATTGGCAATTCGTTACGTCGCGTGCTTCTCAGCTCTATCGAGGGCGCTGCTATTTCTGCAGTGACCATCGAAGGAGTGCAGCATGAGTTTCAACCTATCGATGGCGTTGTTGAAGACGTCACCGAAATCGTTCTTAACCTTAAGAAGGTTCGTATTCGCACCGAAGCGAACAAGCGCGAAACCTTCAAGGGTCGTATCGATGTTAACAAAACCGGAGTCGTTAAAGCTTCGGATATCGTTTTCGATAACAAGACTGGTTCCGTTTCAGTGGTAAATCCTGACACCGTGATTTGCACCATCGACCGCAAACGTGCTTTCACTGCTGAAGTAGAAGTAAGCGTTGGTCGTAGCTGGGCATCTGCTGAAGAAAACAAAAAAGCTGAACAGTCCATTGGCTCAATCCCTGTTGATTCACTTTTCTCGCCTGTAACTTTAGTTAAGTATGCAGTTGAGAATACCCGTGTTGGTCAAATGACCGATTACGATAAACTCGTATTAGAGATTTCGACCGATGGTCGTATCACTCCAGACGAAGCTTTAAAAGAAGCGTCGGCTATCCTCCGTCACCACCTCGCAGTATTTGATACCGTCTCAACCGATCCGGTTGAATTCGAATCAGGTAAATCTGAAGTGAGTGAAGAAGCTAACCGTCTTCGCAAATTGCTTAACATGTCAGTTAACGAAATCGAACTTTCTGTTCGTGCCGCTAACTGCTTGAACAACGCGAATATCAACACCGTGGGCGAACTCGCCATGAAGTCAGAACAAGAAATGCTCAAGTACCGCAACTTCGGTAAGAAGTCTCTTAACGAAATCAAAGCGAAGCTCGAGCAATTGGGTCTGTCTCTCGGTCAAAAAATCGACGAGCGCTTATTAGATAAAGGCGTAAACTCCTAATCGAGAAATTGGATCATGCGTCACCGCTCTCACCATAACGTCCTCGGCGTCAAAACCGCCCACCGTCGTTCACTCGTTGCCAACCTTGCTGCTGCACTCATCAAGAATGCTCGCATCACCACTACGCTCTCCCGTGCGCGTGCTGTCCGTCCTTTTGCCGAACGTTTAATCACGCTCGCCAAGAAGGCTGAACAGTCTGCCGACAAGAGTGTTAAGTTGCACTACTACCGTTTGGCCATGTCGCGTTTACGCGATGAATCTGCTGCGAACCTTCTTTTCAAAGAGCGCGTTAAGCAGTTCATGACCCGCAATGGTGGCTTCACACGTATCTACAAGCTTAACGTCCGTAAGGGCGATGCCGCTGAAACAGCTCTCATCGAGCTGGTCGGTAAAGATGACAAAGCTCCTGCTTTAACGCCCAAGGCTAAAACTGCCCGTAAGCCTAAGGCTGCTAAAGAAGAAGCCGCTGCCGCCAAAGCCTAAGCATTAACATAACATAAACTTAACGAGACGCGTCATTGTTCCTAGTGACGCGTCTCGCTTTTTTAACCAAACCCCCATAATTTAAAAACATGCTTCAGCCTATCGACCTCGATGTCTTTTTGGCCTGTATCGTTGCCGCGGTTATTGGGGCTCTTTTCTTTTTACAATTTTGGTACGACCGTCGCGACGCTTTGCTTTCTGATCACCGCCGCTTGAGTTCAGTTTTTTCCTGCACCCGCTGCAGTTTCACCTACGTGCGTCCGCGTCTCAGAGAAGAAGCTCCCTGTCCGCAATGTGGATGGAACAATGCCCGCCTAAAATTTTAACCTAACTATTTTTTATGAATCAACGGTCCATCGCTATTCTTGATTTTGGTTCACAACTCACCAAGGTCATCGCTCGACGCGTCCGTGAGTGCAATGTTCACTCCCGTATCTATTCATTTGATGTGTCCGCTGAAACCCTCCGTGCTGATGGTGTGATTGGCGTTATTTTTTCAGGCGGACCCTCGAGTGTTAAATCTAAGGGTTCACCCCGTCCTCAGTCTGAAATTTTTGAAATGGGTCTGCCCATTCTCGGTATTTGTTACGGCGTGCAGTTGATGGGTGAGATGTTGGGCGGCCAAGTGGCAAGTAGTCAGCATCGCGAATACGGCCACGGCATGTTATCTTTCCGTCCAAAGAAGTCGGAACTCCTCCACGGATTAAAGTCGCCCCTACGTGTTTGGAATTCGCACGGTGATAAAGTGACTCGCTTGCCTAAAGGCTTCCACGCAGTAGCGGGTACAGAGAATTCTAACAATGCCGTCGTTGAAGATACTCGCCGCAGATTTTATGGAATTCAGTTTCATCCTGAAGTGGCCCATTCGGAGCGCGGCTTAGAAATCATCAAAAACTTTTTATTTCGGATTTGTAAATGTAAGCCCAATTGGGTGATGGGTGATTATGTCCAAACCGCCATTGAGGATATTCGGAATCGGGTAGGGGACTCCCACGTTATTTTAGGCCTATCCGGCGGAGTCGACTCCTCAGTCGCTGCCGCACTCATCCAAAAGGCTATCGGCAAGCAGCTCACCTGTGTGTTTGTGGACAATGGCCTGCTCCGTTTAGGAGAGCGTCAACAGGTCGAGAAAATGTTCCGCGGAAAATTTAAGGTAGATCTTCGCGTGGTGGATGCATCGGCTATCTTTTTAAAGAAGTTAAAGGGTGTGAGAGATCCAGAAAAGAAGCGAAAAATTATTGGACGTGAATTCATCGCCGTCTTTGATCGCTCCGTAAAAGACTTGGCTAAAAAAGGTAAAGTAGAGTTCTTAGCTCAAGGCACGCTTTATCCCGATGTCATTGAATCCATTTCGCCTAGCGGCGGACCGGCGGTGACGATTAAGAGTCACCACAATGTCGGTGGCTTACCTAAGCGTATGAAATTAAAACTCCTCGAGCCATTGCGTGAGTTATTTAAAGATGAAGTACGAGCCTTGGGTGAAGCTTTAGGCTTACCCAAGGAGATGGTCTGGCGTCACCCTTTCCCGGGTCCTGGTTTAGCGGTTCGTATTTGTGGAGATATTACCGCGGAGCGACTCGAGATTCTTCGTCGAGCAGACGATATCTTTATCAACGAATTAAGAACGTCCGGAAATTACAATAAAGTTTGGCAGGCCTTCGCTGTTTTCCTTCCTGTGCGTAGTGTAGGTGTGATGGGCGATGGACGTACTTACGATAATGTTTGTGCGCTCCGTGCCGTTACCTCTTCGGATGCGATGACCGCCGATTGGGCACGTTTACCTTACGATGTTTTACAACGCGCCTCTACCCGAATTATTAATGAAGTTAAGGGTATCAATCGGGTTGTTTACGACGTTTCGTCAAAACCCCCTGCTACGATTGAGTGGGAGTGATTAGGGTTGCGCAGTAAATTCAAATATTTTGTTATTATAGAATAATGACACCAAACAAGAAGTTAATAATACTTGTTGAAGGAATTGTTTTCACGGCAAAAAATAATTTGAACGATAGTAGGACGGGCGTTTATTTCTTGATGAAGAATATTTGCGAACGTCTTTATCTGCATCCTGAGGTAGAACTAAAAATATTTTTTCAGTACACAGAGCAAATAAGCCAACAGCAGATTCAGGACTGCTTTGGAGGGTCTTATTTAATCAACTGTCTGGACACCAGTAACATTAAAGTCGGTGAGGATTCTCTAAATTTATTAATGTTTCTAGAAGCTGCTAATAGTAAACTATACACCATTCCTAATGCTAAAATCTTTCAAGTTATTCATGATCTTGCCTATCATTGTTGTTTTGAATTAAAAAATCCCAAACAAGACGCCTGGGTTACTGAATTTGAAAAAAGAATAATAGACTCGATAAAACCAGAGAGTTATGTGCTTTGCGTATCACAAAACACAAAAAAAGATTTAATTAATCTAACTAATTTTTCTCCCGAAAGAGCCGAGGTTTTCTATTCAGGTATAAAAGACGAACTGAGCCCGAGGTTTCTTGAGGAGATAACTCTTAGCGACATAAAATCTAAAATTAAAATACCAGATGGCGCTAAATATATTTTAGCCCTATCTACTGTTAAGCCCAATAAAAACTTCCAAGCTATTCTAAATGTCATAGACCGCATTACAGAAAGTAATCCTGAACTTAATATATATCTAATTATTGCTGGCGACTGGGGCGGGGATGAGGATTTCTGGAGGTCATTATCCCTTAAAAACAAGGATAAGGCACGATTCGTAGGTTATGTTTCGGATGAATTTTTGCCTCATTTATATAGCGGAGCAGTCTGTCTTTTGTATCCGTCATTCTACGAAGGCTTCGGGATGCCTTTAATTGAAGCAATGTCCTACGGCACTCCGGTTGTTGCGTCTAATCGTGGATCAATCCCCGAAGTTGTTGGACCCGACGTCGAAACTTTTGACGCTTACGATGTCGCCGGAATGGCTAATAAAATTGTTAACTGGTGTCGCAATCCCGACCAGAGAAACATAGACGGACAGATTGCTAAAGAACGGTCTAAGTTTTTTACGTGGGATAAGGCCGTGGATAAGATTGTGGAATTTATTAAGAGTAAGCAGTAATTACAGGCACAGCCATTGGATTATAGCTATAGGTGTTTTTGCCCCGTTGACACTTTATCGCTTAGGGTTTTGATTGAGTCCTGTGTCTCAGC
>JBBAUZ010000009.1:43413-57207 GCA_040397965.1 Opitutales bacterium | reverse complement strand
TTAAGTGGTGGGAGTAGGCGGACTTGAACCGCCGACCTCCTGAATGTCAATCAGGCGCTCTAACCAACTGAGCTATACCCCCAAAACTTAGAAAAGGTAACAAAGATAGGCAATCGCTCGCTGGCAAGCCTTCAATGTACATCACCCAAATATCGAGCCGCCCCACCCTTGGTTTTCTGTGTGATAATTTTACTCAAACCTGGAGGAGAAATGGGATGCTGTTCTATTTTACTCAAGGGTATCCACAGAAAACCCACCTGCCGACGATCCTGTCCCTTGCCTTCCCCAATCGAAGCAAAGTCCTCGCACTGACAATAAAACACCGCCTCGACCTGATGGAAGTGTCCGTGAATACGATGCATGGAATGATTTTTGCCAACATACTCTCTTACATAAGCCAGATCTTCGACGATGACTTTCAATCCGAGTTCTTCATTCACTTCGCGCACGACCGTCGCTTGCAAAGTTTCGCCATGGTTTTGTCCACCGCCTGGTAAAACTAAAAACTCTCCTTCATCACTTTGAATACGCACGACCAACAACTCATCATTACGTACAATGATAGCTCGAGCGGCTGTCCGTACCCCCGATGAATCTCGATGCGAAGAAGAAGCCACGTTCGCCAGACTAGGCAATAACGTGTCTGAGAAAAGCCCAAAACCTTTTAACCTAAAAACTTGGGGTCGATTTCGTGATTTCCATGCACGGCCTTCACATCATCGAGCGCCTCTAAAGCCTCAATGAGCTCCAAAACTTTCTTCGCAATTTCGGCATCACCTACAGGCACGGGAATATTAGTGATATAAGCAATTTCACTCGATTCGGGCTTCATTGCTTTTTCCTGCAAGGTCTTCGCCACGGTATCGTAAGCGGAAATTGGACACAGCACTTCAAAGTGATCGCCGTGATTAATAATGTCATCCGCACCCGCCTCGAGAGCGATTTCCATCAATTTGTCTTCCGTGGTTTGATTCGCCCCAATTAAAAATTGTCCCTTGCGTTGGAAACTATGGGAAACGGCACCGGTTTGGGCCATGTTTCCGTTATTATCGTTGAAGGCCTGGCGGACCTCTGCAGCGGCCCGATTTTTATTATCGGTCGTCACTTCCACAATCAGACCAACACCCCCAGGCGCATAACCTTCGTAAGTAATTTCATCGTAAACGACGCCAGGGATTTCTCCAGTGCCCTTTTGAATCGCGCGCTTAATATTATCGGTCGGCATATTGGCCGCGCGCGCTTTATCCATCAACGTACGTAAACGTGCATTCGTTTCAGGATTACCACCACCCGAACGTGCGGCTAAGGTAATTTCTTTCGCCAACACAGAAAAAACTTTTCCGCGCTTTGCATCAATCACGGCTTTGTGCCGTTTCGTTGTATGCCACTTACTATGACCAGACATAAAAAATTAATTCTTAAGTTTCTTTTTCTTGGGAGGGGTTGCCTCTACGAGAGCTTCAGGAGTTTTGCTCATCCCCATCTGCAACATAACCAATAAATTTTGTAAGGTCATGTAGAGTGATAAAGCCGCCGGGAGTGAATAACAGATGACAGGGAATAAAAGGGCCATCGTGTACATGATGATTTTTTGGGTATCATCCGCCGAAGGCGTCGGCGTCATCCGCATCGATAACCACATGGTCACACCCATCAGAATGGGCAGTAAATTAAAGCCGAAACTGCCAATATGGAAAAGAGTATCGGGGGCAGAAAGATCGTGAATCCAGAGGAAAGATTCTAAGCGTAATTCCACGGTGGTTTGGAACGCCGTATAGAGTCCGAAGAAAATGGGGATCTGAATGAAAATCGGTAAGCAACCCGCGAAAGGATTAATTTTATGCTCGGTGTAGAGCTTCATCATTTCTTTGTTTAACTTCTCGGAGTCATTTTTGTATTTCGTGCGAATCTCCTCCATCGGACCCTTGAACTGCATCATCTTCTGCGCCGTGCGCTGCTGGGCGGCGGTGAGAGGCCAAGTAACAATTTTAATAATAACAGTCAGCAACACGATGGCCCAACCCCATGACCATCCACCAGTCCAGGTGAGCAAAGAGTGGATGCCCCCTAAGCAAGCGAGGAGTAGTTTACAAATCGCACCAAATGAAATGAATCCGAGAATTTTGGAGAATTGTAAGACGGAAACTTGATCATCAGGTAGCGCCGCTAAACGTGCATACTCTTTGGGGCCCACGAAGAAATCACCTTCCATCGTCACACTTAAATCAGGAGCGGGAACGCCTTCCCAATAGGCGAACGCTTGAATGCCTACTTCTTGACTATCAAATTTTACCGGACGAGCAACTAACTCAGATCGTGCGCCACGAAGATTAGGCTCTACACGAATAATCGAAGCGAAGAACTGATTACCCGAGGAGACCCAATTGAAGGGTTTACCCGTAGCCAAGGCGGGTTGCTCTATTACGGCGCGGTGTGCACCGAGACCCAAAAAACCACTGGAGTCACGGAATACATCAGTGCCCACGTGGGTTAAGTCTTCACCATTATCAGCCAACACCGACATAAATTGATACGCAACATCCCCCTGGGTGTGGTGCCAAGTTCCGGTAGAGTGCCATACACGTGTTGGTACCGCACCCGAGGCTTCTACCTTCGTTTGGAAACGAATAGAGTACGGCTCCACTCCATCTTTATCAGCTACTGGCAAAGTATAAGTGCGGGTAACTTTGGTACCATCTTCTAATTTTCCTTGGTAGACTACCGAAGTGGCGCTGCTCGATACTAATTTAAATTCTGAGTAGATGGGCTCTACGCGATTGGTCACGCGATTCGTCACGCCCAGCGTCATCGCTGAATCTTCATTACCAACATTAAATAAAATATTTTCTTTTTTCGAAAGATCAGCGGGCTGTTTCAGAAGTTCCGCTTTTTCAATCGCACCACCCCGTGAAGTAAAGGTGACCTTCAAATATCCGTTATCGATAACCGTTTTCTTTGCATCAGCAATCGATTGAGCGGAAGCACTGACATTCGAAAGCGTGGGCGCAGAGACAGCCGGGGTTGCGGCTACAGATGCAACGGGCTTCGCTGGGGTGGCATCGGGGGCGGGAGCGTTAGGCTTGGAAACAGCGAAAATAAACATCGCTGCAGCAATACAACCGACACCGAGAAATAGGTTTTTACGATCCATAGAAATATACCCCTTTGGCTAGGGAACGGAACCCACGGGCGCAAGGCACAAGGCAAAGAAACCTAAATTTTCATCTATTTACCCCTTTTCTGAGGAAAAATTTAGGAGCCAGGCTTCGTCGCTGGTATCTTAGCTAATTCAGGTGGCAATTGGTCGGGCGGATACGTTGGGAAAGTTAATTCTAATAGAGAGATAAACGGAGCCACAAATTTAGTCTGTCCACCCGAGCGATCCACTAAACAAGTGACGGCGACGGGTACCGCTTGGTGTTGTTGAATAATTTCCAAACACTCCTGGACGCGTCCACCGCGCGTAACCACATCCTCTGCGATTAACACCCTCTCTCCCTTTTTGAAGGAAAAATTCCGACGTAAAACCAACTTGTCATTTTCTTTTTCAACAAAAATAAAGCGGACACCTAATTGGCGAGCAAGTTCTTGGCCGACCACCAGGCCACCCATCGCCGGGGCTAAGACCACGTCACAAGGATAGTCTTTTAATTTAGGACGTAAAAGTTCAATCAACCGAGTTACTTTGTCCATGTACTGACAAACCTGCGCGCACTGAAAAAAATGTCCGCTGTGCAATCCCGAACGCAGAACAAAGTGTCCATTGAGTAACGCACGCGATTCACGAAAAATTTGTAAGACTTCCTCTTGGGTCGAACTCATATTCCCCAATTAGTACCAATAAGCCTTTCGGGGCGAGACGATATCAGAAAATTTATCTAAAAAAGAAACTCTCGCCCGTTAGCGGTGATTAACTTAATAACTAACCATGGGAAAACCCGAGTCCATCAAACCCAGTCAACATCGCGTCATAGTGATTATGGCTTTATTTTTAGTCTCCATAGCCGGACTTTGGTTTTGGTCCAACAAGTCTAAGCAGGCCGCACCCAGCGAAATGGTTTGGATTCCTGGCGGTGAATTCACCATGGGCGAACTAAACCCTAATGAAGGTCACAACGAAGAGCGACCCGCCCACGTGGTCAGCGTTAAAGGCTTCTGGATGGATGTGACCGAAGTGACCAACGCACAGTTTTCCCAATTCGTCGAAGCGACCGGCTATGTGACCGATGCAGAAAAAGATTTCAGTTCGAGAGATTTTCCAAATACACCCGCGGAACTTCTCAAAGGTGGATCGCTTATTTTTCAGTTAACCCCCGGGGTAAATCCATTTCAGTGCGGACCTGGTGGTCCCACTCCCTGGTGGAAATTTACGGCGGGAGCCACTTGGCGCCACCCCCAAGGACCCGCCTCTGATATTAAAGAGAAAATGAATTATCCAGTAATCTGCATCACCTGGAAAGACGCTAAGGCTTATGCAACTTGGGCAGGCAAACGTTTACCCACCGAAGCTGAATGGGAATTTGCCGCCCGAGGTGGATTACAAAATAAAAAATTTGTCTGGGGCGACGAAGAAAAACCCGATGGTAAATTTATGGCCAACTACTGGCAGGGAAGTTTTCCTGCTTTCGATAGTGGTAACGATGGCTTCACCTCGGTCGCTCCAGTGAAATCATTCCCGCCCAATGGATTCGGCTTATACGACATGTCGGGCAACGTCTGGGAAATGTGTGAAGACTGGTATAGTCCCAAGTTTTACGAAATTTCACCCAAGGATAATCCGTTGGGTCCAGCCCTAGGAACCTACGATCCAAACGCAACGGGCTACACGGAACACGTCATGCGTGGCGGATCCTGGCTGTGCGACGATGGATACTGCTTCCGCTATCGACCAGCCTCTCGCTCGGGAATCGATTCTATTAGCTCGACCAATCACGCCGGCTTTAGATGCGTAAAAGATTAATCAGAAACTCGTAAATAATTTTAGTCTCTTTCTTGGTAATCTAAATCTTTCCCGTAAGTCTCTTCCATTCCATTCAAAGCTAAGAAGGCGAGACCGAAGCAAAGGATACCTAAAAACAAAGCAGCGGATTGATTGGAAATTTGGTACGAGGTCAGCGTACCAAAAGTGAATGACATCAAGACGAGCGATCCACGAACAAAATTAGGGACCGTGGTGGCGACGGTCGCCCGCAAATTGGTACCGAACTGTTCCGCCGCGATGGTAATAAAAACAGCCCAATACCCCATACTTAAACCCATAATAAATACTAATGTATAAAACTGATTAGCCGACCAACCGCGTGAAAAATAAAGGAACGTAATCACACAGGCCGCGCTAAATATTAAGAAGCCCGCCACAATTTTCTTACGCGAACCGAGCCACTGACTGGCCAAACCACTGGCTAAATCACCAAAGGTTAAACCTAAATAGAATAAGGCGACCGCTCGATTCGTTAAGACATTAGTAATCGCAAATTCTGGAGCAAATACCCTTTCCGACTTCTGTACTAATATTCCAATCATGTACCAAGTGGGTAGCCCAATCGCGATACAACGAATGTAGCGCATAAAGCGGGGCTTGCTGTTGAACAACGCAAAGAAATTACCGCGAGCAACCACACCGGGACCATCTGAACTTTTCGCTCGGTGGAACATGCCCGACTCCGCCACTGACATCCGCGTAAACAAAAGACAGAGCCCCATCCCTCCCCCAATAAAATAATTGGTCTGCCAAGAAACCAATTCAGCAACCACGCCCGCCGCGACTGCTCCCGAAACCCCGACCGCAGCAATGAGTGCCGTCCCATAACCGCGCCGCTCTTTAGAAAGTACTTCAGAAACTAAAGCGATACATCCGCCCAATTCACCCGCGAGTCCAATGCCCGCAAACAAACGACACGCCGAATAAAATTCGATATTCGTGGCAAAGCCGTTGGCAATATTGGCGAGCGAATAAAGTAAGATTGAACCGAACAGCGTCGCTAAGCGACCCATGCGATCGGCAAGTATTCCGAAAAAGACTCCGCCGATTAACATACCCAACATCTGCCAATTCATCGGATCGGCGTACCACACAATTTCACCTTTAATATTAAAAGTATCCAAGCTGGCATTCTTAACCGCCATACAGAGCGTGAGATCGTAAATATCTACAAAGTAACCGAGCGCACCGACAACCACCACGGGTTGAAATAAATCCTGCCAAAGTGTACGCGGGGGTGTAGGAGTTACTTGTTCCATAATTTATTGAGTCAGTCCGTGCAAGTTGGCCATAGAAATACCTGAAAGCATCGCCCCCGTCACGCCCAGAAATCCTTGGTCGGTTCCAATGATAAAAAGGTTTTCTAAATCCGTTCGTCCGTCGCGACGTTTAATCGGCGATCCATAAATCGCCCCATTCAGGTGCCCAGTGAACTTACGCACGGTGCGAGGAGTGAAAACATCGCTCGAAGTGAGCGCGGCATCGTGCACCGCATCCGTGACCGGCGTCAGATGATTACGAGCTACCCGGTTTAATTGATTCAACCAAACGGCTTTTTGCGCCAAGTATTCCTCTTCGGGCAATCGGCACCATTCATCATGATTAGCCAAAGACGTAACGCGCAGCCAACCCTCGTCTAAACTTCTCCCACCACCGTAATTATAATTATTGGGAATACAGATAACGCCCGACTTCGGATCGACTAAACCCTGGGGTGATTGATAGTGAAAACGTTCTTCATCACAGAAAAATATAATCGTTTCGTTCCACTTAAACTTAGAAAACTCTTCAGGCTTATAAGTCGAAATCGTTTCCAAATAGCCCAAGCGACCAATTTCATTTTGTGCGACTTGCGGCGAACAATCGGAGCGCAAGCGTTGCGTCTCAACGGCCCCAGCCGACGAATAAATTTTGTCTGTGGTAACCTCCGTGCCATCATCTAAAATCAAAGCCGTGGCGCGTGAGTTACGGACAATAATCTGTTTCACTCCGCATTTCATACGACGATCCACTTGATGTTCGCGACAACGATCCAAGAGTAAGCGAATCACTTGTCGCACACCAATAAAAGGTCGGGCAAAACCTTCTTTGAAAAGTGAACGCCACATGATAGCGAACTGCGATACTTCGATATCGTTTTCCAAAGCACTGCCATAAAAACACGTCGGCAAGAGAAGCATGTCACGCAAGAGCGGATCCGAAATCTTTTCATTGAGTAAGGCTCGAGCCGAACCGCCGTGCGCGTCTAAAGCGGCTTCATCGATATTAGAAATAAAATTATCGAGTTCTCTGAACTGATCGATGGCTCGGGGAAAAGCCTGGGCGACATCGTCCATCAAATCAGGAAAATGATTATTCACCCGTAATTGTTTACCGCCCATTTTAATCAGCGAACCGAACTGCGGACAAAGATCTAATTCTTCGCGCTTAATTCTAAGCTGACGGAGTAGTTTCGTCAGCGGTGTACCTTTGGCACCCTCGGGCACCCAATTAGTTAGAGCGTGCAAACCCACATCGTATTTACGATTTCCACGTGCGTAAAATGAGTTCAGTCCGCCTGCCGCATTATGTTTTTCTAGTAATAAAACCTTTTGGCCAAACATGCTTAAGCGTACGGCCGCGGCGAGTCCCGACATGCCTGCGCCGATAATCACAGCGTTATAATGAACGGGGGCAGAATCCACGCTTTTACATTTGAAAAGCCCAGCCAAGGGTCAAGCGACACCTTTGCTTAAACCTTACTAATCCTTAATAAGTCATCGGCCGCCCGAAAAATTTGCTGTGCGGTGATTCGTCCCATCGCACGGTTCATTCGTCCATTATAATCATTAAGATCTTCACCTTCGAACATGGTAGTGTCGATTCGCACCGAACGACTTAGGGTACCCCAGGGTCGCGAACGGTTATAATCTGAGGGACCATAAACTCCTAAAACCGGAACTTTGACGGCTGAGGCTAATTGCAGAATAGCCGAATCAGTCCCCATGAAGAGTCGAGCCTCTTGCAGTAGTTTAGCGAGCTGGGCTAAAGTTATTTGGCCACGGGTTGAAAACGCGGCGGGGCCAATCAACCCGCACAACGCATCAGCCATAATGCGTTCTTCCGAGGAAGGTCCGGCGGAGACGACGACACGTTCAATTAATCCTGCCGATAATAATTCACGTGACACTTGAGCCCATTTATCGATTTCTAAAATTTGCGACGGATGCGAAGCTCCGGGATGTATCACTAAATACTTTTGCGGCTCAACCAGCAAGCGGTGAGGCTCCATCCGCGAAGACGCAAACCACATGGGTGGCACCTCGGATGAAATATTAAAGATTTCCGAAAAGACCGCATGGTCACGCGCCGCTTCATGAGGATCAACCAACAGACCTCTGACTTGTTGATGAAAGAAAGGTGCTAAATAAAATGGAGCCTTACCGGCAGAAATTCTGCGGGTCGCTCCGCTACAGGCTACTAAAGCCCGGGCCATACGATGAGAAGATAAGGCAATCGCGTAGTCAAAATCCTGGCGGCGAAGATGTGAAACGAGAGCACCAAACTGCGAGACGGTACTATTTAAATGATAGGTAACGGTTTCGGTAATCACCGGGCAACCTTGAGTAGCCATCTCCGCACCCGGTAAGGTGATGTAGGTAACATTCGCACCAGGATGAACTTCTTTAATGGCACGGAGTGAAGCGGAAACTGCAAGGGCACTACGTAAGCCGCCAAACTTACAAATTAAAATGCGCATAGTTAAGTTAAACCTTGCGACTGATTATCCCAGAGACGGCGGAAAAGTTCACTCGTTTTATAAATTTCATCGCGCGTGCCATCCGCAACGATTCGTCCGCCATCAAAGACTAAAATTCTATCCACATCCCGAATCGTACTAAAGCGGTGGGCCACAATCAGCGTGGTCCGCCCACTCATAAGTCGAGAAAGTGAATTCTGGATGCTGCGTTCAGTTTCGGTATCGAGAGCTGAAGTGGCTTCATCTAAAATTAAAATGGGGGCGTCTTTTAAGAAAGCGCGAGCAATCGCAATGCGTTGGCGCTGTCCGCCCGAAAGTTTTCCTCCGCGCTCCCCGACCATGGTATTAAAGCCCTGGGGCTGGGAATTAATGAAATCAAGGGCACCGGCAAGTTGAGCCGCTTCACGGATTTCGGCATCGGTCGCAGTGGGTTTTCCGATACGAATATTCTCAGCAATCGTCTCGTTAAATAAAATCGGCTCTTGTGAAACGAGTGCGATGTTGGCCCTTAAATCCGCCTGTTTTACTTGGCGAATATCAACCCCATCTACCCACAAGCTACCCTGTTGAGGATCGAAAAACCGTGGGACCAGATTGACGAAGGTACTCTTTCCCGCTCCGCTCGGACCGACGAGTGCTACCGACTGTCCCGCTTTAATCGCGATCGTAACATTACTCAAAACAGTTTCCTTACCGTAAGCAAAAGACAAATCCTTCATCGCAATTTCCCCTTTCACCCGTCCCAGTGATCGAGCGTTGGGTAAATCGGCGACCTCAATCGGTGCATTAATAATTTCCTCTAAACGAACTAAGCCGGGTTCGGCCATGTGTAGACGATTACTGACGAATCCGATTTTCTTAATCGGACCATAGGCCATGTAGAAAGCCGTGATAAGTGAAAGGAGTTCTTCAAATTTAAAGCCAACCGAAGCCCCTACCCCAATGGCGATGGCGATTCCGCAGGCAGCGGAAATTTCGATTAACGGTGAAAGCACTTTTTCGTAACGCACCAACTTGGCCTGCATCCGCAAACCCTGCTGACTGGATTTAGCAAAACGGGAAGACTCCCGCTCCTGTAGACCGTAGGCTCGAACATCACGGGCCGCCTGTAGATTTTCTACCGCGATAGAATTCAGATCTGATGCAAAAGTTAGTCCACTCCGGGCCCGCTTCTGGATTGCTCGGCCGATGGCACGAACCGAAAACACGGCCACGGGAACCACGACTAAGCAGGCTAAGAATAATACGCCATTGGGTTTCGATAAACAAAGCCACACCACGTAACCCAGGGCGAATAACATCGTGAGGGGTTGAATTAAAATATCATTAGAAATATCAACTAAAACTAAACGCACCGAGTTGGCATCATTAATGACTCTTTGGAGTAAATCACCGACTGAAATTTTTCCGAAAAAACCAAGATGCATTCTTTGCAGTTTTTCGAAAACTGTGCGACGCACTGACTCCACGACTCGGAGACCCGCTAGATTTAAAAAATAACTTGAACTAAATTCAGCGACGCCACGAAGAATAAAAATAGCGGGCAGAAACGCGACGGCAAAGGCCACCGCGTAGTCTTTCGGTAAATAATATGAAGTGCCACCCAACCAATGGGGAAGCACTAAAAGTGGAGCGGCGCGTTGCACCTCATCGCCGAATACCGTTGGCAAAACCTTACCGACGAGGAAGGGCAAACCGATGGCGTTGGTTGAAGCGTAAACTACTCCAAACAACAAAGCTAACACTAGCAGCGTACGGCTTCCCTTTAAGTGCGGAAGGTAAAGTTTGTAGCGGGCTCTAAACACACGGACAGACTGAGCCAGAGCCCTGCCGGAGGAAATACCAAACTCACTTATTTACGTTTTGGGAAAATAATTGAGGCCACCACTCCTAAAATGAGGGTGGTGCTAATAATCGTTAATGAAAGTTGGGTTGGGATATGTACTTTGCCCCCGTTGATAAAGGACGCAGGCAACCAGCTGGTGACCATCCCCTCCGCCATACTCAAAGTGGCAGCCCAAGGAAGGATCATTTTTACCCCAATAAATACTAGAATGAAGGCGAGCGCTGGCTTGAGGAAGCGAAAATAATCCATGAAGCCCGAGATGGCAAAATACAATGATCGCAGACCCATGATCGCAAAAATATTAGAGGTGAAGGCAATAAAACGACGCTCCTCAACGGACATATCGGGAGGCAGAATGCCCAGCACGGCAGGAATGGAATCAATCGCAAAAATTAGGTCCGTAAACTCCACGATGACCAAGACCACAAACAAGGGGGTGAAGTATCTACGTCCGTTTTGGACAACATAAAAGGCATTACCATGTAGCTCAGGCGTCAGCGGAACGAATTTTTTTAACATCCGGACAACAAATCCCTCGGCCGCGCCCTTGCCACTCTCTTGGCCCTTGGTGAATACTAATTTAATTCCCGTGAACACTAAAAATAATCCGAATACAGGTAAGAGTATAGTGAAACGATCCACTGCGGCTACGCCGATGATAATGAAAATGGCGCGCATGATGACCGCCCCTAAAATTCCCCAGAATAAAACGCGGTGCTGATATTTTGGCGGAATGTTAAAGTGTGCAAAAACCAGTACGAAGATAAATAAATTATCGACGGAGAGCGCTAACTCCAAGATGTATCCGCCGATAAATAATTCTGCGGTTTCGGAACCATGCCAAAAGGAAAGTAAAAAAGAAAATGCAACGGCCAAAGAAATCCAAACAACAGACCAGGCGACGGCTTTCTTAAATGAGGGTGCTTCCTCTTTACGGCTGAAGACGCCTAAATCCAAAGCCAACATGGCGCAGATAAAAACAATGAAGCCTACCCAGGCCCATGCAGGAACCAATAAGGGGGTCTCAGCGAGTGCTAAAAAAGTAGGCATACAAAGAGAAGTAGGAAGTTACCGCTTATTGTCAAATGATGAGGGCTTGCCCGGGACCTCTAAACCCCCTAAAAAGACATTCCGCGTTCCCGTAGTTCAACGGATAGAACATTGGTTTCCTAAACCGAGGATACAGGTTCGATTCCTGTCGGGGACAGCGGACTTACTTTAAACGATAACCCTGAATTTGGGTGGTCGGGGTGCGTTTATAGATCTTAGACACGTCATCAATCGTCAGTAACACCCAGGGTGCTAAAATATTTTCTCCGTTTTTGGTGAGTACGATATTATCAGCAATATAAACACAGGTGTGTAGACCGTCGCCGTTATCCGTAAAACATAACACATCGCCAAATTGATAAGGGGCAGAGACTTGATTGTAGGACTGGGTTAACTGAATCGCAGCCAACGAAGTATTCCGATAATAGTCCCGCGGAGAGAGATTAAAAAAATTCAGCGAAGTCCAGTGACAATCGGGCATGCGGCCCTTTGCTGCATCCTTAAGAGATGGAAATGTATAAAGCTTTTCCCTCATGATTACCGGAAGGAAGTGTAAAATATCTACGGAGCTGTTAATATCAGCCTCTTTAGCAATGGCTTTAATAAAAACCGTCCGAGGAGACTCGGGCTGATTTCCGAGCCAATAACGCAAGAACGTTTCACGCTGTTCAGGCTTGAGTGGAAATTTTTCGCCTACCACTAGCGACATACAACGGGTAATCGCACGGAGAGTGTTTTTGATCTCTTCACTACTCTGAGCATAATTAAGTAAAACCCCCACGTTACTGAATACTAAAGCATTTCCACGATGCCAAACGAGTTGCCTGACAACATCCTTCTGGCTGGCGTTAAGCGTAGCCTCCGCAAGCCATTCCTCAACATTGCCAGATAAAATAAATACAGGATCCGTGTAATATTCATTCTGCGGATGTTTCGAAATCTCGCTATAAAGTTTGTCGCGAACGATTCCTTTAATCTGCAATAAATCTTCCAATTTAGGATAAACAATAATTTCCGTACCACTGGTCTTCAACTGACTGGAAGAAATGAGGCGCTCAACCAAAGCCAGCTCCACGCCTGCATTTATTAAAATTTCCTTAACCATACTTACGGAAGAACCAGAAAAAGTCCAACGGGGGACAGGGTCAGGTTTGCCCGCAACTTCAATCACTGCATCAGGTGCCTCTAAATAGATATTAGAGACAACGAGTTCACCCCACGGACCCGGATTTCCGGGTCGTGAATAACCAAACAACGTGGTCACCCATAGAAAATTAATAAGAAGCAAGCGAGACGCTAAATACATGAAGCGATTAAACCCTCACCCTCGCCATTGTTTCGGCAATGTAAAGATTTTTTAGATTATTTACCAATCGTTTGCTCCAAAAACTCAACGACGACAGTTCTGACACCAGGCTCACTACTTGTGCGAGAGACAACCTGTCCTTTAAAGATTCCCCGAAGTTTCCACCCTTTTCCTTTAGGATGAAGGTCAAAAGTATGCTCACCCTCTTCCACTTCTACAAATCGGTGGTCTACTTTATTTTTAATCAGCACTTCTTCCAAGTTTTTGGATTCCTTAATATCAACCGTTTTGTCCGCATTACCGTGTAAGATCAAAACTGGAACACTTTTGCTGGTAACATAGCTCAATGGACTAAAGACTTTATCAGTATTCGCACCAAAATCAACGTTCATGGCTTTGGCGTATTTTCCGCTGCTCGTTACCCCATACATATTAACGACGGCAGAAACCTTCGAAGAGATGGCTGCTTTTGGATTGCCGCCCAATTCTGGTTTTTCGTCCGTCAATCCAACCATCAGTGCTAAATAACCTCCCGCAGATCCACCTGCCACGGCAATACGCTGCGGATCAATACCCAAGTCTCTAGCATTTTTTCGCATCCATCTTACCGCCTCGCGGCAGTCGGCAATATTCTGCGGCCAGGCTTGCGGCTTCTCTTTAGTGTATAAAATATAATTACAGCTAACCACAACATAGCCAGCACGTGCTAAATCCGCACTGACACTTGCCGAACGATACTCTGCTTTATCGCCTCCCTTAAAGCCACCGCCGTGGATAAATAATACAGCCGGACGGTTGTTTTTCCATTCACCACGAGGAATATAGACATCACATTTTTCTTTTCGGTTTTTTTCTAAAAATGAAAAATCACT
>JBBAUZ010000009.1:31061-43313 GCA_040397965.1 Opitutales bacterium | reverse complement strand
CTTCATCGATTAAACTAAAGCGTGGGCATAGCCTTCGACGATGGCGCGCAAGGAAGCCTCTACTAAATTAGCGCTCACCCCTACCGTACCCCAAGATTTTTTACCGTCCGTGGAGCGCACAACCACGCGCGTCTTGGCCGAAGTCCCATCTTGGCCCGCCAGCACACGAACTTTGTAATCGGCGAGGTGAACTTTTTTAAGTTTGGGAAATGCCTTAACGAGTGCCTTACGCAACGCTTGGTCTAAAGCATGCACGGGCCCTTCGCCGTCCGCAACAGTCAGAGATTCTTTTCCATCCACGCGCGTACGGATAGTCGCTTCACACGAAGCCAACTTACTGCCGCCCTGGATAGAGACATTGTAGTTTACGACTTCAAAAGGAATGAGCGTCGCTTTGCCTAAATGACGTCGGAGCAGTAAAACCAAGGACGCATCGGCATCTTCAAAACTCCAACCTTGGTGCTCGAGTTTCTTTAATTCTTCTAACGCGGCTCGGGTGGAAGGTGCATCTTTATCTAATTCGATTCCTAGTTCAGCCGCCTTCATTAATAAATTACTCCGTCCCGACTGATCGCTCACTAAAACATCACGCGCATTGCCCACCGCTGTAGGATCTACGTGCTCATACGCTGCAGAAAATTTTCGGACCGCATCCACGTGCGTTCCACCTTTATGTGCGAATGCAGCTGCACCCACCCATGGACGACGAGGATCTGGTGCTTGGTTAGTTACCCCATCGATAAAACGAGAGAGTTCCGTGAGGCGACGTAATGAACTCGCCGGCACACAACTCCAACCGCGTTTGATTTGGGCAACAGGTATCACCGCAGTTAAATCGCAATTGCCCGTACGTTCGCCGATACCGTTCATCGTACCCTGTACATGCATCGCCCCCGCATCGAGTGAGGCTAATGCATTAGCTAAAGCCAAACCCGAGTCATCGTGAGTGTGTATACCGATTGCGGCTTTTACGGCTGACATCGCAGCGCGTGTGCAAGCCGCTACTTCATCCGGTAAAGATCCACCATTAGTGTCACATAAAACAATGCGTGAGGCTCCCGCATCCGCCGCCGCCTTGAAACAAGCCAATGCGTATTGAGGGTCATCCTTCCATCCATCGATGGCGTGTTCACAATCGTAAACGACTTCGCGGCCGTGCGACTTTAAATAAGCCACGGTGTCAGCAATCATCGCTAAATTTTCTTCAGGGGTGCAGCGCAAAACTTCGCGCACATGCAATGCGGAGGTCTTACCGTAGATGGTGACCACAGGAGTGTGCACTTCGAGTAAACCCTTAACCTGAGCATCCTCGGCTGCACGGACTCCTTTTTTACGGGTAGAACCAAAAGCAGCGAGTTTAGCTTTCTTGAATTTTAGTTTTCTAGCTTCGGCAAAAAATTCGATATCGCGAGGATTCGAGCCCGGCCAGCCGCCCTCGATGTAAGCCACGCCGAAACGTTCGAGCTCCTGAGCCACGCGCAATTTGTCGGCCACCGAGAAATGAATACCCAACCCCTGCGATCCGTCGCGGAGTGTCGTGTCGTAGATTTCTATTTTGCGTGCCATAGAGGTGTTGAGAAGTTGTTTGGTAAAAGGTGAGCCACCGCTCCGACTTGCCGCGGAACGGGAATTCGCTGAAGCGATCCGTTCGCGGGTTTATTTTCCGATAATAATAATCGCAGGAATTGAAGCACGTCCGATTAATGTCGGAGGGATTAATGACTGGAGCGTGCTTTCCATGGGAGAGATTTAACTAAAATTAACCCAATAGAGTGAGTCAAAGATAAAGGCAAAAGATAGGCGCTCGACAGGTTAAAACCTCTAATTTAGCGTCGATTTGTGGAACTTGTGAAAAAATGTTGGCTCTGGCTCGCCCTTGGACTCTGCACACAAGTCCAGGCCCAATGGAATATTTTTGCCGAAAATCTCCCGCCAGCAGGCTCTTGGGCAACTTATGAAATAGTCCGCACCGATATTCCATCGACCACCCCCGCCCCTGAAATAAAACTCTCGGTGTGGGAAGCGGGTGAAATAAATGGCAAAACTTATGTTTGGCTAAACATCGAACCCGTCGCTTGGCTGGGGTCGCGAGAAAAAGCCCCTCTGCGTTTTTTAGTACCCAAAGACCTAGACCGTGAAGGAGCGAATAAACTTTTAGAGTCGTCCGCCGAAATTCTTTTTTCCAATCCCAAAACGGGCCCCTGGTACATGTTGCCCGAAGATGTGAAATTCTTGGCAAGCACCGCAGGCTACTCCACAACCAATACCCTCGTAGATGATAAAAAAACGGAACGCTTAAAATTTAAAAATAAAACTTATGAATGCAAAAAATTGCACATGATCTGCATCACCAATATAAATCCACCGTTTGTAAAAAATCAGGTGATTAAAATCGAGGGAACCGTCTGGCGAAATGAAACTATCCCTTTTGGTATCGTGAAAGCAGAATGGGTAGAAGAAACGACCAAGGGTGATAAGGTCAGTAAGGAAGCAAAGCGTGTGACTTTAATTGATCACGGCGTTGATAATTCTTTTGTGCCACCGCTCGATCATGGTGAAAGATTTCACCTCCTGCGTTTACTCTTCAAAAGATAACCCGTCTGAGGGTACAAACGGGTTTCTTAAAGTGGTGGCCTGAGTCGGAATCGAACCAACGACACGGCGCTCTTCAGGCGCCTGCTCTACCAACTGAGCTATCAGGCCATAAACTAGAAAGTTAATCTCACCAATTAACCCCGCCCCTGTCAATCCGACAGAAACTAGCAGAAAACTCTTAGAAATTGAATTTCCAGGGGGTTAAGCGACGTTCGACCTCGGCAATCACCTCAGCCTCTCCCGCTTCGCCTTTTTCAGAAACAAACGTCACCGAGAAGCGTACAAAGGATCCACAATCGTCCCAAGGCACCGTAGAAATTAAATGTTCAGATATCATCCACTGAGAAAAGGCTTCGCCGGAATCAAACGAGACCGTTCCCGAAGGACCGGTGGCTGACTTAGGAGCGGGCATATATAAGAAGAATCCTGCACCGGGTTTCCGAACCTGGAATCCGAGTTTCGCTAAAACACCGACGAGCTTATCCATACGACGAGAATATTTCGCAGCAATCGCTCGCGGAATCGAAACATCGTCGAGACCCGCCACACCAGCTTTTTGAATTCCTAAAAACTGTCCAGAGTCAGAATTATCTTTCACATCACCATAAGCACGCACGATGAGTGAATTACCCGCGACGAAACCGATGCGCCAGCCAGTCATATTATGACTCTTGGAAAGTGTGTGTAATTCAACGGCTACATCCTTAGCCCCAGGCACTTGTAAGATAGAAACCTGCTCACTGCCAAAGTGAAGCGAACCATACGCAGCATCTTGAATTACGATGAGATTATGCGTCTTCGCAAAAGCAACAACTTCAGTATAGAACTTTAGGGTCGCACAAGCGCCAGTTGGATTATTCGGATAATTTAGTACCATTACTTTAGCCTTAGCTAAAACATCGGCGGGAATTGATTTTAAATCGGGCAAGAATTGATTCTCGGCGGTTAATTTCATATTATGAACAACGCCGCCATAATATTTAGCGTGTGTTCCTAATACGGGATAACCAGGAACGGTCATTAATACGACATCACCAGGATTAATGAAGCAGGCGGGTAAAATTGAAAGGGCAGCCTTAGAACCAATTGAGTGAAGAATTTCAGTCTCCGGATCGATGGTGACATTGAAAAGATTTTTCAGATAACGGGCGCCTGCTAAACGGAAATCGGCACCACCATTATCAGCGTAACCACGATTCTCAGGTTTGGCGGCTTCGACCTGCAAAGCTTTCACCACTTGCGGAAAAGCCATTTCGTCGGGCTCCCCTACTCCAAGATCAATCAATGCTAAATCGGGCTTCGCTTTTTTGGCCGCAGCCTTAGCGCGTTTAATTTTTTCAAATTTATAAATCGCGGTAGATTTACCGTAATTAATTCCGCCAATACGTTCAGCGAAGAGATTTTGGATATAAGGGTCGGACATGGCTTAGTGACACGAAAAAGAAGAACAAAAGGTCGAATGGCAAGCGGTCAAAATACTTCCCTTGCTCTAAAGGTAATTTTGAACAAATTATAAGTATGAAATCATCGCAGACCCGAGGAAGTATTGGCATTTTAGGGTTTTTAATTTTACTCACACTCGGGATTGGCTGGTTAGGCTCACAGTCAACGCACCCTGAAATCACCGGTTGGTACGCGAATCTCATTAAGCCATCTTTCAATCCGCCCAACTATCTTTTTGGACCGGTCTGGACTATGCTTTATCTTCTCATGGCCATCTCGCAATGGATGGTTTGGAACGCTACCCAAAATAAACTTACTAAAATATTTTTTGGGTTAATGCTTATTTGTAATGCTTTCTGGTCTCCAGTCTTTTTTAAGTATCATCTAATCGGCTGGGCACTCGTGATCTTAGTACTCTACTTAATCACCCTAGCAATCTGGATTCGTTATCTCTACCAAGAAAATAAAACGGCCGCCTATCTGCAAAGCCCCCATGTGCTCTGGGCTAGCTTTGCGACAGTACTCAACGCGAGTATTTATATTCTGAATCGTTAAATAGAAACCGGTCGGCCGGTTTTTGCAGAGGCGTAAATCGCGTCGATGACTTGCATTAAGCGTAGAGCTTGCTCGGGTGTATTTAAAGGAGCGGCTTTACCCTCGATGGCTTCAATAAAATTTGCCGCGGAGTCGGATCGACCCATGTCCGCACACTCCGGAGTTTTGATGGTTCGGTTCACACTCTTGCCGTTTTCCTGAACGTACAATTCACAGGTATCGATTGCAGTATCGTCTAAGCCATCGGAGCCAAAAAGTCGTTCCACTTTACCGCCCGCCTTCGTGCCTTGAAACACTACCGAAACCTCTTCTCGTTTTACCATCTCAGCCCAAGAAACTTGCAGCGTTAAAACCTGTCCGGATTTAAAAGTAATAAAACCGTGGGCAGCATTTTCTACATCAGTCACACCACCGACCGTATCCGCTATCCCCCAAGGGCCTTTAAAGGATTTATCCTGAATAAAATCGTTAAAGGTCTGACCCAAGACATGCGCAGGCTCGGGATAGCCCATGAAATACATGGCCAAGTCTACCATGTGCAACAGGTCGATCAACGGGCCACCACCCGACAATTCTTTCGTGGTGAACCAACCGCCAAAACCAGGAATGCCCGTGCGACGAATCCACTTTGCCTGAGCGGAATTAATTTTTCCAACTTCGCCATTATTAATTAATTTCATCATCGCCTGCGATTCTGGGCGGGCACGATTATTAAAATTAAACATCACTTTTTTTCCTGAAGATTTAGCCGCCGTGATAATGTCGTTCACCTCCCGAGCGCTTAGCGCCGGGGGCTTCTCGCAAAACACATGCTTACCAGCCTTGAGACATTGAATCGCCAGGGGGGCGTGAAGTTTATTGGGGACGATGATACTAACGGCATCAAGTTCTGGACAGCCAGCAAGCATCGCCTCGACTGATTCAAAAATATTGGGAACTTTATATTTTTCAGCGGCTTTTTGTGCAGCTGCGGTATGGCGATCAGCAATCGCAATAATTTTTGCGCCCGCTTTTTGGAAGCCTGCAGCGTGGTACTGCAACATTCCGCCTGCTCCAATAATTCCAACTTTGATTGTCATAGTAAATTTAGTATTTATTTTTTCTGTTTCTGACGATCAAAGGCGGCATCAAAAGCGATGGCACTCGAGGGAAAGGCAAGACGCTTCACAAAGGCACAGCTTTCGGTAGCTCCGTGAAAACGATCCATCCGCCCGTCCTCCCATTCCACCGACAGCGGACCAGCGTAACGGATGTCGTTCAAGGCAACCATAACGTCTTCAAATTTTACATCACCACGGCCAACCGAGCGAAAATCCCAGGCGCGGCGCGAGTCACAGAAATCGGTATGTCCACCAAAGATGCCGACAGTACCATCACCGTGACCCCACCAAGCATCTTTCATGTGCACGTGATGAATCTTAGCAGCAAAGGTGTGGATAAACTTAATGTAATCGACGCCTTGGTAGCCTAAGTGACTAGGATCAAAATTAAAACCGAAGTTCGGGTGATTTTTAATCGCTGCGAGTGCACGTTGCGCGGAAACAATATCAAAAGCGATTTCTGTCGGATGAACTTCTAAACCAAAGAGGATATCGTTTTTAGCAAAGGCTTCAAGAATAGGTAGCCAGCGTTTCGCAAAATCATCGTAACCTTTTTGAATAAAGGACTGTGACGTAGGAGGAAATGCATACAAGGCGTGCCAGATGGATGAGCCCGTAAATCCGTTAACCACTGCCCTGCCCGTTCCCTTAGGAAATTTAGCCATGGTAGTTTTACCAGCGTCAAAAAACTTCCGAGCAGCTTGGGCAGTGAGTATCATTTCAGCGGCGGCGCGCTGACGGACAGACTCAGGAACACCATCGCCCCATACACGCTCCGGGAGAATCGCTTGGTGACGTTCGTCGATTAAATCACAAGTGGCCTGTCCGACCAAGTGGGCAGAAATCGCCCAACATCCTAAACCGTTTTTTTCTAAAAGTTTCCAAACCGATTCAACATAAGCGGGCTCATGAACAGCACGATAAACATCGAAGTGATCACCCCAGCACGCCAGCTCAACGCCGTCATAGCCCATCGCTTTGACTTTGGGCAAAAGCTCGGCGATGGGTAAATCGGCCCATTGACCAGTAAAGAGTGTAACAGGATTAAGTGACATAAGGGCGAGGCCGGGGTAAATAATTATTAAATCGACACTGCCCACTCTACATAAAGTTCCAGCCATGCAAAGGAAGATATCTTGTATTAATGCGTAGTTTTTTTATGGTGATAGTCACTTCGATACCACCCGCTAGATCACCCATTTGCATGCAAGTTATCCAAACTATTTCAGAACTACGTCGGGCACTTGATAAAGTACGAGCGGCCGGAAAAAAAATTGGTTTAGTGCCCACGATGGGCTGTCTCCACGCTGGCCATCTTTCCTTAATTAAACGCGCCCGGGCCGAAGCAGATTTCACCGTCGTCTCAATCTTTGTGAACCCTACACAATTTGGTCCCAATGAAGATTTTTCAAAATACCCAAGAACCTTTGAAGAGGACCGTGCAGCGTGCAGTAAATCTTCCGTCGATCTTATTTTTGCTCCGAGTGTTGAAGAATTTTATCCTAAAAACGCGAACACCTGGGTAGATGTCGAAAAAGTAACCTCCGGTCTTTGTGGTGCGTTTCGGCCCGGACACTTTCGCGGAGTGAGCACGGTGGTCGCCATGCTCTTCAATGTGATTCAACCGACATGTGCAGTCTTTGGTCGCAAAGATTTACAACAATGTGTCGTCATTAAACAAATGGTTCACGACTTACATATTCCGGTTCGCGTGATTATAGATGAAACCGTTCGGGAACCCAACGGACTAGCCCTCAGCTCAAGAAATCGCTATCTCACGCCGGAAGAATTACAGAAAGCTGTAGCCATACCTGCCGCCTGCAAAGTGGCTCAACAGTTAGTACAAAAAGGCGAAACCAATCCTATTCTGGTTGAGAAAGCAGCGTTTAAAAGACTCACCCAAGACGCCTCCCTACGCGTACAGTATCTAAAAGTTGTCCATCGCGAAACATTGAGTGAGGTCACCAAGATTACCCCTGGTGAATGCGTGTTGGCGCTGGCCTGTTACCTGGGTAACACACGCTTAATCGACAACGTTGATCTATAATTTAGGCAATAATGCCTTCGGCCACGTCGCCGTAATTATCCGTTAAACGGAAATCGCGACCGTTGTAGCGATAAGTAAGTTTAGTGTGATCAAAGCCCATCAAGCGCAGGATGGTTGCGTGTAAGTCATGAACATTCACGCCGTTGGAGACCACTTCTCCGCCGATGTCATCCGTCTCACCATAAGTATATCCAGCTTTGACTCCTCCACCCGCCATCCAGCAACAATAAGCTTTGGACCAGTGATCGCGGCCGCTATTCGGATTTACTCTACCCGCCGTTGTCGGAGTGCGACCAAACTCACCACCCCAGATTACCAAGGTGGAACTTAAGAGTCCGCGTTCTTTTAAATCTTTAATTAAGGCGGCGGCCGGACCATCAATCGCCGCACCGGTGCGGGCCGCAGATAGATGAATATTATTGTGGTGATCCCAACCACCGGCATCGATTTGCACGAAGCGTACGCCACGTTCAACGAGGCGACGGGCACATAAAAGTTTAGCTCCTAATTCAGTTTTTCCGTAAGCATCGCGGGTCTGTTGTGATTCTTTGGAAATATCAAAGGCGTCGGTCGCAGCCGTCTGCATACGGAAAGCTAATTCGAAAGATTCGATGCGGGCTTCCAGTTGTTCATCTTTTTGCACCGTCTTAATATGCTGCTCATTGAGTTCACGAACTAGGTTGAGCTGTTTTCTTTGTGCATCTTCATTAGTGAACTCGCTCTGCAAATTGGGGATCACGCGATTCGCAGCAACATTGGTCCGGAAACTCGTTTTCGCACCTTGATAGATGCTTGGTAAAAAGGATGCCTGACGGGCTTCGACCTGACCGCCCAGACTGACAAACCCTGGCAGATCTTGGCTCTCGGTCCCCAGTCCGTATAGAACCCACGAACCTAATGAGGGCTTAGTTAAAATAGCTGAGCCCGTGTGTAGAAGTTTAGTCGCCGGACCGTGAGCAGGGATATCCGAGTGCATGGACCGAATGATACACATTTCGTCAGCAACTTCTTGTAACTTGGGAAAAATTTCGCTGATCGCTAAACCTGATTTTCCACACTGCTTAAACTCAAACGGCGTAGGAAATAAAACACCCGCCTGACCTGCTTTGGATTTTTCTGCCAAGTCTTTCATTCCAGGTTTGTAATCGAAAGTATCTAAATGCGAAGGAGCACCGCCGGCAAAAATATGGATAATATGTTTGGCTTTCGCAGGCAGTGGTGCCGAGCGGGCTTTTAAATTTAAAGGACCCGTAGCATGAGCATCGGTAATCAGTCCACGTGAGAGCATTGTACCGAAGGCCAGCGTTCCCATGCTTAATCCGGTTTGACGAAGAAACTCCCGACGAGAATTCGCCGCGGGGATTTGATTACTGCAATTAGGGGTTTCCATATTTAAATTATACTATGTTAATCGAGATAAACAAATTCGTTTGAACAAATCATCGCCTGGGCGAGCATTTCCCATGGGGAAACGGGGTTTTTACGCGAAACTCGCTCACCTAAATTCTTCATGGTTCGGCCCTCAATTTTGGTGGTAATTGCGGGATTTTCAATCGGCTTAGGTGCCTCTTTAGCTAATTTCTTTTTCTCTTGTTTGGTGGGTACGGCGGAAGGTGCTTCCGAAGTGAAGCCCGTTACCTTTTTGATAAAGTCTTTAGCCATCCGTGCCTCATCGGGCTTGGGTGTGCGTTGGAACATAATTCGATACAAGGTTGTGATTCGTGCATCGTCATTAATCGCCCCTGCTACTTCGGGACGCGCCACCACCGAACGAGCTACTTCGACCGACAGCGGATTATTCATAAAGAACAGGGCCTGCTGAGGAACGGTAGTAGAATTTCGACGAGAGTTCGTCATGTCTGGATCCGAGAAATCAAACTGCGCTTGTAAGTCACTTAACTGTTCGCGGTCGATGTAACCATAAATACTGCGGCGATAACTAATCGGTTCGTCAGTGATATTCACTGGGCGACCGCCCACGGCAGTATCCATCTTTCCGGTGAGTAAAATTAAAGCATCACGAATACTTTCAAAATCCAATCTCCGGAGATTCGAGCGCCAGAGGTATTTATTTCCAGCGTCTACCTTATTCGGATTATTATCATCTCGGCTGGCAAATAGCGGATTCATGGCGGGGTTGGCCGACTGTCTATAAGCCTGCGACGTAAGCATTTTACGGTGCAGATTTTTAATCGACCATCCGTTCTCAACAAATTGTGCAGCCATCCAATTTAACAATTCGGGATGGGTGGGCTTTTCCGACATATTACCGAAATCGTCTAAGGAACTCACGATGCCTGCACCGAAGTGATGCATCCAAACGCGGTTCACTAAAACGCGAGCGGTCAGAGGATTAGTGGGACTCGTAATCGCCAAAGCTAATTCCTTACGACCACTACCCTCAGTAAAGGGTACACGATTAGGGCCGGAAAGAATTTCTAAGAACTGACGAGATACGACAGATCCACGCTTATTACGATCACCCCTCAAGAAAATATTACTGTCCTTAGGAGTCTCGGCATCAGCCACCGCCATCGCCTTACCAGGTCCACCCGCGTGGGTAAGCTCGAGTTGATTTATTTCTACAAAACGAAAATATTTACCGGGAATATTATTGTTTAAGAAATTAGGTTTGTCCTGCCATGCGTAGCAAAAACTCTTAGTTTTGATAAGCGAAAGAATATTCGGTGTCGTGGCAATGTCCTCGTAACTAGGTAGTGGCCATGGCCAAGCAGCGAGTTGAGCGATGTCGGGATTATCCTTCTCCCCTCCGCGGCCTGGCGTGCTCCGTAAGTCGATGTGTTTATCAATCTGGGCACTGTATTTTTTGAACATGTCCTGATAAGCCAAGGCAACGTCATCAATAGACTTAGGCTTTAGATTTACTAAAGCTTCAGCTACGTAAGGATTAATCGGTTGTTTTTTGTCTGCTAAAACTCTGGCGATCACCTGCGGTGCCCTCTGTTCAAATTCTTCAGCTGGGATTCTTTGCAAATGAAATAACGGTGCGGTAATAGGGGAGATTTTATTTATTAAAATCGAGGTATCTACTTCACGAACCAAAGTGAAATTATACTTCTTTTGTAAATCTGCTGAACGCGAAGATCTAAATCCAGCCATGTTGGATAAGGCACGCCCCGCAAAATCTTTATGCAAAGTCGCCAATTGGGCGCGTATGTACCGATAGTAGCCGCGCGTGTTCGACTCGACTAAGTCCTTCATTTTTTTATCGAAGTCTGCGCGCTCTGTCGCCGTTGCCACCCGAGTGGTCTTAATAACCGGCATATCGTAGGGCTCACTGGTTGACGCAAAAATTCCGTGCAGCGAATAATAGTCGGCGGTAGGAATCGGATCAAATTTATGGTCATGGCAACGGGCACATGACACCGTCAGACCCAAGAACGCTTTCGTCGTCGTATCAATTCTTTCATCAATGGTATCGTCATTATTTTCAAAACGCTTGCCGACGGTAATGAAACCGAGTGCAGCCAAACGGGGGTCATCTTTGGCGAGGTTAGGCAAACGATCCGCCGCTAACTGCTCGATAATAAATTGGTCGTAGGGTTTATCTTTGTTAAATGCATCGATGACATAGTCGCGGTAGGTCCATGCGTTTGCGTAAGCCTCACCCCGCCTGACACCATTTCCGGGGGTATCGGCATAACGTGCGGAATCTAACCAATGGCGGGCCCAACGTTCACCATATTGCGGCGAGGCCAATAATCGATCGACCGTCTTTTCCACCAATTGAGTTACCGCGCGAGCGGGCTTGTTATGCTGGACTGAATATGAATCGACCGCGCTCGCATTCGTGTAATCGCGACTGAAAGCTTCGACTTCCGTATTCGTGGGAGGCAGACCAATTAAATCGTAATTTAAACGGCGCAGTAAAGATTCACCATCGGTGGCTGCCGAAGGTTTTAATCCCACTTCATCTAATTTAGCTAAAATAAAATAATCGATTTCGTTCTGACACCAGGCTTCGTTACTCACCTTGGGCAAGGCGGGTTTAGTAAAAGATTTAAACGCCCAGTGGTCGCGGGCTTTTTCTGATAAGCCTGTTAATTTAACTCCGCCTGCACCCACGGGTGCGGGTGCTCCCATCAGAACCCATTTTTCGAGCAAGGCGATTTGGTTGTCGGACAATTTAGCTCCAGCTTTTTTAGGAGGCATCGACAGATCGGGATCGGTTTGATGAACCGCTTTGATTAACAATGATTGTCCAACATCATTAGGCACAATCGCGGCACCGGTATCTCCACCCGCTAACAACCCCGCACGCGTGTCCATGATTAATCCGCCCTTGGAAACTCCCTCCTGCGCCGAGTGACATTTAAAACAGCGATCAGATAAAATAGGGCGGATATTTTTTTCGAAAAACTCTAAATCACTCTTACTAAAATTGATTTGGCTTTGCTCTAAGGCTTTTTGCGCAATAAGTGGCATTTCCGAACCGGGAGCGGCGTAAATAGACACAGCCCATCCCATTAGAAAAACAACGGGGATATATCG
>JBBAUZ010000009.1:24481-30961 GCA_040397965.1 Opitutales bacterium | reverse complement strand
CCATTCGGATGACAAAATATCTCGGCCGTCGAGGCGCCCTTGTGCTCAGCCCCAGCGGGCAAAGTATCGATAACTTGAAATGGACTCAGGGCTCCCGTTTGTCCGTCGAAACGAAAAGCTGCCACAGTGAGTGATAACTCATTACAAGCGTAGACCAGTGGTAATTTCGGATGAAAAACTAAATGGCGGGGGCCGTCGCCTGGTTTTAGTGAGACGTTGACTGGTGGTACCGAATTAAGATTTCCACGTTCAGCCTCAAATCGATACACAATTATTTGATCGATACCTAAGTCAGGCACAGCGAGAAATTTATTGGAGGCATCAAAATAAACTCCGTGAGCATGAGGACCTTTCTGACGTTTGGGATGAACACTTTTACCTTCATGTTGAATTAAAGCACTCAACTCAGCGAGCGAGCCATCGGCTTTAATGGGCAAGCAGGCCACGGAACCCGAACCATAATTAGCGACGGCTAAATTTCGGCCCGTCGCATCAACCGCGAGGTGATTACAATTTTTTCCACCCGTGGTTTGGGAGTTGAGTAATTTCACTGTCCCGTCGGCATTTAATTTAAAAGCGGAAACTCCCCCCGAGGCATCAGGCATTTGCGTCGTGGCGTACAATGTCTGTCCATCGGGTCGCAGTGCTAAAAATGTAGCGTTTTTGATTTCCGCGAGAAAGACCGGAGTGGATATTTTTCCGGTCTGTTCATCCAAAGTCGCACGCCAAATACCTTTGGCTTCAGGCCCTGAAGTACCGACAAAAAAAGTCAGCTCACGCGCGGGCAATGCAGCAGCCAATCCTAATAATATAAAAGTAAGGTAACTCATTTTAAACTCCTGCGCTGGCCTCCGCTTCGCCTAATGGTTTAGCTAAGGGATCGCGTAAATAAGCATCTGCCTTGGCTGAAACAATCACGCCGTAATTAATGGTGCCGAGCCAGCCCGACATAATAATTCCCACGCTACCAGCGTGATATAAACCTGCCACTTGCTCAGGTAGACCCATCGATACTTTTAAACCTTCAAATTTCGTTCCAAATGAAGTGCCGCCAATGTGGCGGACATAACGATTCACCGTACGAGGTGTAGCTGCTTCTAAGTGATTAACCTTTTGACGGATATCGGGAATAAATTTTTCAAGTCCAACCAACGACTCTTCGATAACCCGATTTTTATGGGTCTGATAATCTGCCTCCGATAAATGTGCCCAATCTTCCCAGCGTTGATTAATCGAGGTAACGATGCCGTAGCGGGGCGTCTTGGTGTGAGGTCGCGTATCTGGATAATACACTGAGTAGGTCCGCGAGGTCGTATGGAAATCTGTGAGCTCCTGGCTGGAAAATGGTTTAGCTTCCGACGTGAAAACTAAATCTCCAATCATCGGAATACTTTCCCCTTCACGGATACCCATATAGACCTGACAGGAAGATGTATTCACGCGCACTGCTTTAGCTTGGGCTAAAAATTCAGTATCAAAGGAGGACGCGTCACTAAGTTTTAAAACCGTATCTTTAATATTAGCGTTCGATACTACCGTGGCACAGGCCACTTCAGCTTCTTCGCCTAGGCGCGTGCCGCGCAGTTTGACTCCCACCACGCGACGCACACCGGCAGAATCTTTTTCGACGACTACTTTTTCGACTAAGACATTGCGACGGATATCTACGCCATTCGCTTTCATCTCCGCCGTCATAATATTAATCATCGTATCCGTGCCGCCTTGGAAAATAAACACGCCCTTGGACATGAAGTTGGAGAAAACAATTCCGAAGGTGATGGCGGGATCGTCTAAAGTTGAACCGTTAGCATAAGCAATGGGCTCTAACAGTAATCGCTGGACGTCAGGGCGACCCGGAAAAAACTGTTCAAACAATTCACGCGTGGTGCGTGGATCGTTGTCGTAATAATTCATCGACCTTAAATGCGCAAAAAATGCCTCTACCGTTTCCGCAGGGATTTTAAATTGCTCGATCATGATCCGCGTAAAATCAACGCGGTCGAAAGTAGTCCGTACATCGAAGTCGGGATTAATAAACCGAACATCTTTCAGTTGATGAATCTTATCCGAAATCTCCTTCGTCCAGTAACGGCGAGTAGACTTAATCATCCCGTGCGGAAAACCGTGCAGTGAAATATCAAAAATATGTCCACCCGCGCGTTTAAAGAATGTCGCTAAACCTCCGAGTTGATAATGGTGCTCAACTAATAAAACCTTTCGGCCAAATTTAGCTAAATTATTAGCGGCGGTCATTCCACCTAAACCCGCTCCAATGACAACGGCATCGTAACGCGGCAAAAGATCATCAAAGGGCGAAGGCATAAATCTAGAGAAAAGGAGAAGATTAAGCCCGATTGGAGCAAGCAGAAGATAAAATAAAACTCAAATTGCCTATCACAAGAGCGACCGTGCCTTGCCCCGAAGAGAATCCTGGCTCTTAATTAGCCTATGAATCGTGCGGTACCCGTGTTTCTACTTCTGGCCTTCACCCGTCTGCTAGCCGAGGATGTGTTAACCTATTCCGATCCTCGCCCTCGGGCGTATCACACGAGTGCACGTGCCAGCGTGATTGATCCTCGCTGCCGTTCTCATCCCGAAATAAACTTTGTTTTTGAAAAAGACGGCAAGCCAACCGACACGGAAAACGCTGACGTGGATACGCGCGTCAAGCCACGCGGTCAGTGTGTCATTTGGCTTATGGGCTACAATCCGTTGCTCGCAGAAAGATTAAATCAGTACGGATTGCATTCCATCCAAGTGGCCTACGCCCGAGAATGGTTTAACCAACTAAACACAAATCCTAAAGACGACACTCAACACTTAGGCAATATTCGCTGTGAAGTGCTCACAGGATTAGACACCTCGAAATTCGTGCAAATCCCTTTGGCTGACAGCATGCAGGAGCGGGCATATCAATTTATCAAGTTTCTCGCTAAAAATCAGCCAACAGCACGTTGGGATTATTTTCTAAAGTCCGACGGGACTGATTTGAATTGGGAAAAAATAATTATCGCCGGATCGTCACATGGTGCAACGTCAGCGGCGCGTTTTGGCATTCAAAAAAAAGTTGCGCGCGTTGTCATGTTTTGTGGACCGCGCGACCAACTCGAAGATTGGCAATCTTTGCCCTCGGCAACCCCAATCAATCGTTTTTTTGGATATAGTCACACTCTAGATACAGGCTGGACGGGTAATCACTATCCTCGGTCTTGGTTGTTATTAGGACTTAATAAATTTGGCCCTATCGTTAACACGGACATCACACCAGCACCCTTCGCACATTCAAGAAGACTGACAACCCAAGGAGATGTAAAAAATAACCCCGCCAAAGCTCATAGTTACGTGCAGCCAAATAAAAATTCTCCCAAGGATGCCCAAGGCAACTACCTCCAGGATGAAGTCTGGAAATACATTTTTACATCCGATGTTAATAAGGTCGGAATAGCCGTCGCTCCCGAGGTCTCGACTCCGATGGATTTAAGAAAAAAATAATTTTTAGCGATGGCTTGCTCTTCGATAATTTTAAGGCGTTGATAGTTCCTCTAAAATGGCTGTGCGTATTGATCTCATCACCCTCTTCCCTGCAATGGCCAACGGCTTCTTGCAGGAATCGGTTATTGGGCGCGCCATCGAAACGGGGTTAATTCAATTCAAAGCCCACAACCTTCGGGACTGGTCGAAAGATAAACATCATAAAGTGGATGATGTCCCTTATGGCGGGGGTCCGGGCATGTTAATGACCTGCCAACCCCTGTTTGATGCCGTGGATGGCTTGGCCACCCCGGGGGCCGAAGTCATCTACCTTTGCCCCGATGGTGAGCAGCTAACCAACGATTTAGCCCGTGATTTAGCTAAGAAATCCCACCTAATCCTAGTTTCAGGCCACTATGAGGGTATCGATCAGCGGTTCCGGGATGCCCGAGTTACCCGTGAAATATCAGTGGGGGACTATGTGCTTACAAATGGCACCCTTCCGGCCTGTATTTTGGTGGATTGTGTCGGTCGACAGATTCCTGGGGTACTTGGTGAGGAAAACTCCTTGACTGGGGATAGCTACAACGGCAAGTTGCTCGCCTTTCCGCAGTACACTAGACCCGCTGTTTATGATGGTCTCGAAGTGCCCCCGGTCCTCCTCGGAGGCCACCACGCTGAAATCGAAAAATGGCGTCGGGCAAAGCAAATCGAGAAGACAAAGCAACGAAGGCCCGACCTACTGGAAGACAAATAAAACCAGCCATGAGCAACCATCCCCTCCTCCAATTCGCGACCCAGTCGCAACTTAAAGCTAACCGCGGTGCCGACACATTTAAAGTCGGTGACGGCGTACGCGTGTCCACCAAAGTTCGCGAAGGCGACAAAGAACGCACCCAGGTTTTCTCGGGTATCGTGATCTCCCGCAAAGGTGGTAACGTTCAAGAAACCTTTACTGTTCGCCGTGTATCCTTCGGCGAAGGCGTTGAGCGTACTTTTCCAGTTCACTCTCCCAATATCGAAAAAATCGAAGTCGAACGCGTTTCACAAGTAATGAAGGCTCGCCTCTACTACCTCCGTGGTCGCCAAGGTAAGTCCGCTACCAAGGTTAAAGAAAAGCGCTACGATCCATCAGCTGAAACCGCTGCTAAGTAATCGCTCAACGATTTACTTTTAAAAGACCCGCTCCGGCGGGTTTTTTTATGTTTAACCCGATTCGCTCCGGATGGGTTAATTTAAATGAGCGACTTCAAGCAAATGAAAGCGTTCATTATTAAGCACTTAAGCGGTGTTTTTAGTTAAATCGTGAATAACTCGCTAAATAAATTAGTACAATTTGGGAGGTGCAGGCTTGACTCCCCCCTCTCTGCCTGCGTTTTTTCTCTTTCCTCTTTTGGCTAAACCCAAGATTGGCCTCCTCTCACCTTTTATCATTTATGTTACGCATTCGCCTCCAACGTTTCGGAACCAAGAACGAGCCGACCTATCGTCTCGTTGTGGCCGAACAACACATCCGTCGCGACGGTCGCTTCGTTGAAGTTCTTGGTCATTACAACCCAAGCGCCCGCGGCAAAGCTGCTCCTCTCGTCATCAACGTCGAACGCGTTGATCATTGGATCAAGCTCGGAGCTCAGCCCTCCGACACAGCGAAGTCGCTAGTTAAACGCGCACGCACGACGACCAAAGCTTAAGTAAATTTTCTACGGCGGAAACGCCTCACCCTGACGACGTCTCGCCCCGCCTAATCGCGGGGCGTTTCGTTTTAGGTGTTAATTAATTTTATTCCAACCGCCTTCGCCGTTTTTTTCTAACTTCTGAAAACCGGCCTGACGCAATCGCTCATCGGAGACGGATTGTTTCATCGCACCTTCGCCATACTTAATCGTCAGACTGGGTGAATCAATGACCCGGCGACAGGGCTCCTTGGTCACAGGATGAAAAGTGAAATCGGGAGCGTCCTTCGGCAAATCGACTTCAAACTCCTGCCCTTCCGAACCGTCGGACTTGATTACGATGTAACGTCGCAGGGCCATGATTATTTTTTATTACTACGCGGATCAAAAGCATCGCGCAAGCCATCACCTAAATAGCTTAAAGAAAGTAACGACAGGGCGAAAGTCGTCGCAGGAATAATTAACAACCAGGGGCACTGTTCCATGACATCCGTTCCTTCTTTAATCAAGAGGCCCCACGATGTCATGGGTGCCTTAACACCCAGACCCAAGAAACTGACGAAGGCTTCAAGCATTAATACATTCGGAATAGTCAGCGTCGCATATACCGCAATGGTGCCAGCTAGGTTAGGTAGATAGTGATGAAAGATAATTCCTAAACGCGATTGGCCCAGAGCGACAGAGGCATCGACAAATTGTCGGCTCTTTAGTTGACGCGTCTTCGTACAAATAATGCGCGCCATCGTCAGCCAAGACACTCCACCGACAGCTAAAAAGATTAGCCAGATATTTTGTCCGAAAACAACGGTACACAAAACAACAATGAGCGTTAGCGGAAGAGTACTGATGATATCAATCACCCGCATGGAAAAATCTTCAAAGCGTCCCCCTAGCTCCGCGGCGACAATTCCATAAATGACTCCGACAAACAAAGCGACGAGCGTAGCAATCAAGCCGACTGTAATAGAGATTAAACCGCCCTGCAGCACACGGGAAAATAAATCACGACCTAACAAGTCAGTGCCAAACCAGTGTTCAGCTGATGGACTCGTGGGGCCTAATAATAAATTTTGTGATTTATAATCGTAGGGCGAAATCCATGGAGAAAGAAAACAAGCGGTCGCTAAAATAACCAAGAAGCCTAAAGCCAAAAGAGGTAAAGACTTCCGGGTGAATCTCTCCCAAAGAGTCGCAGGTGCGGGCGTATCTAATGCTAATTCACTCATGAGTTTTTGCGGAGTAAACGTGGATCAAGCGCCGCCTTAACCAAGTCGGCAATGAGGTTTAAGACCAACAACGCAACGGCGTAGATTAAAGTAGTCCCCAAAATGAGCGT
>JBBAUZ010000009.1:0-24381 GCA_040397965.1 Opitutales bacterium | reverse complement strand
GCGGTAATTAAACCTAAAGTCAGTGCAGGCAAAACGAGATGAATGGGCGAGCCCCAGCCACAAGGCGGAAGCCAACCTAAAGTTTTAGAAAATAGTAAGGACAGAATGGGACCCAAAACAAATGCCGGCAAACAGACTCCGATTAACGCCAAGCCCATCGGAATACGATCCAAGTAAGAATTAGGAAACGACGAAGCCCAAACTCCCACGGGTATACCAATCAAGATCGCCAAGATAATGGAGACGGTTCCCAGGGTGACTGAGACGGGGATTCTGGATCCGATAATTTCATTCACTGTCCATCCAGGGTATTTGAGTGAAGGTCCTAAATCTCCCTGCAATAAATGGGTAACATAGTTTTTCAGTTGAATAACGAGGGGTTGGTCCAAGCCGTAATAAGCTTCGAGACGAACTTTAACTTCGGGTGGCAAGGGGCGCTCTTTATCGAATGGCCCGCCTGGAACAGCATGCGCTAGAAAAAAAGTAGCGATGACCACCAGCAAAAGAACTGGAATCATTTCCGCTAACCTTTTTAAAACATACAAAAACATCAGGGGTTAGCGGCTTTAACTTTTTTCTCTAATTCTTCGGTAGTGGGAGGTGGCGGCAAACCGCGCGCATCAGTACGCGACCAACCCATCCGATCGGAAACCGTTTCGTATTCTTTATCATTTAATGAACTCTTCGTCTTTAAACGCGTTTGGCGAATTGCGCTATCGCGCTGCATTTGCTCGATGGATTCTTTTTCCGCACGGTCACGATACGAGGAACAACCCGTCAACAATCCTAAAACCACTACACTCGTTAATAAAAATCTCATAGCTTTACTATTCAGCGAGATCATCGTGGCTCAAGCACGGACAGACTTTAGCGAAATTTAATCGGTGTCGCGAGCGCGCGATTATGTCGTAGGAAAAATCGCGGATGACTCGTGGAATAATTTTTAGGCTTAGACCCAGCCATGGCCACAGTCCGCTCAGTTTACTTAACAAATAAAGCACCGCCTCCGATCGCACTAACCGACGAGAGCCAACCCAAACGACCACCGTCCCATCGTCACCCCTAGGAGGCTCACCCAAAATTCGGGCGACTTCGCCGTTATTCTTAGCAAAAATGAAATGCTTACTTTGATTTCGGGTACTAAACCAAATCATCGTCCGATTACATAGCGTGCAATCCCCGTCAATGAGGACAATAGCTGGGCTAATCGACATAGTCTCAGAGTGAAGAAATTGGCCCAGGAGTGAAGGCCTTTTAGTCCATTTCATACAATATCAGGAAAAGAGTCCAAATCATCGAAAAGCGCTTGTCATAATACTCCCAGAGTGCCAAATAAGCCCTTCCTACTGGGCCGGAAGGGTATCCAAGTGGCTAAAGGTCGCGGACTGTAAATCCGTTCAGCTTCGCTGTTCGTGGGTTCGAATCCCACCCCTTCCACCAGCAGGAATTTCAAAGCCCCCGAAGAAAGGGGGTATTTTGATTAAATCCGCGTTGACTCCGAGGGCTAGCCACGGCTTCCCTAATGCTTCACATGGCAAACATCAAAGCTAACAAAAAGAGCGTCCGTCAGACCGCCGCTCGCGCCGCTCGTAATAAGATCGTTCGCACCCGTCTGAAAACCCTCGTTAAAGGTTTCACCGCTGGCTTACCCGCCGCGGCCGCCTCACTCGTCGCTTCAGCTGCCGATAAAGCAGTTAAGTCCGGCGTGATTCATCGCAATAAGGCTAATCGCATCAAGGCACGCCTCGCGAAGAAATTAGCTGCTGCTAAAAAATAGTGATTTAAAGTTTTTCTCAACAACCCCGCCGTCTTCACGACGTCGGGGTTTTTTATTTTAACCATGACCAAGCCACTCTCCATCGGATTTCCTAGCGGACTCTTTGGCGAGGAAGCTTTACGACTGGATATCCTGCAACAAGGCGATGGTTGGTTTGCGATTTCCAAACCGGTTCAAATTCCTTTCGATGATCATCCCTGGCAAAACGGAGAAACTCATTTGATTGGGGCGATTCGTTCGCAGCTCGAAACGGGCAAACCTGAAATCGTTCGCTTAGGTCTACAAGAACCTGCATCGGCTTTCGGACCCGAACCCGAAGTCTCGGGCGTAGCCGTCGTCGCCGACCGCGCACGTACCTTAGCGGCCTGGCGGGATGCCCTAGGATCGTTTCAACTGCAATTCACCTACACACTCATCGCTAAAAATGAAGACGCTCCAGTCGAAGGCGGGGTGTGCGATTTATCGATTGGCATGGATGATACTCGGGGCCGAGCCTTTATCTCCAACCACCGCGGTAAACAGGCGGAGACTGACTTCACGGGCGGTGAAATTTTTAATGGCTGGCGACAATGGACCGCTACCACACGTTACCCGCGACGCGACCAAATACGTATCCACGCTCACGAGTGCGGAATTAAAATCGCCGGCGAATTAAACTATGAACGCACTGGTCGAATTACCTTAGCCGATACGGTACGGCGCGGAAGAATTAATAAAGGCGAAGACCATCCCTTGCATCGTTGCTTACTCCTGCATTTACAAAAAGTTGAAGGCGTAGTGGATGGTAAAGCGATTGAAATAGAAGCACCGCTGCCCACCGATTTTGCAACCGTCTTAAAGCGACTCCGTAAAGGTGTTTAGTCGTTCGGAAAATTTATTTTAAAACAATCCAACGTTCGCACATAACCGTCGGGACTATTTAAACGACCGACCGGAGCATACTTTGTGTAATCCACTTTCCAACTTTGGGGATCGGCGATGCCATCACGCGCATGGACTAATAAAATTTCAACGACAACTAAACGGTTTTCACCGTAGGTGCGGATATCTAACAAACGACATTCCAGAGCGACGGGACACTCCACTAAAATAGGCGGCTTGACGCGTTCGGCGGGGCGAGTCGTAAATCCGGCCCGAGCGATTTCACTCACGCCTGGTGGCAAACCGCGTGCACACTCAACCATCTTACTCGCCACGGCTTCGTCGCAAAGGTGAATAACACACTCGCCATTTAAAATGAGGTTAGCGGCGGTATCTTTAGGGGTACCATCATCCCGATTACTCGGCGCAATCACCGCCATCGGTGGTTCCGTACCCATGACGTTAAAAAAGGAGAAGGGAGCGGCGTTGGTTCGACCTTCATAATCGATTGTCGTTACCAATGCAATGGGTCGAGGCACCACGAGGCCCGCTAATAATTTATAAGCTAAGGCGCCTGGATTGGCGGCGACATCAAAGCGCACCGTCATTATTTTTTAAGATTATCTTCACCCGCATGCGAAGCCATCGCTTCGCGGCGTAAAGTGTCTTCGCGGTACGACATAAATAAATACAAGCCTACGCCCACACAAATACAAGAGTCGGCAATATTGAAGGCTGGGAAACGATAATAAGGTAAATGGATATCGATGAAATCGATGACGTGATCGCCAAATAATCGATCCATCACATTTCCAATCGTACCTCCGACAAATAAACCGAAAGCTAATTGTCCGTAGCTCAGTTCACGCATTAAGGGTTTTCGCCAACGCCAAATTAAAGCGAGGACCGCCAGGGCGAGGAAAATTAAAATGGGCTTAACATCGTGCTGCGCACCCAAGCCCCAAGCCGCCCCTTTATTGCCGACGTGAACCAGCCAAAATCTTGAAAAGATAATAATCGGTTGGCGGTCGGGATCGTCTAAAAAATATGATCCGAAAGGAATGGTTCGAGTGACCCAAAGTTTAGTTAACCAATCCAGCAACAAGGATACGGCCATCACACCCCAAAAGGTGCGATAAGGACGAAACCGGGCAAACTGGATTAGTCCTGAGCTCAAGTCTCGGGAGTGTCATCTTCGCCGCCACCACCGCCAGAACCGAAGCCGACTTCATCACCAATTTCACCCAAGGGATTACCACCTCGGCGGCGGCTAGCGCGACGGTTGCGTTCAAGTTCTTTTTGTCCTTCGAGAGAATAACGAGTGAAAGGAACTGCCATCAAACGAGCATGAGGAATGGGCTTATTAGTAATCTCACAGACACCATAGATGTTTTTCTTCATGCGAACGATTGCGTCTGAAATCTCTTTAAGAGCTTCTTGTTCATTCGAGATGAGCGAAAGTGCAAAGTCGCGATCAGCAGTATCGCTACCCGCATCGGCTAAGTGTTGTGAGTAGCCTGAGAGGTCACCTGCATCGTCTTTACCATTCTTCTTGAGTGCTTCCTCGGAATGGAAAGCTAAGCCCTTCTGAATGGCTTCACGCATCGCCATCAATAAGTGGTAATAGCGACGGAGTTTTTCTGGAATTTCTTTAACTTCATCGCCAGCGCTGGAGCCCTTGCGGAAAGGATTAGATCCGCCCAATAAATCGGCAATCGAAGCGGTTTCAACATTTTGAACTTTAACCGCTTTTTCACGAGACGAAGTCGCCGCTCTCTCACGTGCCTTACGTTCTTCATCAGGAACCCATAAATTCAATTTAGAGCCACCCTTCTTGTGAACTTTTAGAAACTCATGAACATTTTCAATGGTGAAGAATTGCAACTTCGGGCGAACAGGCGCCTGCATCACGGCTTCAATTTTAACATTTTTGACAATGCGATGATTATCTAAAGTCGCCTTTTGTTTATCGTGCTGAAGTTTGTTCTCCGCTTTGGCTGAAGCTTTGGTATTTTTACCAGCTGGCTGCTTGGCGATTACCGCTGACTTCTTAGGGTCAACTTTAGTAAGTGTTTTCACCGGCGTCTTCGCACCTTTTACGGGTGCCGCGGGTTTAACATTCTTCTTGGCAATCGGCTTAGCCTTAATTGACGCTTTGGATTTTTTAGCGACAACGATTGGCTTCTTAGGTGAAGTTTTAGCCGCAGGTTTTTTTGCGGCTGATTTTTTTGGGGGAGTTTTCTTAGGCATGAAAAATTAGCTGAGTGAAAATTTAGAAGCGAGGGCTTCGCGGCAACGTGGGGAGACCATACCAAATTTTCCAGCATCGACAAGTTCAGGAACCCATCGCCAAGAGCGTGGGCAACGCACCCCAAGTGCGTGGTCTACTTTAAATGTCAAGTCAGCCCCAGGACTTGCCGTGAGGGTCACCGCAGAAACTATCCAAAACTCGCTTAAAAGTTCGGAATAACGACTTAATAGGGCAAAATCTTTGTTCTGAGGATCAGCCGAAACATCCACCGCAGCCTCTAAAGATTGTCCGATTTTCTTCTCCTGTCGTAACTTCTCGAGAGGGATATTCACCTGGGCGGCTAAATTTTGAATAGCGCCGAAGGCCGCATGGGCCTCGAGGCCAGCGGCATCTTCCCACTCGCTGCCCACAACTGGCCAATCCTGTAAGTGCACGGAGGTATCATCATTGTATTCAGTTTTATGATGAAGATGAGACCAAGCTTCATCGGCCGTGAATGGTACAAACGGAGCGATGAGTTTAAGGTAAACTTGTAGGACTTGATGAATCGCCGTCTGCGTGGATCGACGGAGCGGGTGATTCACCGCCATCGTGTATAAACGATCCTTAACAATATTATGGTAGGTCGCCGACAGCGTTCCGGTCGTAAAAGCGGCAATCGCCGCGGCAGCGCGATGGAACTCATAACGCTCACAGGCATCGGACACTTCGCGAATTAATTTTGCCGTCTCCACTAAGACCCAGCGATCAATGAGAGATAATTTTGCAGTCGGAACAGTGTCGGTACTTGGATTAAAGTCGTGCAAGTTTCCTAATTGATAGCGCAGGGAATTACGCATTCCGCGATATTGATTAGAGATAGTCTCGAAGATCGCATCCGAAATAGGGATGTCGCTTTGATAGTTTTCTGAAGCAACCCACAGACGAACAATGTCCGCACCATACTTCTTAACGTAGTCATCCGCGGTCTGTGGTTTGCCTGAATTATCTGACTTGGAAATTTTCTGACGCTTCTCATTCACCACAAATCCGTGAGTCAGAACCGAGCGATACGGAGGCGCACCTTTCACCGCAATGGCAGTCCAGAGTGATGATTGGAACCAACCACGATGTTGGTCGGATCCTTCTAAATATAAATCAGCAGGCCAGTGAAGATCGGGGTGGAGAGCACAGACAGCCAAGTGACTGGAGCCTGAATCAATCCAAACATCTAGAGTGTCACTACCCTTCTTTAAATCCTTGGGCCAATCTTTAGGCACGGGAGCACCGTTGAGAATTTCGGTCGTATCCGTTGCCCACCACCAATCGCCACCCTTTTTCGCCACTTGAGCAGCCACGTGACGAACGACACCAGCATCTAAATAAGAATCACCGGTTGAGGGTGAATAAAATGAAGGAATCGGAACACCCCAAGCACGCTGACGAGAGATACACCAATCTGGACGACCTTCCAGAGCAGCCCGAATACGATTCTCTCCGCTCGCAGGTATCCATTTTACCTGGCTGACGGAAGCTAAGGCTTTGGCACGAAGTCCACCACGGTCTAAGCCGACGAACCACTGATCAAGGGCGCGGAAAACAACCGGTGATTTGGAGCGCCAACAATGGGGATACTGATGCTCAAAGGTGGATGATTTGATCAGGGCACCTTTCGCTTTTAATAAAGTGAGTACGGCAATGTTCGCAGGATTTTTTCCATCGGTTTCTAAAACCGTAACGCCCACCAACTCCTGAGGTACACGACCGTCATTGGCATAAGTTCCATCGTCCCGAACCGGACAATAAGGTTCGAGACCGTATTTATTTCCAGTTTGAAAATCTTCTAAGCCGTGGCCAGGTGCCGTGTGCACGCAGCCCGAACCCGCGTCAGTGGTAACGTATTCCGCTAAAACCACAGGGGCATCGCGCTCAATAAAAGGATGGCGAGGTAATAGACCTTCGAGATTTTTTCCTTTAACTTTAAATCCATCGACCGCGCCTTCGAGTCCGCATTCTGAAACAAAAGCGTCACGACGTGCACTAGCGACGAGATAAGATTTTTCGCCGTGCTTAACTTCGACGTAGTCCAACTCGGGGTGAACAGCGATAGCCAGATTAGCAGGTAAGGTCCAAGGAGTCGTTGTCCAAATTACCACCGATAGCGGATGAGAAGGCTTAAGTCCTTTGCTCTCTGGTTGAGCCACTGGGAACGCGACCCAAATTGAATGAGAACGTTTTGTGATGTATTCGATTTCCGCTTCAGCTAAAGCCGTCTGACAGGGAATTGACCAGTAAACAGGTTTCTTCGAACGGTAGACTAAACCCTGCTCAACGAAATTAGAAAAACCTTTTAGAATTTCGGATTCATAAACGGGATCCATGGTGCGATATTCCGACTTCCAATCTGCCAGAACTCCCAAGCGACGGAACTGACCACGTTGTTTTTCAATGTAGCTCGCCGAAAATTCTGCACACGCTTTACGGATACCCAGAGGCTCTAACGATTGTTTTTTGGCCTGCAGTTCTTTCATCACCTTATGTTCAATCGGCAAACCGTGGCAATCCCACCCAGGTACATAAGGCGTACGCAAACCTTTCATCGATTTGAAACGGAGAATAGAATCTTTTAAAAGTTTATTGAGCGCGGTTCCGATATGCACGTCACCATTGGTGAACGGTGGACCATCGTGCAGAACGAATGCTGGCTTCCCTGCTGCACGCTTTTGAATTTTTTCGTATAACTTCAGACGATCCCAATGGGCGATTCGCACTGGCTCACGCTCCGCCAATCCGGCCCGCATGGGGAAATCGGTCACTGGCAAATTGAGGGTGTCCTTGAGCTCTTCGGCCATAATTTATAAAGTTTAATGTATGTTAATGGGTGGGTGGCAATACCCCACCGGGCGGGCAGAATGATGGAGTTACAACTATTGGCAAGGGGTAGATGCGAGAAAATCACTATCAGAAATCAAATATAAAAGCTAAAAATCGGGTAGTATTGACAGACTTCGAGATAAAGCCACCAATGTTGGCTTCATGGATAACTCGAAGCCAAAGCTCGTCACCAAACAAGGGGCAATTATCGATGTCGTTCTGACCGTAATTTTCTTCGTGGTTATGACTTACGTTCTGAAGAATCACGTGCCTTGGGTTGAATCGGGTGAATTCGCCGTGTTACTCGGTGGCGCCTATGCGTCAGCCTGCCTCTCGGGCGTATTCTGGTTAGCCCTTTCACTCTTCCGTGTCACCCTCGCCGACCAAATTCTGCAAAAAACTGAGTCGCAGAAAAACGACTAATAAAAATTAGTCTTACCTCAAAAGGGCCAGCTCACTGCTGGCCTTCTTTTTTGGAGGAGTTTGGAGTGAGTGCACCCTCGATTTCTTTTCTTAATTCATTAGCCGCGCTGCGTTCTTTTGAAAACTCAGTCCACAGTTGATCCAATTCTTCCGGCGTAGCTGTCGAAAAATTCTCCAGCCATGTACCGAGGGTGCGCCAAGCATTATGGTAAACTGGGTTTTGACGTAACAGCTCTCGACGCAAAGCCATGAGGCGGGACTTCATTTCCAATTGGACACCTTGGGCGTCGCGATTTTTTACCGCCTGCGGTCCGGTTAAAATGATATCGCCCTGACCTAAATCGAAAACAAATCGCGATAAATCATCGAGGGTTTCAGCGGACTCACGCATCCCCAGGCTCACCGGTGCCCGATTTAATAATAGATTAGCTCGGGCCGTTAACCACCAGTTTTCATCGAGCGATTTATCTCTAACTACTAACTTTAAAATATCTTCACCCTGCGCACTATTAATTAAAATTTTTGTTTGTTCCGCACTCGAGCCAATTTCATTGCGAACGGCGCGCCAAAACAGAAAAGACTCTATGTCGGACGCTTGGCCTTTGATGATTTTCTCTAAGGTTGACGCGGTAAGGGCTCGGCCCTGACGGTACCACCAATCCACCATTGCGGGTCGCAACAACCCAATGATTTCTGACTTCAACGCTTGGCGTAACCAAATGGGGCTTTTGTCGTAAGGGCGACCACCTGCCAGGGCGGCACGTGCCAACCAGGTACAAGCCGCCGCTTCCGCGACTTGACCGGAAACATCTTCTTTAGAATTAATATTAATTTGTGTGAGGATTTCTCCACTTAAATTTCGTACTGAAACGGTCGGCGCATTTTTATCGTCTACTAATTCAATACGCGCTTTAGGTGGAGGCAACGGCGGCATAAATAATACCTGCTCCATATAACGGTTAATGGCCTCGCAATGTGAAGCGACGAAACTTAATTCATTTAAATTATATCCTAAAACTACACCCAAGGAAGTCTCACTGATATAGAGACGTGGCTCAGCGGGCGGAACTTCTGGAGTCGAAGGCGGAGTCGTTAAAAGAATAGAGGCAGCCAACAGACTCAACATACATCAGGATCCTGCAAAATGATCTTCATTAACTTCCACGGGCTCACCGCCTGAAAGGTGCAGAGGTTCACCCAAAGGTGTTTGATCATTCTTCCAAACCTCGATGGTGGCGGGCGCTTCAGAATCTGGAGAGATCCATTGCCAGCGACCGATTCCTAAAAATGTCATTGGGATACCTTTTTCCTTACTCAGACCTGGGCCAGTACCACGTACATAAGGCTTATTTCCGATACCAATCATCAAATTAATAGTTAACGAAGTGCCATGTGCGGAGGTTGAATTAGAGGGAGCTTTTTCTTCAACCGGGGCTTCAGTTTCAGCCACCTCTGCAATTTCCTCATCTTCATCTTCTGCGTCTTCAACCTTCTCATCGTCGACATCCTCTTCATCATCTGAAGTGGTAACTTCGGCCTCCGACTCTTCTTCCTTAACGGAAGCCGGGCTAGGAGCGGAGGCCTTAGAGGGGTTTTGCTGAATCGATTTCACCTGAGACTGTACATCATCTAGGCGGTCACTTGTTTTATCAATTTGTTGACCGACTTTTTTAATTTCGTCGCGCACTTTCTTAAAATCATCAGCGACTTCTTCAGTGTCTGCTACTACGCCGCGAAGAGTATTCGTGAGCGAACTTACTTTTTCATTCAAATCATCAATGTCTTCTTTCTTCGCCGCCGAAGCCGCTGAACCCATATCTTTTTCAACTGACTTAATCTTGTTCTCTAAAATAGCGAAAGCGGATTTGATTTGGTTGATTTCAGTGGAGGCTCTTTGGGCAATTGCCTCATTGGCCGAACGACTGTTTTGCTCTACTTCGGTGAGTCGACGGGAAATAACTTCCATGGCGGCCCTGAATTCGTCACGCTGGCGATCGAGCTCTTCCTTAAGGGCTGCACGCAAGCGCGCCTGCTCGGCCATTCTTTCTTTTTTATTACCACCCTCGGACATCACAGGAATAACGACAATCAACGAGGAAAGTAAAATGCCGGCCCCAGCAAAAAAGGCGTCCCATCCGTCCCGATTAGGGGCGTCGGAATAAATAAATAAAATGGCCATCACCGCGAGAAAGTCTGCGGCGACTAGAAACCATTTCTCTTGGAGTATTTTTTCGATTTCGCTGTTCTTCATAGGTAGGATTTGGGGTAAATTTATCGAGGTCTCTCAACAAAACCGACTTTTCGGTTAACTTTCGAGAGGACTTTAAAGGCGCGACTTTGGGCCTGTTCAGCCCCGAGTTTAAAGATTTTATCTAATTCAGCACGGTCTTTAATCAATGTTTCATAACGCGTCCGCACTGGATTTAAAGTAGCCACAACAGCGTCAGCGACGGCCTTTTTGAAATCACCATAACCTTTGCCGACAAATTTATTTTCTAAGACCGTAATAGATTCACCCGTGCAGGCGGAAAGGATGGTTAACAGATTAGAAACCCCAGGCTTATCTTCAGCAAATTTTACTTCGCTACCCGAATCGGTAACCGACGACATAATCTTTTTTCTAATTTCATCAGCGGTGTCCGTGATATAAACGGTGGATGACTGATTGGGGTCCGACTTAGACATCTTGGCCGATGGATTCTGCAAAGACATAATGCGCGAACCCACTTTTGAAATAAAGGGTTCAGGAATTTTGAAAGTCTCGGAGTAACGGTGATTAAATTTTTCGGCCAAGTCGCGGGCTAACTCTAAATGTTGCTTCTGGTCATCGCCGACCGGAACTAATTCTGCATTATAGAGTAAAATATCCGCAGCCATTAAAACGGGGTAGAAAAGTAATCCTGCATCAACTGACTCATGCTTGCGTGCCTTATCCTTAAACTGAGTCATCCGCTCCAATTGACCCAGCGGACATAGGCAGCCCAGAATCCAGGCGAGCTCGGTATGTCCGATGACATGCGATTGAGCAAATAAGTGACTTTTTGTGGGATCGAGTCCGCACGCGATATACTGAGCCAGACAAGAATAGGTATTCTCTCTTAACTCGGCGGGAACTTGACGGACCGTAATGGCGTGCTGATCCACGATGCCAAAAAAACACTCATAGTCGTCCTGCATCCGACCCCAGTTGAGTACCGCGCCTAAATAATTACCCAGATGAAGCCTCCCAGTGGGCTGGGCACAGGTTAGAACCACCGGCTTGGCGGGCTTTTTATCAGCTGAATCAGTCATTCCTTACCCGGAGAGTGGCAAGTGACGGGCAAATCTTCAAGCGGATTGGGAGATTAGTGACGCTTGAAAATATGCTCATACCTGTTTTAGTCCAATTAACCTATCCACTTTCATCATGAATCCGTTAGCTGCAGCCAATTTCGAGGAAATTCTAATCAATTCAGCCGGATTAATTGCCCTCGCCATCATCACAGGCTGGGCCGCGAAAAAAATCCTTGGGTGGCTAGGGAGTAAATTAACTAAGAGCCTGATCGCCAAGGCACTCGTCACCGCAACGGGTAAAAGTCTCCAAGTCATCCTCCCCGCCTACACGGTCTGGATTCTGGTTGATCACAATATGACGCACATTGCCGTCAACAAACAGGAATATTTTAAAACAGCAACCAGCCTCCTACTCTCACTCGCCCACACTACCACCGTCTACCACTTCGTCCTCCTACCAATCGCTTGGGCTCAAAAATTCGCTAATCGAACTCATAACAAATTAGACGATTTTCTTGTCCCCATGCTCAGCAGCGTGATTCGTATCACTGTGGTGTTAGTGGGTACGGTCAAAGCGGTTTCCATTATTGATCCCGAAATCGCCACGTCCGTTCTCGCCTTACTCGCCACCGGAGCCGTAGCCGTGGGTTTTGCCGCACAAGATACTATTAAGAATATTTTTGGCGCAGTCATGCTCATCATCGATCAACCGTTCAGCCTTGGTGATAATATTAATATTGGAACACATGAAGGCAAAGTAGAGTCCCTGGGACTTCGCTCCACGATTATCGTACTCTTAGACGGTCAACGTGTGGCCATTCCGAATGGCGATTTAGCCAGTCGCTCCATTATAAACATCACCCGACGCGACTTCATTCGTGCCCAAGACCTAGTCCACTTAGAAATGAATACGCCCGCCGAGAAAGTCAGAGAAGCCGTTGAGATTGTCCGCGAACTTTTAGCTAAGCACGAAGGTTTTGATCACCGCCTTCCCCCTAGCGTCCATGTCATAGAATTTGGCGAGTGGTCTATTAATATTAGATTGATGTACTGGTATAAACCCAACCCGCTCAAACAACTTGATTTTAACGAAAAACTGATGATTCAAATTTCTGAAAAATTTCAAAAAGCCGGCATTCGCTTAGCCGTGCAAGGCACACCCCAAACTCTATAATTTATGGCTCTCATCGAAGTTAAAAATTTAAAAAAATCTTACGGAGCGATTCATGCTGTCCGTGGCATTTCCTTCACGGTAGAACGTGGCGAAGTTGTCGGCTTCTTAGGTCCCAATGGTGCAGGTAAATCGACCACGATGAAATTAATCGCCGGACACCTGCGAGCCGACCACGGCGCAGCCAATGTCGCCAGCTTTGATGTTTCAACTCACCCCATCGAAGCGAAAACACACCTCGGTTACTCCCCCGAAGGTGCCCCCGCCTACAGTGAAATGACGGTGAGAGAATTTTTACGTTTCGCTGCCGATCTCCGAAATCTCCCCAATCCTTCAGAAAAAGTTAAGAAAACCCTCGCGCTCTGCCGACTCAATGAAGTCGCCCATCAAACGGTAGATACACTCTCCAAGGGCTATCGCATGCGCCTCGGCTTCGCCCAAGCAGTCATTCATGATCCTGAAGTATTAATTTTGGATGAACCCACCGACGGACTAGATCCTAATCAAAAATTTGAAGTGCGTCGCATCCTCAAAGAGATGGCCTCACGCAAAGCCGTGATCGTTTCTACCCACATCCTCGAAGAAATTGATGAGCTGTGCACCCGGGTGATTGTCATCGCCCACGGTGAAGTACGTTGCGATGAATCCAAAGAACAGTTCCTCCAACGTGGGACCGACTTGAACGAAGTATTTCGTAAACTCACCGCATAAATTTATGTCTTCCGAATCTTCTCCACCAGCCCCACGTGCGACCTCCGCCGTCTGGGCAATTTTTAATCGAGAGTTTGCTGGATATTTCCGCACGCCGCTCGCGTACGTATTCTTAGCAGTGTTCAATGCTTTCGCGATTTCTTTAGCTTTCTTCGTCGGAAATATTTATGAAGCAGGCGTCGCTAACCTCGACCGCTTCTTTCTGTATCATCCCTGGCTCTGGGCCTTTCTCGCCCCCGCTGCTGGTGCCAGACTCTGGGCCGAAGAACGCCGCCAAGGGACCATCGAACTTTTACTCACCTGGCCTATCTCGGTTTGGCAAGTTGCCGTCGGAAAATTCTTGGCCGCCTGGCTCTTTCTAGCGACTGCACTTTTAATTACTCTGCCGATTGCATTTACGGTTGGGTATCTCGGCGATCCCGATGTCGGCGTCATTATTTCGGGCTACCTTGGTTCGTTACTTTGTGCAGGAGCTTGCCTCGGCATCGCCTCCATCGCCTCGGCCCTCACTCGTAATCAAGTCATCGCCTTCGTTACGGGATTCTTAGCCTGCTTCCTTCTCGTGCTCATTGGTTACGGAGTATTTGACGAATTCATCAGTGGATTATTTACACCCAATATCATCGAAGAAGTACGTCGGATCGGACTCTGGCGTAATCTCGAACCTTTCACCCTGGGTCTCGTTGATTTAAGACCCGTTGCTTATTTCTTAACCCTGTCCTTTGGCGGACTAGGCTTAAGCACTATCATCATCGAACGCCGCTAATTTAACATGTCACGCTTCCAAACTTTCTTAGCTGTTTTTGCGGTAATCGCTGCAGCCTTCTTTGTTAATCTTCTCGTTAGCACCATCAGCCCGCGCGCCGACTTCACTGAAGACCGCACGTTTACCCTCTCGGATGGCTCACTTAAAATTATTAATAAGATCGAGGAGCCGATCACACTCGAACTCTATGCCAGCCGCTCCGATGTTAAGTTGCGCCCCTATCTCGAAAGTTACTCCCGTCGCATCGAAGTCCTCCTTCGTGAATACGTCGCCGCATCCAAAGGGAAAATTAAATTGGTTTTAACTGACCCTAAGCCTGACACCAAAGAAGAACAACGCGCGCAACGTTATGCCTTAAGTGGCATGGGTGCACTCAATGGCACCGCTTATTTAGGACTGACCGCTCAGCAGGCCGACACAGTTAAGGTGATTAATATTTTTGATCCAACTCGTGAAAAATTCCTTGAGTATGATATTTCAAAATTAATCACCTCGGCTATGCGCTTGGATCGACCCAAGCTCGCCCTGATCAGCACGCTAGCTATCACCACCGGACTTCCCCAAGGCGGCCAACAAGAGCCCGGTCCTGCAGATGTCCTGATTTCCGAATTAAGCCAGACCTATGAGGTCACAGCTTTAAGTAATCAATCGGAAGAGTTACCTAAAGACACGGCCGTGGTTCTCTTAATTCATCCACATAACCTGTCCGACAAACTTGCCTATTCGGTTGATCAATTTCTTCTTAACGGCGGATCCGTCTTTGCCGCTGTCGATCCACTCTCACGTCTCCAGAAATACCAACAAGGCGGTATGCCATTTCAAGTTTCTCCTATGCTGGCCATGGGCGCAGCAAGCGATCCCGCACTGCTAAAAGCTTGGGGAGTTCATGTCGACGTCGAAGCCCTGACTGGCGATGCGCAACGTTCTTTAGCGATTCGCGGTTCTCGCGGACAGCCCACGCAATACCCTGCCGCTTTCTCGGTCGGCTCCGAGTCCTTCGCTCAAGACTCGATGCTCGTATCCAACTTGCGCGAAATTTCTTTCATGGAAGCAGGTAAAATAAGTTTAATTTCTGGCGCAGAAAAACGTGTTAAGATGGAGCCCCTCATAACACTTAGTAGTTCCAGTTCGGGTTCAGTCGCTACCAGCATTGCTAATGCTGGACCGTTTGAAAAAACCGCCGCGAGTTTTGCCGTGAATAAAGAACCGAAAATTTTAGCAGCGTTGTTTACTGGAAGTTTTCCTTCCGCCTTCCCCCTGGGAGCACCCGCCGATAGCAAAAAGCCTGCGACTCCCTCTCAATCTACTCACTTAAAGGAATCCGCCAAACCTGGTAAACTCATGGTCGTAGCGGATTCGGATTTTCTTTTAGATCCGTTTACAGTCCGACAAAGACAACTCAGCGGACAAATCGTCGCTGAAGAAATTAATGATAACTTGAAATTTGTCGTGAGTGCGCTCGAAAGCCTCGGTGGGAGTAATGATTTAGTTAGCCTGCGCGCCAAGGGTACTTCCCTCCGCCCCTTTAAGGTGGTCGCAAATCTCGAACGAGAAGCGCAAATTAAATACCAATCGAAGCTCGAACAAATTGAGAAAAGTATCGAAGCGGCTAATACCAAGATTACCGAAATTTCAAAACGTTCAGGTGGAGATCTATCCAAGGGCCTCGTAATCACTCCCGAAATGCAAAAAGAACTGGAGCGCTTCCAAATTGAAATAGAAAAGCTTTCTGAAGAACGGAGAATTATCCGCCGTGGATTAAATGAAGATGTCAATTCCCTCGGGCGTAGACTCCAAATTATTAATCTACTCATCGGCCCAGCACTAGCAGCCCTTCTTGGACTACTTTACACCCTCTATCGTCGTCGTAAAATCGCCTAACACCTATGCGCAATAAAACACTCTTAGTTGGCACCCTGGTACTAGGGCTGGTGACTTTAATCACATTAAATATTAAAAATACCAGCGGGGATGCTAAAACGACCACTCAACCACTCATCGATAAGGACATTCTCAATCGTCCGAGTCGACTTGTGATTAAAAGTGGCGGAAAAACATCGACCATTGAATATCTCAATGGCGATTGGGTGATCAAAGAACGCTTCGATGTACCCGTCGATGTCGAAAACCGCCTCTTACCTTTAATTGCTTCTCTACAGAAAACTGAAAACTTTGGCTTACTCACGAGTAACCCTAAACGTATCGAAAAACTAAATCTGTCGGACGCCTTAATTTTAATTACAGGCGAAAATGGTAAGACCTTTGCTGCTGAAATTGGCAAGCCCACCGACGACGCGCTCGGCAATGCGATGCGCATTCAGGGTGAAACTTCAGCTATTCGCACTAATTTTACTGGCTACATCGAAGCCGATCCAGCCGCCTGGCTTAATCCTATTTTATATTCGGTTAAACCTGAAGATATCAAAAGTGTGACTTTTAAATTGGCGGACGGAAAATCTGTTTTTGCCAAAGCCGAAAAAAATAAAAAATTTAATGACAAAGAAAATCCCTGGCTGGAGGAGTTCGTACTCAATCTTTCCACGCTTCGTATTATCGACGCCCAAGGCAAAGGTAGTACCACCACAGAGCAGGCCTTTAAACAGCCTAGTGTAATTATCTTTGAGTTATTTGATGGCAGTGCCATCACGACCACTTGGGCTAAAGAGGCTAACCCGGAATCCAAAGAACCTAAATACTTTGTCCGCGTTCAACACTCCGACCCACAAAATAAAATCAATCAAGTTGCCCAAAAAGCTGATTTCTTGTGCCCTTCTTGGCTGATGGAACAAATTCCGGTATCGACTGCGGATCTGAATAAAAGATTAAACCCGCCTAACGAAAACCCTAAATAATTAGGCATTTCACAAAAGCCCTTGCAACTTTGGCCAAGGGCTTTTTCGTGTCTATCAACAATGGTCATCGCCGAAGTCCAATCACTATCAACCTACCTTCCTGTTTTAATCCAAGCGGCGCTCGGTCTCATGCTCCCCGCAATCATTTTGGCGGCGAGTCACATTTTTGGTCAGCGTGCGAAAGGTAACTATATTAAAGATAAAGCTTACGAATGCGGCCTACCTGCTGAAGGCAAAGTTCATCCACGTTTCGCCGTTAAATTCTATGTGACGGCGATGCTCTTTATCCTGTTCGATATCGAAGTCGTTTTTCTCGTTCCCTGGGCATTGGTTTACCGAGAATTTTTAGCCGCTGGGATTGCGATCACAGCCGCGACCGCCGTTTTTCTTTTCACCCTCGTTCTTGGGCTCGCTTACGAAATTAAGCGCGGAGCCCTCGAGTGGGATAAATAGAAACTATTTCGTCCTCTCCATCACTTCAATCAGGCCGTAAGTGCGCTGATTGAGTTCACGCATCGCATCCAAAAGTGGCGGATAAGGAGCGTAACGAGATGTTACAATCCCTTTGTTAGAATCTAAATTAGATGGATCGACGCCTTTGACATTAGGATCGTTGTCGGCGTACTTGAACCAATGCCAACCTACACTCCCTTGATGTTTTAATAATGTAAGAGTGAAATTTTGGTAAAATAAACCTCGGTCTTTTTGCGTGCGGACGAGCCAACCAGCACCACCCGTGTTGCCCATTCCACTATCTTCCGCTTTAGCATACCACTCGGTAATGATAAAAGGTTTTTGGGCATTCTTCAGCCACATGTCCATGAGTTCCTTACTGGGAGTCCACACCCCGTAATAGTTAATCGAGACAATGTCACAGTAACGACCCGCCGCTTTAAATACGGCCGGGAACTTATAGGCAGATGAATGATAGCGGGCACCAAGAATCATGTGATTAGGATCAACCGCACGTATGGCCGTAGTCGTAACATTAAAATAATAGTCCGCCGCGTATTCTAAGAAATCCGCACGGTTTTCGTCAGTGATTTTATCCTTATTTATTTTATTCTTAAGTAACCATGCTTCCGTAGCTTTTCGACCAGCTTCATCATCACCGAGTTTAAGAAATTTATCTAACAGACTTAAACGCCAGGGCATTTCATTATCGGTAAAATACCCTAAGAGCCAGGGATTGTCCTTATCCTTCATTAACTTCTGAGACTCTTTTTTGCAGTGTTCAGCAAACTCCGGATCGAAGATAAACGGACAATCACCGGGATAAGACATATTCCCTCTACCCATCTTCGCGCCTTTGGTTTTTCCGTAACTTGCCATCAATGAAAGTAATTTAGTTGAAACTAAACGCGGCTCCACGGCTTCAAAGGAGGTATCATCTGTCCATGAACCTGTACCGTTAAATCCATTTTCAATGAGTTGCGTGGCGGTGGCCTGCGCCCAGCCTTCTTTAGTCTTAAACTTTTTCGCGAGCTCTTCCTTGGCACCGCTTGTGGGGATGGTGTTCACAGAAGCGACACCCCGATGAATAAAACGGCCACCCATCGGGTCGATTATCCACCAACGACCCTTGATATTTTCTACCCGAAAAAACCCCGTAGCTTTTTGCTTAGGCGCAATCACTCCACCAAATTTATTTAAACCACTGTCCACCTTAACCGGGGGCATATCCGCCAATGTAATCGTCTTCTGTAGTGTGAATTTTTCGCCAGGCTTCTTCGCAACCTCGACCTGCTGTTCAGCGTGTAATGGGGACACGACGTTAGTCGCTACCAAGACAATAACTAAGAGAAACTTGGGGGTAATCATACCCCCACATAATGAGCTAAATTTAGTGAGTCAATCTCTCGAGGCTCAGGGCGCGCAAATTCCACAACCCGGTGGAAGATTCTGGAAAAAGTCTACCCCCTTATCATCCACTAAAATGAAAGCTGGGAAGTTAATTACCTCAATTTTCCAAACGGATTCCATTCCTAATTCAGGGTAATCAATGACCTCCACTTTCTTAATATTTTCCTGGGCGAGAATAGCCGCCGGACCACCAATAGATCCCAAATAAAATCCACCATATTTCTTACAAGAATCGGTCACTGTTTGCGTACGATTACCTTTCGCAATCATGACCAGTGAGCCGCCGTTTTTCTGAAAGAGCTCAACATAGCCATCCATCCGTCCAGCTGTAGTCGGACCAAAGGAGCCTGAAGCCATACCGACAGGAGTCTTGGCAGGACCCGCATAATACACTGGGTGATTCTTAAAATATTCAGGCAAGCCTTCACCACGTTCCAAGCGCTCACGCAATTTAGCATGCGCAATATCACGGGCGACTACCAAAGTTCCTGTTAATGCTAAACGCGTTGTCACAGGATGTTTTGATAACTCGGCTAAAATTTCTTTCATCGGACGATTTAAATTAATCGCCACTACTTTGGATGAGTCTTGGTGCTTCCTTAAATCATCAGGAATAAATTTGCCGGGATTTTCCTCCAGCTGCTCTATCCAAATACCGTCCTTGTCAATCCGTGCCTTAGCATTGCGATCCGCTGAACAAGATACCGCCATACCAATCGGACAGGAAGCGCCGTGACGGGGTAAACGAATGACTCTCACATCTAAGGCAAACCACTTTCCACCGAACTGTGCCCCGATGCCAAGTTGATGGGCGGCCTTAAGTAATTCTTGCTCAAGAGCGGTATCGCGAAATGCCTGACCGTGTTCATTGCCCTGCGTGGGCAATTCATCATAGTAATGAGTGGAGGCTAGTTTGACGGCCTTCATCGTGGCTTCCGCTGACGTTCCACCCACCACGATAGCTAAGTGATAAGGAGGACAGGCGGCCGTTCCGAGGCCCTTCATCTTCTCGATTAAGAAAAGCGGGAGAGACTTAGGATTTAAAACCGCTTTGGTTTCTTGGAATAATAAACACTTATTCGCCGAACCCCCACCCTTGGCGACGAAGAGAAATTCGTACTTCATGCCCGCAGTGGCAGCGATATCGATTTGAGCCGGCAGATTAGTGCCGGTATTTTTTTCAGTATATAAATCAGTCGGAGCGAGCTGCGAATACCTTAAATTGTTTTGCGCATAGGCTTGATACACGCCGAGCGACAAAGCTTCGGCATCATCTGCCCCTGTCCATACCTGCTGACCTTTCTTTGCGGTGATGGCGGCTGTTCCTGTATCTTGGCAAAAGGGCAAGACGCCCTTTGCGGCCACTTCAGCATTTCTTAACATAGCTAATGCTACCGCCCGATCATTATCACTCGCTTCGGGATCTTTTAAAATATGCGCAACCTGTTCGAGGTGCTTGGTGCGAAGGTAAAAATTGATATCGTGAAAAGCCTGGTTCGCCAACAGGGCTAAACCTGCTGGATCAACTTTTAGTATCGGTTTACCCTCAAACTCGCTGACGCTAACAAAATCTTTCGTTATCAACCGATACTGAGTTTTATCGGGACCCACTGGAAACGGTTCTTGATAATGAAACGAGGAAGCCATCGTTTACAAAATTAGCAAAAACCGTAAAAGTCGCAAATATAAACCTTATGAGTATTGAGGTAATTTTGCTAATCTACCAACGGTGATTGGGCCAATAGCCGAATCCAGTGTCGTACCTTCAGAGTAATCAATTGATATTAGGGCTAATCCCTTCTTGCCACTATACGATTTCACGGTCCCGATGATCTTTCCATTCTCGGGTGATTTTAATTCAATATCACCTCGCAGGGGTTGTGTTGCAGTAATCAGCCGAAGACTTCGTCGGAGTGCACCCATCGACTGAATCCGCGCCATCACCTCCTGACCCAAGTAACATCCTTTGTTGTATGAGACCCAATCGTCTAGTCCGCACTCCTGGGGAAATTCATTAGATCCACAATCCTCAGGGACCGAAGGTATGCCCGACTCTATTCGGTTTTTTTCTATAAAACCAATATCATTTTCACTCGCCGCTATCTGAATATTTCTAGGGAACAAAACCTCCCAGGACTCAAAACTCGTCCGAGCTGATGGCCAAAAGCGGATGCCCGGTTCAAAATTAGGTGCAGATTCACCCCAAACGATTCCTGTCTTCCATTGTGAGGTTTCGTCCGACAGTGTTACGTCATCGGCGATTAAGTTGGCTGACATAATAGAAATTATATCGGTCGCAGATAAATGAGGGCAAAGAATTAAAAAGGATTGATCGGGCTCCTTTACCAGCAGCGTATGGGCAAGAACACGTCCCTTGCGATTTAACCAAAGGGCGTGAACTTTATTTGCTTTCGTTAAATCTGCGGAGCACTGCCCTTGTAAATAGTTTGCGGCGTCACTTCCGGTCGCTCGAATAACCGAAGTTGATGTTGGGATAAAATGACGAGCCATACGTTCTCTTATGGCTTAACCTCAATGTGTGCAGGAGGTAAATCAGATTGATAGCGTTCATAAGCTTCGATGAGCGCAGACTCAAAATGCTTAGTATAAAGTTTCGTATTAAATAACGGAGTCGTTAAGCGATTCTTTGCTAGTTTTACTTTTAAAGGTGCTAGTTTTTCTGGATGCGTCGCTAAATCGACGGCCCGGTCTTCAAATTCTTTTTCTGTATAAGTGATTAACTCGGGCATTTCGATAGCATGCAGGAGACTAGCGGCCACGCGACCGGCAAATGACTTACCCTGCAGGGTTAACACGGGAACATTGGCCCATAGAGCGTCCGATGCCGTCGTGTGAGCGTTATACGGCAAAGAGTCGAGGAACAGATCGGCGAGAACATTTCGTTCAATATGCTCTGCCATCTTGATATAGGGTGAAAAAATCAGGCGACTCGCATCAATCCCTAAGGCTTGCGCTTCACGTTTTAAATTCTCTGGGCCCTCTGGATAATTAAAGTAAAACCACATCACGCTATTGGGGACTCTTTTTAAAACCCTCATCCAGCGCTGAAAGGTCTCGGGAGTGATTTTATAAATATTATTAAAACAACAGAATACAAAAGCGCCCTCAGGGAGACCACATTCCTTCCGGGTGATTGTTCGTTTAAGTTCCGGCCGCTTGGAGTCGTTAATTTGATAGCTATGTGGTAAGGAAATAATTTTTTCGTTATAATGCTGATAAGAAGTTTTAGGAATAACGACATTATCCGCGATGAGGTAATCCATATAGTCGACTCCCATGGTGCCAGGACATCCCAAGAAATTAATTTGGATGGGGGCGGATCGATTAGAGAAAATACCCGTACGGTGGGCACCAAAAAAGCCGTTGAGATTAAAAAGGATGTCAATTTCTCGAGCTTTGAGTTGTTGCATTAACTCAAAATCTCCGATGTTTCTTATATCAATAAACTCATCAAAAGCTGCCGTGAGTCGACGACGCAAATTGCCATCATCCCCCTCGCCATTATCGAGTCCAAGCACTTCAAACTTATTCTTATCATGACACTCAATGAGACCGGTCATCAAAGAGCCATTGGCGTGCTCACGAAACTCGCCGCTGACGTAGGCAATTTTGATTTTCTTATGTCTCGGATATTTCTTCGAAGAAAAATCCTTGGGGAGAGTTGGAAATTTTCTGTTGAGGTACAGGAAGCCGGCTAACTGTAAATCACGCTCGGAATCCGAATAGCCCATGTATCCAAATGGATCCGCCACATCTTCTTTTAACTGCAAACGCCGCACAATCTCATCATTCAGTTCTTTGACCCCCGACCAATCAGCAATCAGCATTTTTTGGTGCAGCGCACGGCCTAATACAGAGTTTTTAGACGGACTTAATTCGGCGGACTTTAAAAAAGCTTTCGCCGCTTCCGCAGGCTGGTTCGTCTCAATACAGACCGTGCCATAGTTTAAGAAAAACTTGTCATCAGCCTGCCCGGTTTCAAATGCCTTGCGAAAATAATTCATCGATGTTTCGTAATCTTTTTTTATAGAATACATCACCGCTATATAACTGAGTAACTCGAAAGACTGCGGTGCGAATTTTAAGGCCTCATATATTTCCGCAATCGCACGGTCGACTTGCTTCATCGCCTCATAAACCACAGCCGTATTAATATAACATTTGATATAGTGTGGATTAATTTTTTTGGCTTCTTCGTAGCATTTTAATGCTTCAGGAAAACGCTGTAACTTTCGGAAAGAGTTACCCATGTTAAAGTGGGCATCCACAAAGTCTGGCTTCAACTCAATGGCTTTTTGGTAAAACGGAAGAGACTCTTCGATTTTCCATGTGTCTTGCAAAGTATTAGCGTAGTTCGAATTATAGGCCGCATTATTCGGTTCAAGTCGCACCGCCTCTTTAAAACACTCCTGGGCCTTGATGAAATCCTCGCGAGCGGCATAGATTAGACCCAATAATTGATAGGCTTCGGCGATTGCGGGGTGCTTTTCTATAACATCCTTAAAAATTATTTCGGCTTCTTGAATCTTACCCGTTTGCAACAAATTCACGCCCTGTAATAAAGTTTGCTCGATTTCTTGGTTCATTTTTTAATTTTTAAGATTTCAGGAGTGAGGCCACTCTGACTTCTTTCATACATCTGGCAAAACAGATTTTCTAATTTGCGGGTATAATCGGCTGAGTTGAATAATGGATTTTTATCTTTATAGTCATGTAGGCGCTTTTTAAATTCTGTTAGTTTGTGAGGATTGTTACCCAAATTGATAGCCAAAGACTGGTATTCATCAGCTGTCTGCACAATCAGCTCGGGTAATTGACACATCGTTAATAAACTAGCTGCGACGCGACTGGCAAAGGATTCACCCATTCGGGTCAACACCGGCAAGCCAGCCCATAATGCTACACTTGCCGTCGAATGTGCATTATAAGGGTAAGTATCCAATAAGAGATCCGCGCACTGCATTCGGGCCAGGTGCTCACCAACATCTTTAAGTCTAGGAGCAAAAATAATACGACTAGGGTCAATGCCACGTGCCCCAGCTTCTTTTAAGAAATTACTCGAGGTCGGATCATTTCTATAACTAAGCCAAAGTACCGACTTGGGTACCCCCTTGAGTATATTCATCCAGATGTCCCAAACTTGAGGAGTAATTTTATAACTATTATTAAAACCACAAAATACAAAACCCTCATCAGGTAAGCCCAACTCTTGTCGAGTGAATTTTTTGTCCGCTACTTTCAGTTGGTCATCGTGCGGCATGTAACAATCAAGGTAGGCTATTTTCTCCGTATAATATTTCCGGCTTTCGGCAGGAACGACAATTTCGTCGGCAATAATATAATCCATCAATAATGTACCCATCGTACCAGGGAATCCGAGATAGTTGACTTGAATTGGGGCAACTTGATTTAAAAAGACGGCGGGACGGGATCCCGACGTGCACCCGTTCATATCCACTGCGATATCAATTTTTAACTTTCGGGCCAACTTCGTCACCTCAATATCGGAAAGATTAGCAATGTCATAAAATTCGTCAAAGCATTGAGCGACCCGTTGTA
>JBBAUZ010000008.1:33146-60113 GCA_040397965.1 Opitutales bacterium | reverse complement strand
TCAGGCTATCCAGTTGATAAATTCTGGTGCGATTGGCCTCCGGGGAATCGGCCGGACGACATTCAAGAGGCGCGACAGTCCCTCGGATTGGAGGGACCGACCCGTAATTTTGAGGTTCAAGGGATTCTCGATATTCTCCGCAGAAATATTTCCGAACCGCCCAAGCCTTAAGCAATCATCTTACGGATTTTTTCTAGCGACACCGCCAAGCGATCGACTTCTTCCATCGTGTTGTAAAACGCAAACGAAGCGCGGGCCGTGCCAGGAATATCAAGCGCCTTCATCAAAGGCATACAGCAATGGTGCCCAGTGCGAATCGCAATACCATCCGCATCGAGTAATGTTCCGATGTCATGCGGATGACTTCCCTCAATCAAGAAAGATATCACCGAAACTTTTTCAGCTGCTTCGCCGACAATCTTTAGTCCCTTAATGACTTTTAATTTTTCTGTAGCTGCTGAAAGTAATTTTTGCTCATGCGCGTGAGCTTCTTTTTGCAAGGGCATGAAGTATTGAAGAGCCGCTGCTAGACCAATCGCACCCGAAATATCAGGCGTTCCTGCTTCGAAGCGCTCAGGGGCCTCACGGAAAGTTGTGCCGGCGAAATCGACCTTTCGAATCATATCTCCACCCGACTGATAAGGCGGAAGAGTGTCTAGAAGTTCAGGGCGACCCCAAAGCACGCCGATGCCAGTAGGACCGAGAGTTTTGTGACCCGAGAAGCAATAGAAGTCGCAACCGAGTGAAGGAATATCAATCGCGAAGTGGGCAGCGGACTGACAGCCATCAATCAGCACAGTCGCCCCAACAGCCTTCGCCATCTTGGTCATCTCTTTCGCTGGATTAATAGACCCCAACGCATTGGAGACGTGGGTGAAGGTGACCAGCTTTGTCCGACCAGATAAAAGTTTTTGATAGGCATCGAGATCCACTTCACCTCGAGCGTTTAAGGGAACGACCACTATTTTCGCACCCGTACGCTCAGCAATAATCTGCCAAGGCACAATGTTCGCATGGTGTTCGAGGGTCGTGAGTAGAATTTCATCACCCGACTTCAGATGCGTACGACCCCACGTTTCGGCGACTAGGTTAATCGCTTCCGTTGCACCCCGTACAAAAATACATCCGCGGGAAACTTTGAGTCCCAAAAACTGGGCCACTGTTTCGCGTGCTTGTTCAAACGCCACCGTCGCCTGTTCGCTCAGTTGGTGTACACCGCGATGCACATTGGCATTCGAGTGAGAATAATACTTCGAAATCGTATCAATGACCACCTGAGGCTTCTGCGAGGTGGCCGCGTTGTCCAAATAGGTTAACGGACGATTATTAATCGTACGTCCCAGAATGGGGAAGTCTTGACGGACTTTGGTGACATCAAATGCCATGAGTTTTTAACGTAAGGGAGTGAAACCTAGGCGCAACCGCGAAGCGAGTATTTGTTAACTCGCAGGGGTTAAACGCACAGACTTACGAATATAGGTGGGGACATCGATATCCGCCCCATCTCTAAAGGTTAAAGGCGTATTACTAAAAATACCGCGACGAATAGATTCTTCGGTCGCAAAAACAAACACGGGTTGGTTGCTATCCGCCCCTTTGGCACCTTTTTTTGTCTTCGTTGCGGGCTTGGGTACAGGCAACGAAGCACCTAAGACTGCCACCTCAACGCGATCTCCTAATTCAGGCTTAACACACGCTCCGAGGAGAGTTGTTTTTTCTCCGCCAAATTTTTTACGAATAATCGAAACTGCTTCAAACGCATCGGTGGCGGACATATTTAATCCACCCGTGACTTGAACGAAGAGTGAGCCGACTTTGGTAATCGCCCCAGGTCCGTGCGCTAAACTGGAATCACAAGCTGCTTTAGCCGCAATCAAAGCGGCACCACTTCCCTGCCCAACGCCATAACTAAAGAGCGTGGGCGAACCAGGTTTTTCTAAAATAGTTTTTAGCGCCGCGGGATCGACAGGCACCAATGCACCAGGAGTGAACACACTGGCTAAGGCGCGAAGCGAACCAGCAATCCATTCGTCAGCAGCAGAGAAAGCAGCGGAGAGCGAAGCATCGGCTGCAACTTGCAATGCAAGTAAATCATTTTCAACGACCACCAGTCCGTGAGATTTAACCGCTAACTTTTCCAAGGCTTCGGTGGCCTGACGTTTACGTCGCTCGCCTTCGTGCGAAAAAGGAATCGTAGCAAAAGATAAGACCGTCGCACCCACATCGAGTGCGATATTGGCCAGCGGAGCGGCACCACCACTACCCATGCCACCACCGAGTCCGGTGACGAGCACGACCAAGGAATAGCCCGTAAATAAACGGCGGAGTGTAGGTTCGTCAGCTTCCACAGCAGCTTGCCCGACGGCGATTTCACCCGCGGTACCCATACCCCGCGTGAGCGGACGACCGATTTGAAAAACTTCCTGACCAGCGGTCGTATTTAAAACACTCGCATCGGTATCAATCAACGCCACGCGGACAACGGGTGGAAGATTAGCTGCAATTCGGCTGACCATGCCACACCCAGCACCGCCTAGACCGACCAGTAAAATTGAAGGCGTCGTAGACATGTTTTAGAATCGGAACAAGTCGCGGAGAATATCCATGAAGCCTTTTTGACGACGCACCACGGGCGGCGCATCTTCAAGCGCCGCGATCATCATGCCAACCACACCCGCGTATTCGGATTTCTGTAAAGAGCTGTTATCGAATTTCGGTATACCCACCCGGGCGCTCAGACCAAAAACATTTTGGGTGGCTTCGGCGGCATCGGCTAAATTAGCACTACCACCAGTCAAAATAACTCCCGAGGGTAAGAAGTTCTGATCTAATTTAACTTCGTGCCCACTAAAAATTTGTTCGAGCTGAATGATAATATCTTTTCTTACAAAAGATAAGATTTCTTGATAACGTAGCGAGGAGACTTGGGTAATCGTACCGCGGTTAAATTGCTGATCACCCACGCTCTTATCGCCATCTTTCCAAATAGTTTGGTTAACATCTTGGTCACGGTGTAATCCTGAAGCGAAGCGTAGCTTTAAATCTTCAGCCGTTTCGCGACTGATGCGTAAGGCGATGCTTAAATCGTTGGTAATATGTTCACCACCTACAGCTATCGATCCGCTGCATAGGATGTGTCCCTTGAAATACAGAACCCAATCCGTCGTGCCGGCTCCGATATCAATCACACAAACGCCACCTTGCTTTTCGCTGTCGGTCGTCACCGCACAAGCGGCGGCGTGTGAGGCCAAAATAAAATCACGCACCGTGATGCTCATGCCATTCGCCATCGAAACACGGAAGCGGACATTACCCTCTTCCATCGTGATTCGCCAAAAGCTTACTTCCAGGCGGCGGCCCTGCTGACCCACGGGATTGCCGACGGGTTTATTATCTAAAATCGATGGCTGACGCATATGCAGGAGCGTGATGCGACCCGCGGGCGGCTCGAGGCGTTTAGCGGAATCAATCGCCTGCTGATAATCTAATTTGGTGATGCGACCATCATGCGCGGGCACGATACAGATGCCTTTAACACGCTCACCTTCGACCGACGGACCTGCAATCGATACATAAATTTGCTCAACCGCACGTTGGGAAACGCGTTCTAAATCATTAACGACTTCATGCACACTGGCGTGGAGTTTTTCGACATCGATGACAGTCCCTTTAACCACGCCATCGGTGCGACGTTCGCTGAAGCCCAACATGCGGGCGCGGCCGTCAATCACTTGCGCGGTGAGTGCCGTGGTTTTGTGAGTACCGATATCAATGACGGTAATAAAAGAGGGTAAAGATTTCTTGTTCATCGAGACAAAATGGGGACGAGGCGTGGTTCAGGAACGGGGCGAGCAGAGGTGCGATTCTGAATGGAAAGTTTTAAAACATAATTGGTGGCACCGCTGGTTGATTTACGGAGGAGACCATCCACATCAAGTTTCGATAAAATTTCTAATTCATTTCTCCAATTCGTGGTGGAGAAAACAATCTCGGATAATGTAGCACGATCAAGAGGCTGTGAACCTGGGCGAATATAAATATGTAGATTCGAACCTACGGCATCTTCTTGCGACCCAAAACAATCGCGCAGTGAAATCGTTGCCCACTGTCTATATTGATTGGGATACATCGTGCGGGCCGTGAATAAGAAAGGGCCGACGACTTCTAAGCCATCGACCGATACTTTTTCACCCGCTCCCGTCGTTCTAAAATCAGTAATCACCGGCAAGCTACTGATGGATTGCTGAGGATAGCCAGTACCGGAAAATAAAACGCCCTCGGGACTGACCAACTTGACGATGTAAGGTCCGGTAGGTGGTAAAATGGCAATGCGGGCGACCCCTAAACGCTCTAATAGTTTTATTTCCAATCCCCCTGTGCCCAAGCGACGGACTTTCGCGGTTAATACCTGGGGATCTTTTTCTAAATCAGTCTTAATGGTCGCGACATCTTTCGCCCAACTGTCTGTGCCGTCATTAATAATTTTATTGGCGTAGCTCGAAGGTAAAAAACCATCAGTGACATAAGTGATGGGAACACTTGAGGAGATCGGCGTACTTTCTTCTAAGGAAAGAGAAATGACGACGATGACGAAAACGAAAAATAGAATCGTGAGAACAGCGGGTAGACGTGAACGTGCGGCACGTTTTCTTCCTAACTCATCTTGCGGGATGGTGCGGACGTCTTGTTTTATTAATTGTCTCCAGTCACGATTCTCCGGACCCAAGAAGGCATCTCGCTTTGGCGAAAATAGACGCGCGATGCGGGTGAAGAAATCCATGGGTTAGAGCGTGGAATGAAGTTGGCTTCGGGTAAAGGCAGGAGCAACCATCTGCTGAACTAAAGTGGGGAAGTCGATTCCCACGCAGGAGGCACTCTTGGGCAGTAAACTGGTCTCCGTCATCCCCGGCATGGTGTTGATCTCTAAAAAAATGAATTCACCCGAGGGTTCAAGAAAGAGGTCAGCCCGGGCAAAATCGCGACAGCCAGTCACCTTAAAAAGCTTCTCAGCCGCACGCTGAATCTGCTGGGTTAAATCAGCCGAAATCGGGGCCGGAACGAGGTATTCCGACGACCCTTTGGTGTACTTGGTTTTGTAGTCATAAACCCCTGTTTTAGGGACTATTTCAACCACTCCCAGGGCCTTGCCTCCGAGGATGCCAATCGACATTTCGCGCCCCAGGATTCGACGTTCGGCCATCCACTGCCCCGCCGCTGGAATCTCAGCTAAAGCAGCCTTCACTTCAGCCAAACCATTCAAGACATAAAGCCCAACACTGCTCCCTTTATCTGAGGGCTTGATCACCAATTGTTCTCCCAGTTCAGCGATTAACTTCTCAGCCGTAGGTTTCTTGTCCCCACTAAAAGCAACCTCCGGCACAACGGGCAGTCCCACCGTACGCATCGCTTTTTTAGTCGCGACCTTGTCGATGCAAAGTCGACTCGCCGCAGAATCACATCCAGCAAACGCCAAACCGCGAGCTTCACACGCCGCCTGCACCTGACCGTCCTCGCCGAAGTCACCATGAATCACCGGAATCACCACGTGCTTCTTAGGATCAAGCCACGCAGGTAAAATATTTTCGTTCAACTCTACTAACTGAGAATCTTTTAGCACATCCGATACGGCTTTGCCCGAGCGTAGGGAAACTTCACGCTCCGGTGAGATAGCTCCACATAGAATCACGGCTTGGCGACTCGTGCTCATAGTAAGTCTTTCCACTCCTTTCCTAAAACAATAATTTCCGGCTGCAATAATTCGTGTTTATCGTGCTGAACTTTCTGACGGATTTGCTTCATGAGTGCTAACACATCTTTAGCCGTAGCCTCACCTTTATTGATAATGAAATTGGCGTGAATATTAGAAACTTCGGCGGCACCGATGTGCGTTCCCTTGAGTCCGGCTGACTCAATTAAGCGTCCCGCATGATTTTCCTCAGGATTTTTGAAAACACAGCCCGCACTCGGATCACGGGGCTGGGAACTGCGACGTTTCTGACTCATCGTATCCATGGTATGACGAATCTGCTCGGGTGGTTCCTTCCCAGTAGATTTTAAAACAGTAGATAAAATAACGGCGCCGTGTAATTGCGGACAGTCGCGATACATGGCATCAAAACAATTACGATTGGCCGAACGATGAATGCCACGAGGAGTTAGCCAATCGATAGATTCAACCCGATCAAATATCCAAGACCCCATCGCACCTGCATTCATGCGTAAAGATCCACCGATGGTTCCAGGAATACCTTCTAAAAATTCAAAGCCCGTCAGGCCATCACGGGCAGCGACGCCGCAAATTTCTTTGAGACGAGCACCCCCACCTAATTTCAGACGTCCATCTCCCAAATTTTTTACTTCACCCCAATACTCACTATTTAAATGTATAATCAGTCCGTCGTAGCCTTCATCTAAAACCAATAAATTCGAGCCGCGACCCAAGACAAAGTAAGGTAAACCTAGTTCACCTGCAGATTGTAGTAATACGATGATATCATTCACCGTGGCAGGCTCAGCATACCAGCGAGCAACCCCACCAACGCCTAGGGTGGTGCGACGATTCAAGGGTTCAGCAGGACGGATTACAGCTTTTGCTGAAAGTTTTCCGGCGACCGCTTCACCAAGGTCTTGAGTCATCGCAGGCAGACCTTCGCGTCTTAAAATTAACGCATAGTTTTCCGCGTCGTGCTCGATATCCCCCGCACCCACAAAAGCGACGACCGTTTTTTTGCCTTTAGTTAAAGGAGAAATAATTTTTGGGAGTTCAGCCCTGTCTTCGATGAGTCGCAGCGCCGATCCCGCCACTACGGCATCCGACCTTCCACCTTCCACGGAAGCTTCGCCTGCCGAATATACTGGTAAAACGAAAGCGGCATCCGCAATCTGTAAAGCCTGTCTAAACTCACTAGCATATTGACGCGTGCGAGTGTGACGGTGCGGTTGAAAGACGACGATTAGCTGGCCCTCATGCGTTTCCTTAATCCATTTTAATAACGCGGCAATTTCCGTGGGATGGTGGGCGTAGTCGGCCAATACTAATAAGTCCTGACGTTCAAAAAGAATGTCCTGACGACGACGAATACCGCGCCAACGAGTCAAAGGCTCACTCGCAATCGCACCCGTAATTAGATGCGTCACCGCCAAAGCCATCGTAGCATTCGCTCGATTAAACGCGCCCGTAACAGGCACACTCACTTCAGCTTTTTTAAATTCTCCACCCAGCATGAGACGCGACTGGCTAGAATTTGCACCGACACACTGCGCGGTGTAGTCGCCACTCTCGCCCACACGAATAACGCGGGCTTTTAAGCCGCGGGTTAAGCGTTCCAGTCGCTCATTATTGGTAGGAATAACAATAGCGGTAGTGGTGCGCTCAAACAATGCTCGAAAAACTCCTTCAAGTGCAGCTTCGTCTTTATAATAGTCGGGGTGATCCCAATCTAAATTTACTGCGACAGTGATATCGGGGGAGAAATGACTAATCGTGCCATCGCTTTCATCGACTTCGGCAACCACCCACGGTGATTTTTGTGAAGCATGCGCAGGGGCAAAGTTTGGATCACGGAAGAGCCCACCCAAAACATAACCGAAATCAACTCCGGCTGTGGCGAGCGCTGAAATAATCAGGCCACACGTCGTCGTTTTTCCATGACTCCCGCAAACCGCGACAAATTTTTTATCAGCAACACTCTCGGCCAGTAATTCACCTCGACGCAGTACACGGGTTTGATTTTTTTCAGCGAGAGCGAGTGCCGCGTGACCTGGTTTTACGGCACTTGAACGTCCAACCAAATTAGGACTACGCCCAGCCGCCCAGGGATCGCGCAGCAAGGGAATGTCGGCATTCGACAAATGATTTTCCATCGGGCTACCCGTTGAGTCATCCCAACCATACACTTCGTTGCCCGACTCCTTTAAGTAAATGGCTAAGGGTCCAACGCCCATTCCACAGGCACCCAACATCCAAATCGAATTTTTCATTTCTTGCCTCCCTTCTCTTTAGCTAAAACCAGAACCTCTTTTAAAATTTCTTCCCAGTGGTTATTTGCATGAGCACGAACCAACGAATCTTTCATCGCTTGCAGTTTATTTGGCTCATTCAATAAGCCGAAAATAATATTATTTAAATTTTCGATATTCTTTTCTGAAATCATCTGTGCGATACCCGCATTAACCGCATAAAGTGCATTCGCTGTCTGGTGATCATCGGCCGCTAAAGGATAAGGAATAAGCACGGCAGGAGTGCGACACGTGGCGAGTTCTGCTAATGTCCCAGCACCTGAACGGGTGACGGCGACATCTGAAGCTGAATAGGCCGACGCCATATCATTACAGAAAGGCAAATAACGGATAATCGATGATGGATTATTTACTTCACCCTCACGTCCACCCGCGCCGGTCAGACAGAGGACATGAATACCTCTTTGATTAAATGCTTCGTGATTATTTTCAACCCAGCGAGTGAGCACTTGGGCACCCTGACTGCCACCCGTCACGAGAATCATTCGACCCGTGGTTGGAAAATTTAAATGTTGGCGGGCGTGATCACGGGCAAGCGGGGCGATTTCTTTACGCACGGGAAAGCCGGAATCATGCTGACGTTCCGCAGAAATATTTTTGATACGCACACCATGCGGTAAGTGGATGGACTCAGCAAAGCGTGCAATCAGTCGCACAGCTTTACCGGGACGCCGATTAGCTTCATGAACTAAAACTGGGATACCGCAAATTTTACAGGCCAGCGCGGGTCCCAAGCTCATAAAGCCACCGAAACAAATTAAAACAGATGGACGAAACTGGCGGACTAACCTCAGTGAAGAATAAATCGCACCGAACAGTGACGGAAAAAATAAAATTTTGTTAATTAAGCCCGGACCGAAACCCCGACCGCGACCCGCAACGAAATGGAGTCCGCGGTATTTCGCGGTCATCTGCTGATCCACGATTTTACTGCTAACAATCAGTAAAGTTTCGTGATTCTGACTCTGTAAACTTTCGGCCAAAGCGATACCAGGTGCCAAATGTCCACCCGTTCCACCGCACGCCAAAAGAATTTTGCTCATCCCCTAATCTCCTTCGCTTTAAACGGGGGCAGACTCGCATCGCGAATGCAATTGAGGATTAAACCTACCATGCTCGACATAATGACGAGATTAGTTCCACCGTAACTTAAGAACGGTAATGAAATTCCCTTAGTTGGTAATAAGCCCGTGACTACGCCCATGTTGACTAATGCCTGGAGCACCAAGAAAAGCGTCGCCCCTAGGCAAATATTCAAGCGATACAAGTCGGTGCTGAAACGCATGGCGCGATAGGCGAGCCAGAAAATTCCGAAGTAAGCACAAGCGACTAAAGCAGTGCCGATGAATCCGTGTTCTTCCCCAATGTTTGCTAAAACGAAGTCAGTGTGAGCTTCGGGGAGATAAGAACGTACCTGTAATCCATTGGCGGCACCTTTGCCCGTGATTCCTCCGACCCCAAATGCAACCATGCCTTCGAATAATTGGTAAGCTTCATCAGCACGTCGTCCCCAAGGATCCATAAAAGAAGTGATACGGCGCATACGACTGCCCCAATTCATCACTACGATTACCAATAAAGTAACCACGGCGATGACTGTCGGCAGTGTGTATTTCCAACGGACACCCGAAATAAACATCATCAATCCACCGACGGCGAGACAGAGAATAATCGTTCCTAAATCAGGCCCCAGAGCAATTAAGGCACAGATGGCCGCGATAACTCCTAAAGGTTTTAAAAAGCCTTCACGAAAATCTATCCATCCTTTCGGCGTAAAAAAAACTGCCCCACGATCGCTTAATTGATAAATCTTAAACTTTGCGGGTAAGGTATGACGTTGCATTCTAGCTAATAAATCAGCCAGGAAGATAACCATGGCGATTTTTCCGATGTCGGATGGCTGCAATCTGAAAAATCCGAAATCAATCCATCGCCACGAGCCATTGACTGTCACCCCAATCCCGGGAACGCGGGCGAGCGCCATCAAACCTAGTGCGCCCCAAAAAATGAACCAGCGATATTCACGCAAGCGATCGAGGTTAACCCGATAAGCTAACCAAGCCGCGAAGAGGGCGAAAGGAACATAGGCGAGTTGCCGGTCAAAAGCCGCGGTACGATTTTTGGCGGAAAGCGAAATCCCGGCACTGTATTGATTGACTAAACCGAAGACGATCAAAGCCACTGTGATTATCGCAATCCCCACAGAGTAGCTCCGGAGTGAACCGGGCGTCTCCTGTTTGGCTGCGATAATCATAGTGGATTATGACCGAGAATTACTTCCGAGAAGAATTCGGATTAGCAGGCTTAGTTGGCTTCGCGGCAGGAATTTTTAATTTCTGACCAGGCTTGAGGGCCGCATTCAGAGGTAAACCGTTCGCAGCAGCTAAATCCTTAAGGGCAACTCTCTCGCGTGCAGCGATGAGTTGTAAGGTTTCGCCTTGGACAACGGTGTGAACGCCTCCCGCACCAGCCGTGATGGGCCGAGGTGCGATGGACGAGGCAGCTGGAGCAGTCGCCCGAGCACCTGCTGAGTAAGCAGCAAGATCGGGTTCCCTTTCGAAGCCACTCGTGCTGCGGCAACCGTTGACTCCGACGAGTACGGCAACGACGCAGAGGTGTAATAGAACAACAGCACTGACTGTGATGATAGGACGCATGGTATGTATTTGGTTTGGGTTAGGAGAAATTATATTCGGTTGGATAAAGCGACGGCGGCCCGTTCGAACACGACACCGCGTTCGGCGTAACCAGCAAATTGATCAAAACTGGAAAATCCGGGACTGAGTAAAATAGCCATCGGGCCATGGGCATCTTTGGCCGCAGCCACGACAGCATCTTGCAATGAATTATAAACACGAGCGGGCTTACCGAGCGCTTCAAAAGTTTTTAATAAATCGGGCGCCGTCTCACCAATTAAATAGGCTGACTCGATCTTTGGACTTACTTGCTCCGCAAAACGTTTTAAGTCCCCACCCTTCCATTTGCCGCCACCAATCCAGCGAACGGGAATATCAAATTGAGATAAGGCCGCATACACGGCATGGAAATTGGTGCCCTTGGAGTCATTCCAGAATTCAATACCACGAGCTTCCGCGACTTTTTTGAGTCGATGCGGCGCCGCACGGAATAATTTCGCGGACTCTTCTAAAATACGCATTGGGATGCCCTTCGCCTGCCAGTATTTTACAGCGAGCGACCAATTTTCGCGCTGCGGCCAAGATTCAAAAATTGAGCCGGCCGGAATTTTTCCATTCACCTCATCGCGGGTCGCCACAATGGTTTCGGGCGGTAAGGAAATTCCAAACTTTTCCGCATAAGCGACGACTGATTCACCGACAATCAAGGTACCACCAGGAATCATTCGCTCGACGAGTTTAAATTTCGCACGGAAATAACTTTCTAAATCACCGTGGCGGTCCAAGTGATCTTCATCGAAATTAATCCACAACACAGCCTCGGGAGTAAAGTGTCGTAAATCTTCACCTTGGAATGAACTGACTTCGACGACTGCTAAAAACGCGGCGTTCGAAGAAGTATTCGATAAAGCCGTTAAGGGCAGACCAATATTACCACAGGCAATGGCATTCAATCCGGCTCGCTTATGGGCAAACGATAAAAATTCAGTGAGCGTCGTTTTACCATTGGTACCGGTGATGGCAATCGAGGCACCACACCACGTGATAGCACCAAAATCTAGTTCACTTAAACAATGCAGACCGGCGCGACGAGCAGCCAAGAGCCAGGGATGCGACTGTGCAAAACCTGGGCTGTAAATTAATAAATCGTGGCGACTGGCTTCCTCCGCACCAAACTGACGGTTCTCCCCTTTTTCATCATAAATAACCGAAGCAAAACCCGCTAAGCTCAGCGCTTCAGCCACGGCACGACCACTCACACCCGAACCTAAAATAGCGGCGGGGCGAATTAAACGCGTGCGGAGTGATGCGGGCAATTCGTTCATCGAATTTTCAAAGTGAGTAGCCCGAGAAGGCCAAAGAGAAGTGAGAGAATCCAGAAACGGACGACGACCTTCGTCGTTGCCCAACCTTTTTTCTGAAAGTGATGATGAATCGGCGTCATGAGAAATAATCTCTGTCCACCGGTACGTTTAAAGTAAGCCACCTGTAAAATAACTGAGAGTGCCTCGAGCACGAAAACTCCACCCACAATCGCCAACATAAAAGGTTGATGCATAAAACAGGCCATCGCCCCGAGCGCTCCGCCGATACCTAACGCACCCACATCGCCCATATAAATTTCAGCGGGCGCCGCATTGTGCCATAAGAATACTAAGCCACCGCCTAACAATGCCGCACAGAATACGGCTAACTCTCCCACACCTGGAACATAACTAATAAGAAGGTAATTCGATAAATTAAGATTACCTGCGATATAAGCAATCAGCCCAAAAATCGCCGTACTTATTAAAACACAGCCGATTGCTAAACCATCCAAACCATCGGTGAGATTCACCGCATTGGAAGATCCGACAAAGACTAATAAGTTAAATACCAAAGCGACGATTAAACAAATCGCAAACGGCAGACCCAACGACTCGGCAGACCAGATGGGTTTACTTAAAACGGGGAACCAGATTTCGCACAGGCTCGTGCGATAATTCGCATCGAGTAAAACAATACCCATCGCACCTAAGGCAACGAGAGCCTGACCAGCTAATTTAGTTTTGGCCGAAATGCCATCAGCACTGCCACGTTTAACTTTCAACCAATCATCCCAAAATCCGACCAAGCCCATGCCGAGCAAGGTAAAGAGTGTGGCGATCAGTAAAACGTTAGGACGTGCCCAAAGTAATACAGAAGGAATCATCGCCGCGCCGATTAATAATCCACCCATCGTCGGCACCTTGCCTCCCTCTTTCGCCAAGTTGCCCATCAGTTGCGCGGAGCGTTCGGGCTGACGCAGTGCACTGAGTGATTTGATGACTTTACTCGATAAGAGCATGCCAATAACCAGCGCCGTAAAACCTGCTAAGATAGCACGAACCGAAAGGTATTCAAAGAGACGGAAAGGCCCCCAGAATGATTCAAATTGATGTAAGTAATAAAGCATGGACTAGTGAAAAGAAAGTTGGGCTTGGAGTTGTGCAGGTAAGGTACGTTCTAAAGTGCATGAACGACTGCCTTTAACGAAAATAGTACCGCGGTGATTAGAAATCAGTTGCGTAACCTCGTCTAAAGTATGCGCGGATTTTAAAATGACGTCATTGCGCCGAATACTTTTTAAAATTTCTGCCGAATCGCCTGCCCAGGTTATCACCGTATCGCCGGCACGTAAGGGAAGTTGAGCACCACACTCACGGTGTAAATCCACCGAAGCTTTGCCTAACTCAGCCATACCACCGATGACGAAGAGACGGCGACGAGGATCTTGTAAAGTGAGTCGATTAAAACATTGCGCAGCATCAAGCAGCGAGGCCGGGCTGGAATTATAGCAATCGATATAAAATGTTCGGTTACCGTCTTGGTGAATACTGCCGCGACCGACGGGAGGCATCCACGATTCTAAATTTTTCTTAATTTGATTTTCACTAATGCCTAATTCCAGAGCGGCGACGACGGCGAGAGCCGCGTTTCTACCCAGCCCATCTGAAATCGGACTCAAAGGATAGGACCGACCATCTAATAAAAGTATACGGCGACCATTTTCATCGGCAAATTTAGCACTGATCACACGCAATGGCATCACCGCGGGCTCATCATCCCCTTCAAATTTAACAACTAAACAGCGCGAAGCTTGGGCTTGGAAATCAGGCCACTTTAAAAGTGAGGCGGGGATAATCGCCTTACCGTCAGGTTCTAAAGCCGCAATCATTTCAGACTTCTCGTGAGCTACGGCTTCGATGGTTCCCACACCTTCTAAGTGCACGGGAGCCACGGCGGTGATGACGGCTAAGTTAGGACGAAGAATCTGTGCGGAAAGTTTTAGCTCACCCGGTAAACTCATGCCGGCTTCAATGACCGCAAAGCGATGAACGTCTGAACGCAAACGGAGTAACATTAATGGCACACCTAATAAATTATTGAGATTAGCTTCGGTGATGAATGCCGATGAACCCAACAACGCGCCCAATAAATCTTTGGTCGATGTTTTACCCACACTACCCGTGATTCCAATAACCTGTCCTTTAAATTCACTACGCCAGCCCGCCGCAATTTGATGTAAGCCTTTTTGTGAATCGGCCACTACCAGTTGCGGTAAATGGTCAGCCATCCGTTTAGACACCAGAGCACAGGATGCACCACTGGCGCGGGCGGCATTTAAAAAATCATGTCCATCGCGGCGGATAGTTTTAATCGCCACAAACGCTTCACCTTTTTTAATGGTGCGCGTATCCATATTAAAGCCGGTGATTTCTTGATTAGGGAAAGATGTCCACTCGCCTTGAGTCCACTCGGCTAATTGGCTGGGATTAAAAGCCTTACTCATGCGCGTAGATTTCTCCGTAATTCTAAAATTTCTTTAGCCACTAAGCGGTCATCGAACGGCACTACCGTGTCATGAAACTCTTGGGTGGTTTCGTGTCCCTTGCCTGCGATGATAACACAATCATTAGGTTGAGCGGCGGCTAACGCCCGACCGATGGCATCGCGACGATCATTAATAAATTCAACATTCGGTAAGGAGCCCAAGCCTTCGCGCATGTCGGCAAAAATAGTAGCAAGATTTTCCTTACGCGGATTATCAGCGGTCGCCCAAGCCTGATGTGCTAATTCAGCAACCACCTTGGTCATCGCTGGGCGTTTACCACGATCGCGATTTCCACCACAACCGAAGACACATAAGACACGTCCCGGAGTAATCGAACGTAACATCTGTAAGGCATTGCGCAAAGCGTCGTCCGTATGCGCATAATCCACAAACACGGGGAAGGATTGACCCGCTTCAACGCGCTCCATGCGACCCGCGACACCAGGAAAAGCTTTAACGGCTGCAACCAGGGATAGCGGATCACGACCTAAGGATGCCGCTAACGCTAACGCACAAAGAATATTTGAAATATTATATTCCCCGGGGAGCGGAGAATTAAAGCGGGCAGATTGGCCTGCCCAATTTACGGTGAATTCGGAGCCACGCGGATTAAAAACGATCTGCGTCGCTTGCAAATCAGCGGCGGCATGAATACCAAACGTGATTACTTGGCCACGCGGGCGACAGGATTGGGCAAGATTTTTTCCGGCAGCGTCGTCGACATTAATTACGGAAACTTTCGGAATTGAGCCGCTACGACCATCAAACAAAATTGTTTTAGCATCGAGGTAAGATTCTAGATTACCGTGGTAGTCGATATGATCGCGGGTTAAATTCGTGAACGCAGCGGCGGCAAAAGAAAAACCATGCACGCGATCTTGATGTAGGGCGTGAGAACTTACTTCCAGGCAGGCGCCTTCACACTGCGAGTCCACCATTTGACGGAAGAAACCGGCTAAGTCAGCCGATTCCGGTGTGGTTTTATAAGCGGGAATGGAGCGACGACCCAATTGGTATCTTACGCTACCGATGAGACCCCAATTCTGTCCTTCTTGCTGTAATAAATGGCGGAGTAAAGTGGTGATGGTGGTTTTACCATTAGTTCCGGTAACACCCACGAGTTTTAATTTCTTCTCCGGGTTGCCGTGATAACGACGAGCTACTTCCGCTAAAACTTTGCGAGGCTCTTTCACTTGCGCGGCGGCGACGGCAGGTAAACCAGCGACTGGCTCGCTCGAAATCACCGCGGCCGCACCGCGAGAAATTACATCGTCTAAAAATTGATGACCGCTGGTGCGTAAACCAGGTAAGGCAAAGAATAAACTGCCTGGTAAAATTCGACGAGAATCAGTGACTAAACCTGTCACGCGAGTCGACCAATCGCCACGACGCTCGATGACAGGAATATCTTGAAGTAAACTTTGGAGGGTTGGGTTTTCCATGAGACGATGCGTACTGGGTTCTTTTAATATCATCGTTCAACACCAGCGAAGGTGCGGGAAAGGGGTGAGGCAGGTTTTATGTCCAACCACTGAATACAATTTTTAGCGACCTCAGCAAAAATGGGGGCAGCAAATTTACCACCGTAGGCAATGCCATCACCTTTAGGTTCATCGATAATCACAGTGATTGCTAAACGCGGATCGTTGACTGGGAAAAATCCCGAAAACGAAGCCACGTGATGGGCACTAGAATAGCGGCCGTTGATTAATTTCTGGGTGGTACCCGTTTTACCAGCCACTTCGTAGCCTTCGATATCTGCCGCTGGAGCGGTACCCGTTTTACTGCACACCGGCCGAAGTAAGGTGGAAACTTGTTTGGCGGTGGCAGCAGAAATGACACGTCCACGCGCACGGGGCGGATAATCGATGACGGTTTCTTTCGTTTTAGAATCTTCAACACGCAGAACTAGTTGCGGCTGCATGAGTAATCCCTCAGCGGCGATTACCGACATCGCATAGTGAATCTGTAAAGCGGTCACACTGATGGAGTGGCCCATTGGCAGACGGGAGATAGTGATTCCATCCCATTTTTCTGGACTGATAATTAGTCCGGGAACTTCTGCACCAGTTATTAAATTGGAGACAGACCCAAAGCCGAAAGATTTAACCAATTTATCAAAACGCTCTTCGCCTTTTTTTTCCGAATAAAGCATCCCAATTTGTACCGTTCCGCGATTTGAAGACTCCCGCACAATATCACGAACCGTCACGATCCCAGTCGCATGTGAATCCGCGGGCATGGAAATCATTCGGCCGCGATAAGGTACTTGGAGTAAGCTACAGTCGTAGACACTATTGGGAGTAATTAATTTTTCCTCGAGGGCGCCCGCAACTGAGACGATTTTAAAAACTGAACCAGGCTCATAGACATCGGACACGGCACGATTACGCTGACTATCCAACGGTGAGAGTTTGGCGTCGTAGAATTTATTGAGATCAAATGTGGGCCAATTTGCTAAACCTAAAATACGTCCCGTCTTGGGCTCACTCACAATAATCACTGCACTAATCGGATTATATTGGGCTACCGCTTTATTGAGTGCATCCTCGCAGGTTTTCTGGACTAAACTATTAATCGATAAGATAACATTATTGCCATCGACCGGTTGAACTTCGCGCAGACGAATACTGGCAATTTCGCGACGGCGGCCATCGCGTTCCGATTCAATCCAGCCCTTCTGACCTTGCAGAAAATTATTGAGTGCTTTCTCGATACCGCAGGCGGACTGACCCTCTTTATTAACGTAGCCGATGACGTGCGACGCCAATTGCCCATTGGGGTAATGACGACGGTACTTCAACTCTCCTCGCAGGGCTTTGATTTTTAAGCCCGTAATTTTTTTGAACACTTCCTTGTCTACTTCATGAGCGATAACCACCCAACGAATACGACGCTCATTCCCCTCCTCATCCACTTTAGGTTTAGTATTAAACGCCTTAATCACATCGTTTGGTGAAACGCCTAAAATTTTAGCGACTTCGACAGCTCGACCCACTTCTTCTTTCTTCAGCGACTCAGGATCGACGCCGACATCCCACACATCTTCGGACACTGCCAATAAATTATTTTGCGAATCGCGGACTTCACCACGGCGACAATCTAATTCTTGAAACACGCTACGGGCTTGCACTGCCTGCGCACACAACTCAGGTGCCTCCACCCAATGGAGCCAGAAAAGTCTTACGATGACGGCGACAAATGAAAGCGAAACAATCCAGGCTAGCGAAGTGAAACGCTTTTGCCTGGCATGCATTAGGGTCATCGGGAGCGGAGCCCTCCCATTTCAACCGGTGGGCGAAAAGTAAGATCTAGTGCCGCCACTCTTGGGCTGGGAGTAGTCCGCGCCGAGGTAACTGGCAAAATCGGACCCGACACGCGTAACCAAGTCACTTGTTCGGGCTTCGGGATTTTAAATTTTTCGCCGGCCTTCTCACTAAGCTTAACTGTGTCTTGGCTGATATCGCGCTGACGCTTCAACGCATCTAATTCTTTTTTAGAGTCAGCAATCGCGCGTTCCAAACGGACAATCCGTACACCCACATCATCCGAGCGCAGACGAAGTTTCATAATACCGATCATTCCTAATGCAGCGGTCGCAAAAGAGGTGATGAGCATCACAACGATGAAAAATCGGCGGATGTTCATACGGTGAGTCGACGAACAGCACGCAGACGAGCGGAACGGCTGCGAGGGTTGCGAGTTTGTTCAGCTTCCGATGGCTGAATGGCTTTGCGGGTTAAAAGTTCGGCGAGTTTAATGCGTTCGTCTTGTCCGCGATTATCGTCGCGATGAATCGGACGGCCACTGACTTCATTCATATAGCGTTTCACCATACGATCTTCCAAGGAGTGGAAGGAGATAACCACGAGGACGCCGCCTTGATTTAGTTTTTCGAAAGCTTTGGGTAAGGCTTCGGCTAAGGCCCCTAACTCATCATTGATTGCGATACGGACACCTTGAAAAGTTTTGGTGGCGGGATGCGGACCGCGGGGACCGGGCGGATTCGGAGCAGCTTCGGCGACTAATTCGGCAAAGCCCGTCGTACGGGCTAAGCGTCCGGTACCGCGAGCGGCTTCGATGGCATTGACGATGCGGAACCAGCGCGGCTCTTCGCCGTAATCACGAACCGCTTTTTCTAATTCGGGGCGCGTGGCACGTTCTAAAAAATCGGCAGCCGTACGACCCTTGCGCGTATCCATGCGCATATCGTTGGGGGCATCGTAGCGAAATGAGAAACCGCGTTCCGGGATATCCAACTGATGAGAAGACACCCCAATGTCCATCATAACACCGTCAAACGACCCCGGAACGCGGTCAAGGTTACGAAAATCTTCTGAATGAAAACGAAAGTTTTTAGGGAAACGTTGGAGGAGTGACTGCGCTCGCTCGAGGGCGGCAGGATCACGATCCATCGCATCGAGTGTGATATTTACGGCGCGTTCTAAAATCGCCGTGGAATGTCCACCACCACCAAACGTACAATCTAAATAGGCACGACCCGATTGAGGATTTAGCAAAGCTAAACACTCCTCAAGTAGAACTGGTACGTGACTCGTCATTAAAAATTAATTGTGAATAAGCTGCGAATTGTGTAAGTAACTTTTGGATACAAATTAAATTCCGAGTTCTCGCAGGGCACGGAGAATAATCCGGGTGCGTTCGGAATCGCGTTCAGTCTTGGGTGGATTTTTCGCGGAGATTTGGAAGGTGGTAAAACCGCCTTTGAAAATAACATCGCGATCGAGATGGGCTTCTTTCACCACGTGATCATTGAGGGTAATGCGCCCAGCCTTGTCGCATGAAACTTGAATACTGTTCGCGCCTAATAAACTCAGGGCATCCATTTTATCTGGATCACTCACCGTGACTTGGAGAGCTGCATCGGAAATGCGCTTCACCATCGATGGAGGAAAAACAACAATCGATCCGACGGCGGGATGATACATCGCCAAAAAACTTGTTTCGGCAGTTCCTTCAAAACGCCAGGCCGCTGGAATAGTCACACGATTCTTCTCATCCAATTTTCCGTGATGGATGCCGGTGAAGAGAGAGTGATTTGAACCAATGGACATGAGATATGGGAGTCTTAACCCTATATGCCCACTTTCAACCACTTAGCCCCACCCGTCAAGATTTTAGCCCCAGGGTAATATTCACACAATTCACAGTCGCGATCGCGCCAAAAGACCCGTTTAATGATTTTTTTCGGTCATAAAAACATAAGTCATTATAATTCAACGGTTTAAGACTATTTTTGATAAAATAAGTCTGTTTTTTACGTAATCAAATAACGATTATACCCAATAAAAATGGGGTTAAAATGAATTTTTGGGTAGTTTTTGTAATGACATTATCATTACATTTTTAACTTTTGGGCCCATAAATACCTTGGGCGAAAGGGTTTGCCATAACAGCGGGGCTGTGTTCTTTGATTATTACCGAATTACACCTTATTATGAAGAACGCCGTCACTTACGCACTCCTCGCCACCGCACTCGCCTTTACTGGCTGCACCACCTACGTGGGCGTCGATAATCCAGATAACTCCGGTTCGATATTCTCGAACGTCACCGGTACATTAACTACCAAATATAAGGCTGAGCCTGAAGTCGTCTTCAACGCTGTAAAGCGCGCGGTCGATCAACAGAGCGACATCATGAAGCGTATGGGTGAGACCCAACACAATTCTGAAGGCGAGCTTTTCGACACCACCGTCTTCGCTCGTGCGATTGGTGACTTAGAAGTTAAGATCAACATCTCTAAAATTCAGGACGAAAAAACTAAAGAGTCTTACACTCAAGTCACTGTGAAGTATGGCTTCTTTGGTAACTGCGAACAAAGTCAGCAGCTGGTTTCTAAAATCTCTGCTAACCTTCGCCGATAATAAAGCGGGCGGAACCGCCTAATGGAACGCCGCCCAGCCATTCGGCTTGGCGGCGTTCTTATTTACAGTAATATCTAAACACACATGGGAAATATTTTTGGACATAGCTTTCGCATTGCGACTTTCGGAGAAAGTCACGGTCCAGCCTTGGGCGTCGTCATCGAAGGCTGCCCTCCCCGCGTCCCTTTTGATTTAGAGTTTCTGAAAAAGGAATTAGCGCGTCGGCGCCCCGGCCAGAGCGATTTAACCACACAGCGCAAAGAAGAAGATCAGCCCGAAATTTTGTCGGGTCTATCACCCGATGGCCTGACACTAGGTTCTCCGATTGCGATTATTGTTCGCAACAAAGATCAACGTCCTTCGGCTTACACCGAAATGAAAGCGGCCTACCGCCCATCGCATGCAGATTTCACTTACGATTCTAAATACGGTATTCGCGCCGTAGAAGGTGGCGGACGTTCCTCCGCTCGTGAGACGGCTGCGCGTGTCGCCGCCGGTGCGTTAGCTAAAACGATTCTCGACCACGCCTGTGGTGCAAAAATTACGGCGTGGGTTGAAAGCGTTGCGGATATTCAAATGCCGCAGCTGGCCAAAACTCCGACGCAAAAACAAGTCGATGCTAGCCCAACACGCTGCCCGCATCCTGCGACGGCTGAAAAAATTGCGGAATGTATTCGCGGTGCTCGCAGCCATGGTGATTCCGTTGGTGGAGTCATTTGCTGTGTGATCTCTGGACTCCCTGCTGGATTAGGTTCTCCCGTCTTTGATCGCTTTGAGGCAGATTTAGCGAAGGCGATGTTATCACTCCCTGCGACTAAAGGATTTGAAATCGGAAGTGGTTTCGCCGGCACTCAATTAATGGGGAGCCAGCATAATGATTTGTTCGTCAAAAAAGGCGGACGAATCCGCACCGCAACTAATCGCTCAGGTGGCACTCAAGGTGGCATTACCAATGGCGAGGATGTCGTCTTCCGTATCGCGTTCAAACCTACGGCGACTATTTTACAAAAACAAAAAACCGTACGTCCGGATGGCAAAGAAACCTCCCTGGCCGCTAAAGGACGTCACGACCCCTGCGTCTTACCACGCGCGGTACCCATTGTTGAAGCCATGGCAGCACTGGTGGCAGTCGATCATTGGATTCGGGATCGCGGACAAAATGAATCTTTTGGACGCTGTGGCCGTAAAGCATGACGCCTCTCATCATCGTTCTCGGGATTGCTGGATCAGGTCGTTCGGCCGTGGTCAAAGAACTCGCCGACAACGCTTGGGTTGAAGGTAAAGCTGTTCGAATTTTATTAGAGAGTGCGGAAACGTCAGAGACGGCCACCCGGGCTGAACGATGGACGTTTAAAGAGGGAGAAGCCCGCGTGCCGCAACCAGCCGAGGAAGCCGCGTGCATTCTGATTACGAATGGTCGGCTCTCTGCCGTAGATCAGATGGAAGCCATTCACCATCGGGTGACGAATTCAACTTGGCAAATTCAGCGCGTGGTCACCGTGATTGACTGTGCCCTTGCCCATCGCCACCCCGAACTTTCCGAATGGTACGAGGCGTGCATTCATTTTTCTGATGCCGTCGTTTTAAATCGTCGCTGGGAAGTCCCAGGTCAATGGATGAGTAAGTTTTTAGAAAAATACGAAAATAGTTTCTACCCTTGTCTCTTTTTTAATTTCTTAAAAGAAGGTCGCTTGCATAACCCAGCAGCCGTCATTGAAGGGGACCCACTTCGGATGAGTCATATTTTTGATGAAATTGATGCCGTGGATGAAATGGAGTTTGATGAAGACAACTTACCCGATGAGCCTTTTGATTTAGTGCGTCAGCCCGATAAATATTTTGCTCGAGATGAGTTGGGCCGTCGGATGATCACGGTTCCTGATATTAAAGAAGTCCTTAAACTAGAGGGTCGTTAAGCCGTAAACATGTATCTCCTTATTGCCACTTACTCCTGGCTCTTAGCTAAGCTTCCTGAGTTTTTTGCGCGGGTGAATGCCTGGGTATTTGGACAATGCATTTGGTTACTTCGTCGGAAAATTATTTTAAATAACCTCCAACAAGCGTTTCCTGAGAAAGAGGCATCGTGGTGGGAAAAAATAGGCAAACTTTCCTGTCAGCGTACTGCAGAAATGAGCCTCTACGGTATCGCCGCTGCTTCCCTCTCCGAAAAAGAATTACACACACGAATTAAAGTAGACTCGAGTATCTTAGCGGGATCCAGTCGCCTGAATGACTCCGAAAAAGGCACGGTCTGTTTCGTGCCGCACTTTTCCTTAATGGAAATGATTCCGACGATTCGAATTTTTGATGAGAGTTTAGCAAAACGTAATTGGGTGACGCTCTACCGTCCGCTCGATTTAGCATCGGCGGAAAACTGGATTAAAAAATCACGTGAGCGTTTTGGTATGAAACTAGTTTCACGGCGCGAAGGCTTTGGCCGAACCATGGAAGCCGTACGCCAAGGTGGGATCGCCTGTATATTATTCGATCAAAATACCTTTCAAGGGGTGCCCCTTCAATTCCTAAATCGAACCTGTGCCGTCACCAATCTTCCAGGAATTATTGCCCAAAGATTTCAAGCTGATGCGAGAATTCTCTGGACCCAGCGCACTGGGTTTTGGCGATGCAAACTCTGTTCATTTGAATTAAAGGCCAAAGACTCCATGGCACTCACGGAAGAGTCCAACGCGTGGCTAGCTCAGCAGTTACAAAGTTCGGATGACGTGTGTGCCGATTGGCTTTGGGCGCACAACCGCTGGAAAAGCGGCGACCAGTTTAGTTATTGAACGGGAGGAGCTTCGGCCGCTGGACGGCGTTGCGCCGCGCGGTCACCCTCTTTATTTACATCACCATTCTTATTCGGATCTTTGGATTTGTCCTTCGACTTTCCTTCAGCTCGAATCTTAGGTAAGTCTGCAGAATATTTTTCTAATAACTTGCGGATGTACTGTTGGCGTTCCTCCGAAGAGAGTTTTACGAAATAAGCGCGCTCTTGCTTGGCTTCATCGGCGGGGAGTTGTTTTAAATGGTATTCAAAAACCTTGGCTCCCAGACCGCCGGGTGCGGTTTTATCGCGCATCTCTTTTAAGGTCTTTTTCCGCTCTTCGGGAGTCGCATTTTCTAGTTTAGCGAGCACCGCTGCAAATTCCTTACGTTCCTCGGGCGACATTCTTTCGATTCGTTCGATCGAGGATCGTATTTTGGCTAAACGTTCAGGCGGTAGTTCTAAAATTTTACGCATAGTCTGAACCTCTTCAATCGAAGGCTCACTCGCGGGATTAGGACGCGGAGCTTCGGCCGATGTTTTGGGTTTCTCCTCCATCGCTCCACTCGGCAGCACTCCTAAAAATATAATGAATAAGAAAAAACGCATGAATTTAGATTTCGTTTTTCTCAAGTGCCTCGACGACTATAAAATTTTCATCAACGACCGGTGTGAGCATCGCTAAATCATCAGCCATACCTAAGATGGCACTTAACTGAGAAGCTTCATCGCTACGAAACAAGGATTGAGTTTGTTTAATTAGCGATTCCTCTGAAGGACCACTGACGTAAACCAAGGTAGCAACTAAACAGGCGGCAAGAGAACTGGCATAGGAGGACCAGCGGATAATTTGGCGACGGCGATAAGCGTGAACGGCTAAAACTACTCGGTCGGCAAAACCAGCTACCGTCACGGAGCGAGAACGACCCAGGTGGGTCGCCAAGTCGGCTTCGAGGTCGGATGGTGAATGTTGGCTCATGATTCTACAGTAAGATAAACCCCGAAAAAGGCGACGGGTTGCATTTTTTATTGGTTTTCATAATGGTCTTTTAAGAGTTCGCGAAGGCGGGTTCGGGCACGGTGAATCCACGTTTTAACCGAAGAAACTGGGGCTTTCATGGCCACCGCAATCTCTTCGTAGGGCATGTCTTGCTGAACCAGTAAAATAATGGCGGTGCGTTGTTCCGGAGGAAGTTGGCTAACGGCTTTGTCGAACGACTCCTCCAATTCGACAACTTGGCGCGCCGATTCATGGCTATGATCTCCAGGTTCAGGAGCAGAATCCAGCGTGCTCGTAGGTTTACGACTCTTTCGCCGCCATTCATTAAGGACTAGGTTATGGGCAATATGGATTAGGTAAGTCGATAATTTGGCCTCAGGGCGCCAGCGCGACGCCGCACGATGCACCCGAATAAAAACCTCCATTGCTAATTCTTCGGCCGTGGTTTGTGAACCTACTTCAACTTTGAGATAACCTACCAAGCGCGGGTGGTGACGGTCCACCAATAGACGCAGTGCATGGTCATCGCCTTGCGCCACAAGCGCCATCAGGCGCTTATCCTCTTCATCTTCGGCCGAAGGCGAATAGTTAGGATTGGCCATGCACTAGGATGATGATGACGGTGGGCGATTGGAAAAAATTCTTACCGTCTGGAGGAGGAAGTTTTCCATCGCTGAGATCACTGGATAACTTAACTCTAAGCGCATGCGGGATGATTCTAAAACTGCCATGGTACTAGCGATTTGTAATGAAAGTGAGGGGTGATTACGACCGATTAATCTTAGTTTTTCTTCCACGGCGACCAGCATACGATTCCAAAGACCTCTGCGAATATTCTCCTGATAAGCTGAGGTGACATCTTTTTTATCCTCATCATCCGTGATTGGTGGCGGGGGAGCTTTTTCCAGAGCTTCTTCTAAAAATAATTCTAATAAAACCTCAAAACGAGCACACAGTGAATACAGGGGGATAATTATTTCCGTGGAACGACTTTGCGTCGGCTTAGTTGTAATCAACTTATTAATAAAATTTTCAAATTCCTTTAACCAATTATTCCACGAGGCATCTTGGATGGGTGATATCTCGCCACCCAGGTGGAATCTCAGCGAACGGCTCAGCACGGTTGGCAGCACGCGGTAGTAATTGGTTGTTTGTAGAATAACTAAAGTCCCAGCGGGGGGCTCTTCTAAGGTTTTTAAAAAGCAATTAGCGGCTTCGGGTACAAATCGGTCTACGTCGTAAATAATCACCACGCGACGGCCCGTCGTGGAGGTAAGCTTCAAATCTGCTACTACTTCCAGGGCACTATCGATTCCGATACGTCGGGACTTCTTAGAGGGCCGCAAGGCACGGCAATCAGCGTGGCTTAATGGATCCTCCGATTCCAAATACAGGCCCGCCAACCATTCTGAGGCCTTGAGTAAAAGTTCGCTATTATGACCCGTAAATAAAATGGCATGAGGCATCCGACCTTCGACTCGCGCCCGTGCCAGAACCTTAAGGGCGGGAATATTTTCTAAATTAGAGGAAGCGTCGAGTGACTTCATGCCAAATAGCCTTATCTAATTCAGGAGGTGTTTGGGTCGCATCTAGAACCAAAAAACGCTGAGGTTCTGTCGCGACTAATGATTTATAAACTTCACGTACTTTTTGGTGAAACCCATTATCTAATAACTCAAAGCGATCGGCTTGACCGGCGTCACGCGCGGAGGCGCGACGTAAGCCCTGAGCGGGATCTAAATCTAAAAGTATAGTTAGGTCGGGCACTAAAGTTCCGCAGGCTAGGCGATTGACTGACTCGACTAATTTCCGGTCCAGCCCACGTCCGCCCGACTGGTAAGCAATCGTAGAATCAACAAAGCGATCACATAGAACATAGGTGCCTTGCTTTAAGGCGGGCACAATAATCTCGCCCACCAACTGAGCACGACTGGACGCAAATAAAAGAGCTTCGGTTTCAGCCTTCATCGATTTACTTGCGGGGCTTTTCAGCACCGTTCGGAGCTCTTCGCCTAGGGGCGTCCCACCAGGCTCACGGAGACAAATCACTTTTCGGCCCGACTTCGTTAAGTGTTCAGCTAAATTTTTTAGTTGGGTGGATTTACCTGCACCCTCGCCGCCTTCAAAGGTTATAAATTTTCCGACGTTGGACATAGCGAGATGTTTGTATCAATTTAAACTCAAAGCGAGCGGAGAAATTCTCTAAATTAAAAAGGCCCATTTTCATGGGCCCATTTTTAAGAAACAGATAACTTTAGCCACCTGTCGGTGAAGGATTTTTCTGGGTTTCCTTTTCAACAATATCTTGGATTATATTGTTTATATTATCGGTAGGATTGTTTGTAGGCCCAGTTGCCGGTCCGGTATTATTAGAGGGAGGTGTCGGAGGAGTATCGTTATCTTCACCAGGTTTAATCGGTGGAGTGTTATTAGCTATTTGTTGAATGTCATCTGTAAGTTTGGCAGGCACAGATGTTCCGGTTGATAAATTGTTTGATATACCACTGATGTCCTCGGGGGACAGTCTTGAGTAAGAAATCACTGGACCGCTTATCATCGGCTCAAATTCATATACCGGCTTAAGTTCAACACCCACTTCAACCGTTATTGGTTTATTAAATGTGACTTCGTTGGTTAAAGGGTCGACTGCTACAATTTCGAGACCATCAGGCAAACCAGCACCTTGTACTTTCATTCCTGGCTTCAGTCCTTCGGTGTTTTGAAGGAGAACACTTTTTTGATCGACGATAGCAACCGCAGTTTCAACTTTTCGAGTCGAGGGCAAAGGGGTGATTAAAACCCCAGCAG
>JBBAUZ010000008.1:0-33046 GCA_040397965.1 Opitutales bacterium | reverse complement strand
AAGGGGTGATTAAAACCCCAGCAGCAACCGTGATGGGCTTATTTAAAGTTACTTCTCCGTTTTGGAGATTAACGGAAACAATTTCTACGTCGTCAGGTAATCCTGCGCCCTGGATTTTCATTCCAGGTTTCAATCCTTCAGTATCCTTTAGAATTATCACCTTTTTGTCTTCGACAGCGACCGCAGTTTCAACTTTTCGAGTCGAGGGCAAAGGGGTGATTAAAACCCCAGCAGCAACCGTGATGGGCTTATTTAAAGTTACTTCGTTGGTTATAGGGTCGACTGCTACAATTTCTACGTCGTCAGGTAATCCTGCACCCTGGATTTTCATTCCGGGCTTTAATCCTTCAGTATCCTTTAGAGTTATCACCTTTTTGTCTTCGATAGCGACCGCAGTCTCGCGTGCCTTAGGGCCTTCTTTTTTATCTTCTTCCTCTTGGATAGGCGCTTGAGCGGTCATTTTTCTACCTGGCTCAACAGGCACAGAACCAGAATCAGATCCGTTAACAGTGACTTCAACCGAACCTTTAACACAAGAAACTTCCATATTACCAGTACGAGTATCTTTATTTTTCTGATACTCTACGGTGAATACCGTACCGCGGATTCGAGCGACGCCTGCGGGGGATTTAATGGTGAATGATGACTGCGGGTTAAGTTTTCGAGCTTCACCGATTATCTTTCCCTTGGTCACAAAAATTTCTACAACAGACGGCGACGGCTCTTTGTCTAATTTTTGGTAAGCGCCTTCAACAATTAAGTTAGATGACACTTGGCGGAATGTCCTAATTTCAATGAGTGTTTCTGGATTAACTAAAATGGTGGATCCATTGGAAAGACAAAGCTCAACGGTGGAGTCCTTCATGGTCTCTACTTTGTAACCCTGTTCGAAGAGTTTTCCTTTAACGATCGGCTCTTTAATGGACTGAGGATTAGTGAGTAACGATTGGCCTTTCGTAATGGCGACCTGTACTTTACCATTTTGCAATGCTGCGTGGCAAATCGCTGAAGTTAAAAACAACAACGCGAGAGCAAAGTAACGGGTATAAATCTTCATAAAAACAATAGCACTGGGGAGAAATGACTCTACAAATAAGAACCCATTTGTGCAATAAGTAAGACAAAAAAAGGCTAAGACCCTAGAGTCTTAGCCTTTTATTCGATATTTAAGGAAAATTAGGCGGTCTGATAGACCTCTAATTTACGCTGAACACGCACCGCTGAAAGCTGAGCGTATCGTGGAAGTCCTTGCTCATAAGGTAGTTGCAACTCACCTTGGATGAGTGGCAAGGCATAACGAACGAACTCAGGGTGAATGGACATTTTGTCCTCGCCGATCCACTTTTCAGGGAAGGCTTTAACACCATTCGCGATATCTACGAGCGGGGCTAAACTGGTTTCTACCGCATACTGTTCCTTGGTCGAACGATGTAAGATGACCATTTTTCCGGACTCACCTTTGATGGCGGCTTTGACGGCCTCGCGTCCACAGAGCTTAGCTTCTTCGACGTCAGTCTTAGAAGAATTATGTGAAGCGGCACGTTGAGAGATACCGAGCTTAGAAGCGCGGGCCTTAACGCCGTCGAAGCGACCTTCAACGAGCGTGCGTAAATATTCACCTGCGCCACCGAGAACGGCGTGACCAAAAGCATCGGTGCTTGAAGTGTCGGCTCCTAAATAATTACCGGCTTCGTCTTGCACACCTTCCGAGACCACCACGAAACAGTGAGCATTGTGTTTTAAAACTTCTTGGACGCGTTGTACGAAATTATCGGCGTTGAAGGGAACTTCAGGAAGTAAAACGATGTGCGGAGCAGTGCAGCCGTAGTGAGTATTCTTCGAAGCATTCTTACCGTTATCATCGCTCTTTTCGCGACGTTGAGCTAACACCGAAGAAGCGGCTAACCAGCCGGCATTACGGCCCATAACCTCTAAAATCGATACGAAATCGTTCTGTCCCATCGCAGCATTGTCCAATGACATTTCGCGAACGGTTAAAGCGATGTGCTTAGCTACCGAACCGTATCCTGGGCAGTGATCGGTTAAAGGTAAATCGTTGTCGATGGTCTTAGGTACACCAATGACGCGCAGTTCATAACCGCGCTCTTTTGCGAGGGCGTCAATTTTTGCGGCGGTGTCTTGAGAATCGTTTCCACCGATGTAGTGGAAGTAACGAATGTTATGCGCTTCAAAAACTTGGAGAATACGATCGAAGTCTTCAGCTTTTTTGACCTTGTAACGGCAGGTACCCAGAGCGGCACCAGGGGTGTGCTCGAGATTGCGTAAAGTCTGCTGAGTTTCGCTGGCGAGATCGATTAACTGTTCATGTAAGACGCCTTGAATACCGTTCAAGCCACCCAAGATATCGATAATTTCGTCTTCATGATTAAGAGCCTCAGCAATCACACCAGCGAGGCTGGCGTTAATCACCGGCGTGGGTCCGCCGCTTTGTGCGACGAGAAGGTTTCCAGATAAGGAGGACATAGTATTAAGAAGAGGTTTAAAATTGGGTTTTGGTTAGCCCCCTGCCTATTGGCAATACGGAAAACCAACCCCACCCTTTTCTTTAGGACTTATTGATACTAAAGAATCCGCCCAGGCTTAATTTTAGCCGCCTCGGGGACTTTTTTCAGCCAAGCCTGTGCGGACTGCGAAAAGGCAGCGACCTGGGCCTGGGCCATACCCGTCAACTCCCCAACCTGCGCCATGGATTTATCCAAAGCAGCCCGGGTTAAGCGCAAACGCGGATCTTCAGCCAGGCGTTCAACTAAATTATTTTTATCAATCTTACCGGAGCGTAAATCTTTCGCGACGGCGACGGCATGTTCCTTAATCGCTTCGTGAGCCTGCTCTCGACCCGCCCCCGCTTTGACAGCCTCCATCAAGAAAGTGGTCGTCATTAAGAACGGTAAGTAATGTTTCGATTCACGCTCCACGACGGACTGATTTACTTCCATCTGACCCAACACGGTTAAGAAAGCTTCGAGCAATCCATCAATCGCCAAGAAACTATCAGGAAGTAATACACGGCGAACGACTGAACAGGAAACATCACCCTCATTCCATTGCTCACCCGCTAAAGAGGCCGCCATGGCTAAATAGCCACGAAGTAAAACATGAAAGCCATTAATACGCTCACAGGTCCGCGCATTCATTTTGTGAGGCATCGCCGAAGACCCAACTTGCCCAGGTAAAAAACCTTCGCTGGCTAATTCGTGACCAGACATGAGTCGCAACGTTTTAGCAAACGAGGAAGGACCGGAGGCCAAAGATAATAATGCTGAGACAACTTCGAGATCCATCGAGCGCGGATAGACTTGTCCAACCGCCCCGAGAACATGAGGTATACCTAAGTGGACTAAAACTTGTTTTTCTAATTGGGCGACTTTCTGCTTATCACCTGAAAAGAGAGTCAATTGATCTAATTGTGTTCCGACTGCGCCCTTAAGTCCGCGTGCAGCAAATTGGTTAATCTCGGCGTCGATCTGATTTAAGCCCCGTAAGCATTCTTCGCCAAACATCGCCCAACGTTTTCCAACGGTTGTTGGCTGGGCGGCAACATTGTGCGTGCGGGCCGAAATTAAAAGAGCGCCATCGGCCTCTGCGCGACGAGCTAATGCCACAACTGCAGCAACTGCCTTGGCACGTATTAATTGCAGAGAGCGGTAAACTTGGAGTTGCTCGACTGATTCAGTTAAATCGCGACTGGTGAGTCCCTTGTGCACGTGCTCAAATCCGGCGAGTGCACAAAACTCATCGATGCGGGCTTTGACGTCGTGACGGGTAGTCTCCTCGCGCTGACGAATCGAATTTAAATCCACTTGGTCTTTAACTTTTTCGTAAGACGCAATCGCGTTAGCAGGAATCTCTAAACCTAGTTCTTTTTGAGCTTTCATTACCGCGATCCAGTACTCGCGCTCTAAAACCACTCTACCACGCGTCGACCAAATCGACTTCATCGCCGCGGAAGCGTAGCGATCAGCTAAGACGTTGGGAACGAAGTCGGTATCCATGTTCAAAGGAGACATATCATTTTTAGCGGCGAACGGCAAGCGCTCTCAAGAATAAGGCACGCAGGGCCACCTCGTCATCCCCTCCCGAGTTAGAAATATCGAAGCATTGGGTGCAGGCTAACTGTAAATCTATCAATTCAGTCAAGGTATAGTGGAATGCCGCAGGGGCTACTTGGGTCGACACATACCAAGGATTTTGTGAAAAAACATTAACTGAAGATTTTGCAGCCGAACCAAAGGTCGCGCCGTGGCGTCCGACTGCGACTTCAAATTGTCCCTTGGGAATACCCGTCGCAGTAAGTTTAACGTCACCCGAATCAGCCAAGGAGCGAATCTGGATGAGCAAGCGGAGTCGACTATGCAAAGCAGCGATTAATGGCCGACACGAACTTTCATTAAAAAAATATCGGTCTAAGGATTCCAATGCCCAATTTAAATCCCGAGCTGCGAAAGCTTCAATGGGTTCAAAAAATTCACCTTCACCAAAAGGAGGCACCACAAAAAGGACATCGCGAGCTTTGACGGTTCCACCTGGCCCCACGTAAATGGAAAGTTTTTCCACCTCGGTTAAAACCATACGCGTCGACTCACCTACTCGACCGACTAAAACTTCCGGCACGTCGGATTCAAATTTAGTACCTAGTTTTTTAAACAAAGCTGTCGCCCTTGCGATTTGCATCGTCGTTTGTTCGCTTTGATTTTCCCAAGGCTTAGGCGAGGTGAAGGAGTGGACAATGAATTCATCGGCCACTGATTTTAAAACCTGGAGCTCCTTGCGGCGACCATCCACGGGTGCCGCGGAAATAATAATGGAAACCATCTCGTTACTCTTTGCAACGAGGTCGATCATATGAACGAGGGATTCTTTAACCTCGGCTGATTCCGCCTGCTTGGAACTAGACATCCAATTTAAATTACGCAGCCAAACGACTTTTTTGCCACCAAACATGGAGAGCGTGGCCACTGCCTCCGAAAACTCCCGTTCGATTTGCGGGGCATCTTCTACGCGAGTGATTTGTGCGGAGATAATCTGCGTATCTGCATCGCTGCCGGCCTTCTTAATCGCCTCACGATAAAATTTATATGCGTCTTCCTCGACGAGGAATTCGTCCTTACCAGAAATGACTGCAAGAAAATCGGGCACACCCTTAATTTCACTGCTCGCCCACGAGAGGCAATAGCATTTCTACTGCGCGTAGATTATGCCCCGCGAATATAGTCTTCGACGCCGTACTTAGTAATCTGGCGACGCATCCAATCGAGTGCGGTATTCACAGCACGGAGTTTCACCTGGGCGCGATCGCCGTGCATAAAAACTTTCTTGGACCAAACACCGGCGGGGCTCGCATAACCAATGAAAACTGTCCCGACCGGATTCTCGTCGGTGCCACCGCTGGGCCCAGCAAAGCCCGTAACCGATAATGCATAATCCGTGCCGAATTTTTCAGCAACCGCCACCGCCATCGCTTCAGCACATTCGGCCGAGACCGCTCCGTGTTGCGCCAGAAGACATTCAGAAATTCCTAAAATATTTATTTTAGCATCGTTGCTATAACAGACCGCAGAGCCGGCAAAAACTTTTGAAGCTCCAGGAATGTCCGTAAACGAATCAGCCAATAAGCCACCTGTACAAGATTCAGCGAGGGCGACCGTTTTTTCCATACTGCGTAATTGTTCGACCACAATCGATGCTAAACAAGAATGCCCCGTGCACACAAAGTCATCGCCCACAGCATCACGGATCGACTTGGCTACTTCGCAAAGTTTCTGAGAACAGGCACCACTCGTGCCTGAAGTAATGCGTGCATCGACAATCCCTGTATGGGTACCAAAAGTGAGATCCATGCCCTGCATAATTAAAGGGCGGACAATTTTTTCTAAGGGCACAGCCCCGATACCAAAAGTGCGCACTTGTACATAGGCTTCGCCATCACAGGCACAGCCGATTGAGCAAAGACGCGGAACAACTTCATTTTCGTACATCGGATGAAGCTCTAAAATCGGACCCGGCAACATCACTAAAGTCGTCCGACCTTTGCGATAAAAAATTCCAGGAGCAGTACCATGGGGATTGGGCAAACTATCGCCGCCTTCGAGAACTGTACATTGACTTAGATCCGCAGGAGAAACTTTTCGTCCAATTTTTGAAAAGAGCGTTTCAAGATTTCTGGCAGCGGATTCTACACGTTGTAATTTCAAACCTAAAACTTTAGCAATCGAGGCACGCGTTTGATCATCCGAAGTCGGACCCAGGCCACCGGTCGTGACAATTAAATCATAATTCTGCCATGATTTTTTAATCTCCTCGGAAATTTCAAAAGCATCATCTCGTAAAACGACCGAACGGGTAATCGGTAAACCGCGACGGGCCAGTTGTTCACCCAACCAAAGTAAATGCCCATTTTCTCTCAACCCATCGAGGAGTTCGTTTCCAATATTGATAACGAGGACTTCGTGCTTACATTTATTATTGGAATCCATTTGCAGGTGACGGGGTGATAGGCTTACTAAAACAGGCCTCCACGGAAATGCAAACTGACCCCGAAGAACTTTCTGCCAAGGCGAAGGCCCGTCGAGCTCCTCGCACCCCTGGGGTGTACCTCATGAAAGATGCTGCTGGCTTGGTCATTTATGTAGGAAAAGCAAAGAATCTTAAGAAACGCCTCGACTCTTATTTTGTACCGCGGGCGCGACTCGCCCCCAAAGTGGCTGCGATGATGGATCGAGTGCGAGATCTCGAATGGCATGAAGTCCGCAGCGAGACCGAGGCCCTACTCTTAGAAGGTAAACTAATCAAACGCTGGCGCCCCAAATGGAATATACTTTTTCGCGACGATAAACAGTTTCCACAAATCCGGGTCGATATCACTGACCCGATTCCGCGTTTCCGCATCGTGCGCATGCGCACCACGGAATCGTGCCGCTATTACGGCCCGTTTCCGCATCAACAAGCGGTACGTCGTACCCTCACCGCAATGCGGAAAAAATTCGGGGTTATTTTAGCAGAAACGACTCCGGAAATTTTACCCGATGGACGGTGGAGATTATTTAATGACGCCCGGGCCGAAATTCAAAAGTTTCCCAACGAAGTCACCGTCGAAGAATACGGCGAACGCGTTCAACGCGCCTGCGAATTTTTGGAAGGTCAACTCGATGAATGGACCGAGCAAGTTTCCGAAGATATGAAAAAAGCTTCGGTTGAACGTGATTATGAAACCGCTGCTAAATTAAGAGACCTCCTCGATGCCTTGGAGCGGACGACGGAAAAATCACGAAAATTCCTCCGCGAGAATCCCCTGCCCCGCCGCGATGAAACCCATGCCCTCGATCAATTAAAAACTACTTTAGAGCTAGAAAATATCCCCTCCACGATTGAGTGCTTTGATATTTCCCACATCTCCGGAACTCTCGCAGTCGCTTCTATGGTCAGATTCGTCGATGGGCGACCCGATAAAAATGGTTACCGCAGATTTAAAATAAAAACTTTTAAAGGGAATGATGACTTTCGCTCCATGCGTGAAGTCGTCGGTCGGCGCTACACCCGCCTCCATGAAGAACATCGCGCTTTTCCTGCACTCGTTATTATCGATGGCGGACTGGGACAAGTGGGCGCTGCTTTAGCAGCCTTTAAAGAACATGAGCTGAGTCACCCTCCTCTGATTGGCTTAGCGAAGCGAGAGGAGACGATTGTTTTTCCCGACGGCCGAGAACTTAAATTGGCACGACATGATATTGGGCTCACTCTACTTCAGCGAATTCGTGATGAAGCCCACCGCTTCGCTAATGATTTTAATGCCGATTTACGCAGTCAAAAGCTCCGTGAGTCTGTTTTAGATGAAATGCCTGGCCTCGGGCCCAAACGTCGCGATGCGCTTTTAAAACACTTTGGCTCGATTCAAAAAATCCGGAAAGCAACGTGTGCAGAACTCACCGAGGTCGGCGGCGTCAGCGAACAAATCGCTGCGAAAATTATTTCGCACCTCGCGAGTCGAAAGTAATTATCGAGCGAGACGGGCTTTAACTAATTGGGCGATACGGGTAGCGCCTTGAGCGTCGCCAAGGGACTCGACATTCTTTTTCCAGCGACGCCAAACCTTGAAATCGTCGGCAAACGCCGAAGCGACAGCAGCTTTCATCGCTTCCGGTGTAAGTCCTAAACATCCAGCGTCATGATCAACAATCAATCGGGCATTACCCGATTCTTGGCCGGGGATTACTTGTGAAATAATCATGGGGACCCCTGCAGCCACGCATTCGTGAGTGGTGGCTCCACCCGCTTTAGAAATGACGATATGGCTGGAAAGCATGAGTTCCGTAATACGATCCGTCCAACCCAAGACTTCGGCTCGACCAGCGACCGCGGCCTCAACGGCGCCTTTAAATTCAGCGTCTTTACCGACGGTCACGGTTAAATCGATTTCTAGTTCAGAAAGTGCACGGGCCATTTGTACCGCATCTTTACGTCCGGGATTGAGCATGAGTAGTACGCGAGGGCGACCGCTCGCTGTGGCGCTCGAGCGCGAAGCTAATTTATCGCTCACTGGAAATCCATAAGCTAAAATTTTATCTTTGGAGACACCCTGCTTGATCATGACGTCAGCGGTGGCTTGATTAGGCGTCACATAAACATCGGAGTGAGCACGATGCCAGGCACGGTTAACCGAAACTGAATCGGTAACCACGGTGATAATGTACGGGCGAGCTGGGTCGTTGAGTTTCCAGCGACGTTCAATTTGATAGTTATAAAGTGGGTAAGCAGAAATAATGATTCTTGGCTGGGTGCTGTCTAATAATTCCATGAGGCGACGTCGCACTGGGCCTAGAAAAGGCAGGCTGATTTCAACTAAAGGAAGGTAATGTAAGGCCGCGTACATACAGCCCCAGAGTTTAGGAAAACGGTTGGCTACTTGAATGTAACTATCCCTTTGTTTATGGGCTTTTTCTTGTCCATAGGCCTCAAGAAAAATATCGTGGAATTCTGCCTCCGCGCCGGTGGATTCTCGATTGATAGCCGCCACCACCGCACGGGCGGCTGCGTTATGTCCTTCACCAAAGCCCGCGGAAAGTACGGGGATAATTTTTTTCATGAATTAGGAGATCGATTGAACCAACTGATTGGCTTTGTGCAATTCGTAAGCCTCGCGTTGGGCTGCAATTAATTTCGCCAGCTCCGCACGATCCACGACGCGAATCGTTCCATCCATTTCTTCGACAATCGCCGTGAGGGACTCAACCCAATCACCCGAATTTAAATAGCGAACCTTGCCCATCATACGGTCTTCCGCTTTGTGAATGTGACCGCACATCACACCATCACATCCGCGACGTTGGGCGAGGGTTTGAATGTGTTCTTCAAAACGCGAAATAAAACTTACGGCTTGTTTAACTTTTCCTTTAATAGCCTGGGAAAGTGAGAAGTATTCTTTGCCGCGCCAAGCTCTCCAGCGGTTATAGAAGCGGTTGATATTGAGCAGCATTTGATAACTGATATCACCTAAAATCGCTAACCAGCGCATCTTCGCGGTAACCGTATCGAACACATCACCATGAATGCAGAGATATTTTTTACCATCTGCGGATTCGTGAATATGCTCTTCAGCTAATTCAATGCGATCGAGGCTGATGGGAATGAGGCGACGAATAAAGTCATCGTGATTACCGCGGAGATAAATCATCTGAGTACCGTCTTTTTCCGCCATTTTTAAAAGGCGACGAACCACAGCGGTGTGGGCGGGACCCCAGTGATTGTTTCTCTGCAGCGACCAGAGATCGATAATGTCACCATTCAAAATCATTTTCTGGCAACGCACCCCGCGTAAAATTTCGAGCAACTCGCGCGCTTGCGCGTCCTTTGTCCCCAAGTGCAAATCCGACAGGATAATAGTCCTAAAATGAACTTTAGCACTGATCGGGCGTGGTGTGGACTCCATGTGCCAAACTATACTCTATTATTGTGTCAAAATGGTGTCTTCCAAGCCCCACGATTGTTACGAAAGTGAGCCTTTTCGTAACACAAACGAAATAATCGCCATTTTTCTCCTAATCTATTTCCGGAATAAAACTTGGAATGGATCCTCGGGGGCCTCTTTAAATTTTTTGATTATTTTTTCGTACTCAGGTGCGTCGTAAGCGAGAGCAGCCTGTCTCAATAAAGGGAGCATATTACTTTCATCAATATCCTTAATTTGTTTGTACGGCCAGGTCGCCGGTGGTTGATCGATGTAAGGTACTAAAAAGTCTAACGCTTTACGCAGGGATCGAGAGTCTTTATTATTTTTTCGCCACAAGTCGACGCCGGCATGTTCTCCGAGATTAGCTAAGGTAAAAAATGCATCCAAATTCATGCAGGAATAACTGAACGAAGCCGTTCGGGCTAACTCGAGCGGTTGTTTTCCATCCGACTCAATTTGCACATTAATTCTTTTGGTGCGGGCGGACTCGATTATTTTTTTAGCCTCTTCTTTTTTTCCTATTCCCAAAGCAATGTGAGCGGCTTGGACATCAAACCATGTACCGTGATTATTGGTCGCGGCGCGTTCCGCTTTACCGTTCGGACTTCTCATGAGCCAATCGTAATAGGACGTCATCCACTGCATAAGTGCCTTATGATTAGCCTCCGTAAAATCACTGGTTTTACTGATTAAATTAGCCGAATCGATTACTGACCCCATCCGGCGTGCATCTAATACTCCTTCCCCCCGACCATCGGTTCGACCTGCAATAGCTTGGGCAAAATTCAGGTTTGGATTCATCATCGTATCCGGATTCAGAAACCAAACTTTGATTAATTTTGCCGCATGTTCGGCGTATTTTTTTTCACGCGTAAAATAATAAGCCAAAGCTAAAGTCTCTATGCGAGCGATGGTGCGACCTAAACGAACCCGGTCACTAATTTTTTCATTCTTAGATTCTGGATTTACTTTACCATCTTTGCGGATGTAGGGGATACCATTTGATTTTGAAGGATCGGGCCAAAAGTAAGGGGCGATACTCATGTAGTCATGTTTATTTCCCGAAGGCGGCACCTTGGTTTTTTCCATGACTGACTCGGGATCCGCTTTGAGACACTTGTTCGCCGAACTAATAATTTTATTAACTGCTGTTAATTCCGGCTCTCTTCCTCCTAGATAACTACTTCTTGATTTAGCTAAAGCTCCTGGCTTAGCTCCATAGTAATCGACGGCGGGCCCAGCCCAAAGAGCGACCTGGCCCATAAAAAATAGGCAAAGACTGAGAACGGGGGTGAGCCTCATGCGGATGCGACAAAATTAAAATGCTAATGTTTCTGCAATAACCAAAGATATTGTGAAAAAATAGGCTAAAAGAATTTAAGATTTTCCACCCTTCACACTTGCACCCAAGGGGGGCACTTCTAACTTGGCAGTTTCCCTATGGTTAAATCCGATTTTGGTTATAACAGTAAGATTGAAGGCGAAGTCATCGTGACCCGTGCCGATGCCGTCGTCAACTGGGTGCGTAGTCACTCCGTTTGGCCGATGCCCATGGGCCTTGCCTGTTGCGCCATCGAACTCATGGCTGCGGGTGGATCCAGATTTGATATTTCTCGTTTCGGCATGGAAGTCATGCGCTTTTCCCCTCGCCAAGCGGACTGCATGATTGTTTCCGGAACCGTCACTTACAAAATGGCTGAAGTCGTGCGTCGTATCTACGACCAAATGGCTGAACCCAAATGGGTCGTCGCCATGGGTGCCTGCGCTTCCTCGGGTGGCATGTACCGCTCCTACGCCACCCTACAAGGCGTCGATAATATTGTCCCCGTAGACATTTATATTTCGGGATGCCCACCCCGCCCCGAAGCGTTGCTCGATGGCATGATGCTCTTACAGGAAAAAATCCGTCAAGAAGGCGGCTCTTTAAAACGTACATTTCGTGGACGCACCGTTGACACTAAAATCATCGGCTAAACTCCATGGACGTTCTCGCCCTCACTCAAAAATTTCCGCAGACGCAAAATTGTGCGGGACAAGACATGCCCACGTTTGCGGTCAACAGTGCAGAGCTAGCCGACATCGTTAAATATTTACGCGACGAACAGGGCTTTGATTTACTAGCCGATCTTTGCGGGATGGATTGGAAAGATCGCACCCCAAACCTCGGTGTGGTTGTCCATTTACTCAGCACCAAGAACCGCGAATACGTTCGTCTCCACGCAGCCTGCGTTGATGATTCGGTTCCCACAGTTTCTGCTATTCACCCTGGTGCAAATTGGCACGAGCGTGAAGCGTATGATATGTTTGGTATTAAATTTATCGGTCATCCAGATCCTCGCCGCATTTTAATGTGGGATGCTTATCCGTATCACCCACTCCGCAAAGATTTTCCTTTAGCAGGTATTGAAGTTCCCTTCCCGGCCGCCGACGTCGCTGCCGTCACCGGTCAAACCGTTGAACCAGCACCGATGATGGGCGGACCCTTCGTTTCGAGCGGCGGTCACATGTCCGGCGCCGAACCTCAAGCCCTCGACCAATCTTGGAACGAGGAAAAACCTAAATCTTAATTTCGTGAAAACCACTAAAGAAATTTCTCTCGGTGATATCGCCGCACGCTCCGAAGAGTTACGCGGAGAAAATATGACCCTCAATATGGGTCCCTCGCACCCCGCCACCCACGGCGTACTTCGTCTCTCACTCGAACTGGATGGCGACAAAGTAATTAAATGCGATCCCGTCATCGGCTATCTGCACCGCGGTGATGAGAAAATTGCCGAGAACATGACTTATAATCAATTCGTTCCTTACACGGATCGATTGGATTATCTCGCCCCGCTCGCCAACAATGTCGCTTACGCCATCGCCGTTGAAAAATTAGCCGGACTAAAAATGCCCGAGCGCTGCGAAGCGATTCGCGTCGCTTGCTGCGAAATGGCACGCATCTCTTCTCACCTTCTCGGCCTAGGTGTGTACGCCATGGATACGGGCGCTTGGACGGTGTTCATGTATACTTTCAATGAGAGAGAAAAACTTTACACTCTCTTTGAAGAACTTACCGGCGCACGTTTTACCACCAGCTACACTCGTATCGGTGGACTCACACGCGACTTACCTGAAGGCTGGTTACAACGCGTGGAAACTTTCTGCGACGGAGTTTTAAAAACGATCGACGAAGTGGATCGCCTGCTCACACGCAATGGCATCTTCCTCGAACGTACCGAAGGCATCGCACCGATTTCCAAAGAACTCGCGCTCGCTTACGGTTTAACGGGTCCAAACTTACGTGCCTCGGGCGTCGCTTTTGATTTACGTAAAGACAAGCCCTACTCCGGATACGAAAAATATGAGTTCGATATTCCCGTAGGAACCAAGGGCGATTGCTTCGATCGTTATTTAGTTCGCATGGAAGAAGTACGTCAGTCCGTCCGCATTCTCCGCCAAGTCATCAAAACTATGCCAGGTGGTGCTTGGTACGCGGAAGATGCGAAGAAAATTTTCCTTCCACCGAAAGCAAAAATCATGACCAAGATGGAAGAGCTTATTCAGAACTTCATGCTCGTGACAGAAGGTCCCCAGATTCCTGCCGGGGAAATTTATTTCGAAGCCGAAAATCCTAAGGGCTCACTCGGATTTTATGTCGTCTCTAACGGAGGCGGTGTTCCTTATCGCTTGAGAATTCACGGACCTAGCTTCGTGAGCTTGAGCATTCTTCCAGCCATCGTGCCGGGTAATTTCTTAACTGATATTACATCCATTCTCGGGTCGCTCGACTTCGTGATGGGTGAATGTGATCGCTAATCATGTCGCTCAAACCTTCCACCCTTTCGCAGGCCGATACGATTATCGCCCAGTACCCTCAAAAACGTAGTGCGACCATGCCTCTCTTACACCTCGTGCAAGAGGATCGTGGCTACATCACCCAAGATGACATGGCATGGGTGGCTGAAAAAGTCGGTGTCACGCCGATACAAGTTTTAGAAGTAGTGACGTTCTACCCGATGTTCCGTCAGCAAGCCATTGGTCGTCGTCATGTCAAAGTATGTCGCACGCTTTCCTGTGCATTGCGCGGTTCATACGCCCTGATGGAAAGTTTAGAAAAATCTTTAAACTGTCCGCGTGGCGAAACCTCAGCCGATGGTAATTTCACTTTAGAGTTCGTTGAGTGTATCGCTGATTGTGGCTGTGGACCCGTCGTGCAAGTCGACCACGCCTTACACGAAAATATCGCCCCTGAAAAAGCTGCGGAATTTGCTGATCAAATTAAAAATAGTCTCAAAGATTCTAACTACGGAAAAAATAAACCTCAACCCGGTACACCCGAGTGGAACGGATAAACCTCTAATCACTTTATAAAATGTCCGCCGTCGAACGTCCTCTTATTTACGCCAATCTGCGCAAGCCAGGTTACAGCATCGACCTCGATTGCTACCTGAAACATGGCGGCTACGAAGCTCTTAAAAAGGCTGTCGCGATGAAGCCTGATGAAGTTTGCAAAGAGGTAGAAATTTCGGGTCTGCGCGGTCGTGGGGGTGCTGGTTTCCCAACCGGAATGAAATGGAAGTTCCTCGACCGTAAATCGGGTAAGCCCTGCTACCTCGTCGTCAACGCCGATGAATCAGAGCCGGGTACATTTAAAGACCGCCAAATTATTTATAAAGATCCGCACCAAATGCTCGAGGGCATTGCGATCACCGCTTGGGCCATTCAAGCCAAACAAACTTTCATTTATATCCGTGGAGAATTCCAACACGGCGCGAAAATTTTAGAGAACGCGATTGCGGAAGCGAAAGCTAAGGGATTTTTAGGGAATAATATTTTGGGTAGTGGTTACTCGTGTGACGTCGTCGTTCATCGTGGTGGCGGTTGCTATGTTTGTGGTGAAGAAACTGGCCTCATCGAATCACTCGAAGGCAAACGCGGTTATCCACGCATCAAGCCTCCTTACTTCCCTGCTGTGCTTGGCGTTTATAACTGCCCAACAATTGTAAATAATGCAGAGACCTTAGCTCAGGTTAAGCATGTGTTAACTTTCGGCGGAGCCGAGTTTGCGAAAATCGGTGTCCCTGGTGACAGCGGCACGCACATTTGGGGTGTGAGCGGACTCGTTAAACGTCCCGGCCTTTACGAAATCGAAGCAGGCAAAGCCACCTTCGGACAACTGCTTTACGATTTCTGTGGTGGACCTCTGGATGGTCGAAAATTCAAAGCAATTATTCCCGGTGGATCTTCTACCAAAATTTTGAAATTCGGTGAACGCTTCAAAGGTAAACTCCCGAACGGACAAGAGTTTGATTGGGCCCTCGAAGATATTCCTCTCGATTCCAATAGCATCGCTGCGTGTGGCACCGGCTTAGGCACTGGCGGAACCATCGTGATCGATGACTCTGTAGAAATGATTCAAGCACTCTCGAACCTTAATGCATTTTATGCCCATGAAACCTGCGGACAATGCACCCCCTGCCGCGAAGGTTCCTTGTGGTTAAGTCGTGTTTCTAAACGCATCACCACGGGCGGCGGATTAGAGTCCGACGTCCCTCTCTTACTCGATATCGCTAATCAAGTAGCTGGTCGCACTATCTGTGCGCACGGTGAAGCGGTGGCGTGGCCCGTACAATCTGCAGTGCCCAAATTTAAAGACGAATACCTTGACTCCATTAAGCGTCGTCAAAAAGGTGAATCAGTTTCCACTCTCAAACTTATCTAATCATGGAATTCAAAAACGTTACCGCCGTAGCCAAAGCCAATGTCTACTTCGACGGCAAAGTAGTCTCTCACAGTATTCTCTTTGCGAGTGGTGAGAAAAAAACTCTCGGACTGATTTATCCTGGCTCCTATCACTTCGGAACCGACAAAGCTGAAATCATGGAAATCACCGACGGAAGTTGCGTGGTGACGATTGATGGATCCAAAGAACAAAAGACCTATGCCGCGGGCACGAAATTTGATGTGCCTGCGAAATCAGGTTTCACCATCGCCGTCCCTTCAGGTATTTGTCAGTATATCTGCAGTTTTATTGGATAAAGTGAGAGCACCCTCGGGTGCACGCTTGCTTTCTCAGTTAGGCTATTAGACCTTTACGCCATGTCCGAAACCTTTGGTAGTTCTCCTGTGCCTCCAAGCGCGCCAGCCAAAGAAAAGCCATGGGTGCAGTTAAAGACTTTTACTTCGAAGCCTAACATCTTTCGCTCAATGGTCGGAGATGTCTCTCCCGACGCGCGCCAAGGTGATATTGTCGCTGCGTACGACAAACAAGGATCTCCGATTGGCTATGGCTTCTGGAATCCTGGTGCTCCGATTGCCTTACGTATTGTTAAGTCCACTCCGGGAAAACCCGATGAAGTATGGTTCGAAGGGGCGATTAAAAAAGCCGTCGCACTTCGAAAGGACATTTTAAAATTAGATGCTGATACCGATGCCTACCGAGTGGTAAACGGTGATGGAGATTTTCTTTCAGGCCTCGTGGTCGATAAACTCGGTGACACACTTTCGATCGAAGTCTCGTCGATTGCGGTGATGCGTCGCCTTCCCCGCTGGATAAAAATTTTACACGAAGCCATCGGGACCAAAAAAGAAATTGTGCAAGTAGATGAACACGTGGCTCGCGTGGAAGGCATTATGCCTTCAGATATCCCGAGCTCATCCGTGCGTTTTGTGAAGATTAAGGAGTTTGGTGTAGTGCAAGAGGTAGACTTCGCTGAAGGCCATAAAACGGGCTTTTTCTGCGACCAACGCGATAACCGTCGTCGCTTCGCCCAACTCGCGAAAGGTCTCAAAGTACTCGACCTCTGTTGTTATTCAGGCGGCTTTTCCGTCGCCGCAAAATTAGCAGGTGCGACTGAAGTTACTGGCGTGGATCTCGACGAGAAAGCGATCGAACGCGCCAAGAGAAATATGAATCTCAATAATGTGCGCTGTGAATTCGTTCACGCCGATGCGTTTAGCTGGATTCGTCAGATGCAGAAGAACGGAAAGACTTGGGACCTCGTTCTCTGCGATCCTCCTAAATTTGTAGATAGTCGCGATGAAGAATTTCAAGCGGAGGGGCTTAAAAAATATAACGACTTAAATGTACTGGCCATGCAGCTGGTGGCACCCGGAGGATTATTTGTCACCTGCTCCTGCTCTGGACTAGTCTCACCTGAGGTCTTTGAAGACTTGGTTATCAAAGCCTCGCACCGTTATGCTAAGCGTTTGCAGATTTTTGATCGGACGGGACCAGGCTCTGACCACCCCAATGCCTCCAATCACCCAGAAGGACGCTATCTTAAGGTCATCTGGAGTCGAATAATGAGTTAATCGGGTAGGTTATTTATCGGCAGCAGTAGTCCATCGAGCATCCCATAAACTTTCTCCCTTTCCCACTTGCGACTGGGGGCTGGTATCCTACTTTTCGGACATATTTCTGACGTATGGTCACGGACAACAAACAGCCCTTAATTTCTATCAATGTCGATGGTGTCGAACACCAAGTCGTTGCCGGGACCAATCTCGTCGATGCCCTCGCGAAAATCGGCAAAGAGGTGCCCCATTATTGCTACCACCCAAAGCTCCCCGTCGCTGGCAATTGCCGCATGTGCTTGGTCGAACTCGGTTCGCCCATGCGCGACCGCGCGACGAATGAATTAATTTTAGAAAACGGTAAACCCAAAATCGGTTGGCAACCTAAACCAGCGATTGCTTGTGCGACGAATGTTTCCCCCGGACTCCATGTGCGTCTCGATTCCCCAGGCGTTAAAGCCTGTCGCGAAGGTGTTACCGAAATGCTTTTACTGAATCACCCACTCGATTGTCCAATTTGCGATCAAGCTGGTGAATGTAAGCTCCAAGAATTTTCAGCAGAATACGGCAAGGGATATTCTCGTTACGTAGATGAGAAAAATGCGAAGCCGAAGAAGACTCGCCTCGGACCTCGCGTCATGCTCGACGACGAACGTTGTATTCTTTGCTCACGCTGTGTTCGCTTCTGTAACGACATCGCCAAGGATCCGGTTTTAGGCTTCGTTAATCGTGGCTCTTTTAACACGCTCACCTGCTTCCCCGGTAAAGAGTTAAACAATAACTACTCACTCAACACCGTAGATATTTGTCCGGTTGGCGCACTCACGAGCACCGACTTCCGTTTCAAGATGCGCGTCTGGTTCCTCAAAAAGACTCCCTCGATTTGCACTGAGTCTAGCGTCGGCGTGAATACAACCGTCTGGTCGCGCGAAGGAAAAATTTATCGTATTACCCCGCGTCAAAACGATGCCGTCAATGATACTTGGATGGCGGACTCGGGTCGCGAACTTTATAAACAAGCAGAAGATGCCAATCGCATCACTTCTGCGTCTGTTAAAGGAGCTAAGACTTCTCTCGATGTCGCTTTCAATACAGCATCAGAAATTATTAAGTCAGGCCATTTAGCCATCGTCGGCTCAGGACATCTCTCCGTCGAAGAGCAATATTTACTGTCCGATTTAGCCAAGAAGCACAGTTCTAAAACCTATGTTCCAGCACATACCGGCAAAGGTGACGGTATGTTAATTTCTGAAGATCACACTCCTAACTTCCGTGGTGCTCTCGTGACCGGATTAACCCAAAGTGCAGCGGTTGATTTAAAAGCTCTTTCGTCCGATATCGAATCAGGAAAAGTTAAATCATTACTCATCTGCCGTGAAGATGTGACCACACTTGGTATTTCAGCTCAATTACTTTCAAAAGTTCGCGTCGTCACGATTGCTACGCATCGCAATAGCACCACCGACGCCGCTGAAGTTGTTTTACCTGGCTTAACGGTTTTCGAAAGAAGCGGTTCGTTTATTAACTGCCAATTCCGTCTCCAATCTTTTGCCCAAGCGATTCCCGGTCCTGCCGGAACCTTACCCGATAGTTCATATTTAGCCCGTTTTGCAGGCCTGAATGTCGATTCCATTTGGAAAGAATTAGCACAGCACGTGCCCGCACTCGCAGGATTAGCACACGGAAAAATTCCTGAAGACGGCGTCGTGATTGATAGTTCGAAATGGTCGAGCGTCACCTTCCCCGAAGGACGTCTCCTCAAATTCGCACCCGTAGGAGCCAACGCCTAAAATGATCGAACAAATCCTCAACGATCTCATTCTCTCGCCTGCGTGGTACTATACCGCCGCACGCGGCCTGACGGTCATCGTTATCTTAATGTCGATTGCGGCCTATTCCGTTTTACTTGAACGCAAAGCATCGGCGTGGATTCAAGGTCGCGTCGGTCCCAATCGCACCAACCATCCACTCATCGCTTGGATTCCATTTTTTGGTAACGTCTTAACGCGCGGTGGTTTTATTCAACCGGCAGCCGATGGCTTAAAATTCCTCTTCAAAGAAGACGCCTTACCCGGCCACGTTCGCAAAACTTTTTATGTTTTAGCACCGTGCATCGCCTTAGCACCAGTACTGATCTCATTAGTAATGCTACCGTTTGGAGAATTACCGAGCGGACAAATCATCACCCTCTGTCCGGGTGCCGATATCGGTGTTCTGTTCATGTTCGCAATTAGCTCACTCGGGGTTTACGGCATCGCCTTAGCAGGCTGGGCAGCCAATTCGAAATACCCATTCCTCGGTGCCATTCGCGGTTCTGCTCAATTAATCTCGTATGAATTGGCAATGGGTCTGTCAGTTCTCACAGTTTTCTTAGCGACCGCGACACCCGACCAAGACAACGCACTCAGTTTAGTTTCGATGGTTAAAGCACAGACCGGTGCGTGGAATATTTTATATCACCCGATTGCGGCGCTCATTTTCCTCATCTGTGTTTTCGCAGAAGCGAATCGCCATCCGTTCGATATGCCTGAATCCGAAACCGATCTCGTCGGTGGTTTCCACACTGAATACGGTGCGTTTAAATTCGGTCTCTTCTTCGTCGCCGAATACAGCCACATGATCATCGGCTCTTCACTCTTTATCCTAATGTTCTTAGGCGGATGGCACGTCTTACCGTGGTTGCCTACCGTGGGCACAGGCATCTTCGCCACACTGATTGGACTCGGTTCATTCTTCTTTAAACTCGCAGCGTTCTTATTCTTCTTTGTTTGGGTGCGCTGGACGGTTCCACGTTTTCGTTACGACCAAGTTATGCGAATTGGCTGGAGAGTGCTCCTGCCCGTAGCTGTGGCTAATCTCCTCGTTTACTTTATCTGGTACGCCCTCAAAGGCTAAATAACATGGCTATAAAAATCGTTGAACGTCGTCCCCTCTCCTTCGCGGAGAAAACTTATCTTCCGCAAATCATTGCGGGACTTAAAGTGACTTGGGATAATTTAGTGAAGCCACCGGTCACTTTACAATACCCCGACGAACGACCCGTTATTCCTAATGGATATCGCGGGGTTCCGACACTCGTACGCGATCCCCATGGTCGTGAGAAATGCGTTTCGTGCCAGCTTTGTGAGTTTGTCTGTCCACCAAAAGCGATTCGCATCACCCCTGGAGAAATTTTAGAAACTGAGGATAACAACCACGTTGAAAAAGCACCGAAGGAATTTGAGATTAATATGCTTCGCTGCATTTACTGCGGACTCTGCCAAGAGGTCTGTCCTGAAGAAGCAATCTGGCTACAAGGTCAGTACTCCATGACGGGCAAGACACGCGAAGAGATGGTTAATAATAAAGAAAAACTTTACGAACTCGGCGGAACTTTACCTGACTCGCATTATAAGTGGGATAAGAAAAAAGCTGAAGCCGAGCGTCAACAGCACGGTAATCACTAGGCGCGACCTAAGGTCGCGAGGGGACACGTGGGCACGGTGACACGGGGACAAGGGGTAAAATAGATTCTGCTCACTTGCTAAAATATCACTCGGGCCTAGATTCACGAGAAATGTCTTTGCTCTTTTCTCCTCTCAAAGTCGGTGCACTCACGATTCCGCATCGCGTACTGATGGCCCCGCTTACACGCACACGTGCGGGGGAAGGTAATGTTCCTACTGATCTCAATGCGGAGTACTACGCTCAACGGGCCAGTGCGGGAATTATTATCGCTGAAGCGACGACGGTTTCTCCACGTGGACACGGCTATCCTAACACTCCAGGAATCTACACAGACGCACAAGTGGCGGGCTGGAAAAAAGTCACTTCCGCCGTGCATGCTAAAGGTGGAAAAATTTTCTTACAGCTCTGGCATGTCGGTCGCATTTCACATCCCGCCTATCAATCCAATGGCGAACTGCCTATTGCTCCTTCCGCCATCAAACCCAAAGGCCAAGTTTGGACCGGAAAAGAAATGGCTGATTATGTTACACCCCGAGCCCTCAAGACTGAAGAAATTCCTGGCGTCGTTGCAGAATATGTAAGGGGTGCACGTTTGGCCAAAGAAGCAGGTTTCGACGGCGTGGAAGTACATGGTGCTAACGGTTACTTACTCGATCAATTTTTGAGAGACGGTTCTAACACACGGACCGATAATTATGGTGGCTCAGTTGAAAATCGCGCCAGACTCTTATTAGAAGTCACCGGTGCCGTTATTTCTATTTGGGGCGCTGATCGTGTGGGCGTTCGCCTTTCTCCCGGTGGAGTCTTTAATGACATGCACGATAGTAATCCGCAGCGCACCTTCAGTTATGTGCTCGGTGAACTTTCGAAATTAGAAATCGCTTACGCCCACGTCACTCGCGTCACCGCACAGGATGTTGCTCACGGCGCCAAGGATGGAGTCGGACCCAAAGAACTCCGCCACTGCTTCAAAGGCGTCATGATCACGGCGGGTGGATTTGATCGAGCTCAAGGAGAACAAGCGATTAAAGACGGCTGGGCGGACGCAATTGCTTATGGCGTGCCCTTCCTCGCTAATCCCGACCTACCCCTTCGCCTCGAAAAGAATTTAGCACTGAATGCGCCCGATGAATCGACCTTTTATGCAGCCGGGCCCAAAGGATATACCGACTACCCCTTCGCTAAATAGGCCCAAGTTTATTCAGTTACTGGAAGTTTAAATGTCACCGAGTCGTTGCTATCTCGGCAGGCTTCTTTTACACTCATTTAGAATTCACTCTTTCCACTGAGACATTCTCTCATTAAGAGTATTTATCGCTCTTTAGTTTAGCCCATGTCAGTTCCTCCACCCATCCCAACCACTTTCGCCCGACAAAACGCGCCCACCTATGTCATCGGACATAAAAATCCCGATGCTGATGCCATTTGTTCCGCGATTGCCTACGCTGCATTTAAAGAAGCTTCCGGTCAAAAAGGTTATGTCGCCGCTCGTTGTGGAAATTCCAACGCCCGGATTGACGCCATCCTCCAACGCTTCGGTGTGAGTCTTCCTCTTTTCGTGGGCGATGTTAACCCACGAGTCGAAGACATCATGCAAAGCAGTCCGTTTGTCGTTTCGATCAATGATACCTGTGCACGAGCTTTAGAAATACTCGATGAGCATGACTTGCGCGCCTTACCCGTTATTGGGCGAGAAGGCCAACTCGAGGGCTACGTTTCTATCTTTGCCTTAGGAGATTATTTCATTCCTAAACCTAAAATCGCTACCTCGATGCGTAAAGTGACTAGTTCCATCGATGCAATCGTCCAATCGATTAAAGGAAAAGCTGTTGTCGTTTTTAATTCTACGCAAATCAACGAACTTTACGTACGCGTCGCAGCGATGGAACTAGAGTCCTTTGGCAAATCCGCGACCAAGGAAGGCATTCCTACTAATAAGAGTATTATTGTAGTCGGAGATCGTAACGACGTTCATCAGCGGGCCATTGAAATGGGCGTCAGCCTCATCATCGTCACCGGTGGACACCAAATGTCGAAAGAATGTCTCGCCCTTGCCGAAGAGAAAAAAGTTTCCGTCGTTTATGCCGACACCGATAGTGCGACTACCGCTTGGGCCGTGCGTGCTGCGACATTGATTGGAAATTTAATTCAACGCGACGCCCCTCTTTTTCAGGCTCAGGAAAAACTCTCTGTCGCAAAACGTAGAATTGTACAATCCAACGCCCTTATTTGCCACGTCGTTAATGAAGACGGCAAGTTAATCGGCGTTTTCAGTAAGTCCGATATCTTAAAGCCAGTCCACCACCGCCTGGTTTTAGTGGATCACAATGAATTATCGCAAGCGGTCGACGGCGCCAACGAAGTTGAAATCGCAGAAGTCATTGACCACCACCGCTTGGGCAACCCACATACCAATCAGCCGATTCTTTTCGTAAATCGTCCCCTCGGTTCCACCTGCTCCATTATTGCAGATATGTATCGCACAGCTGGTTTAAAACCCTCCCCGCAAATTGCTGGATTAATGATGTGCGGAATTATTTCAGATACACTCCTCTTACAAAGCCCCACCACCACCCCGCTTGATTCAGAGTTACTCAATTGGCTCTCACGTTTAGCCGATACCGATGCACGAGCGCTGGCTGATATGATTTTCAATACCGGCTCTGTGCTGGCCAATATGTCTGCTGACGCGGCAGTCCGTGCGGATTGCAAACTCTACACAGAAAACAATTACCGCTTCTCCGTCGCTCAAGTTGAAGAATTGGGCTTTAATAATTTCTGGAAATGCCAAGAAGGTCTACTCGAGGGCTTAGAAAAATATCGTCGCGAAAATGGCCTTCATTTTGCCGCACTTTTAGTCACCGATATCGATACACAAAGTTCACTTCTCCTAATCCGCGGAGATTCTGAGGTAATTCACGGCATCACTTACTCGCAAAAACAACCTCCGTATATTTTTGATATGCCGGGAATTGTTAGCCGGAAGAAACAGTTACTTCCCTACCTGACTAGCTTGCTGGGAGAATCGGCGACCAATTCATGAACGCCGAAGAGGCCATGCTCGCCTTTCTTGCACGTCCTGAATACGTGCCGATGCGACTCGAAGAAATTATTCAGCAAATTGGTGGAGATAAATCCGACTTACGCAAAATGCGTAAGATTGTTCCCAACCTGATTAAATCGGGTGCCATCATCGTTAAAAAACGCGACTTACTAGCGCTACCCGAAGGCGATCCGCTTCCCGAAGGTACGATACTTTTTCGTTCCAGTGGCTCCGCACGTGTCGTCTTTACCGCTGAACCTGGACAGAAACCACGTGAGCCTATTCATATCGACGCCAAAGATACGGGCGTTGCGCTGCATGGTGACCGTGTGGTGATTAAATTAAATCGCGGCCGTCGCGATCGACAAGGCGAAGACTGGGGCACGGGCGTGGTCATTCGGGTAATCAAAAGAGCTTTCACTACATTAACCGGCACGCTCCGAAGAACACGCTTAACTTGGTTTGTGGTGCCTGACGATCCACGGATTTCTCGCGACATAATTGTCCGCGATCCGTTGCGTTCGAATTTAAAATCACTCCCTAAAGAAGAAGATAAAGTAGTGGTACAACTCGACGCCTGGGAACGTCGTCACCTGAGTCCCACTGGAACCATCACGGAAGTTTTAGGTGTCACCCATACGCCGATGGCTGAGTATTTAGCGATTCTTCGTCGCTATAATCTCAATCCCGAATTCCCACGCAATGTCATGGATGAAGCCAATGCTTTTGGCTCTAAAGTGAGAGCGGACGATTTACATGGCCGCGAAGATTTTCGAAAAATCCCAACTATCACCATCGACCCCGATGATGCTAAGGATTTCGACGATGCCCTGTCGCTCGAACGCTTACCGAACGGAAATTACCGAATCGGCATTCACATCGCCGATGTCTCCCACTACGTAAAAACAGGGTCACCGCTCGATAATGAAGCCAAAGAACGCGGTAACTCCACGTACCTCGTGGGAACGGTTATACCGATGCTTCCCCACGCCCTCTCGAGCGGCTTATGTTCGCTGGTGGAAGGCCAAGATCGACTGGTGAAAAGTGTCATTTGCGAATTCACGCCCGAAGGAAAATTAGTCAAAACCGATTTCGCCAATGGTGTAATCTGCAGTATTAAACGTTTAACTTACAAAGTTGCTTACGCATTTTTAAACGGAGCCAAAAATGCTACCCTGCGTGCGCTGCCCGCACCACCGCCGCATCAAACCGGCTCACCTGGTCGTCCCCTTTCGGAGCTAACCGATGAAGAACTCGATGTTGTTCGTTTAATGATTCGAGATTTCTGGTCGGTCGCTAAAATCCTTCGTGAAGAACGTTTCCGTATGGGCTCTCTGGATTTAGAGATGAAGGAAATTAAAATCTATTGCGATAAAGACGGTTGGGCTGACCGCACAGTTGTCGTAGAACATGATGAATCACATCAACTCATCGAAGAATTCATGTTACTCGCCAATGAGTGTGTGGCTAAAAATCTCGATCAAGCTAAGGTACCGCACGTTTGTCGGGTACACGACGACCCCGATCCTGAAAAATTGAATGCCTTACGTGAACAACTTCAGTCGGAAGGCGTTTATAATGTGGGCGATCTCACCCAGCGTAAGGAAATGATTAGATTATTGGCGGACATCAAAAATCGAGACGACGCCTACCCTATCCGCATTCAATTCCTTCGTTCGCTGAAGCAAGCCTGCTACCGTCCTTCGCCTGATGGACACTTTGGTTTAGCAAAGAAACATTATTCGCACTTCACCTCACCCATCCGTCGATATGCCGATTTAATTGAGCATCGAATCTTTGATTCGCAAATCGCCAAGATGGGTGTGAAGTCGGCACCTAAAGATCCGCCCCGTTCACCGGGCATTGGCGAACTAGTGCGCGTCTGTGAACATATTTCTATTACTGAAAGAAATAGTTCCGAGGCCGAACGTGACTCCGTAAAAGTTAAGTTACTCGAACTCTTTGAACGTGAAATGGAACGTAAAGATAAGCGTCCATTCGAAGCGGTGATTACTGAAGTGAAGCCTCACGGACTCATGGTTGAACTCACTGCTTCCCAAGCTTACGGCCTAGTGCACATGTCGACTCTAACCGATGACTTCTATCGCATGAATGATTCGGGTACGGCGTTACGCGGCAGTCGCACTGGCAAACTTTTCACCGCTGGAGCAAAAATTGAAGTGATTGTTGACCGAGTGGATCGATTCAAACGTCAGGTCGATTTCCGCCTACACAATCCAAAGTCCGGCGCCGCTAAGCCCCATCGCGATCAGCAATCACGCCCTCGAGATAATCGTAAACGGTTCTGATAGAGTGAGATAGTACTGATAATGGGATTGTTTTAGGTTAATTTGAGACCTTATTGAGACACAGTCTCATTTATTTTATTGCTAATGAGACTGTGTCTCATTTATCAAAATACCTCTATGCGTCTGTCATCCTCCCTCCTTGTTTTCGCAGCATCTACGGCCTTCGCCTGCGACAATCCATTTACGTATTCATATCTCACTGAGACTCTAAAGCCTGGTGAGTTTGCTATCGAACAATGGGCCACTGCTCGACTGGGGCGCAATATCGGATCGGGCTACGATGCGCGTTACCGTGGATTCGATTTCAAAACCGAAATCGAACAAGGTATTTCTGAAAACGAACAACTTTCTTATTACATCAATTATCGGTACTTCGACACCGCCACGCGCGAGGGCTTACAGTTCGATGGATTCCAGATTGCGTATATGCGTATGCTTTCCAATCCCGATAAGAATCCGTGGGGACAAGCGATTTACATTGAACCCGGCTACTCCCAAGCGAGTGGAAAAAATGGCAGCTTACGGGACCAATACAGCCTCGAACTTAAATACCTTTTACAACACAACTTTGGTGAAGCGCTTGATTGGATTTATGCCGCAAACTTAGTCGCAGAAGTTGAACGTACGCCAGCCACAGATAGCGATGCGGTCTCTTTCAAAATAACCCAGGGCATCGCACACGAGATCAATGCCAATTGGTATGCAGGTATCGAGGCCGTTGCTTCGGTGGAATGGGCTGAACTCAACGACTTTGAATATGCCGCGATTTTTGTGGGTCCCTGCGTACGTTACCAAAACGAATCGGGCTTTTTTACGGCGGTCACTGCTTTAGCTCAGGTTTACGGCTCACCTGCCGACAAGGGTGATATCAACGTCTCCGAGAAAAGTCCCTACGAAGTTCGGATTAAAGCAGGTATAAATTTCTAAATTCGTTTTAGGAATTTAACTGCATATCACGGAGCACCGATTCCACCTTCGCGTGAATCTGCTCGGGGGATAGTCCGTTCTGCGCACGTAAAGTCTTAACATCAGTAGCGTGACCGACAAAAGCGTCGGGCCAGCCGATGCGCACTACGCGGGCTGAGGAATTCGACTCAGCTAAGCATTCTAAGACAGCGGAACCAAATCCACCAGTAATCACGCCGTCTTCCATCGTGATAATTATTTTTGCGGTGGCGGCCTGGCTGATTAATAAATCGGCATCAATTGGTTTTGCAAAACGGGCATTCACCACACCGACTGAATGTCCGTCGTGAGAAAGTTTCTTAGCTAAAGCGTGCGCATCGGGAACCATCGAACCCAGTGCCCAGATTTGGATATCTCTTCCTTCTTGAATGACTTCAGCTTTGCCTAAGGAAATAATTGCGGGGCGAGATTTAATTGCGACGCCCATGGCAGGGCCGCGCGGAAAGCGAATAAACATCGGCTGACCCGAGCGAATAGAGGTATGCAACATATCCGATAACTCATCTTCGTCTTTCGGCTGCATAATTGTCACACCAGGCACGCAACGCAGGTATGCGATATCGAAAAGTCCGTGGTGGGTCGGTCCATCGCTGGGCGAAACACCCGCGCGATCCATGCAAATCGTCACGGGCAGTCTTTGTAAGGCGATATCATGAATGACCATGTCATAAGCACGTTGTAAAAACGTGGAATAAATGGCTGCGACTGGACGAAGGTTTCTGGCGGCTAAACCAGCAGCAAAAAGAGCGGCATGTTCTTCAGCAATTCCCACGTCGTGATATTGATTTGGACATTCTTGTTTTAATTGGCTGAGTCCGGTACCAGACGGCATCGCTGCGGTGATGCCGACAACTTGCGGATTAGCTTTGGCTTCACGAACTAACAATGATCCAAAGACATCCTGCCACGCTTTCGGTGCACCTGGCTTGCCGGTGCTCAAACTATCACCCGTTTCAGGATCAAAGGATGATGTCCCGTGAAACTTTTCTGGATTTTTAAGAGCGGCTGGTAAGCCCCGACCCTTCTCCGTTCTTACGTGTAAAATAATGGGACCCTTAGCATCTCTGCAGAAAGTGAGGTAGCGTTCGAGGGCATTTAAATCATGGCCATCAATCGGACCTACGTAGCGAACACCATAATGTTCAAAGACGGAAGAACTTCGGGTAAACAGGTCTTTGATTTGTCGTTTTAAGTTACGTCCGAAATCTAAAAACTTCGTACCCGCCCGTGATTTATTTAAAAAGTTTTTGATACTCTTCTGGGAGTTATTGTACGGACGTGAAACGATTAGTCGGCTGAGCATTTCCGATAACGCACCGACATTTTTATCAATCGACCATTCGTTATCGTTTAAAATAACGACTAAACGCTTCGTCGATGTCGCCGCATTATTAAGCGCTTCCATCGTCACCCCACAAGTCAGCGCGGCATCGCCAATTAAAGCGACGACGTGAGAGTCCTCGTTGAGTCGATCACGTGCATTGGCTAAGCCGACCGCGGCGGAAAAAGCGGTGCCAGCGTGACCGGCGCCGAACGCATCATGTAAACTCTCATCGCGATTAAGAAATCCGCTCAAGCCACCGGTCGTGCGGATGCCATCAAAGTCTGATTTGTTTCTTCCCGTGAGTAATTTATGGACGTAACCCTGGTGGGCGACGTCGAAGACAAATTTATCTGACGGAGAATTGAAAACGCGGTGCAGGGCGATGGTCAGTTCAACCACGCCGAGATTAGGTCCAACGTGACCACCATTACGGGCGGTTACTTGGATGATGCGTTCGCGAATTTCTTGGGCGAGTGCAGGAAGTTCTTCTGCCGCTAAAGCCTTAACGTCCGTAGGACCAATAATATTGGGCAGAATAGCCATGCGGTTAATTTTTATTCGTCCGAAGATTTTTTGCTCAGTTGTTCGATGCGAAGTTCGGCGGCCTGTAAACTCGTTTGGCAGGCTTTAAGTAAACGCATACCCTCTTCGTACTTGGTGACTAATTCATCGAGCGACACGGTACCGGCCTCGAGCGACTCGACCAATTTCTCGAGTTTAGCTAAATCAGCTTCAAAATTTTCTTTCCCATTGGCACTGCCATTTTTTTTGTCGGCGCTCATAGATTTACTCTCATCCGACTTCGGCAGAGTCTCAAGCGGATTGTGCAATTTTACTTGGACGGTCTGGTTAATAATCGTGGGCGGAGCCCGACTTTTACGACTGAATCCAAAACCCCCACCGCTGTACCCGTCAACGAACGCTCATCAGCGACGATTAAAACCTCAGCCTCCGGGCTTAACTTGGCCTTATCGGCGAGGGCTTTATTTAAATCGGTTTGGTTGATTTCTTTACCCTCGAGGTAAATTTTACCTTCACGATCCACCCCAATCACCATCGATGCGGCGGTGCTGCTCGTCCCACCCGCATCAGCGGCTGGAGGGATGATTGAGAGCGTGCGGGACTCCTCGAATCTACCCGCTAGTAATAAAAAAAATACTAAAACCACCATCACATCGACCAATGGGATGACATTGATTTCGTTACGACGTCGGCGAGGAACGACTAAACTCATTTCGATTGCTGTTCGAGACTCTCGACTAAAACGTCGACCTGCGAAGAAAGAATTTCGACTCGGCGGCCGAGCCAATTGGAGCCAACGAGTGCGGGGATGGCGATGCAAAGGCCAATCATCGTCGTGCTTAAGGCCAGTCCTACGCCACGGGTGAGGGTTTGTGAATCGGGCAAACCTTGCTGAGGAAAGAGCGCAGCTAATCCAGTGACCGTTCCCAAGAGACCTAAGAGCGGAGCAGCGGCAACAACACTATCAATGAGAAAAAATCCGCGCTGAAGTTTTATTAATTCGGATCGCGCAAAAGATTTTAGGACTTCGCCTCGCGCACCTTCTTGCCAAAAAATAATGATTCTGCCGGCCGCCGAGTGATTACTGACCTTGAGTGCACGTGCTTCGCCCTTACGCACGGCCTGCAAAAGAGACACCGGAACAACACGACCAGTAATTAGAGCGATGGCGCGTTCAGATATGAGAAAAACTACCAGGATGGAACAGAAGCCCAGTGGCCAAATAAACATTCCAGCTCCTTCAATAATGGTATTCACAGCACTACGCTGAACACCTCAAAACCTTGAGCAAGCCCGCTCTCAATTGTAAATAATATGTAAATTTATAGTTTTATGACTGGTTTCGCTCCTTAAATCACCGCTGTGTCTATTTTTAGTCAATGATTTTAGAATTTTGAGGTTTTACCTCAATTCTTTGACTTTATCCCCTATTTTATATTCAATTAAACACTACCCCCGACGCCCCTTTAATGAATCGTAAACGCTCAGGATTCTCCCTCGTTTTATCTTTAGCAATCATGGCGGGGATGGTCATGTTGGTTATTATTTTGGCGGCGTTTCTTCAGGTAGAAACTCGTTTAGCTTTAAGTCATTCGGGCTACATGCGTGCACGACTCAATGCGGTGGCTTCGGCCAAAATGGCGTTGGGTCAGTTACAACAATTAGCGGGTCCCGATCAACGTGTGACCATGCGTGCGGACATGTATGATGCGGGTAATACACCGGGTGCACAATCATCCACAACAGTCACAACATCTGAAAATCCATCCGCACCTGCAGGTGGACAACTTTCACACCAAAAAAGATATTGGACGGGCGTTTGGGCGACGGGTGGGGTTAGTCAAAATCGCGTGCGCGATTGGAATGTAGCTAAGCCACACGAAACTAGACTCTTCCTGGGTTGGTTAAGTTCACCTGGAGTTATCAGCAGCTCTGATCCGGAAATTGCAGATGTGAGCAAACTGCCGAATTACACTCCTAATAGCAGTGCCTTTAGTTACCCGTCTAACGCTTCACCTTTTCCACCTGCAACGAGTATCACTGACCTCACTGGCAAGGCCCTGATTGATGATTTAGGTAATCCACTTTCCATCACACCTGACACTGTTTTAGTTCCGCTTTTATCCAGAGGTTCGGTAAAGATGACAACGAACACACCCACACGCTGGGCGGTTCAATATTCTGGTGCGGTGGATGCGATGCCTATGCCTTTGCCTGGACCCAATTCAGGAAGCGCTGGAGTTAAATACGGAGTTAATGGACGTTACGCATTTTGGGTGGGCGATGAAGGCGTGAAAGCAAAAGCCAATCTGCCCGATGTCTATGGTATCACTTCAGGTGGCTCTGGCTACACGAGTGCATTAACGGTTTGGGACGAAGGCTTCCGCGGAAGTGGCGCTCAGCGCAGTGCCCTCGAAGCTATCTTACCGGCAGACAAAAAAGATTATACTGGAGCCACCATTCTCACCAACGCTTGGAAATTCTCGACATGGCGTGACGCCGATATTGCGACCTCGAGCAGCTGGGACGTCTCTAAGATGTCGCGTGTTAAAAGCCCTAACGATTTATCAGTTTGGGCTAATACCGTAAGTGGAACCGCAGCGGGTGATGCCATGAGAGATGCGGCCAAAATACTTTGGCACGATGTGACGCCATGGTCTTATTCAACCATCACCGATACCTACAACGGCGGTGTTAAAATCGATTTATCAACCGCGTTTGAATTACCTTACGCAGTTTACCGCGGACTAGAAACCTACTACGGACAAAAAAATACTGCCACGACCACAGCGGCCTATAACCGCGCACCATCACTCTTCCACGATGCTTCAAATCGTTCAGCTGCTCCAAGCACACCTTACGTTTATGATATCGATTCAAATAGCGTTAGAAGTTTAACCCATGTTGGTACCGCTGCTCAAGTTCTCGCGAGTTACCCCAGAGCTGGAGAGTGGGCACCTGTTTATTTAAATTCAGTGCTTGGTACTGCTTATACACTGTTAGGAACCCAAAATGGAAGCGAGTTGCCCGAACGCATGGGATTTGTCTATGAAGTGCCGCTGCGAAATGATTTTTGGAATGGAATCGCGCCAAGAAAAAACCCTTTTACAAGCGATAGTAATAAAACATCCGTCGATAATTTAAACGGAAGAATCGAAAGAGGTCCAACTTGGGATCTGTACCGAAACTACTACCGGATGTACAAACTTGAAACAGAAACATGTACCCAAAAACAAACAATTCTAGGTCAACCCGCCGTCGGCAGTGGAGCAGTTTTTGCGCGGGGAGTTGATCCAATTAGTATTTCCGTCGCCCATAATAATGCCAGCACTGGTGCGTTTCAAAATCTTGCACCTTATGGATTTTTAGAAAGCGAAAGTTCAAGCACTGGAAATAGTTCGTACAATTACATGTACCGGTACTCAAATTATACATCTGCACAGGGACCTCAGTACAATTTCCACATGGGTAATAGCTCTAATAAGGCTACTGGGAACACAAAGCCCCCGATGCCTTGGCCAACGAGCATGAAAATCACTCCCAGCGTAATACGCTTTGCGATGGTTTATTCATTAATATGGAATGACAACAAACTTGGAATATGTATTGATCCTTTTATCGTCGTACACAACCCGTATGATATTGCGATTGAGTTTCCCGGTATTGCGATGGTCACGAGTGAAAAAGAAGCGAGTCACATTTTTGAATTTTATTATAACAATGTCCAAATCGGTGACATATTTACAGGTAACTCCTTTGAATCAGGTCACCAAATTTCCTTTAGGGCTGTAGCGGGTACGCGTGGAACTACCTTCGGCGGCGGAGATGGGGCCACAAGATCCAATGTTTTTAGATTGGAACCAGGCGAAGTACGATTAATCGGAGCGACGAATGACACGAGTCCTGCGGCAATCGATAGCTTCAGGTCCATCGATATACCTTGTGACTTCGTTTACACCGAAGGCAGTCAATTTTATGTACCGATAAATAGTTATGCTAAAGTGGCCTATAGAATAGGCTCTGCAACAGCCGCAAACACCACACCACCCTTGGCACCAATCTCAGCAACAGATCCCACGTACGTAGCTATCTACGGATCAAGTAATACTAAACTCCTTTATGCCGCACAGACAATGTTCTTAGGTGGCTGGAACGGAACAATCAGCGATTTTAATGCTAAAGGTGGCGCCGGA
>JBBAUZ010000007.1:28199-63180 GCA_040397965.1 Opitutales bacterium | reverse complement strand
TCTGCCGCCGCGAGGCTTACCGGTTCGAGTCCGGTCCTGGGCACCAACAGAATCTTTAATTACAATGTTTACATTAAATCCGTGATTGGTTTTTAGGTATGTGCATACCAACCCTTCTTCAAAATGTCCTTTCGCTACATTTTTATTGCTTTAATAGTAATCTGTTTAAGTCACAGTGCCGTTGTGACTGAGACTTTAACTAATGTAACTAACACCGGAAGCATTAATTGACGGAGAACTTGGAATAGTCGTACTGATGGTGGAGGTCTTACCCAAGCCGCCACATTTATTGCACCGACGAATGGAAATACTGTTCTGCAGACCTTCAGCTCTTATTACCGAAACACGGGTGCTTCCACTAACTACCAATTTCAGGCTCTGGTATACGAGTGGAATCTTGCATTAGGAAAGACAGTCGGAACTGCATTATATACTCAGAATTATACTTCTACTGCTCCAGGTTCGTACCAGCCATTTCTAGTTACAATTACTCCTAATGTGACACTCAATGGAGGAACGACTTATGCGGTAATCTATACTCTGGTCGATACTGCAAGTTTTGCCTATAATTCTGCTCTGCCTGGTGGAGGTTTTGATTTTGAGATTGGTCTTATTTCTACTTCGTTCCCGACTGGGGGCGGTCAATGGTTCTACAACGCCGCAGGTAGTTATTCGTCTATGAAACAAGATTCATGGCGCGCTGACTCTAATTGGGGTGGTACTGCTGGTAGTGGCGTAAGTTCAGCAATGCGTGCCACTTTTTCAGATACGGCAATCCCCGAGCCATCCACGTACGGTTTGATCGGCATCGCAAGCCTCGGTTGCTCGAGTGCGTTTCGATCGGCTGGGTGCTCAGGTGGATTTGATTAAGTCGCTCGGTGGTGCTCCGGTTGATTGTGTGGCTGTCACTAAATAATCAGTTTTGGCGAGAAGAGGTTCGCTTTTGATTTCGGAAAGGCTTTTTTGATGGGTATGACCGTATCACTTTGGCAGGAGTGGACTCAATCCGCGCAAGTTGATTATTTCAATCTGGTAGCCTGTGGTATTTTTTTAGCCGCAGTCGTTCATGCTTTTTTAGTCTTTAAGATTTCTGACTATGCGAAGAAGTGGGACGAAAGACATGCCGCCAGTTTTTCCCAATCTCCCGGTAAGAAGTTTGTAAGTCAGGTCCTTCATTTATTAAGTGAAGTAGAAATCGCCTTTGTTTTTTGGGCCATGGTTTTATTGGTCGCACTTATTTTTAATTCAGAAAAAGGGTGGGCGGTGATGATTAATTATTTACGCGGCGGAGATTTAAATAGTGCCGGTGCAGCGCCGACCTCTAAATTTATCGAACCTATTTTTGTCGCAGTGGTGATGGTGGTTGCTTCGACCAAGCCGATTTTAGATTTCACGTCTTTTCTGTTAAACCGATTAGTCAAACTTTTCGGCGGATCGCCTGCGGCCGCCTGGTTTGTGATTTTAACGATGGGCCCACTTTTAGGTTCATTGATTACTGAGCCCGCTGCGATGACGATTGCCGCGCTGTTGCTCGCATCTCAATTTTACATTTATAAGCCCAGCGTTTCCCTGAGTTATGCGACACTCGCTTTGTTGTTTGTAAATACTTCCGTTGGAGGGGCGCTCACGCATTTCGCCGCACCTCCGATTGTGATGGTAGCGGGGCAATGGGGTTGGGGTCTGGCTGAAGTATTTAATCAATTCGGACTAGCCTCTATTTTGACTATTCTCGTCTCTAACACCGCGTATTTTATTTTCTTCCGTAAAGAACTCTTAAGTTTTAAAAATAGCACAGACGCTGTTCTGACTCTGCAAAGCCCGAGCTGGTTGGTTCTAACGCACCTTAGTTTCATTGCTGGGTTCGTCGTACTTCTCGCCAATCACCAGCTAGGTTTTATTTTAATTTTGTTTTTAGCTTTTTTAGTACTTCTAAAATTAACTCGCTTGCGTCAGCAACCGATTGCTTGGCGGAGTCCTATTTTAGTCGGATTATTTTTAGCCGGATTAGTTATTCTAGGGGGGCTGCAGTCTTGGTGGATTTCACCGATCTTGGTGCGGCTCGATGAAGTAACGCTGATGATATCGGCCATTGTTTTGTCCGCTTTTAATGACAATGCCACCATTGCTTATTTAGCGGCACAAGTTCCGCAGTTGTCGGAAAATACATCGGTAGCCGCGGGGTTACGTCACGCCGTGATTGCTGGTGCTTTGGCGGGTGGGGGAATGACGGTGATTGCCAATGCACCTAACTTGGCTGGGCAGACTTTGTTATCGAAATTCTTTGAGGGTGGAGTTTCGCCACTTCAATTGGCTATTTGGGCACTGTTTCCTACGATTATAGCGACTGGTTCTTTTTGGCTGGTTCAGCGATTTTTCTAAGAAAATCAGCTACTCTCGCGCCTCTTTTCAGCCATTTTTTGCTGGTTAATTTTCTCTGGCTTAGTAGCGTTTAGTTTCTTCTGATTTTACTACCCCTATTTATGAAATCTGTATCTCGTCGTGGTTTTACCCTAATCGAATTACTCACCGTAATCGCTATTATTGGCATTATGGCTGGGATGCTTTTTCCTGCGATTAATGCGGTTCGGAAAAAATCCAAAATCGCCACTTCTCAGTCTACTTTCTCGCAGTGGTGCACAGCGGTGAATCGTTACAAGTCGGTGTATGGTTTTTATCCTAATATCGGCACAACGTATAGCAGTACAGTAGACTCTGTGCATAAATTGGATGATACGGCGACCACGCGTAAGTTTATTAAAGCTCTTTCAGGTAAGAATCCCAGCGGTACTGCCCTGATTGCTGCGGATCGTACCTCTCTCAACCGTAATGCCGAAGAGTTTTGTGCCTTCTCCAAAGAAGATTACGCTTTTTATGATTCCAGTATTGATACGGGTAACACTCTCCTGGTCGATAAACTAGGTAACTATGTCATCCGGGTTATTTTTGATACCGACACGACGGGTAACATTAAAAAAATATCCGGAGTCACTATCCCAGATGATATTTCATCGGCGAAAAGTGGCACGGGACTCGGAATCGATTCTGCCACCGGGGGAGTTCCCGCACGCGTCATCATCTTTACTGCGGCGGCTGAAGCTAAAAGTTTTGACGGTTCCACTATCACAGTGATGACCGCTGATGAAGCTGCAGATATCATCGCTATACAGTGAAGACCTCTCGGATCATGGCTCGAGTTCGACGGGGCTTCACCCTGATTGAGCTTTTGGTGGTTATCACCATCATCTTGCTTATCTCCGCTATGTTTTTGGGAATTTCAACGGGCGATGGTGGCGGTCTCAATGGTGGTCAGCGTATTATTGCATCCACAATTCGTTCGGTACGTGGGATGGCTTTAATGAATCGTGGCGCGTACAGTTCGGGCATCACTTACAATGGTCGCTACCGATTACTTATTTTAAATGATCCGACCGATCCCGTAAATCACCTCCACCAATTCGTGGTCGCGGTTGGCTGTGTAGATTCCTCTAAAGTTGCCGCCGGCGTTGATCCAGCATCAGTCACCGATACTGCCAGTAGTGCCTACGTTTGGTTTGCGCCAGAACAGCCCACCAATCTCCCGAATGGCGTTTATTTTATTCCACCCAAGGGATCCACGACCACGATTAACGGTCCGGTTGATGATGGCGGTGTGAGAGCAGTTTTAACTGATAATCAGTACAGTGTCATTGGGCCGATTGCCGATACGGCGTCCTCAGGTGTCTTAGATACTACGACCAGTCCGCCCAAGATGTTGTTTACTCCCGTTAACCAGCCCCAGGCCCTCAATGCGGGGGGTAAGAGTTGGTATTACATGGAATTACAAAGCACAGGTGCCTCTAATCATCTCGGAAAAGTGGTCTTGGTCTTTGCCAATGCTGCTTTACGCAGTGATGGTAAAACTGCTGAACTCGATATCACAAATATCAGACAATTCGCCATTGTGGCCGTTCGTCCTAATGGCGATGTTGTTATCTCCAACGACTCGGATGATATTAATACCAAAAAAGAACTTAAATAATGAAATCTTCCTCAACACTTAGCTCGACCCGTCGCGGATTCTCACTCGTTGAAGTGACGCTTGCGATCGGTATCGTGGGTATGGCGATTTTATCCTTAGTTGGCATTCTTGGTTCCACGTTCCAACAGGTGGACGATATCATGCAGACCAATCGTGCGCTCTCAGGCGTTACTCGTTTGATTGGTGCTCTCGATAATCCTCGTTCGATTGTTTATTTAAATTCTACCACCGGTGCGACCTCAGCGAACACAGTCTATATTCATCAAGCAGCTGCCTACAAGACTGCATTGGATCCGAATCCCACCACGTCTCCAGCAACTAATTTCGATATCTCTTATCGCCTTCTTAAAGCCGCCGATACCTCTGCCAAGGGTGTGTGGTTCTATGTTTATGAGCGCAAAGTTTTACCGTCCTCCAGCGAGACCACCGTTGCGGGTGATGTCGTGACCTATAATGTGACCTCTAATCCTTCTGTCATGGAGGTCGCCATTTGCGAAAATGATTCATTTCCTCCCAACTTTGCTACTGCACGTAATGTCGTTGGTACGCCGATGCGTGTCAGACTCTCGATTTCAAAATTACTCATTGGGCAGCGCTGTGCGATTGATGCGACCACACTTGAGCCATCGAGCACAGCCTGGACTGGCACAGGTACATTGCCCGACTCCAATCTCTACGCTTTAGCATATTTGCCCGTGGTTGCAGAATTTTTCCCTCACGATTATTCAGAAAAAACTAACGCAAGTAAGACTGGTTTCACCGAAAGAGAAGAGACCCCTGTACTTGTTCAAAATATAATTATTAGTCGATGAAGTCTGCAATCTCCACCATCTCACGTCGCGGCTTTACTTTAATCGAGGTCATGGTTTCGACGGCTATCATGATTGTGATAGTTTTGGCTGTGGTGACGATTGCGTCGGATACTTTCAAGGCCTACGATCGGGCCGTAGCTGATTTAACCACGCAGTCTGAAGGACGTAGCGTACTCGATGCGATGGAAGGGGATTTTCAAAGTGCGATGATTCGTCCCGATGGACGTTGTTGGATGGAGGTGGTAATCCCGACAACTGCACGGTCACCGTCTGGTGCAACCTCTTCTTCGTCGAAAATTGGTGATATCCAAGCGGCTGATCAACCCATCATCATGTTGTTTGCATCGCCGCCGGACCGTCCGCGCTGGGCACCTTCCACGACCTCTCCACGTGTTGCGCTCAAGGGCGATGTCTGCGCGATAGCCTATCGCATCGGTCAGTCTTCGCCGTTTGATGCTCCCGGCGATCCTCTGCAACAAGTTTACGGTGTCTACCGTACCATCATCGATCCCGAGAATACTTTCCGTGAGGCTATTCCAAAGATTATGGAGTCAACGGCGGCCGCTCCAAAGTCGCCATGGAATTATTGGTTTGGTGATGCCAGCAGTGCTACGGCGCGCTCATTTGCTAACTATAGCGATATCAAAGCAGATTCACGTATCCTACTTGATTTCCGCCAGAATGCTGACCCTCCCTGTTGGACGTTGGATCAGTCCAACTTCATTGCATCTAACGTCGTCGCGATGAATTTCACTTTCTGGTGTACTTCATCTCTACCAGATACTTCAACCGTTACAGGGGCACGCACCGACCCTCTCAAACGTCCCGCTCAGTTGCTTCGACCGGTGATAGCCGAGACTACTGATACGACGTTTAAATTTTCTGCTTCTGGATATCCAGCTGCTTACAGTGCGAGTATTACCGCAGGCACCGATTCGAATGCCGCCGCCTTGCGTTGGACAGATAACAAAGGAGTGGGAGGCGCCAAAACGCCTCATCCGTATGACTCTTTCGTTGGACGTCTAAGAATACATTCAGATCGGATTTATCCTGACGCGCTTAGCTCGACAACGACGCCCTCCGCCGCAGCACTACCTTATTTGCCTTATACACTTAAGGCTATTGAAGTTTCGATAACCGTATTAACCCCTGAAGGTTCCAAGGAATTACGTGCCTTACAAAAACTCGATGGTAATACTCAGAGTACTCAAGGTGTTACACTGAAAAATAATGCGTCTTACCGTCGAATTGTGAATCAGTACGGAAGAAATTACACTCGCTATATTCGACTCCTCGGTAACGGGGGTGGATAAAATAAAAAGGCGTCTAATTCAGACGCCTTTTTTATAAGTTAATATTAAACTTATTCGGAGTAGACACCCATTTTGCGGAACTTGGCATAACGTTCTGCGACTAATTTTTCGCCAGAGAGTTTTTCGAGTTGTTTGAGGGTCTCGCGTAAAGTTTTACGAATATTGGAACTCGTAGCTGCTGGATCTTCTTGGGCGCCGCCGAGAGGTTCTTTCACAATGCCGTCAACGACCCCGAGTTTGACGAGGTTGGGTGCGTCTAAGCGAAGTGCCTCTGCGGCCTTCGGTGCATGGGCACGGTCTTTAAAGAGAATCGCCGCACAACCTTCTGGGGAGATCACCGAGTAGTAGGCATTTTCTAAAATAAAGACACGATTAGAGACAGCGATACCGAGGGCGCCGCCTGAACCACCTTCGCCAATAACGAAAGTGATAATCGGAACCTGGAACTGGCTCATTTCACGGAGGTTGACAGCAATGGCTTCAGCCACGTGACGTTCTTCTGATCCGATTCCGGGAAACGCGCCGGGAGTATCGACTAACGTAATAATCGGTAATTTAAAAGTATGCGCCATCTTCATCAGACGCAGGGCTTTGCGATAACCTTCAGGATTAGGGCAGCCGAAGTTACGACGTAAATTTTCTTTGGTGTCTCGACCTTTTTGTTGTCCGATAACCATCACGGGTTGACCTTCGAAAAATGCCGTACCGCCTACAGTGGATTCGTCATCCATGTAAAGACGATCGCCGTGCAGCTCCTGGAAGTCGTCGAACAACATATTGATGTAGTCGAGCGAGTAGGGGCGACGAGGGTGACGCGCTAATTGTACGCGCTGCCAGGGGTTGAGGTTGCCGTAAATATCGCGGCGAGTTTGCGCGAGTTTCGCCTCCAGGGAATTTACTTCCTTGGTGACGTTGATGCCCGCGGATTCCGATGAGGCACGGAGGGCAGCAATTTTGTCCTCCAGCTCGCGGATGGGCTTTTCGAACTCTAAAGTGAAGCGTGGCTTCGTAACAGACATGCCTCTAAATAGGATACTTGGGGCCAAGAGAGCAAACGGAATAGGGCGCTGACTGGGGAGAAATAGGTCAATTTAACCCTATTTTGTGAAGGTTTTGATTTATTTCAGATTTTGCAGAGGTCTGCTCATAGATTTCAGTCATCTCGCATGTCATTAACCTGATGTGTTTACCCACTGACATAAGATTAAATAAACCATTCACGGTTTGCGTGATAAGTTATTTGGGTTAGTTTTATTGAATCCATTTACATGTTTCCTCTCGATCAACGTAAAAACTGGTATTCAGGGCAAGGGCTGTGGGGGAATGTGCCAGCAAAAGATTGGAACGACTGGACGTGGCAGTTGCGAAACCGAATCACGACCTTGGCTCAGCTGGAGCAGTTGATGACGCTCTCCCCTGATGAAAAAGAAGGCTGCCTCTTCGCCGCCAACAAACTTTCGTTAGCCATCACCCCGTATTTTTTTAATCTGATTGATACGGAAAATCCTGAATGCCCGATTCGCAAACAGGTCATTCCCAATATCAAAGAATCCTACGTTGCGCCGGGTGAATCATCCGACCCAGTCGGCGAAGAGGGTACCATGCCCGTTCCAGGAATCGTCCACCGTTATCCCGACCGCGTTCTGTTTTTAGTAACCGATCGGTGTGCTTCGTACTGTCGCTACTGCACCCGGAGTCGACTGGTCTCGAACGCACAGTCCTACGATTTCCATCCCGAGCTCGAGCAAGGCTTGAAATATATTGAGAGCCACCCCGAGATTCGCGATGTGCTGATTTCAGGCGGTGATCCTTTATTACTCTCCGATGCCAAAATTGATTCATTGCTCGGTCGCCTACGCGCCATTCCCCATGTTGAATTTATTAGAATGGGTTCACGCATCCCGGTTTTCCTTCCCCAAAGAATTACGCCAGAGTTAGCAGAAATTTTTCGTAAACACGGGCCGATCTGGCTGAGCATTCATACCAATCACCCCAAAGAAATTACCCAAGAGCTCGCTATAGCTTGCGAGCGCTTATCGTTCGCCGGTGTGCCGTTAGGAAATCAGTCCGTTTTATTAAATGGTATCAATGATAGTGTCGAAGTCATGAAGTCTCTGGTGCATCGACTCTTAATGATCCGTGTACGGCCTTATTATCTCTACGCTTGTGACTTGATTGAAGGATCGACCCATTTTCGTGCTCCGATTCAAAAGGGAATCGAAATTATTCGTGGATTACGTGGACACACCACCGGCTACAGCGTCCCACAGTTAGTCGTGGATGGACCAGGCGGCGGGGGCAAAATCCCCATCAATCCAGAATATGTCCAGGCCATCCATGATGGTATCTTGGAACTACGAAATTTCGAAGACCGAACCTATATTTACCCAACAGGAAATAAATTACCCGATCCCACCCCTAAGTTGCTCGACTAGTCTATTGGGACACGGGCATCGCGGGAACATCTCCGGTGCTCCACTCAGAACCGCCAGGGGCATCTTCATCGCAACCGACTAAGATGAGGAAGAGTAACATGCCTGCGATGAATGCTAGAAGCGGGAGTTGACGCATGAGTGCAGACTTTAATTGTAAAAAAAACTTAAAATTAAAATCAATAATAATTTTATAATAACTGACCCTGAGGGTGTATTCTCGAGGGTGTCGCTTAAAGTGGTGGGCCCGTAGGGATTCGAACCCCAAACGTCTGATCCGTAGTCAGAAATGATATCCATTTCACCACGAGCCCAGTGGACGGTTAAATGAACGGACTCCTCGGTTTATGGCAAGGAATTTTTAATAAATCACTTTTTTGCCCAATGAAGTGCAACGGTACCACACAAAAACTGTTCATAGCTCACTTCGCTGAAACCTGCTATTTTAAGTTCACAAGCCAGACCCTCTGCATTTGGAAAATCGGCGATGCTCGATCCAAGGTAACGATAAGCACCGAAATCCCCAGTTAGAATACCTGCTAAGATTGGTGAAATAATCCGTACATGCACAAAGTGGATTGGCCAAAAGAGTTTTGAGGGTTGGGAGAACTCTAAAATAAAAACGGTTCCACTTTTTCTAGTGATCCGGGCTAGTTCTTTTAAGCCTTGTTCACGACTCTCAAAATTTCTGACGCCATAGGCAATCGTGACCGCTTCACAACTCTCATCGGCAATGGGTAACTTCATGCAATCTCCGGTGAGGAACTTCACTGATTTATTTTCATGCGCCGCCCGATTTCTCGCAATGTCCAACATGGGTTCACAAAAGTCATACCCTGTAATCTTGGTGGTCGATGGTAGGGACTGACTCATGGCGATGGCGACATCACCACTGCCCGTGGCCAGGTCGACCACTTCTTTGGGATTAAGCTCAGCTACGCTCGCAATGAGTCGATTTCGCCATAGAACACAGAGTCCTAGACTCAAAACTCGATTGGCTAAGTCATACCTTGAGGCAATGCCTGAAAACATTTGGTTAACTACATTACCTTGAGCCATGCCCAACGGTTCAATGAGTCGGGCGTAAGGTCAAGTCATCCTCGCACTTAAATAAAAATTCCACCACCCAACAAAACTTGGTCGTGATAGAGCGCTACCACTTGCCCAGGAGCTAATCCTCTTTGCGTTTCTTTAAATTTGAATGTCACGCTACCATCCGCCGCGGGTGTAAATTTAGCCCAGGTGGAATCGTCGCGATAGCGAACCCGAACTTCAATATCCTGCTCGGTGGTTACGGGCTTATTGATCCAAGTGAAATGATAGGCTTTGGCTTCGTTCGTATATAAATCAGGTGTCCCTGGTTTATCGAAGGCTACATGTAGCGTATTCGTGCTGAAATCCTTTTTCGTCACCACGAAGTATTCGTTGTCGGTATTAGAGGGCAGTCCGATTCCTTTGCGCTGGCCGATGGTATAGCGATGCAATCCACGATGTTGTCCGATCGTTTTACCGTCCGCCTTAACAATGGGTCCGGGGTGATCAGGGATATGCTTTTCGAGGAAATCCTGAACGGGCACTTGTCCTAAAAAACAAATACCTTGGCTGTCTTTTCGGCTAGCATTGGGCAAATGAGCTTCCTCGGCGAGTTTGCGAATTTGCGACTTGGTATAATCGCCAACCGGAAAGTGCACTTTGGCAATTTGGCTTTGTCGGAGTAACGCTAGGAAGTACGACTGATCTTTTTGTGGGTCGACTCCTTCCATTAAATCGAAGGTGCCATCAGCGTTGGCCCGTCGACGTACATAATGCCCCGTGGCAATGGCGTCATAGCCTTCGCTCAATGCGCGTTGGAGAAAAACGCCAAATTTCATTTCTCGATTACAAATAATATCTGGATTCGGAGTAAGCCCACGACGGTATCCATCCACCAAGTATTCAACCACCTTATCCCGATAGTCTTTAACGAGGTCGATAATCTTGAATGGTATCTTCAGATGTTCGGCGACAGCTTGGGCGTTACGGACATCGTCCTCCCAGGGACATTCACCAGGGAAGGGCAGGCCTTCTTCATTCATCCACGTTCTGAAATAGGCACCATGCACCTCATGGCCTTGCTGTTTGAGGAGCAAGGCTGCGACGGCGCTGTCAACGCCACCAGAAAGGGCTACAAGGATTTTGGCCATCTTTTCATAAGTTAGATAAATTCCGACCCGTGGGGCGAGAAAGGAAACCTAGTCATAAGCCCTAAACACGTGTTAAGTCCCTTGCCAGCGGTGCGAAGATTGATTTTACTCTGCCCATGCGTCTCGGACTAGCCTTCCTTCTGATGAGTCTCACCCCCCTTGGGGCCCAATCCAGCCAACTGGCGGGCATGCAACAGGATCTTGCGGACTTAAAAACTGAAGTCGAAAAACTTAAATTAGAAAATCAGGACTTACGTGAATCTTTGTCACGTCAGCGAGCTTCAGCCGCTCCCGCGAGCTCAGCCAGCGAAGCTAACGCGAAACAGCGTAAAGAAGTTTTAGACGAAGTGGATCGTCGCCTAAAAAATCAAACGAAAGAAGTGAATGCGGCCCTAGCCGAACTCACCCGCCAAGTGAATGCCACTTTAACAAAAAGTAATACCGCTCCAGTTAAGACTAAATCTGCTACCCCCGCCACGAATGGCGAGACTCCCGTATCAACCGAAGAACCCGCCACTACAGAAATGCCCCAAACCGGTGTGACCTATAAAGTAGTTCGTGGTGATTCGGTAACACGTATCGCGAAGAGATTTAATTCAAAAACGGAATGGATTTTACAGGCGAACAAATTGCCGAATGCCGCTGCTCTCAAAGCCGACGTCGAAATTTTCGTTCCTCAATCAGAAACTCCCGCCCAATAATTTAACATGGCAACTCCTCCCAAAAAATCGCTCGGCCGTGGACTCGGTTCTCTCATCGGTGGTGGTATTAACAAGACCAACGCAGAAGTCACCCCCGTCGTCGCTCCCGCAGCCGCAGTACCTGGCTTAACTTTATCGGAATTATTACTGACTCAAATTGTACCTAATCCCCGTCAGCCTCGTCGTGAATTCGACGAAGCCAGCGTGAAGGAACTAGCCGAATCTATTAGGTCAGAAGGCCTTTTACAGCCGGTCGTGGTTCGCAAAACCAAAGACGGCTTTGAGTTAATCGCAGGTGAACGTCGTTTCCGCGCCTTCAAGTTACTTGGACAGAAAACAATCACCGCTCGAATCTTGGAAGCAAGCGATGCGTCGAGTGCGGTGCTCGCTTTAGTCGAAAATTTACAACGCTCAGATTTAAATCCGATTGATGAAGCCTTGGGTATCGCTTCTTTGATGCGCGATTTTTCTCTGACGCAAGAAGCTGTCGCCGATCGCCTCGGAAAGCCTCGTGCGACGGTCGCCAACTCGGTGCGACTCCTTTCACTGGATCGTGAAATCCAAGGTTACCTGTCAAAAGGACAAATCTCCGCCGGTCATGCCAAGGTTTTACTCGCGATTGAGAATCTTGCTCACCGCATTCAGGCTACACGTAAAGTCGTTGAAGACGGTTTATCCGTTCGTGCGACCGAAGCGCTGGTAAAAACTTTTGTCACTGACAAAAAGAAGATTCACCGCGACAAAGAAAAAACGGTCGTCGAAGATGTTCAAAAGAAAATCGCCTCACACTTATCGGCTAAGGTGCAAGTTACCCGTAAGGGCAAAAAGGGTACCATCATTATTAGTTATGAAGGTGATGATGATTTAGCCCGCTTACTCGAAAAATTCGGCATTCGACTTTAAGTTCGAACCAACAAAAAAGCCCGTGAAAACGGGCTTTTTTTTGATGGAGTTTAAATGAATTATCCGCGCCAGACGCGTAATAATGCATCAGCCATGTCGGACGGAGTCGCTGCAACCGAGATACCGCATTCTTGGAATATCTTAATCTTGGCTTCGGCGGTATCTTCAGCTCCGCCGATGACCGCACCGGCGTGACCCATGCGTCGACCCGCAGGCGCGGTGGCACCAGCGATAAAACCAGCGACCGGTTTCTTGCAGTTCGCTTTGATCCAGCGGGCGGCTTCAACTTCAGCACTGCCACCGATTTCGCCAATCATGATAATCGCTTCGGTTTCAGGATCTTCGTTAAAGAGTTTAATCACATCGAGGTGCGAGGTGCCATTGACGGGGTCGCCACCAATACCCACGCAGGTGGATTGTCCGTGTCCCTTACATGTAAGTTGCCAGACGGCTTCGTAGGTGAGGGTACCTGAGCGGGAAACGACTCCGACTTTTCCGCGCTTATGAATGTAGCCAGGGGCGATGCCGATGCGGCAGCCACCGTGAGATTTGTCACCACGTCCAGGAGTTACGACTCCTGGGCAGTTAGGTCCGATTAAGCGGGTACGACGGCCTTGCATGGCTCGTTTTGCACGCACCATATCGCGTACGGGAATGCCTTCGGTGATAGCGACAGCGAGGTCGAGATCCGCATCAAAACATTCGAGAATCGCATCCGCCGCAAAGGGTGGAGGTACAAAAATCGCAGACACTGTGGCGCCCGTTTGTTTGGCAGCATCAGCAACCGTATTGAAAATAGGAACTTTCACGCCGTTGTGTTCGAAGACTTGTCCGCCTTTACCAGGGGTGACGCCGGCGACGATTTGCGAACCGTAGTCGATGGAAAGACGAGCATGGCGACCACCGAAATCTCCGGTGATGCCCTGAACTAAGACGCGTGTTTTTTCGTGAACGAGAATAGACATTTTAAAGAGTAATTATTTTTGGTTAACGAGTTTCACGATTTTTTGTGCAGCGTCGGCCATCGTATCACCTGACACAATTGTCAGTCCGCTATTCGCGAGGGTCGCTTTGCCGGCTTCGACATTGTTGCCTTCGAGACGAACCACGAGTGGGAGTTTGAGTCCGGTTTCTTTCACGGCTTCAACGATTCCCGTGGCGATCACATTACAATCCATGATACCGCCGAAAATATTGACCATAATGCCCTTAACATTGGGATCGCCTAAGATGATTTTAAAAGCGGCTGTGACTTGTTCTTTGCTCGCGCCGCCACCGACGTCGAGGAAGTTAGCAGGGCTGCCACCGAAGTGTTGAATGATGTCCATCGTGGACATCGCTAAGCCGGCGCCATTGACCAAGCAGGCGATATTTCCGTCGAGGGCGATGTACGATAGACCAAATTTAGAAGCTTCGATTTCCTTAGGATCCTCTTCGTTTAAATCGCGTAATGCTACGATGTCTGGGTGTCTGAAGAGTGCGTTGTCGTCGAACGAAACTTTGGCATCGAGTGCTAAGAGTTTTCCTTCTTGGGTCACGAGCACGGGATTCACTTCCACCATGGCACAATCTTTGTCCCAGTAGAATTGGTAAAGCTTAGTAACCAAAGCTACGCACTGTTTGAATAACTCGCCGCTGAAACCGAGAGCGAATGCAATTTGGCGTGCTTGATAAGCTTGGATGCCGACAGCAGGGTCGATTTGAACCTTAAAGATTTTCTCAGGAGTGTGATGGGCAACGTGTTCAATTTCCATTCCGCCTTCTGTGGAGGCTACGATGACGGGGCGAGACGTTGCGCGATCGAGAAGAATGGCTAAATAATATTCATCATCACGACCGTCGGGACGTTTTCCGAGGTTCGCAGCTTCGGTGAAATAGAGGGTTTGAACTTTGCGACCCTCTGGGCCCGTTTGCGCGGTCACTAAAGTATTACCCAGCATTGCTTTGGCATTTTCGAGGGCTTTCTCTTTGGTGGGTGAGAATTTTACGCCACCTTTGAATCCATTCGTGAAGGTGCCTTTACCGCGACCACCGGCGTGGATTTGGGATTTCACCATAATACCGCTTGAGGTATTGATTTTGTTAAGTGCGGCTTCGAAATCTTGAGCGGAGCTGACGGCCACACCTTTGGGAGTGGCGACGCCGAACTTCTCAAAAAGTTCCTTAGCTTGGTATTCGTGAATATTCATAAATTTAAAATGATTACACTGGGTGAGTGAATCGAGTGAGTCGCTGACTCGCTGGATTAGTTTCCAGTGAGTTCGGATTCTTTCGTTTTCAGAGCCTTGTCGATTTCTTTGGCCCAATTGTCGGTCTGGGTCTGAATTTCTTTTTCGATGCGCTTCAAGTCATCATCCGTAACGACTTTATCTTTATTTCCTTTTTTGGCGATTTCGAGAGCATCACGTCGGGCATTGCGAAGGCGGACTTTGCCTTCCTCGGCCATACGATGAGAGACTTTCACCATTTCTTGGCGACGTTCACCAGAAAGTTCGGGCACGGGGCATCTTAAAAAGTTACCTTGGGGCACGGGATTGATCCCTATATTGGCGGACTGGATAGCTTTACGGATGTCGTCCATCACAGCTTTATCAAAGGGCTGAACGACAATAGAGCGGGCGTCGGGGGTGGTGATCGCCGCCATGTCTTTGAGGCGCTGGGTCATACCGTAAGATTCGATATGAACCTGAATGTTTTCGACCATTTGGGGTGAAGCTTTGCCAGTGTGTAATGAATTAAATTCATTCACTGTCCATTCGACTGCTTTCTTCATGCCGAGTGTGCCGTCGCTAATAATTTTTTTAATATCCATAAAATTAACCTACGAGTGTTCCGATGGACTCGCCCATGATTACTTTTTTAACGGCGCCGCGATCCGACATTGAAAACACAATGATCGGAAGTTTGTTAGCCTCACAGAGTGAGAATGCCTCGGCATCCATCACGCCCAAGCGTTGGGTCAGAGCGTCTTGGTAAGTAATGTGTGTAAAACGTTTAGCGTCTTTATGTTTGTGCGGATCCTTGTCGTAGATGCCATCTACTTTAGTGGCTTTGAGAATAGCATCGGCCCCGATTTCATTGGCTCGGAGTGCAGCTGCGTAATCGGTCGTGCAATAAGGATTTCCAGTGCCCGCGACGAAAATTAAAATGCGACCCTGTTCTAAGTGACGAGTCGCGCGACGTTGAATAAAAGGTTCAGCGATACGGTCCATCGGGATGGCGGTCATGACGCGAACATCGAGTCCGGATTTTTCCAAGCGATCCATTAACGCGAGACCGTTGATGACCGTGGAGAGCATGCCCATGTTATCGCCCGTGGTGCGATCGGTGCCATTGGAACGTGCACCCGCGAGTCCTCTGAAAATATTTCCACCACCGACGACGACGGCTACTTGGGTGCCGATGGCCTTCAAAGATTTCAACTCTTCGGCCAGACGGTCGAGGACATCGCTGTCGATCGTTTGTCCGGTTTGGTCGTTACGAAGGGCCTCCCCGCTAATCTTGAGGACTACTCGGCGATACTTCGGCTGGTTTGGGGAAGTTGCGGGCATATAGGGGAGATGTACGAGAGAGCCGTTCTCGTCAATCTTCGCCTTGTCACGCTTGACTTTCTACCCCCAAAAGCACTTTAGTGCGGGTCTGCAGTCCGATGGTGTAACGGTAGCACAGGAAATTTTGGTTTTCCTTGTCCAGGTTCGAATCCTGGTCGGACTACAGATAACTTTAACCCCCAAGTCTGGGTGATATGGCCGTAAATGAAAGAACCCCGATGTCCGGGGTTATTTCGTATAAGTTGGCTAAATCGAGTCTTAAGCGCGACCGAGGTACTCTTTGTTCTCGGTGCTGACCTTAATCATTTCGCCTTCCTTGATGAAGAGGGGAACGTTTACGTTAAGTCCGTTTTCACAGACTACGGTTTTTTGGACGTTACCAGCAGTGTCACCCTTAACCGCGGGAGGAGCTTCAAGGACTTTAACGGTTACCGATGGAGGAAGGTCGACGGTGATTGGGCGGTCTTCAACGAAGAGCACCATGTAGGAAGTTCCAGGAATGAGGAATTCTTTTGAGTCTTCGAGGGAGGATTCGGAAATGTAAAACTCCTCGAACGTGTTGGGGTCGGAGAAAACGTAGTTGCCATCCGCTTGATAGGAAAGCTCGAGGGACTTGTTCGAATTGTCGAAAACTTCGAAACTGACTCCAATGCCGCAACGTACGGGGATTTTAGCACCGGTTTTGATGGAGCGGAGTTCCATTTGAACGTAGGAAGCGTTGTTCGGAGGGGTGCGAACGAGACATTCAAGAACGATACAGAGCTCACCGTTGTAGCTCATGATATTTTTCTTTTTAATACGATTTACAGGAAGGGTGGCCATAGGATGAAAGTCGAAGGCAAGCCGTTACACTGGGGACGGTCAAGCCGGAGTTATCAAAATTGAGTTAAAGTAAGGATAGGACGCTTTTACGCCCTGATTTACTTAATGATAAAGATGGTTCCACCGATTTGATTGATGGTGGCCGCACCCTCTGCATCCGTGGTCTCAGTGGTCGTTCCTGAACTCGCAGGGATGGCCGTACCACACAGGAGATTCTTGAATGCATTGTAAAAACTTTTAAGTTCAGCTTTTGAACTGACCGACATCTCTATCGTTTTCGCGTGTGTGGTGGAAGGGTAGGTTTTGACGACCAAACCATTGGTCGTGCCAGAAGTTATATTAGTGACTTTTGATTCGAGGGCGGAGAGTTGGCTAGGAATCGGCAACTTGGTTGCGTCGGCGGGATTGAGTCCGCGATTTTCAGAATTGGCGGCACTCGCACGGTTGGCGCGATCAGCCACATCGGCCGATCCAGGCGAGCGTGTATTGTAGATGCGCAGTTGTTGATTGGAATTCGACATATCAATGACGACTTCTGATACAATAAAAGTTCCGGTCGTATATTCTTGGAATGAGACCGAAATCACGCGATCGGCACGTCCATAGAACGATAAGTCAGTGCCCGAGACTTCGATACCAAAGATGCCACCGTTGGGCACAGCCTTTTTCTTCATGGTCAAAGCCGTGGCCTGAGGGGCAGAACTAAGAATCGTCAGAGCTATCGCGATAAATAGAAATTTTCTCATAGTCTTAATTCTTTACGCGGGTCGGTTCCGAGGCAAGATTACATCCCGATGCTGAGTTGCCAAAATCTATCAGTGCAGGCTGGTCCGAATGGACCGCTTATCTTAGACCACGCGACAGCACGTTTTCTACCTAATGGATTAAATGCAGTGATTGGCCCATCAGGCTGCGGAAAAACGACACTGATGAAGGCAATTTTAGGCATTCTACCCTCAACCGGTGAGGCCTACTTAAACGATGAGGTTATCCGCTGTACCGAAGATCTCATCGGCAAGGTCGGCTTCGCTCCACAATTTACCACCGCCCAACCTCAACTCACAGTTAAAGAGTCTCTACTCTACGCCCTGGAGTTGGCTGTTCCTGATTCAGCGGAGAGGCAGCGTCGACTGACCTCCGTCCTCGATGTCACGGGTCTTGCAGTTCACCAAGATAAACGGGTCTCGTCACTCTCGGGGGGTCAACTCCGAAGACTTTCATTGGGTTTAGAACTCACTCTTGATCCAGCGTGCATGGTTTGCGATGAGGTGACCTCGGGCCTCGATCCACAATCGGAAGACCAAATCCTCGCTCTGCTCCGTCAATTAGTAGAGTCACGCGGTAAAAGTTTCGTCTGCATCATTCATAATTTAGGAAAACTTAATCAGTTCGATTGGGTCACAGTCGTTTATCAAGGGGATGTTATCTTCCAAGGTTCGCCATCATCACTATTAAGTTATTTTGGTATCCCTGATGGCTTGAGACTTTATGAAGTACTCAATACAAAGAACTTAGAGTATTGGCGGGAACGTTGGGCGATTTATCAGGCCGAAAATCCATCAGCTTTCGATCAAGCTAACGCCCAGGTGAAGAAGACTTCGCCCGCAACTATTGTGCCGTCCGACTTAACAATTCCCGACGGAGTATCCCAATTCTTCACCTTATTATCTCGCCGGTTTAAACTCTTTTTCCGCGATACCGGATATCTGGGGCTGACCTTGGCGATTACCTTCGGGTTTCCATTATTAATCATTATATTTAATATCGAAGGTACTTGGGATATTTTCAAAATTCCCATGGATCGCAATGTCGCGTCGATGCAGGACGTACAACACGCCTTGCAGGTGCAAATTTCCAATGCCCAGGTGGCAAACCTTGCGGCGGGTTTAGTCATGTTCCAAGTGATCCTGCTTACCTTAATGGGCGCGAACAATGGCGGGCGTGAAATTTCTGCTGAGCGCACTTTGTATGAGAAAGAACGGATGACGGGTCTGCGTCCGTGGTCTTATGCATTTTCCAAAATTACCTTCGTTTCACTCATTGCGATTTTCCAAGGGGCCTGGATGTGTGCGTTCGTAAAAATCATTTGTCGCTTTCCTGGTCCGTGGTCGGATCAAATCGTGATACTCGCGGCGACGTGCGTTTCGATGTCGATTGTCTGTCTCGGTTTTTCGGCGATGCTGACTTCGCCAGAAAAGTCATCGCTGTTATCCATCTACTTGGTCGGTTTCCAATTACCTTTATCGGGTGTCGTCTTAGCGCTCCCCGCTGCACTGACTTGGATCTGTCGCCCCTTTATCAACGCCTACTGGGGTTGGTCAGGGTACATGAATTCCATGATGTCGTCGGACTTATACGGGGCTTATACATCCAGTTTACCCGATCAGTCGTCGTTTATCGCCACACCGACACTCTCGCTGGTTTTACTTTTAGTGCAGGGTTTATTAGGTGTTTGCCTTGTGGTGATAGGTTGCCAGCAAAAGCGCTGGAACTAATCACAAAGCCTGTTAGGCTGATTCATAATAATTTCTTAACTTATTTATAATTCATATGTCTAAAGTCCCACCCATTTTTTACGCGCTCGGTATCCCCGTTGTGGTAATCGTGATTTTACTCGCGGTGGTTTTACCGCGTTTAGCGGGTGGTGGAAAATTTGCCGATCTCAGCGCCTTCTCGGTCGACGGCTACCGCAAGGATTGGGCGACGATGCAGGGTAATGTCTATCGTCTCGATTGCCAAATCGAACAGCAGCTTTCCTTTGTTGAAGGCAAAGGACGTATCCTCGCCGTAAAGCCAACCGAGTCTTCCCGTGGTACCGGACGTATCTCGGTGTTCGTTCCTATCAATGGAGGAAACAATTTTGAGGTTGGACAACGCTATAAGTTTAAGGTCCGCGTCAGTCGTGATCTTTTAGTCGTCGAAGAACTCGAAAAATTCTAAAGCCCTCCCATGAAGCACTTCTTTAATCTCATTTTTATTTCGGCACTCACGGTGGCAGGCTTCGCGCAAGCCGAACCGCCCAAGGCCACCACCAGTGGTGATTATAAGAGCTCAACCGTGGAAGGTGGGGCGGACCGCTTATTCGATGTGAATAGTGATTCGGTCGATATGGAAAATGGTTCCATGCAGTGGAAGGGGAAGACCTTTAATCTGGGAAATTCACGCCTGATGCGGGCCCGTTTTGAGCGTTATTTGCAGACGCCGCAAACCAGCGACGATGTTGAAAAATATATCAAAATCCTCGATAAGATTGAAAAAATTTTAGCACCCAACGCCATCACTACGGCAAACTACTACTCCAGTCAGCAAGAGGCCTTTAACTTGCTCTTCGAAGCTGCCCAATTCGAGATCGATGCAAATAATAGTTTAACGATTGCTTCGCAGGTTAAGAAAATTTGGACCATGCGTGCAGAGTTTAGGGATCTTAACATCACGAAGAATCAGTTAGAAGCTCTGCGTAAAATGCAGGAGGGTGTGGTCATTAATCGTGCGCAAAAAATCGAAGAAGCCAATGATGATACTAGTAGCACCGGAAATAAGCTGAAGAAAACTTCTCAAGGGACCACTGAACTTGGATATCGCGTTAAAGACGAGAACCGCACTCAGGCGGAAATCTTAGCGAAGAATGCGGAGATGACTGCTTTAGGATTAAAAGCCCAAGTCGAATTCCAGTCGCAGATGGTCGGTTTTCTTTTACAACGTCGCTACCGTCACTGCATCATCGCGAGTGCCTTTTATCGCGTGCTGTTTAAAGGAGCTAATCAAAATATCAAAGTAGGTGCGAAAGAGGTAAAAGAATTTTTCCCCGTCTCCGATTTCGTTCCAACCCTTGAGTCGCTCGATACCTTAGCGCGTGAAGCGATGAATGATGTTAATTTAGGAATGAAGACCGTCGATGACCTGCATAAACAGGGCGAGATTTACGCCTCTTTCGAACGCCTGCAGGAAACCTTTTTCCTCGGAGAATATGAACCAATGGTGATGACTTTTGACCCTGCTAAGAAACGTGAGATGCTCGATTTATGGCGCGACCTGCGTGAGCTCCAACGTATCGGCGATGAACGCGATTTGGCCAACGTCGAAGGCTACGTAAACAAGGTTAAAGGCCGGGCGAAAGACTTCCCTGGCACCTCTATACTTTCCAAGGTAAACAACGCCATCAACGGTTCGAACATGGCCATCCTTTCCGCTAAACAGGCCGCCCTCACGGGTGATACCGTCAAAGCGGAAGCCGCTCTGGAGCGCGCTGGAAAAATCTGGCCCCAGAATCCGCAGATTAAAGAATTCGCCACGCAAGTGGTCAGCCGCCAAGACAAGATGGGTCAAATGATCCCCGAGTTTGACCGCCTAGTATCGGAAGCCAAGTGGAGGGATATTTTTAATAAGAAACTCGAATTCGCTTTAGCACTTTCCTCGGACAAGGCGCGCAGTGATAAATTACGTCAAATTGTTAACCGCGTGGGTGAACTCGACGCCAATATTCAAAAAGCTTCTGTCCTGGCATCACAAAATAATCCTTATCTGGCTTGGGATGTTTTAGTCGAAGCATCCAAGACGGAGTCCGATGATTTAGTTTTAGCCAAGACTCGCTCCGACATCGCTCCGCTGGTTGCTGACTATGCTAGACTGATTGCCTTGGCGGAAAAATTTGAGAAAGAGGGTGCTGAGGCTGCAGCGCTCAATGCCTGGTTGCAGGCCCAAGACATTAATCCTGCTTCGCCTGCCTGTGGTGAAGCTATTAAGCGCTTAGCACGCATTGTTGCCGGTGGTTCAAATGTTCGTGCGACGAGCGACGTCCCGGTGCCTCCCTTAACGCCTGCGACGAGCGATGAAGTGCCTGTCCCGCCCGCCCGCTAAGTTATTTACCAATAGCTAACTGGATTTTCTTCAAGTGGGTCGATGACCGTTACTTGAAGATCATCTTTGTGATGTCTTACGGCCTGCATCACTTCATCTACCAAAATGGTTCGATTGCATTCCTTGCTTAAATGTCCGAGGTATAAGTGGCTCGTCTGCCATTCTTTGAGTCCGAGTAATAAGTCACGAGCATCTTGATTCGAGAGGTGACCATGGTTGCCGCGTATTCTTTGTTTAAGGCTGATCGGACGTTTCGATAAGTCGAGCATCTCATCATCATAGTTCGCTTCGAGTACTAAAATATCTGCCAGCGCGCAGTGATGTCGCACCACATCCGTCGCATGTCCTAAATCTGTTAACCAGGTGACGCGTTTGTGCCCGCCGGAGTCTGCATGGGGGCAATCAAGGGCAAAGCCCACGGGATCGGCGGCATCGTGGGGAATGGGAATAGAAGTGATTTTTAAATTACGAAACTCAAACGTCGTTCCCGTTTCAAAAATCTGCCAGTTGGGTCGAATCTTTAACGTGGCTTGAATGCGGCGCGCAGTTTCCCGATTCGCAAAAACTTTTAATAAAGGATTCTGTCGGAGGAGGGCAGTGAGACCGATGCAATGATCCGTGTGCTCGTGTGTGATAAAAATCGCATCAATGGCAGGGACTTCGATGCCGACTTTACTGAGTGAGGATTCGAGGCGTGGGCCAGGGAAGCCTGCATCGAGCATGATACGCGTATCGTCGGCTTGTAAAATTGAGCAATTTCCTGAACTGCTGGTACCGAGAATATGAAAAGCGAACGCCATGGACGGGTCAGATGGAAACACACTTGAGTGAACCTTCAAGCCACCATTCTGGTTTTTCCGCTTGTGCCTCGCGGGAGTCTCATCGATGCTTCCAGCACTGCCTATGCGTACATTTCCGAGAGTCATCTGTATCATTATGGGAGGTGGTCGTGGTTCGCGTCTCTATCCGCTCACCAAGGATCGTTGTAAGCCCGCCGTCCCCCTGGCAGGTAATTATCGGTTAGTAGATATTCCCATCAGTAACTGTTTAAACTCCGGCTTTAACCAAATTTTCGTTTTAACTCAGTTCAACACCGCTTCGTTACATAAACACATTCAACAAACTTATAAGTTCGATGGGTTTGCGCGTGGGTTTGTTGATATTTTAGCTGCTGAACAAACGGGCGATAGCGAAGCCTGGTATCAAGGTACCGCCGATGCGGTTCGTCAAAATCTCCACCACTATAATTTAAAAGACGAAGATCTGGTGCTCATTCTTTCCGGAGACCAGTTATACCGTCTCGATTTTGCCGAATTAGCTAAACAACACATCGAGTCATCGGCCGACATTACCATCGCCGCCAAAGCAATGCCTGCGGAACAAGTTTCTGCCTTGGGCGTCATGCGGGTCGGCCAAGATTTGAAAATTACGGAGTTCGTAGAAAAACCTAAAGACCCGGCCGTGATTGAGTCCCTTGTTCTCAAGGGCAGTGCTCGTGCACGCTTATCCGATAAATCCGACCGTAAATATTGTTTAGCCTCGATGGGTATTTATATGTTCTCGGGCAAAATGATGCGCGAGGCATTGGCTGACCCCAAGCAAACAGACTTCGGTAAAGAAGTGATTCCTGGCTTATTAGGTTCCAAGCGAATGATCGGTTATGTCTTCGATGGTTACTGGGAAGACATTGGTACCGTGGGTTCATTCTGGGAATGTAATTTAACGCTGACGGATCCAGTTCCGCCGTTTGATTTCTTCGACAGCGAAAATCCCATTTACACCCACGCAAGTTATTTACCAACGGCCAAACTTAACGGCTGCCGCGTCAATAAGGTTCTCATGGCCAGTGGCTCGATTGTCGACGACTCCACGATCACTCGTTCGGTCATCGGTATTCGTTCCGTGATTCGTGGCGGATGTAATTTAGAAAATGTCGTCATGATGGGTGCGGACTCTTTTGAACGTCCACAAGACGCAGTCTTAAATCATAACTTAGGCCGACCCGATATCGGCGTAGGCCCAAACTGTTATATCCGAAACGCCATCATCGACAAAAATGCGCGGATCGGTGCTGGCTGTCGTTTAGCACCTACCGGTCTACCCGAGAAATGGGAAACCGACGCACTCTTTGTCCGTGACGGTGTTATCGTAGTTAAAAAAGGCGCTGTAGTTCCGCCTGGTACGATTGTGGGAGAATGATCGCATTCGCACGCACGTACTGGTTTACTTGGGGTTTCTTAATCTTCGCAGCACTTTTTACCGGACTCAACACGGCCAGCGAAATTTTCTTTAGCGGCGTTATTGCTTCATTGCTCTCAGCAAGCGCGACACGTGGATATGAAAAATTTGGCTACCGCTACGCCCCCTTATTAGGTGCTCTACTGGGTATCGTGTGGTCCTCGCTCATGCTATTATACGTTCGTTGGTTCGGTTCAGCTGATGACTACGTCATCGCATCGTGGAGATTTGGTACCACGATGGCCATTCACGCAGCGGGTTTCGCAGGCGCAGGTCTGTTGACCGCATTAGCTACTAAAAATTCTCTGGGCCGATCCGTTGTCGCTGGAAGCATTTTGTCCTGCGCGATGACCGCTATCCCCTACGGTGTGATTGCTTGGGTGGATGGACAGCTGGCTGGACCTATTGAAATCATCGCCCTCGTCTCAGCGAATGTTGCACCGAACGAAGTTCCCCAGCGTCGCACGGGCACTCAAGTTGCCAAATTGTCCGACGAAGAAATCGCTTTATTGAAAGAGAAATGGCTGGTGACGAAAGGACCAAGCGAGTTTGAAGTGATTGATGAAGAGGGCTGTCGTTATTGGCCATTATGGCGAAAGACTTTTGTCTACCCCGGTAATCCCAGTCAGGAAACTCGACGACTCTTTGTTTTAATTCCGCCTGATTTTTCAGAAACGGGTAGGTGGAGTTTACCTTTAACCTCTAATCCAAAGGGAGTGAGTATTGTGCAATTTAAATACCGACCCGGTTCTGGTTTTTACACTAAAACACTATTAGGCAGGCCACCGACACAAAATATCAGCTGCGAAATTAATTTTAACGCTCCCAAAAATTCCAACAACCTTGAAACACAGGGAATCACCGCTACGATTAAGATTAAACGTCTTTCACCAATTGGAGATTTTTATTTACCCGATCCCGTGAAGTCAGACCTCGCCCTACAGTTTCCGCCATTGCTTGATCAAGCTGACAAAAAAACCGAGCCTGATTTAAAGACAAAAAAACGCCCCAGCTTTGACAACAAAGTGGGGCAGTGATTTTTTATTGAGTAATCTCTAGTTAATCATTGTGCCTTCTTTCGAAGCCTTCTTGCGGAACTCAGTAAGAATCTTCGCAGTGAGCGGGCCGGGTTTACCGGTTCCGATGGTGCGAGCATCAACTTCAATCACTGGGATAACTTCTGCAGCGGTACCAGTCAGGAAGCATTCATCAGCATTCCATACGTCATAACGAGTGATATTGGTTTCAACCACAGGAATATTGAGGGTCTGGGCTACTTCGATCGCTACTTGGCGGGTGATTCCGACCAGCGCTCCAGCGTGTGATGCAGGGGTGATGAGTTTGCCTTTGTGGATTAAGAAAACATTATCGCCGGTGCATTCAGACACATAGCCTTGCTCATTGAGCATGAGACACTCGTGGAAGCCGTGTTGTTGGGCTTCCATCTTAGCTAAAATATTATTCAAGTAGTTCAGTGACTTGATCATCGGTGGCAACGCTGCTGGACTTACGCGGCGAGTAGGGGCCGTGATGATTTTCATACCCGTCGTGTATAATTCTTCGGGATAGAGTTTGATGCTGTCAGCGATACAAATGATTGAAGGCTTAGGACAGTTTTTAGGAGAGAGGCCCAAGTCGCCAAATCCACGAGAAACTACGAGACGGATGTAACCGTCAGTCAGTTTGTTGCGACGGCAGCTCTCGCAAACGATGTCAGAGATCTCTTTGCGTGTCCAAGGCATGTTCAGGCAAAGAGCCTTGGCGGACATCTCGAGTCGCTCGAGGTGCTCGTCTAAACGAAATACACAACCCTTGTAGAGACGGATACCTTCGAAGATGCCGTCGCCATAAAGGAAGCCGTGGTCGAAGACAGAGATTTTGGCTTCGGCTTTAGGATAAAATTTTCCGTCGATATAAACTTCCATCGTAGTAGCGCGAAGATTGGGCAAGAATGCGGAGTATTTCCAGCCCGAAGCAGAGAAATTGAATAAATTAAGTCCTTTTCGTCCAAAAAACTTAAACCACGCGGGCTGTAAGGCGGAATTTACCTGAATTCTCAGGCGTAATCAGCGATACAAAGGATGTATTTACGGAACTCCCGAGAAGTTTTTCTAAGCGCACCGTCACCTGAGTCGCCGTTTCTTCGATAGATAAATCAGGATTTTCAGGCATGAGCAGCACCTCAGCTTTGCCATCGGTGGATTGGCGAACTTGATAATGACAAATATTTTTCAAGTCAGCGAAAACTTCATCCACTTGGCGGGTACTTATAATATTCTTATGGTCACCGATTAAGGCATCACGCTTTCTTCCGTGAATGCGATATCCGTTGGCCGTGGCTTCCGCGAGATCGCCAATCTCATAGCGAATCAAGGGTAAGTATGGATTGGTACGAGTGGTAACGAGAAGTTCTCCGACGCCTTGGGTATCGGTGCCGACGAGTTCTAGATAAGCCGTTTTAGGACTCGGAATGAGTTCATCGCTGCCATTTTGGATGAGTAGGTGTCCCGTCTCGCTCGACCCATATAAATTGATGACGGGAACTCCGAACACGCGTTCCATGATGCGTCGGTGAACCGCACTGGTGTATTCGTAGCTGGAAATGATAAACCTGAGGGAAGGGAACTGAATTTTATTCTGCTCACAATAGAGAGCGAACCACATTCCGTGCACGGGATCGACGTCTAGAAAATCGGGCTGCCACTGCGACGTCTCGCTCGCCATGATCTTCATTTTATCTTCGGGGATGCTGAAGGGGATGCGCGATTGGTTAACGTAGAGTGTTTTTCCGATGATGCGTTGCTCAAAGTTGAGCCAGCGAGCGAAACAACTCACCCCGCTGCAACCTGGTGTCGTGAAAACCGCACGTTTTAATGTGCCTTTCTCGCTTATGAGTTTCTTGATTAAATCATTTTGTTGAAAGGCTTTGGCTTCTTGTTCGGCCCACCATGCGATTCCGAAGATCACACGCACGCTCGCTCCGGAGGTTCCTGAGGTGCTCTCCTCTTCGATGATTCCTTGTGCTACTAGATTCTCTAAATTGAATCTTTGGGGTAGTAAATCTTGCGGAGAATGTTGTCGAAGCTCGGCCTTGGTTAATCGCGGTAGATCAGTCCATCGCCTTGGACCGTTTTCCATCGCTTCTTTCCAGTCGGTACGCTTGTAAAAAGGTACATCGAGCGTTTGGGCGAGTGTAGCTTCAATGGCCTTGGATTGTTCGAGGCGTTCGTTCGTACTTTCCGAAATCATTGCTCTCTATCGTTAAAGTAAAAGACCCCTTTTCGCAAGCAGAGGTAAGTAAATGATATATTTTGAGACTTTCTGTTGTAGTAAGCATCAATCGGTGTATGTTGTAGGGTACGTTTATGCTAAATAGGCCTAATGATGCTACTTTACCTAACCTCATTCTCGCGGGAATGATGGGAACGGGTAAGTCTGCGCTAGGACGTCAACTAGCTCATCGCTGGCAAAGGCCTTTTATTGATACGGATGATTTAGTGGAAAAACTAGGCGGGGCGAGTATCGCCGATATTTTTGCACAGCAGGGCGAGGAACATTTTCGAGCCTTAGAACGAAAAGTGATTGAAGAATTAATTCCTGCCTCTGGCGCCATCATCGCCTGTGGTGGGGGATTGGTAGTGCCTGAGGGCATGGCCGACCTCGTCAAAACGAAAGGCGTGGTCATCACTCTCTTCGCTTCGGTGGATACCATTATTCGTCGTACCGCTAATACTTCGAGACGGCCGCTTTTGAAGGGTGATGATCCCGAAGTAAAAATCCGCGAGCTGATGAAGAAGCGCGAAAAGGCATATATGAAGGCTGGTATTGCGGTTTATACTGATGGTCGCACCGTTCAGCAATTATGCCTTAATGTTGAGCGCGTTTATGAGCGTGAAGTTTTTCGTATTAAGCAAGACGCTGCCCGGAAATTAAAAGAGGATTAACCCACGGCTGTCCGTCGGGGCGTAATTCCTTTTGCGCTTTGATGAAGTCGAGAAATATACTTCGTTTAACTCGCGCTGCGCCCAAGCTTTCAAGGTGTGGCGTGGGCACTTGGCAGTCGATGAGTGAGAAATTACAGCTAATCAGTCGGTGCATTAAGGTAATAAAGCCAACCTTGGAGGCGTCGGTCTTGTGATGGAACATCGATTCACCATGGAAGACTCGGCCAAGTGCCATACCATAGAGTCCGCCAACTAATTCGTCTTCCCAGTAAACTTCTACACTGTGAGCGTAGCCCATTTGATGCAGTTTAACGTAAGCTTTAATCATGTCCTCGCTAATCCACGTACCGCCTTGGCCGGGACGATACACTGCCGCGCACTCGCGCATCACTCGTTCAAAATCTTTATCAATCGTCACTCTCCATTCTTTCTTTCGCATTACCTTCTTTAAACTATCGGTGACGCGTAATTGAGAAGGTAGGAGCACGAATCGGGGATCTGGACACCACCACTTGACGGGTTGGTCCTCATTGAACCACGGAAAAATTCCATGATGATAGGCACAGAGAATCAGTTCGGGGTCCAGTGAGCCACCGACGTGGACAGGCGATGTGCCTGACGCAGTAGATGGGTCGGCAAAGGGCCACTTTTGCATCCCGTCAGACTATCGACGGGAGGCTTTTTGGCAAGTTACCCCTTGGTAATATTGTAGACCGAGGGAATGGAAATGCCCAGTTCGACGGCAATTTCTTTAACATTTAATCCCTTTTTACGTAAATTCTTGGCCTTAACGCGCGTCGATTCATTGATGACGGCACGGGCACGATTGGAACGCGAAAGTAACTTGACGAGGCGACGAGTGAGCTCGGTCTTGGAGAGGGTAGCTACTTCTTTCTCGATACTTTTCGAGCGATCAGAAAATTCTTCGTCCCAAGCCTGGTGTGCTGCATTCCGTGCCTTCTCCAGTGCAGCACGGACGAACTGCTCTTTCGAGTTATAGTCGGAGGGATTGAGGTCTATTTTCATAAAGTTATAATTTAAACAAGTTATTATAATTACAGATATGTCAAACTCTGTTGATGGTAATTTACCCTAGTATTAAGCATTATAGTAAAAATATACTTTATAGTATACAAGGAAAGGGCCTTTTTGTTCCGATAAGTAAGCCGAAATGGCGTTAATTTTACTTTTTACTCCATTCCAGCATACGCTGAAGAGGAATTTCTGCTGCGGCACGGATTTTCTCATCCAAAACAATCTCAGGTTTTCCGCTGATAAGGCAGTCACGAACCTTCTCCAAGGTATTCATTTTCATGAACCGGCAGTCATTGCAGGAGCAACGATCCGTCGGGGCAGCGATAAAGGTCTTACTTGGTACTTCTCGGCGTAATCGATGTATCATGCCCGATTCCGTAGTAATGATAAGGGTATCCGCCGTTTGTTTTTTACACCAATCGACCATGAGCTCGGTTGAGCAAACCATATCGGCAATATCACGAACAGCTTCTGTGCATTCTGGGTGTGCTACCACGGGTGCATTCGGATGCTGAGCTTTGGCACGGAGCAACGCGGCGGGCGTGAATTGGACGTGCGCGTAACAGTTACCTGGCCAGAGTTGCATGGCGCGACCGGTTTTACTCGAGACCCAACTTCCTAAATTTTGATCGGGCACGAAAAGAATCGGACGATCGGCAGGAACTTGTTCGACAATTTTACTGGCGTTGCCGCTCGTCACAATCACATCGCTCAACGCTTTAACCGCTGCGCTACAATTGATATAAGCGACAATATAAAGATTCGGTTGAGCCGCTTTGATAGCCGCTAATTTTTCAGCCGAACATGAATCTGCCAACGAGCAACCCGCGTTCATATCCGGTAACAAAACTCTTCGGGTAGGATTGACGATTTTGGCTGTTTCGGCCATAAAATGCACACCACAGAAGACGATAGTCGAATTTTTAGCGGCAGCTGCTTTGTAGGCTAAACCCAGGGAATCGCCGACATAATCAGCCACTACCTGAATATCTTCGCACTGATAATTATGCGCGAGGATGATGGCATCTTTCTCTTTTTTTAATTTTAAGACTTCGCGTTGTAATTCCGTTTGGACACTGCCGCCTTGTGGGAGTGGAGGAAAAACGCTGCCGGTGGGAAAAGAGTTCATGCGCGAGAAGGTTTTCGTTTTTGGCAAGGTTCGCAAAGTGCGTTCACTTGTAGTTTTTGTGAAATAGGTTTCATGCCATGCTTGGCTGCCACCGCCTTGCCATACCATTCCATAAAGGGTGCTTCGACTTCTAAAATTTTATCGCAACTCTCGCACAACAACTGTGCGCGGAAATTTGCTCCGCTTGTTTCGGTTAAATAATATTTGTGATCGCGACCGACATCGACTTCGCGAATCACGTTGCTGCCGATGAGTAAGGGGAGGGCACGATAAATAGTCGCCCGTGAAACTGTCCGATCAATCGAACGAGCCTTTTTCAATAATTCCTCTGCAGTGTAGTGTCCACTGAGGCCTCGGGCGGCATCAAAAACGGCCATTCTCTGGCGCGTCCCACGCAAGCCCTTATCCGCAATGTAAGCCCGGAAGGCGTTAGATTGTTCGGCGGAATCGTTGGAGGGCGACTTAGGCATGCTGATTTGAGACAGTTTTGATACTAAAAGCCGATTCGTCAACATGGGACGTTTCATTGACATAAGGCTTGAGGTATCGTTGATTTAACCCCTTTTTCTTTAAGAAAGGACATTCCTATGTTCCACAATACGGACGATTTACGCATTCGCAGCCGCCTACCTTTGCTGCCCCCCGCAACCTTACTACAGGAATTGCGCCCGACGGAACATGCCACCGAGGTCGTGGCCAGCGCCCGTAAAGATGTCTCCGCAATTTTATCCGGTAAGGACGACCGCCTGCTCGTCATCGTTGGACCCTGCTCCGTGCACGATCCTAAGGCCGCCATGCAGTACGCCGAGCTTCTGCTGAAAGAAGCCAAGAAGCATAGCAAAGAACTCTTAGTCATCATGCGTGTTTATTTTGAAAAACCACGCACCACAGTCGGCTGGAAGGGTTTAATCAACGACCCCGAAATTGATGGCTCATTCAAAATCAATGACGGCCTTCGCCTGGGTCGCAAAGTTTTATCCGACATCGCCAATCTTGGCCTGGCCTCAGCCAGTGAGTTTCTCGATCCGATCACTCCGCAATACTTGGCTGACTTAGTCGCTTACGGTGCCATTGGTGCTCGTACCACTGAAAGTCAAATTCATCGCGAATTGGCTTCCGGACTTTCTATGCCCGTTGGATTTAAAAACGGGACCGATGGTTCCATTCAAGTCGCCGTCGACGCTTGTTTGTCTGCACGTTCGTCTCACTGGTTCCCTTCAGTCACCAAAGAGGGTGCCGTCGCTATTTTTGAAACCTCAGGAAACCCTGATGCCCACGTGATTTTACGTGGTGGCTCACGCACTGGTCCTAATTACGGTTCCGAATTTGTGACCGATACGGAAACACGTCTTCACAAAGCTGGCATCACCACGCGTATCGTCATCGATTGCTCCCACGGTAATAGTTCCAAAGATCATCGTCGCCAATCCGTGGTCGCTGCCGATATCGCTGAACAAGTTTCCCGTGGTAGTAAAATTATTGGCGGTGTGATGATTGAAAGTCACCTCGTCGAAGGTCGCCAAGATTGGAAAGGCCACAGCGCCTCAACCTACGGCTGCAGCATCACGGATGCTTGTATTTCTTGGGAGCAAACTTTACCCGTTCTCGAACAACTTTCTCAAGCTGTTCGTCACCGCCGCGCTTTGGTTAAAGCCTAATTTCTCGTCACCACTATGAACAACGTCCTAAAATTACTCCTCGAGGGAGAACCTCTCGACACTGCACAAATCGGAAAGATTTTGAATCTCGGTCAAGCAGCGGTCGAGTCGCAGTTGGCTGACTTGCGTAAGCAGGGCGTCCTCCTGGGGTGGCGCGCTGTCCTCAATCCTAGCTTCGAAGCTGAGCGTCGCGTACGTGCCGTTATCGAAATCAAAATCCAAACTCAAGGTGCGGGTGGCTTCGATGGAATTGCCGAACGCATTAGCGCATTTGAACAAGTGGAAAGCTGTTACCTGATGTCCGGTGGCTACGATTTACTCGTCGTGGTGACTGCTGATAATCTCTATAAAGTAGCTGGCTTTGTGCATGAACGCCTCGCTCGCATCGATGGCGTACAAGGTACTTCCACACACTTCTTCTTACGTGCATACAAAAAAGATGGCTTCGTTATTACGGATAGCGGCGCTCATCGCGATCAACCTTCCGTTAGTCCCTAATCTTTAACTCATGGATGAATCTGGTCGATTTGTGGCGCGCCATGTAGCGTCACTTCCCAAATCCGGTATCCGAGATTTCTTTGCGATTGTGTCTAAAATGAAAGACGCAGTCTCCCTCGGTATTGGTGAGCCAGATTTCGTTACACCATTTCATGTCCGTGAAGCTGCGATGGCTGCCTTAGAAAAAGGCCGTACCTCGTACACCGACAATCGCGGTACACTCCAGCTGCGTGAAGAGATTTCTCGCTACGTCGAAAAATTCTACGGACCTACCTACAATCCGGAGAGCGAAATCTTAGTCACCGTCGGAGTTTCCGAAGCGCTGGATATTCTTCTTCGCGCAACCCTCAATCCGGGAGACAAAGTACTTTACCACGAGCCTTGCTACGTTTCTTACGCTCCCAGCGTTACACTTTGTCACGCTACGCCGATTGCGATTAAAACAACCGCGAAAGATCAATTCGCTCTCGATCCCGCAGCTTTGCGTGCCGCTTGGCAACCTGGTTGCAAAATTCTGATTCTCAATTTCCCGACGAATCCTACGGGCGGCACTGCCGATCGTAAGAAACTAGAAGAGATTGCTAAATTCGCTATCGAGAAAGATCTGCTCGTGGCGTCTGACGAAATTTATTCGGAACTTACCTTTGAAGGTGACCACGTTTCCATCGCTTCACTGCCGGGTATGCGTGAACGTACAGTATTCTTGCACGGTTTCTCCAAGGCTTTTGCAATGACCGGTTTTCGTATCGGTTACGCTTGTGGTCCTGCCTCGGTCCTCGATGGCATGCTCAAAGTGCATCAATACAGCATCATGTGTGCTCCGATTATCAGCCAAGAAGCTGCCGTCGAAGCTTTGCGTAATGGTCGTGACTCCATGTTGCACATGCGCGAAAAATACCGCGAACGTCGCGACTTCATTGTCCGTCGCTTCAATGAACTAGGTTTAAAATGCCACTTACCGCGCGGAGCTTTCTATGCTTTTCCTGATATCACCAGCACGGGATTAGATTCGATGACTTTTGCTTCAAAACTTCTGGAAGCACAGAAGGTCGCAGTGGTTCCTGGAACAGCTTTTGGCGAAGCAGGTGCAGGTTTTTGCCGCGCCTCTTTCTCGACGAGTTATGAGCGTATTCATGAAGCAGGCGAACGCATTGCTCGCTTCCTCGATACCTTGCCCAATCGAAAGTAAGCATCCTCGCTTGCTAACGAGTCGTAACGCTTTGATTGTACAACATGGAACGGAAAACAGAATTATCTCGAGCAGTTGCGATTGTGGGCCGTCCCAACGTCGGTAAAAGCCGTCTGTTTAATGCTTTGGTGGGTCGACGTATTTCCATCGTGCATGATCAGCCTGGAGTAACGCGTGATTTAATTACCGCTGAGATTTCTGAAGGTCGTTACACCTTGATGGATACAGGTGGTATTGGATTATATAAAGCCAACCTCACTCCCAAAGTCATTGCTGAAGCAGTAGAAGAGCAGGTTGATTTCGCTCTAGCAGCTGCGAGCTTAGTTTTATTAGTCGTCGATATTACAGAAGGCTGTGCGCCACTCGATATCGAAGTCGCTTCCAAATTACGTCAGGCTGGTAAAAATGTCATCATCATCGCTAACAAGGCCGACAGCGAAGAGCGTGAAGTGAACATGGGTGATTTTTACACTCTAGGATTTGGCGATCCTTTATTAATTTCCGCAGAACATGGTCGCGGCATTCCTCAATTAAGAACTCTCATTCTTAAGAAGCTTGGTCCGGCGCCCGTTACGCCAAGTACGGAAACTTCACACCCCATTCGTTTAGCTTTAGCCGGTCGTCCTAACGTTGGAAAAAGTTCCATGGGCAATCGCCTCATGGGAAATTCTCGACTCATCGTCAGTGAAATTGCCGGGACCACGCGCGACCCCGTGCGCTCGCGTCTCACGCGAACAAAGTCCGATGGTTCTAAAACTGAATTCGCATTGGTTGATACAGCCGGACGACGTACTGCCAATAAACGCGATACCTTAGACTTCTTTTCGCAAATCCGCTCCGATGAGATTTTAGCGGATACCGATGTCGTATTTTTAGTATTAGATGCCCAACAGGGTGTTACCCGTATTGATAAACAGCTCGCAGGTGAGTTGGCTTTGATTGGCTGTGGTATCGTGGTCGTGGTCAATAAATGGGATTTAGCGAAGGCCGCTTTTCGGGCCGATGCAATCAGCGGATATGATGACGAAGAAGAATTTAGATCCAAATTCCGTGCCGCTGTTCGTCGCGAATTATTCTTTTTACCCGATTCACCGATTTTATTCGTATCCGCTAAAACAGGTTTACGCGCCGAAGATCTTTTAGACGCCGCCGAGGGAGTATTTATTCGTGCGGGTGCCACTATCCCAACTGGTAAGATCAATCGTATCATTCAAGACCTCATGGTCAAACGCCCACCACGCATGGTATCGGGTCGCCGTTTCAAATGTTATTATGTCACCCAAGTTTCCAAGCGTCCGATTCGTTTTAGATTATTTTGTAATTCCGAAGAGAGATTGGAAGAAGCTTATCAACGTTACCTGGTTAAAGGCGTACACGAGAATTTTGATTTTTCAGGCGTTCCAGTTTTCCTGGATGTGGTTGGCAAACCCAAGCAGGAAGGTCGTAAATATTTCGCACCGCCAGGTACGCGTCCGGATTCAACCACCGGTTCTAGCGACTCTACACCTCGTCATATCGAGAAGCCACGTGCTGTAACCAGCAGTGGGCCACGTCTAGGTAAAGCGAAGTCGGGCGGTAAGACACGCACGGGTAAACCCGGTAGTAAGTCGGGCAAGAAAGCTTTTACGCGTTGGGATAAACCTCGTTCGCTTAAGGGTCGTGCTGCCCGCCAAGCGCGAAAATAAAACTTTAATTAAA
>JBBAUZ010000007.1:25717-28099 GCA_040397965.1 Opitutales bacterium | reverse complement strand
TACACGTGGATTTAGGAGTAGTCATGGCCTATGGACAAATATTGAAAGACGATTTTTTGGCCGCGACGCGTTTAGGTTTTATTAATTTCCATGGTTCACTTTTACCTGCGTTGAGAGGGGCCACGCCGGTTGAGTCCGCTTTAGCCTCGGGTTTTAAATCCACCGGCATTTCCGTCCAACACGTCGTCCGAAAACTAGACGCTGGTCCACTCTACGCCTCTAGTGAATTAACTATTTTAGCTGATGAAGGCAGAACTGCTTTACGTGAGCGCTTGGGACAATGTGCCGCCGAACTTTCGCACAAGTTTTTAGATAAAATTCTTAACCAAGAAATTAAACCTCAGCCTCAGGACGAATCTCAAGTCACCTACACTCGACGATTGGATCGCCAAGATGCTGCTTTGGATTTCAGTGCCCAAGCTACGGAAGTTGTGGGTCGGGTTCGAGCCCTAGAGGGCTGGCCGGGTTCAACATTTCCATTCGCTGATTTAATTATTAAAGCAGGTTCTGCTTCGGTCTTAGCTGAAGAGCACAAAATGAAACCTGGAACTGTTACTCAGGCCGATAAACAGGGTCTGAAGGTAGCATGCGGAAAAGGGTTTTGTTTATTTACGACTTTGCAACGGCCGGGTGGGAGAATGTTGCCTGTCGGCGAGTTCTTGGCCGGTTGTCCGATTGCAGAAGGTACGGTGATTGAGTCGCGTGCCATGCCACCGCTGGTTTCAGCGCAGCCATTTCCGAGAGTAAGGAAGTCTTAATCGCTTGATTTGCTCGCCCGCCTGAGGTGTCATAGCACATGCGTGCGAGGTATCTACTTGGGTTGCTGTCGCTAAGCCTTTTGGCTCAGCAGAAAGATATTCGCTTTGAACAAGTGGGTGGTGGCTCGCTGTCGGGATATACCGAAGATGAAAAAGCAGAGAAGGCGTGGGAAATGAACGCGAAGGTTATGAAGCCCAGTGAGGATTCAGGAAAATGGGATATGCAGGAATTAACCGGATACACTTTTCAGTCAGGAAAACGTTCCATCAGTTTTAGTAGTCCGAACGGACTGGTCGATCCCACGCAACGGATTGCTGAAGGTAAAGAGTCGTTCAAGGCTTCTTCGACGACTTTTAATCTAGCTGGAAAGGGTTGGACGTGGAAGGGCACCAGCACGGGCGATACATTTTCCATCTTAGCCGATGTGGAGGCGGAACTGGATCTAACTAAACCGAAAGACAAAAGATTCACCGTGAAGGCGTTGCGATTGGATGTGACCCCAACGAGTGAAGGTACTCAATTAACTTTTTCCGGCGGCGTTACCTTTACGCGCCAAGGTGAACAAATTGTCTGCGAAGCAATCGATTGTATTTTAGACGATTCTGGAATCGGTGATAAAAACTGTAAGATTATCAAGGCCCGCGGTCAGGTGGTACGAACCTATCTCGACCAAACTATCAAGGGTGACTCTGTCGTGTATTTTCCCAAGACCGATCAATTGAACGTCGCTGGTCGTGTTATATTAACTGAACCCACGCTCAATATCACTTCGGATACTTTGGCGTATGATGGACGAACTGGGATAACTTTATTGCAGGCCACCACTCAGCCAGTGGTGTCGGTTAAAGCCCAGCGCAAGGATAAGTCGATGATGGAACTGACTGGTCGGGCGGGTCGCATTGAGCGTGATCTCAAAACGGGACTACAAACCGTCGTGATGGATGGTCAGGCCAATTTTATTTCCGAACAGGGTATGTTGAATTCTCTGAAAATCTCGGTTAAAGAACTGAGCGATGGTAGTAATATCTTGATCGCAGATGGTGCGGTACGCGGATTGATTCAGGAAACTTCTTTCGATGCGGAATACGCCCGCTGGGTGCAAGTAAAGGGTCAGTTAGAACTTTCAGGCAAACCACACTTAGTAGATAAACGTGGCGTTGATTTAATGGGGGCACAGATTTTTTCCGATTCCTTATTACAAAAGGTGGTCGTGAAGTCTGATTCCTCATCCCGGGCTACGATTAAATTCCGATCTGAGTTGGTCGGTTCGGAAGGCGGAAAAGCCGAGGCCAATCAAATTGTTATTTCTAATTCAGGTACTACAGCCGAAGTGGATTTAACTGGCTCAGTAAAATACTCGATGGATAAAATGACGACTGAGTCGGACCGTTTAATTGCCTACTCTTTGCCCCGTACGGCCCAAACAAAAAGCGGAATATTCGAACTACAGAAATTATTACTTACTGGAAAGGTGCGATTTGCTCAGCCTGGTCTTCGTTCTACGGCTGAACGTGTAGACTTCCGACCAGGTATCGATGTGCAGGAAATTTTACCGGAAGATAGTCTTAAGGGTAAAATCGAATTACTCACTTTGGGTGGCGGCAGTGGGCCAACTCGACCTAA
>JBBAUZ010000007.1:7891-25617 GCA_040397965.1 Opitutales bacterium | reverse complement strand
GCCGATCAAACGACGGCGGTTGGTCGCACGATGGAAATTAATCCTAACACCGGTGAAGCTCGTTTGTTTGGCGATGCCCGCGTGCGCGATCGCGATGGACACGAAGGCGTCCCAGCTAACTCCATCGTTTACGATTACAGCAGGCGGATATGGAGAATGGACCAAGCGGTTAATCCGCAAAATCCCAAACAGGTTATCCGACCCAAAATCATCTTGGGGCCTGAGTTTCTCCTTCCTCAGGTCAAAACGCTCGACAAGGCTCAATAACAATACCCTCATTGCACCATGGTTGCCTCTAACGATAAGTCTCTCGTTCGCGCGCAAGCTCTGTCCAAACACTACGGTCAGACCGTTGCGGTTAAAAATGTAAGTCTCGATTTACACGCGGGAGAGATTGTCGGTCTACTTGGACCCAATGGTGCCGGAAAAACGACCAGCTTCTATATGATGGTGGGATTAATCCCTGCTACATCTGGTAATGTATTTATCGACGGTGTTGATGTTACCACGATGCCGATGTGGAAACGCGCCAAAAATGGTATCGGCTATCTCCCTCAAGAGTCTTCCATCTTCAGAAAACTTTCCGTTTGGGATAATGTCATGGCCGTGGTCGAAACTTTGAATTTACCTGCGCGCGAAGCCCAGGCTCGTACGGCACAGCAACTTACCGACTTAGGACTAGAGCGTCTGGCTAATCAGTCTGCTTATACACTTTCGGGAGGAGAACGTCGCCGTTTGGAAATTGCCCGCGCCTTGGCTACCAACCCACGATTTCTTTTGATGGATGAGCCCTTCAGCGGGGTAGACCCTATTTCTGTCGCCGAGGTGCAGTCCATCGTCCGCCGCCTTAAGGAGAAAGGTATCGGGGTGCTGATTACTGACCATAATGTGCGGGAAACCCTCTCTATTGTCGATCGAGCCTACCTTATTCACCAAGGACAAGTGCTTGTCTCCGGCACAGCGCAGGATATAGTAAATAATCCTGAAAGTCGCCGGTACTATCTCGGCGAAGGTTTTAAACTCTAATTTAAATATGCCTTCTGACGCTCCAGAAACTCGCCCCGAATCCGTATCGGTCAGTGAATTTTTTCACACCTACCGTGAGATGTTGCAAATGGAACTCATCGCAGGTGCGGAAGGTTTAGATAATGTCATTTCCGAAAAGTCGATTAATCGTCCAGCCTTAGCTGTCACGGGTTATTTCAAAGAATTCGCCCACCGTCGTTTACAACTTCTCGGTGCGGGTGAAATGGCCTACCTGATGGATCAAGAGCCCGATGTCCGCCTACGTTTAATGGAAGCGGTGTTTAGTAAACAAATTCCCGCCGTGGTGGTATCCCGCGGACTTAAGGTGGATGAGTCGATTAAGGCGCTCGCCGACAAACATCGCGTGCCGATTATTCGCACTCAGTTAAAGTCAAAAGATTTTTCCGCTGAAGCGACGGTTTTACTCGAAGAAAAATTTGCGCCTCGTACCAACTTACACGCGACGTTGGTCGATATTAAAGGTGTCGGTGTTTTGCTGCGCGGTGCCTCAGGCGTAGGTAAGAGCGAATGTGCTCTTGCTCTCATCGAACGTGGTCACTCGCTGGTTGCAGATGACTTCGTTATCGTAAATCTAATTGGCGATCGCGAATTACAAGGCACGTCCAAGGAACTCAACCGTGGTTATATGGAATGTCGCGGTATTGGAATTATTAATATCGCCTCCATTTTTGGAATTCGCTCCGTCCGTCGCGATAAGCGCATCGACCTAGTTATTACCTTCGTCATTTGGCAGGCGGGTATGGACGAAGAGCGCTCGGGCTTGGACGTTGATAGTTACACCATTTTAGGCCGTAAAGTGCCCCACATGACCATTCCAGTGCGTCCTGGTCGAGATATGGCTCGTCTGGTTGAAGTCGCCGCCATGGTGCACGCCTTACGCAGCATGGGGCATGACTCAGCCAAGGAGTTTAGCGACCGCTTGATTCAGTTTATGAATCGTGGTGACGACAAAAAAGTTTAGTCGTGCGATCCGTCCCAGCGACAGTCACCCATAATTCTTAAACAAATTTCCCGGAGGTCGAAGAGAGTATTTTCCATGTCGCTTGTGGATTCAGCTGAGCTGAGTCGCGCCGCTAAAGGAATCTCTGCTACTTTGCCCATCGCAAGATTGATGGCTGAAAGAGAACGCTTCATGTGGACGAGAGCTAAATGCATGTCGCCCGTATCCGTGGCGTTGATGGCCATGAGCACTTGATGATGAATGTCAGCAAAGGTTTGGCCTAAGCGTGAAGCTTCAAGTGCGGTTAAATTGACACCTGCGTTTTGACATAGGGTATCGAGCGAGCGATTGAGATGAGTAATCAACGCTCTCGATACAATGTAAACTGGGTGTTGATGAACACAGTAGGGCATATCGAGCGATTCGTTATCATCGTCCATATCATCATCACCATTGTCGCCCGGACCCCAGTCCGCATTCTCCCAGCCCATGCGACGAGCACTGACGTCCAGTCGATCGGGCAGGTTTTTAATTTCTGTGTAGTAACTTAAAAAACGAGCCACTTCTTGGTCGTTCTTTTTAAGATATTTCGACCAATTGGCCTCATTCCATGAGGCGTTGCCTGAACCATCGAATTCACCCTGAGGTTGGTCCGCATCGTGCATATAAACATTATTGCCTAAAATCTTGTAGATGCAATCCCTACTCGTAGAAATTATAGAGATAGGTAATTTATCCAAAAATTATGAAAGAACTCAGCCAGTTTACGGCCTCACTGCTTGCCCGTCAGTCCCTGACGAAGGCCCAAGCGTCTGTGGCTGCTGGCTTATTGGCTTCGCCTGAAATTTCTGACGACCTCAAAGAATCCTTTCTCCTCGCCCTAGCACAAAAGGGAGAAACTGCCGAAGAGGTTGCTGGCTTCGCCCACACCTACCGTCAACTGGCTCGCAAAATTGATTTCGGAAATACCCCATCACGCGCTATTGATATCGTGGGTACGGGTGGTGATCGTTCAGGTAGTTTTAATATCTCATCCGCCTCCGCTCTCATCGTCGCTGCTGCCGGTGTCCCCGTAATTAAGCACGGTAATCGTTCTATCACTTCTAAATCAGGGAGTGCCGATTTTTTAGTAGGATTAGGGGTACAACTTGAAGCGACTGACCAAAAATTAATTCACGCTCTTAAAGAAGCCAAATTCTGCTATCTTTTCGCTCCAGCATTTCATTCGGCTTTTAAATCGATTCTCAGCGTTCGAAAGAAAATCGCCGAGCGTGGACAAAAAACTATTTTTAATATTTTAGGTCCGCTCATCAATCCGGCCCAACCAGCTTATATGTTGGTCGGCGTTTACGATCAGCGCTGGGTTGAGCCGATGGCTCTAGCTTTACATGACCTAGGTGTAAAACGTGGCTTAGTTGTCCATGGCAAAGTAGGCGAGGGCATGGATGAAGTGACAACCGCCGGACCCACCATCGTGCGTGGCTGTGGCGAACTTCTTCACGTGGACGCCATCTGGTTGCCTGGAGACTTTGGTTTCAACCAAACTCAAAGCAGTGATCTTCAAGGCGGCACGCCCGAAGAGAATCTTGTTATGTTCAGTGATTTATTGGTCGGCGGAGTTCCCGAAGGTCTGCTCGATACTCTATGCCTCAGCGCGGGCACGGCGTTGTGGGTTGCGAACAAAGTAAAAGATCCAACTGCAGGTGCAAAGCTCGCCCGAGAAATCATTCTCAACGGAGAGTTGCGTGAGGAAGTGCGTCGACTGCGTGAAGCGTATCGGGACTAACTGAGTAACTTGTTCAAGGTGCGTTCGGTCGCGCCTTGATTACTCTTGTGCCACGACACTCCTGCTGAAGATTTTTTCGCGATTAGGTTTTTATCACGCGCTAAAGTTAAGATCTCTTTGAGTACTTCTTCGGCGTCGACGCATTTAATGGCGGCACCATTTTTTTCTAATCCCTGACAAATGGATTTAAAGTTCGTCATGTTCGGACCGTAAATAACGGGTACGCCTGCCGCCGCACATTCAATCGGTGTTTGTCCACCGTCATGAGGAGGAAGGCTTTTACCCGTGAAGGCTAAATCGGCCGCGCGGGTGAGTTGACGGAGCTCACCTGTGGTATCACCGAAGTGCACAATGGTTCCCTCTGGAGCTTGTGATCCCTTAATGGAACGTTGGTGATAGTTTAAGCCGGAGCTTTCTAATAATTTAAGAACTGAATCGCGACGTTCGGCATGGCGCGGGACTAATAAAAGTCGGGCATCAACTCCAGTATCACGCAAGTTTTTCAACGCTTTTAATAAGACGACCTCTTCACCTTCCCAGGTGGATGATCCAAGTAATACGATAGTGTTAGGTGAATTTCCAAAGCCTAGTTGCGTCCGTAAACTCATTTTATCGGAAGTCGATAAAGGGCCATCGGCACTGACATCGAATTTTAAGTTACCCGTAACTTCGATTTGGTTTTCAATGTCACAAATCAGTTTTAATCGACGTGCATCTTCTTCGCTTCCTGCACCAATCCACGAAAACTCTTTCAAGAGATTTTGGGTAATCGATTTAAATTTTTGATGTCTAGCAAATGATTTATCGGACAAGCGTGCATTGATGAGATAAGCCGGGATCTGACGATTCTTTGCTTGGTGTAAATGTTCGGGCCAGAGTTCGCCTTCAGCTAAAATAATTTTATCGGGTGCAATACGCGACCACGCGATGCGGCTGAATGGCCAAAAATCCAGTGGGAAAAATCCGATGCCGATGCAGAGATCTTTGTATTTATCCTGGGCGATGCGATGACCAGTGCTCGTCGTCGTGGTGAGAACGACTTCGGTTTGACCGGATGCTTGGAGTCGCTGGAGGAGGGGACCAATGGCCTCTATTTCGCCTACGGAGACCGCTTGAATCCAAATTCGACGCCCACCTTTAACTTTTGAGGGCAGGGCGGGAAAGAGTCCGAAACGCTGACTAAATCCCTTACTATACCCCCCACGACGTAACATTCTCCAAATATAATAGGGGGATGCCAGAATCAGCAGGGGCACGAAGAATATGCGGTAAAACCAAATCATAACGGGAACGCTCCATCCATGGCTGATTAGATTAAGAAAGTCAGCCCTTTTTACCTTGCCAGAGGGGGTAGGGATTGTTTGAAACCACTTTCCACCGTTTGAAGCGACCGCCGATTGCTTCGAACATAACAACCAAAACAGTCAAACACACCTGATCCAATGTCCTCTCCTTCGGCAAGAAGCGGGATACGGAGCTAACAAAAATATGAACATCACAGTTAAAGACCTACTCGACGCGGGCGTCCACTTCGGACACCAAACCCGTCGTTGGAATCCTAAATCCCGTCCTTTCATTTTCGACCACCGCAATGGTGTTTCGATTATTGATTTGGAAAAGTCACACGCGTGCCTCGCGGCCGCTGTTGCTTACCTCGAAGATACTGCCTCCAAAGGCAAAGATATCCTCTTCGTTGCAACCAAGCCCCAAGCACAAGAAGTCGTGCGCCAAGCTGCTAAGTCAGTCGGCATGCCCTTCGCCGTGAATCGCTGGCTCGGTGGCACACTCACCAATTTCGCGACCATCAAGAAGTCGCTCGATTCTTACCGTACCTACCTCCGTATGGAGCAAGATGGTTCTCTCGCTAAGATGCACAAAAAAGAAGGTGCCGCTGTTCGTCGCGAGATGGCCCGTATGCAACGTAACTTCGAAGGTTTACTCGAATACCGCGACCTGCCTGCTGCGATGATCGTTATCGATAGCAAACAAGAAGCGATTGCTGTGAACGAAGCGAACCGCCTCAAGATTCCTGTCATCGGTCTTTGCGATTCAAATTCGGATCCTTCAGTTCTCCAATTCCCAGTTCCTGGTAATGACGACGCTGCTAAATCCATCCGTTTAGTCGTCGAAGTACTTACCCAGGCTGTCCAAAGCGGAATTGCTCGTCGTAAGACCGAGCGTGATCCACGTAAGACCGTTTCGCCGATCAGCCGTTCTGAAAACGGTGAATCCGTTCAACCTGAAGTGACTATTTCCAAAGAACTCATGGAAGCGAGCAACGGTGTTGAAGAAGAAGTTGAAGGTGCACCCAAGAGCAAAGCTCCTCGTCTCCGTAAGTCCTCCAAGTAATTAAAAACAATTATGTCCGCAATTACTGCACAGACTGTAAACGATCTGCGTCAGCGCACCGGCGCTGGCCTCATGGATTGTAAGAAGGCCCTCACTGAAGCCAATGGCGACATGGAGAAGGCTGTCGAAATCCTACGCATTAAGGGTATCGCTACTCGTAACAAGAAAGCTGATCGCAAGGCCAGCGAAGGTATTCTCGCCGTTCAAGTAGATGCTGATGGTAAATCGGCAACCTTACTTGAACTGAACTGTGAAACCGACTTCGTTGCGAAAAACGAAAACTTTATCGCTCTCGCTAAAGACTTAGTGGGCCAAGCGATTAAGCATGGCGTCGATAACTTCCTCGATCAACCTTACCACGCAGACAAGAGCCGCAAGGTAAACGACTTCTTAAACGATCAGGTTACCAAAATCGGCGAGAACCTTAAAATCTCCCGCGTTTTAAAATTCCCAGCTTCTGGTTCGGGTCGCGTTTCAGCTTACGTTCACACGGGTGCTAAAATCGCTGTCCTCCTCGAGCTTTCCACCAAATCTCCTGCCGGTGCATCCCATGCTGATGTTGCTGAATTCGCCCGTCAAATGGCGATGCAAGTCGTCGCTAACAACGGACGTTTCGTTCGTCGCGAAGATGTGTCTCCTGAAGTAGTAGCGAAGGAAAAAGAAATCGCTCTCGAATTCACTAAATCCGAAGCCGATAAAGCTATCGAAGAAGTGAAGCGCGTTATCGAAGACTATAAAGGTCAACTCGCTGAACAAACCGCGGCGAGTAACGCTGAAGCGATTGCTGAATTAACCAAGCGTATCGGTGTGGCTGAAAAACAACTCATCGCCGCTGAAGGTCGTAAGAAATCTCAATTATCCAACATTGAGAAAATTATCTCCGGCCGCGTCGATAAGTACTTCGCCGAAGTTTGCTTACTCGAACAGTCCTACTTCCGTGATCCCGATAAGAAGGTTATCGAATTGTTAGCCGAACTCTCCAAGAAAATTGGAGAAGAGGTTTCCGTAGTTCGCTTCACGCGTTACACCGTAGGCGAAACTGCCGCTGAGTAATCAGTCTGATTCATCACTAAAAGGGCCGACTTTCCAAAGAGAGTCGGCCCTTTTCTTTACAGGAGTACTTTAACTGTTAGCCTTTAGGGTATGGCATTTCGACCCGATATCTTTTGGCGATCCGCCCGCGGTCACTGTCCCGATTGTAATCAAGATATTAATCCACCCGGTGTTGCCCTCTGGAAGAAGTTATTTAACACACCGATGAAATGCGCGGGTTGTGGAATGACGCTGCGCCGTAAGGAAGGTTTTTTCCTCGGCTCGATTGTTTGGAACTACGGACTGATTTCATTCGGCGTCTTGCCCATCCTTTTACTTTGTCGGACGCAGAATTGGATTTCCACCGACCACGCTATCCAAATCGCCGTGATCTCAGCTTTAGTCCTTCCTTTTTTCATCCATGGGTTTGCCTGGAGATTATGGATTGGAACCTATTACGGATTCTTACCCGATCAGTTGCCGTCCTCAGGTCGCCGCCTCGACGATTAACTTTTCCGAGAAGCCATCTGCGTGATGAGCATGCAGAGAAAATCTGTATTGGCTTCACAGGCACGGAGATTTTGAACGGCATCATCGGTCAGTTGCTTGATTCGCACCCGCGTCGCTTCGATGCCGTTAAGACTCGTGAAAGTTAACTTACCATTATCTTTATCCGCACCCACTGGCTTGCCTAAACTCGCTGCTGTTCCTTGTGCATCCAATAAATCATCTACGAGTTGGAAAGCGATGCCGGCTTGTTGTCCTGCTAATCTAAAGTGTTCGATCTCTTTTGTCGACGCTCCGCCAATGCGCGCACCCAACGTCAGTGACACACTCAACATGGCCGCGGTTTTTCCACGCAAAATGAATTCAAGTTTCTCCGCCTGATTTTTCTTATCACTGGTATTCATGTCTTCTGACTGACCACCTACGAGTAAGGTCGATCCGGAAGCCTCTGCGAGTTCGCCGACGAGTTCGCCTACGAGGGTAGGGTTGTCGGAGTAGCCTTGTGTTAAGAGTTTAAAGGCCAACGGAATGAGGGCATCGCCTGCGAGGAGGGCCGTGGCTTCGTCGAACTTTTTATGGCACGAGGGTCTTCCGCGACGTAGGTCCGAATTATCCATGCAGGGTAAGTCGTCGTGGATGAGTGAATAGGTGTGAATGCACTCTAGTGCTGTTGCCGCGTGTTTTGCATCAGCATCCGCACGAAACGCCTTCGCTGCAGCCAAACAGAGCACTGGACGCAAACGCTTGCCGCCAGCGTCGAGTGAGTAGCGCATGGCTTCGTGCAAGCGTGCGGGTGATGTAGTCGCTGACGGTGTTAGAGAACGCAGTGCTTTTTCTGCTTCCTGAGTTAAGTCGTCGAATTGCTTCTGAAAAAGCTCAGCGTCCATTTTATTCTTCGCTTTTACCTAATTTAAAAAATGTAGCGGTGCGACCGACCGAACCAATGACTTCACTCTGAGTGAGACGGGCGAGGGACTGAGCCTGTTGCTCCATCACATCGCGTTCAGCGTTGAAACGTACTTTGACTAAGTCGGCATTTTTGAAGGCGTCTTCCAGGAGTTTGGCGATACCGTCATTAACCCCGAGCTTTCCCACAAAGACTTTAGGGTCTAAGGTTTGAGCTATCCCACGCAGTTTGCTGCGCTCGGCACTCGTTAACGTAGGTTTGTCGCTCGATCCATTATCCATGAGCCGATTTCAAAGGTGTCGCTGGGAGAGTCAACGGGCTAATCTCTACGAGTACCTCAGTTTTCCCCTAATTTTAGAGTTAATTTTCAGCATTTAACGTCCAAATACGGCTTGCATACCGAAGTCTAACCTGTCACCAAAGTTAGGTTAACTTCGTTAGGGAGAGGGGCGGAGCCCTTCTCACGCTGGCCGGAGAGCGAAAGCTCTTTCCAGACGGAGGTACCGGCCAAACGGCGGGTCCTCGGGAATTTCTCCCAAGTCGGTCAAAAAATACAAAACAAAAACTCACCACACCTATGGCAATCAACAAGACGGAAATCATCAAAGGCAATCAGAAGGATGCTAAAGACACGGGCTCACCTGAAGTCCAAGTCGCTATCATCTCTGCTCGCATTAACCACCTCACCGAGCACTTGCGCGATCACCGCAAGGACTTCCACTCACGTCGCGGTCTCATCATGCTGACCAATCGCCGTCGTAAGTTGCTCAATTATTTAAAGTCGAGCGATCTGGATCGTTACAACGCCCTCATCGTTAAACTCAACCTGCGTAAGTAATTTAGGCGCACACCGCTGAGTTACCACGCACGTCCCAGCCCATGCTGGGACGTTGTATTTCACCACCACAAAACAAAAACCCGCTGAGCAATCCCGTTCAGCACAAAAACCAAATAAAAAATATGAAACAACAACACTCCGTGACTATCGACGAACTCGGTATCACCATCAGCACAGGTTCCTTAGCACGTCTCGCTAATGGCTCTGTGACGATCAGCAAAGGCGAGACTACGGTCTTCGTTTCTGCTACCGCCGCCGAAGAATTGCGTTCACCCGACCAAGATTTTTTCCCACTCACCGTAGACTACCGCGAAAAGTTCGCTGCCGCTGGCCGCTTCCCTGGTGGTTATTTCCGTCGCGAAGGTAAACCTTCCGATAAGGAAATTTTAACCTCCCGTCTTTGCGATCGCCCTCTGCGTCCTCTCTTCCCCGAAGGTTTCTTAAACGAAGTTCAAGTCATCGGCTTACTGCTTTCGGCTGACCTCGTGAACGAGCCCGATGTCTTAATGGTAAACGCTGCATCTGCCGCCTTACTTTGTTCTGACATTCCTTGGAACGGTCCTATCGGTTGTATTCGTTTAGGTCGCGTTGAAGGTAAGTTCGTTGTTAATCCAACTCACGAAGAACAATTCGCTTCTGACCTCGATTTAATCTACGTCGGCAATGAGCGCGACATGATGATGATCGAAGGTTCGGCTGACCAAATTCCTGAGGCTGATTTCATCGCGGCTCTCGCCTTTGCTCACCAAGCTATCCAACCCATTATCGCCGCCCAACGTAAATTGGCCGCGCTTTGTGGTAAAAAGAAGAAAACTTTCCCTCTCGTTGTTTGTGAGCCTAAAGCCCTCGCAATTTGCGAACGTACCGCAGGCGAAGGTGACCAATTACAAAAAGCGATTTTCTTGGCTTCCAAGAAAGATCGTGGTGACGCAGTTAAAGCTGTCGTTGAAAAAGCGAAAGCCGCTTGCCAAGCCGAACTCGGTGAAGGTTTTGACGGACGCCAAATCAAAATGGCTTTCGAAAAACTCCAAGAGAAAGTTTATCGCTCCGCTATCATCGAAAAAGGTCAGCGTGCTGACGGCCGTGGTACCAAAGATCTTCGTCCTATCTCCTGTCAGGTCGACGTCTTACCTCGCGTTCACGGTTCCGCTATTTTCCAACGTGGCGAAACCCAAGGTCTCGTTTTAGCAACACTCGGAACATCGAAAGATGCTCAAGAAGTGGACGCCATCACCGGTGGTGCCAAATCGAAATCATTCCTTCTACACTATAACTTCCCTCCATTCTCAGTCGGTGAGACGGGACGTTTTGGTATGACCAGCCGTCGTGAAACCGGTCACGGTAATCTCGCTGAGCGCTCCTTGCTCTCGATTCTGCCTTCCGAACAAGACTTCCCATATTCCATCCGCTTAGTCTCCGAAATCATGGAGTCCAATGGTTCAACCTCCATGGCATCGGTTTGCGGTGGTACTTTAGCTCTTATGGATGCGGGCGTTCCTATCAAGGCTCCTGTTGCCGGTATCTCTTGTGGTTTAGTTACCGAAGAGAAAGACGGTAAAGTCGTTAAGCACCGCGTGCTTACCGACATCATCGGTGCCGAAGATCACTACGGTGACATGGACTTCAAAATCTGCGGTACCCGCGAAGGTATCACTGGTTTCCAGCTCGACCTTAAGATCCACGGTCTGCCTTTCGACATCGCTACTGAAGCCATCATGCAGAACAAGGTCACCCGTGACCAAATTCTCACCGTGATGGAAGGCACGATGCCTAAGTCTCGTGTTGAATTGAAGTCCTGTGCTCCTCGCACTCATCGCATGAAGATTCCTTCTGACAAGATCGGTGCCCTCATCGGTCCTGGCGGTAAGAATATCAAGCGCATCACCGAGTACACCGGTTGCCAATTAGACATCGACCAAGACGATTCCGGTTGGGTAACCATCTTTGCGACCGACGGCGAAAAACTCGCTCGTGCCATCAACGAAGTGAACCTCATCTCCGCTCAAATCGAATTAGAAAAAACCTACAAAGGTATTGTTCGTTCGGTGAAGGAGTTCGGTGCATTCGTTGAATGTCTCCCAGGTCAAGAAGGCCTCGTCCACATTTCTGAACTCGCTGACTTCCGTGTGAACCGCGTCGAAGACATCGTTAAACTCGGAGATGAAATCATCGTGAAGTGCGTAGGCATCGATGACAAAGGTCGCGTCCGTCTTTCCCGTCGTGCCGCGATTGCTGAAAAAGAAGGCCGTGAATACACGCCTGCTCCTAAGCCAGCCTTTGATCGCCCTGAGCGCCCACGTCGTCCCTTCCGCGAACGCGGTGGTGATAACGAAGGCGGCGAAGGATAATCACTTCGATTAACCTAAATAAAAACCCCGGTTCGCCGGGGTTTTTTGTTGGAGCGAATTAGCGCTTCCGTAAATCAATCACGTAGCTTCGCGTAAACATATCGTGCCACGCCCGACGGTCTTTACGAAAGAGTGGCACGTGGAAATTGATGATACCTAGAATCGAAGTGAACGGATTAAAGAGATTTATAAACGCCGCTTTCCAGGCGGAGCGCAATAAGCAGGAAAGAACGTTGGGTGCCTCCTGCGTATAGAAATCGACCACTCTCAAATTAAAGATGCGTTTACCCAGCGTCTGACCAGCAAAGAAAATTTCTTGTAAGGCCAGACCGAGCCACATCACGAGAAAACAAATTTCCCCAACCTGCGTGAGCGTCAGGGCAACCGCTTCGAGATCTTTTTCATCGGGGTGCTCCGCCATCTGCATGAGTTTGTTCTGCTCTTCAACGGATGGGTTCTGAATCACCTTCACATATTGATTCTTAATTTTATTATAAAAGGCATCCGCCCGTTCCCGCGCCGCTAATTCGTCGGTGTTTGCGAAATGACCCGACAGAAACAGCCCAAGAATAATGAGCGGAATGATATCCGCTAAACACGCTAACGATCGCCAGCCAAATCCCGCAGGTGGGCGGGGTAGCGGCGGAGGGGTGGATGAATTAACCACGTCCGTTCGCACGCTCACAGGCGTCCAAAGTATTCTTCATGAGCATCGCCACTGTCATCGGACCAACACCGCCAGGTACCGGACTGATAGCGCTGCTTACTTTAGATACGTTTTCAAAATCAACATCCCCAATAATTGCATAGCCATTTTTCTTGGTGGCGTCGGCAACTCGATTAATTCCAACATCGATGACTACCGCTCCGGGCTTTATCATGTCGGCTGTAATAAATTTAGGCTTACCAATCGCCGCAATGACGATGTCGGCCTGACGAACAATCGCTGCCAAGTCTTTAGTTTGAGAATGCGTAATGGTAACCGTGCAATTGCATGCCTTGGAAATAAGTAAAATCGCCGCTGGCTTACCGACGATTAAGGAACGTCCGACAACCACCGCGTGTTTACCCGTAGTTTCAATCTTGGAGCGCTTTAATAATTCAATCACCCCCGCAGGAGTGCAGGCAGCGAACGCTCCAGGAATTTCTTGAACTAATTTACCGATACTGAGCGTACCGAAGCCATCTACGTCTTTTTGCGAAGCGACTCGATTGAAAACTTCGGTCTCGGATAAATGTTTAGGTAATGGAGCTTGAATTAAAATACCATGAACAGACTTATCGGCGTTAAGTGCATCGATGTGCTTAAATAAATCAGCTTGGGTGACGCTTTCAGGAAAAACTTTGATACTAGACTGCATACCCACTTCCGCCGCGGTTTTTTGTTTCTTGGTTACATAGGAGACTGAGGCAGGATCTTCCCCGACGCGAATGAATGCCACATGGGGAATGACTGGCGCCAGCCGGGCCACTCGCGCTTTGATTTCCGCGAGAACCTCTTGGGCGATTAAATTGCCATCAATGAGTCTCATACCCCCTGTGTAAGATAAAAAGTGCGGGGATGGCGAGATAACTTATTCATGGCTCGCCCTTTGACCCCGATTGGCTCTAAGCAATAGGGGTGTCGACCGAAGACTCCATGCGTATCCATAAATTCCTAGCCCAGGCTGGGGTTTGCTCCCGTCGCGAAGCCGAACGGCTGGTGGCCGATGGTGGCGTGACGATTAATGGAAAAGTCGCCGCTGTAGGTCAGCCGGTTAATCCCGAAACCGATGTCGTCCGCTACCGAGGCAAAGAAATTAAACCTCTGGCGCGTAATGTGGTTTTAATGATGAATAAACCGAAAGGTTTTTTATGCACGAACGATGACTCTCATGGTGGCCACACGGTTTTCGAAATGGTGCCGCCTGAGTACAAAGCGATTCGACTCTTCTGCGTGGGTCGTCTCGATAAAGATTCCGAAGGCTTATTGCTTTTAACTAACGATGGTAACTTAGCGAACAAAGTTATGCATCCTTCGGGCGGCGTAATTAAACGCTACGAGGTTCACTTGAATCGCGACTACGATCCGAAGCTCACCCCTAAATTAATCAAAGGCGCCATGGAAGAAGGGGAGCGTTTGCGATTTAAAAAAGTGATTCGTAATCCCGAAAATCCTAAGCAACTAGAAATCCACTTGGATCAAGGGCGTAAGCGTGAGATTCGACGCCTCTTAGAAATTTTTGGTTTCCACGTTAAAATTCTCCGCCGCTTCCAAATTGGAAGTTTAGTCCTTCGCAAAATGCCCTCGGGTGATTGTCGCCCACTTTCCCAAAAAGAGATTGGGATGATTTTCGAAAATTAAGCCGTAAATAATAGGAATTGCACCTAAGCCCGCTTTAAATAATCACTTTTATTATGTCCGCTGTTTACGATAAAAATAATCCATTCCGCGCTAAGCTCGTTGATCGTCGACGTCTGTGCTCCAAGGCCAGCCTCAAGGACACTCAACATTTTTCCGTCTTACTCGACGGGAGCGGACTGACCTATAAATGCGGTGACTCACTCGGTGTTTTTCCGACGAATAACGCTCAGGCGGTCGCAGCCCTCCTTAAGGCCGCTGGTTTTACGGGTACTGAATCAGTCACGATTCCTAAAGACACGACCGCGATTACTTTAAAAGAAGCACTGACTAATCGTTTGGCTTTAAATGGACCGACTTATAAATTTGTTCAACTTCTCCATGATCGTGCTACTGATGAAGCACAGAAAGCAGAGTTGGCTTCTCGTATCGCCGAAGCAGATCCCGAGAAAAAGAAATCCTGGATTGAGCAACGTGAGTATGTAGATCTCTTTGAAGAATTTTCCTCTGCTAAAATTTCCGCTCAAGAGTTAATCGAACTGCAAAGAAAGCTTATGCCTCGCTTGTACTCGATTTCTTCAGCGCCATCGAAGTATCCCAACGAAATCCATCTCACAGTCGCCGTCGTGCGTTATGAAACGAACGGACGAAAGAGAGAAGGGGTCTGTTCCACTTATCTAGCTGATCGTGCTCAGTTAAACACCGCCGAGGTGCCTGTCTTTGTTGCTCATTCTCACTTTGGTTTACCAGCCGACGATTCCGTCCCTGTGATCATGGTCGGACCTGGTACCGGCATCGCACCTTTCCGTAGTTTCGTCATGGACCGCGCTACGCGCGGTGCCAAAGGTCGCAACTGGTTATTCTTCGGTGATCAACATAAGGATTGCGACTTTCTTTATGCGGATGAATGGGCTGACTATTTAAAATCGGGTGTATTGACTCGACTCGACCTCGCGTTCTCGCGCGACCAAGCCGAAAAAATTTACGTCCAAGATCGCATGCGCGAAAATGCCGCCGAGTTGTGGAAGTGGATTTCTGAAGGTGCGTACTTCTACGTTTGCGGTGATGCGAAGCGCATGGCGAAAGATGTCGATGCCGCTCTCCATCAAATTGTTTCCGAACACGGTAAGATGTCACCCGAGGCCGCTATCGATTGGGTTAAGCAATTTAAGAAAGATGGGCGTTACCAACGCGATGTTTACTGAGCATTTTCGACCTATTTCCATAAATTCGTCACTTGCCTAAACACCCGTTTCCCTCCACTTAAATACCAATGCATCTCACGCACACTCCTCGCGTAGCCTTAGTCACTGGTGCCGGTCGTGGTATCGGTAAAGCCATCGCCGAACGTCTCGCTGCTCATGGTCACACCGTACTTTGCGTTTCCAAATCCGAAACCTGTGTTGCTGTTGCTAACGATATCATCGCGAAGGGTCTCAAAGCTAAAGCTTTTCAAGTCGATGTCTCCGACGCCGCCGCTGTCGCCAAAGCCTGCGAACAGATTAACGCCGAATTCGGAGCTGTAGAAATTTTAGTGAATAACGCCGGCATCACTCGCGATAAACTCGTCATGGCGATGTCCGATCAAGATTGGAACGATGTTATTTCGACCAACCTGTCTTCCGCATTTTATTGGGTGAAAGGTCTCGTTCGCCCTATGACCAAAAAGCGCTGGGGTCGCATCATCAGCATCTCCTCGGTCACTGGCGTTCAAGGTAATGCTGGTCAGGCCAACTACGCTGCCGCCAAAGCCGGACTCCATGGCTTGACCATGACACTCGCTCGCGAACTCGCTGGCCGCAGTATCACCTCTAACGTAGTAGCTCCTGGTTTCATAACTACCGATATGACGGGTGAACTCACCGAAGAGATTAAACAAAAGATTCTCGGCGTCATCCCATTGGGCCGTTTTGGCGCCCCCTCGGATATCGCTGCAATGGTAGACTTTTTGGCCTCCGAAGAGGGGGGTTATATCACCGGACAGGTCTTTTCTGTTGACGGTGGAATGGCTATCTGACACCTAAAAACCAACAAAACCGACCTTTACTATGCCTGAAAATATCGAAAAACGTGTCACCGACATCATCGTTAAACAGTTGAGCGTCAACGCCGAGCAGGTAACTGCCTCCGCTGGCTTTCAAACTGACCTTAAGGCCGATTCGCTCGACCTCGTAGAAATCATCATGGCGTTTGAAGACGAGTTTGGCATCGCTTCAATCCCTGAAGAAAAAGCTGCGTCCATGAAGACCGTGGGCGACGCGATTGAGTATATCAAGGCCAACGCCACCAAATAATTCTGACGGGCTAATCTAGCCCGCAAACGTGAGCACACCAAGCAATCCTCGCCGAGTAGTCGTAACAGGCATTGGTTGTCTGACGGCACTGGGTCCCGACACTGCAACCTTCTGGGATTCATTGTTGAAGGGTCGCTCCGGTATCTCACGCGTTACGCGTTTCGACCCCACTGATTTTCCTTCGAAGGTCGGCGCTGAAATTAGAGAATTTGATCCAGGTAAATTCATGGATCCGAAAGAAGCGAAACGTAACGATCGCTACACGCAATACGCCGTCGCCGCTTCACGCATGGCTGTCGAAGACGCAAAGCTCGACGTTAACAAAATCGATTCCGAACGTTTCGGTGTTATCATCGGCTCAGGTATCGGCGGCATGGAAACCATCGAGAACCAAGCGCGTATTCTGATCGAACGCGGTCCATCTCGCGTCTCACCTTTCACCATTCCTTCGTTAATCGCGAACATCGCTTCAGGCGTCGTCGCTATCGAGTTCAAAGCTAAGTCGGTAAACTTCGGTGTAGTTTCCGCCTGCGCTTCAGGCTCTCACTCTCTCGGTGAAGCCATGCGCCACATCCGCGATGGTCATGCCGACGTTATGCTTTCGGGTGGCTCTGAGGCCGCTATTACACGCTTAGGTTACGCAGGTTTCTGTAATATGAAGGCGATGTCTACAGACTTTAATGATACGCCTGAAAAGGCTTCCCGTCCTTTCGATAAACTCCGCGATGGTTTTATTATGGGCGAAGGTTCAGGTGTTTTAGTGATCGAAGAACTCGAACACGCGAAAGCCCGTGGTGCTCGCATTTATTGCGAACTCGCTGGCTACGGCGCCACCTGCGATGCTTATCACATCACCGGACAAGACCAAGAGGGCAAAGGCCTCGCACTCTGTCTCGATCGCGCATTAGCTGATGCTGATGTTAAAAAATCTGAAGTGAGCTACATCAACGCTCACGGTACCTCGACCCCGATTAACGATCGCTGCGAATCTTTAGCTATCAAACGTTCCTTCGGAGAGTTGGCACCTAAGATTGCCATTTCTTCAACGAAGTCGATGACGGGTCACTTACTCGGTGCTGCGGGTGGGGTCGAAGCCGCTGTCTGCGTTCTCGCAATTCACAACGGTATCGTTCCTCCAACTATCAATTACGAAAATCCTGATCCTGATTGTGATTTGGATTACGTGCCGAACAAAGCTCGTACGATGAAAGTCGACGTCGCGATTTCCAATAATTTAGGTTTCGGTGGTCACAACGCTTCGCTGGTCTTCAAGCGTTTGAAGTAATTTAACCGATAGCCTTTTCCCAAGTTTCGACTTCACCTTTAATGCCGTGAGT
>JBBAUZ010000007.1:5373-7791 GCA_040397965.1 Opitutales bacterium | reverse complement strand
CGATCGACCGCTAGCAACGCCCGTGCAGGCAAATTATCCAACCACAACTGCTGGCCGTATTCTAAACAGAGTAGATAAAGTTCTTCGCCTTGGTCCTCACGCAACGCATTGAGCTCGCGCCAGGATAATTTTTTCTGACCAGACGGTAAATGGGGGCAGGGTGTAGCCACAAATTAAGGCCGTGCGTAAGGATTAGATTTTTTCTCTTTGCCGACCGATGTGTTACCACCGTGACCAGGAAGTAAATTTGTGTCGTCGGGCAAAGTATAAATTTGCTCGCGAATGGATTTTAATAACTGATTCCAATCTCCATTGGGTAAATCAGTACGTCCGACTGATCCGTTAAAAATAGCATCTCCTGTGAAAGCTAACTTTTCTTCGGCACAGTAAAAGAGGAGACTTCCTGGGCAGTGTCCGGGAACGTGACGAACCTCGAACTTTTTACCGAGGGCATTGAACGAATCGCCTTGTTTAAGCCACTGCGTAACCTTGCAGGAATGGAAGTCTTCTTCGGTCAGAAAAGGCATCATGGCCTGATAGCGATTACGATAGGCCTCAATGTTTTCAATCATTTGCTGGTCGTCCTCATGGGCTAATGCTTGTGCGCCCGCAGTCGCAAAAGCGTGGGCATCGCACATGTGATCCCAGTGTCCGTGGGTGATTAAAATGTGGGTGAGTTTGAGTCCACGCTTTTTGATTTCAGGTAAAAGAGTTTTTGCGGCATCACGCGGTGCATCCACGACCGCGCAGGATTTGCCGTCATCCGACGTCAACAAATACGCATTGGTTTCAAAGGGTCCTAGAGACCAAGATTCAATTTTCATAGATTATTTAGCGAAGGCTCGATTAAAAGCTTCTTCGATTTTTTCAGGTGGTCGCACTGGCTTAAATTCACGGTTCACAAAGGCATGCACCGTAAACCCTTCTACAATGAGTTCGTTACCGCGTTCCACTTTGTAGGTTAGGTGTAATCGGGCCTTGGGTTTTTCTGAAATCATTACCGTGATTTTTAGGCGATCGTCAAAATGCGAGGGGCGATGATAGGTAATACCTGTTTCTAAAACTGGGAGAAGGAAGCCGTCTTTTTCTAGGTCGCGATATGGACAACCGATTTTATCCAACATCGCCACCCGTGCCATTTCGAACCAGGGCAAATAATTACCATGGTAGGTGACTCCCATGGCGTCGGTTTCCGCAAAGCGAACACGTGTTTCAACTGAGGCTTCTAGCATGTCATTAAATTGACGAATTTATTTAATTTTCCAATGACAAAGCCATGGCTGTGAACGGCTTCTCCTTGCCGAATGTCGAACATCGCTGAATATGCGGATATGGGACAGCGCGAACGTTGGCTAATCTTCCTGCTCGGTACACTTATCGGAGCTGGTCTGCTGTGGACTTTTAAAACTCAGAGTGAGCCCTCTCGAACCGAGAAACGTCTGGTCCGTGAATCGCTTAATCTCCCTGGCATGATGTACGATTTTGCCGTCAGCCAAAAGGGATTCTACGGACACTATGTTTTGTTCGAATCCGTTGAGACGCTTCCCGATGGTTCCAAAGTCCGCACGATTGTGACGGGAGGCCGTCGACACTATAACGCGGAGGGCAATGAACTTCCTCAGGAATATTTATTGATTACAGAAACCTACGCCCCCGGCACGCCACTCGCTGAAGCAGGTCCAGTTACGCATTACACTTTCGCTTTCGCAGACCGTTTAACCATCCAGCTGCGCATGGGGTATTCTGCGGCTGATGTCACGACCGATTTTGGTGACGTCGCAACCCCAGTCGCCGATCGACCTGATTTAGTGACTCTTAAATTAACAAAATGGATTAAAAGCCATCAGGCTAAAGACTGGAGTAAATTAAACGAGTTAATCAAAGGTTTATCCAAAAAAACAGGAGTGCTCTCTGTTGAACTCACAAAAATTGATTGGCAGAGCGAAGCTGAATTAATAAAACAAAATTCCAATAAGTGATGTCGACCACCAAACAAGAGGGGATTTTTACCGTTATATTTAGCCTCTGCGTGAATGTCGTTCTCGCTAGCGTGAAGTGCACGGTCGGAGTAATTGCTAATTCCCATGCCTTGATTGCCGATGGTATTCACTCGCTCACGGATATTGCAGGCGACATCGCCGCTATCATCGGTATCCGTCTCGCTCACTTGCCTAAAGACGATGATCATCCTTACGGACATCACCGATTCTCGACCCTCGCGACACTCTTCATTTCCACTTTAGTTCTAAGTTTCTGTATTGGCCTCGCTTGGCATTCACTCAAAAACTTAGTCCAAGGAAATGTATCAGAGGTTCCGGGAGTGGCGGCTGCATGGGTTGCAGGTATTGCCCTCATCATTAAAGAAACATTTTATCAGTTTGCTCGACGTCAGGCCGAAAAATTGGGCTCGCGCGTTCT
>JBBAUZ010000007.1:2030-5273 GCA_040397965.1 Opitutales bacterium | reverse complement strand
GAACACATTCTCGCGGTGCCTGGTACCAAAGGATTTCACGCCTTCCGCGCTCGTCGCGTCGGTGATCGCTTTGAGGTAGATTTTCACCTGCAAGTCGATGAAACTGCTACCGTGGCGAAAGGTCATGCGATTGCCGGACAGGTTAAATCAGATATTTTACGTCTCCACCCCGAAGTGGTTTCTGTTTTGGTCCATGTCGAACCCGATGCCCCTGAATACCGTAAGGAGGATGGGCATCATGGACGGATTAATTAAATCGGTGTATGCAATTTTCCCGAGCGATTTTTTTATTTTTATCGGCGCAATTCCTACAAGCCGCTCCCGTCGTTCGACCTAATATCATTTTCATTTTTGCCGATGATCAGCGCGCCGATACGATTGCCAGCTTAGGTAATCCAGTCATCAAAACACCTAACTTGGATCGTCTGGTTAAATTGGGTGTTTCGTTTGAACGTGCCTACATGCAGGGTAGTAATTCTGTTGCCACCTGTATTCCTTCACGTGCCATGCTTCTTTCGGGCCGATCTTTGACACAGATTGATACGAAACTTATCAACCACCAAACTTGGCCTCACGCTTTTGGCGAAGCGGGCTATATGACATTCGCAAGTGGTAAGTGGCATAATGGTTCAGCCTCATTACCTAAGTCGTTTCAAAGTGCTAAAGCGCTCTTCGTAGGCGGGATGGTAAATCCTATGCGCGCTCCCATCAGCGATATGATGCCGGACGGCAAGTTGACCACGCCCAAAACTTCTACGAAGCATCTTTGCGAATCTTCGACCGACGAGATGGTCGCATTCTTGAAATCGCAAGATGGTTCAAAACCTTTCTTCACTTATTTGTCCTTCGATGGTCCGCATGATCCGCATATTGTACCCGAAGATTACCCCGTGAAATATGATTCTACCGCGATACCCTTGCCGCCTAATTTCATGCCACAGCATCTTTTTAATAACGGCGAGATGCTCGTCCGCGATGAAAAGCTCTTAAAGTGGCCCCGCACGCAGGAACAAGTAAAGGTAATGCTTTCTGAATATTATCGCTACATCAGTTTCCTGGATGGTCAGATCGGTCGTATACTCGACGTAATCGAGACTTCGCCATTTGCCAAAAATACTATCATCGTTTTCTCCGCCGATTCAGGAGTGGCTTACGGTTCGCACGGTCTGATTGGGAAACAGAATTTATATGAACATTCGATTAGAGTACCTTTAATTATCGCTGGGCCTGGTATCGCTGCTGACCAGCGGACCTCAGCGATGTGCTATCTTCATGACGTCATGCCAACGCTTGGAAAACTTTGCGGCGTTACCGCCCCTAGAGGTGCCAATGGACAGGAGTTCTCGACCGTGCTCAAGATGCCAACCCATGATGGCCGATCTTTTCTATTCTTTGGTTATAAGTCTCTGCAAAAAGCATTCAACGATGGCCGTTGGAAATTGATACGTTATCCTCACATTAACAAGACTCAGCTCTTCGACTTAAAATCCGATCCGTACGAACTCAAAGACTTAGCGGCAGTGCCCGAGCAAGCTAATCGAGTAAAGGAAATGCTAACAAAACTTGAACTTGAAATGAAAGCTGACGGGGACAATGACCCTCTCACGGCAAATACGATTATGCCTAGTGAATGGATTGCCCCCAAGAGAATAACCAACCCTGACGACGAGAACTAAGTTACTTGGTAAGACTTGTGTCCGAATTTATTCGTTAGCCAGGTTTGGAGTGTCTTAAAATCTTTGGGTGGCTCTACCGAAAAGGTCATAGGCTTTCCTGTCTGTGGATGCTTTAAGGTCAGCTTATGTGCATGCAGCATGACGCGTGGCATCGGCCATCCATCAAACGCAGGCACATCGAATTTTCCGTAAGTACGATCGCCTAAAATGGCGTGACCAATATGAGCAAGGTGAACACGAATCTGGTGGGTGCGTCCGGTGTGTGGATACGCTCTAATTAACGCAGCTTGCGGACCATATTTTTCTTCCACGCGCCAATCGGTCACTGCTTCATGTCGTCCATCTTCACGCACCGCCATACGCACGCGAACGGTGCGGTGACGGTCGATGTTCGCATTGATTTGTCCACCGAGTAGACGCGGACTTTTATCCACGAGGGCTAAATATTCTTTCTGTGCCGTACGCTCTCCAAATTGTTCTACGAGGTTATGGTAAGCTTTATCAGTCTTTGCTAAAATAATTACACCTGAGGTTTCGCGGTCGAGACGATGCACCACTCCAGGACGAGGAGCGCCGCCGGCAGGTGCTAATTTACCTTTGGTGTGGTGAAGTAAGCCGTGCACGACAGAAAGTTCATCCGAACCTTGGACAGGGTGCGTGAGCAATCCACTGGGCTTATTAATAGCAATAATATGAGCGTCTTCGAATAAGACTTCTAACTTCATTTTTACTGCACTCGCCGAGGGTTCTTCCGGAGCGGGGAGGGCGACGGTGAGACTGTCTAAAGGATTTAAAACGGTGCGACGATCAATCGCTACGCCGTCGCGTTTGATTAACCCGAGGTCGAGCGCCTTCTGAACACGAGAACGGCTGATGCCACTGAGTAATCCAGAAAGAATTTTATCAGCACGTGCGGGTGAGGCATCGGCTTCGACTTTAACCTTATGAATCTCGTGTTCGGCAGTCGGCTGAACCGGTGCACGCTTCACACCGCTACGCGAAGTCAGTTTCTCTTCGCGAGCTGGACGAAGAACTTTCGGAGAAACTTTTCGTGTTTGAGGTTTATGTTTAATCGAACCCGGTGATGGCTTGTGGGCCGGTTTTATTTTGGGAGGCATTAGCGTTTTTTTCCCAAAAGGTAGTCGGGATTCAATTTTTGTAAGGATTTAGGGACGAAGAGTCCATCCTTACGAATGACCTTACCGTCAAATCTAATTTCTCCGCCACCATACTCGGGGCGTTGAATGCACACCATATCCCAGTGAATCGATGACTGATTACCATTATCAGTCGTTTCATAGCACATTCCAGGAGTGAAGTGGAAAGACCCAGCAATCTTCTCATCAAAGAGAATATCCTGCATAGGATTTAAAATATGCGGATTAAATCCAATCGCAAATTCGCCAATATAACGAGCTCCGGCATCGGTGTCTAAAATTTCATTGAGGCGTTTGGTGTTATTCGAAGTTGCTTCGACGATTTTACCTTTCTTGAAAACGAGACGAATGTTTTCAAAGGATACGCCTTGGTAAATGGTGGGTGCGTTGTACTGAATCACGCCTTCGAC
>JBBAUZ010000007.1:0-1930 GCA_040397965.1 Opitutales bacterium | reverse complement strand
TGTTGAGCCATCGACGCGGTGGGCCAACGCAACACGACCCATTTGGTTTTATTCACTCTCCAGTCGAGAGTTGGCTGCATTGCCTTGGCGTGAGCTTTGGCTAAGGGGGAGGGCACATCGCTCGACTCAAAAATATTATCTGCACCACGCACGGCAATATAAGCATCCATCTTCTTCATGCGGGCTAACTCGAATTCGTTACTGAGTTTGAATTGTTCAGCGACGCCGTAACGTACCAGCTCGCGATTGATCCTTGGCTTTTGTAAGTTCACTAAGGGCACTGCACCCAGGGCACGAGCGGCACGGATGAGGGCGACCACAAATTCTTCAGGCACTTCGGCCACGTCGATTAACACCTTCTGACCTTTTTTGAGGTCGATGGAGAATCCGCAGAGCACCTTGGCTAAGTCATTATATCGTGAATCCATTTCGACTCCACAGTGTCCGACTTGCCTAATTTTCCAAGTGCTAAACCCTTTCTTGCTACATTTATTGTTTCAACTATCAAGGTGGTATGTCGTCTTCCGGTCCCCATGAACGTGCGCAAGCTCTTACGAACGATGCCGCGTTCGATTTTGCCGTTGGGGATGAGGCTGGGGCACTGACTAAATTGAATGAGGCTGTGACTCTGGCCCCCGATTTTTTTGATGCCTGGCTGGCGAAAGCCGAAGTGCATTTTGCACAACGTCAGTTCGACGACGCACTGCAAGCGGGCGAAACGGCTTTAAACTTAAAACCTAAAGACATTCACATTCATACATCGCTCTCCAGAATTTGGATGGAGCGTGGAGATAAAACCAAGGCCGAACACCACGGGGCCCAGGCCCGAATTCTGGGCTGGGGTGATCAGATTAAGCAGCCCGAGGGCGGGCAGGCTGGCGATATCCAGTAAGCGTTGGGACAACCCCCTTTTTCCCTTGTGACACCCTGTCACGAGGGCACGTGACAGATTAAGGTCAATTTCGGGAAGTAATCCCGCTTACCCCCAAAAAACCCACGTAAACTATTGCTAAACCCGCTAAAAACCGTTTTGGCATTCCTTCTGCATTATGCAATTCGCCCAGTCCGGGCAACCTAACCTTACCAACACCTATGTCCAAAAACTCCAAACTCAAAGTAAAGCCCCTCGCTGATCGTGTTCTCGTACAACGCATCGAGGAAGGCGAAGAAATCAAGGGTGGCATCATCATCCCTGATTCTGCCAAAGAAAAACCACAAGAAGCTCGCGTCGTTGCCCTCGGCACCGGTGCGCTCGACAAAGACGGCAAGAAGATTCCTTTCTCCGTTCAAGTGGGCGACAAAGTTCTCATCGGAAAATACGCCGGCTCGGAAGTGAAACTCAACGACGAGATGTACCTGCTTCTCTCCGAAAACGAAATCCTCGCGGTTATCGAATAATTATTTCTCTCATTCTTAATATATAAAATACTATGTCTAAAAAACAAATCCTGTTCGATGAAGCCGCCCGCCGTAAGGTGTTGAACGGTGTAACGATTCTTGCTCGCGCTGTGAAAGTCACCCTCGGACCCAAAGGCCGTAATGTGATGATCGATAAAAAGTTCGGTGCTCCTAAAGTTACGAAAGACGGCGTGACCGTTGCTAAGGAAATCGAATTGAGCGATCCCTATGAAAATATGGGCGCACAAATGGTTCGCGAAGTAGCCTCCAAAACTGCCGATAAAGCAGGGGATGGTACCACCACCGCAACCGTTCTCGGTGAAGCCATCTATAAAGAAGGCCTTCGCTTCGTCGCCGCCGGTGCTAATCCGATCTTCGTTAAACGTGGTATCGATAAAGCCACTGAAGCGATTGTTAAAGAACTCGCTAACATCTCTAAGAAAATCAAAACCCGCGAAGAAATTAAGCAGGTCGCTACCGTTTCCGCTAATTGGGATTCATCCATCGGTGATATCATCGCCGAAGCCATGGA
>JBBAUZ010000006.1:13473-66813 GCA_040397965.1 Opitutales bacterium | reverse complement strand
TCGCGCTTTAAAGCGGAGCGCATACCATCTAGGAGGGCATTGAGCTCAGACTCATTGAGATCGAGTTCATTCACGACACCAGCCCACTCGGAGCGGCTAGCGAGGATGAAGCCTTGCAGGAAGAAGGCTTGTTTTTGTTGTTCGGGTGTTAGTTCTTTCACGGCGGGTTGGGTAGAAGGTGGAGTCATGCCAGCCTGCTCAGCATTAGCTGGCTCATTGCTAGCAGCATGAAGTGAAGCGACAGCAAAAGCCATCACGGCGAAGGTTGGGAGTTTCATGAATATAATTTTGTATCGCAATTAGCCTTTAAGGGGAAGCACCTTTGCATGTTCCTGCAAAGAATTCACCGTCAAGGGGCGAACTTTTAATGAGCGAATGCCTAAAACCGCTGCGCGGGCCGCATTGAGTGTAGAAGCCATATATACTCCGCGTAAAACGGTCTCCGCACGCATGGAGTTTTCATCCTTCCGCGGCAACATTCCAGCAGCGGTATTCACAATCATTTGTAACTGATTATTTTTCAGAAGGTCTAAGACGTTAGGGCGAGATCCTTCAGAAATTTTTCCGAGTTTGGTGACCTTGACGCCAGCTGCTTCAATCGCAGCGGCTGTTCCACTGGTAGAATAAATATTAAAGCCGAGGGATGCTAGATCGCGCGCGATAGCCACCGCCCCATCTTTATCTCTATCCTTAACCGAAATGAAAACATTTCCAGTCACAGGCAAAGCGGGGTGCGCTGCCATCTGGGCTTTGGCGTATGCCATTCCTAAATCATCATCCACGCCCATGACTTCACCGGTTGAGCGCATTTCAGGAGACAAGGCAATTGGAGCACCAGGGAAACGACTGAAGGGGAAAACCGATTCTTTCACTGACCAATAAGGCGGACGAATCTCGCGGGTGAAACCCAGGTCTTTTAATTTCGCACCCATCATACAGAGCGAAGCTAATTTAGCGAGGGGGACGCCAATCGCTTTGGAAACAAATGGAATTGTCCGCGAGGCGCGGGGATTTACTTCTAACATGAATACCATGTTATCCTTAATCGCGAATTGGATATTCATCAGACCCACGACTCCGAGGCGTTTAGCAAGGGCGTGCGTAATGCGACGAACTTCATCAATGATAGCAGGGCTGAGTGTGTGCGGAGGTAAAACCATTCCCGCATCACCCGAGTGTACACCGGCGTGTTCTACGTGTTCTAGCATTCCACCAATGACAGTCATCTCACCGTCAGAAATAGCATCAACATCTAACTCAATCGCATCCTCCAAGAATTTATCGAGTAACACGGGCTTACCTGGAGCTACATCAAAGGCTTCACGGACGACGGACTTTAATTCATCCATGCCATAAACAATAAACATCCCGCGACCGCCGAGAACGAATGAGGGACGGAGTAAAATAGGGAAACCGATTTCCTCAGCCAACTTGTAAGCTTCGTCGGGAGATAAAGCGGTTTTGTTAACGGGCTGACGAATATTGAGTTCGATTAAAATATCTTTGAACAACTGACGGTCTTCCGCGAGGGCGATGCTCGATGGAGAAGTTCCCACGATCTTCACGCCGTTAGCTTCTAAGTCTGCAGCTAAGTTCAGGGGAGTTTGGCCGCCAAATTGGACAATGGCGCCGATACATTTTTCGGTGCGATAAATTTCTAAAATATCTTCAAGTGTTAACGGCTCAAAATATAAACGGTCCGACGTATCGTAGTCGGTTGATACAGTTTCGGGATTAGAATTCACCATCACGGTTTCATAACCCGCCGCGCGCAGTGCGTAGGACGCATGAACGCAACAATAGTCGAACTCGATACCTTGACCGATACGGTTAGGCCCGCCGCCTAAAATCATAACTTTCTTTTTATCTGATGGCTTTACTTCTGACTCATCGCCGTAAGAGGAATAAAAATAAGGGGTGAAAGATTCGAATTCCGCAGCACAGGTATCGACCAGGCGGAATACCGTGCGGATACCTGCGTCATTACGCTTGGTGTAAACTTCGGCAGGTTTTAATCCGGTAGCAAAAGCGATTTGACGATCAGCGAAGCCCGCTTCTTTGGCCTGACGGAGTAAATCGTTATCCACTTTTTTACCAGCCGCCTTCAGGGCTAATTCGATATCAACAATTCCACGGAGCTGACGTAAAAACCATGGATCAATTTTGGAGGCTTCAAAAATTTGTGCTTCGGTCATCCCCGCCAACATCGCGTAACGAATATAAAAAGGACGCTCAGGATTAGGGCGAGCCAGACGAGCGCGGATTTCGATATGGTCGCGAGTGGCGTCATCCCCCATCTTGCCACCACAACCTAAACCCCAAGCACCGATTTCAAGTGAACGTAATGCTTTCTGGAAAGACTCTTTGAAGGTACGGCCGATGGCCATTGCTTCGCCGACCGACTTCATTGCGGAAGTTAATGTAGTATCGGCGCCAACGAATTTTTCGAAAGTGAAGCGAGGAATCTTAGTGACAACGTAATCAATGGTTGGTTCGAAGCAGGCCGGGGTCGACTTCGTGATATCATTTTTTAATTCATCGAGTGAATATCCCACCGCTAACTTAGCTGCAATTTTAGCAATCGGGAATCCAGTCGCCTTGGAAGCGAGCGCTGAGGAGCGTGAGACGCGTGGGTTCATCTCGATAACAATCATGCGGCCATTCGCTGGATTGACGGAGAACTGAATGTTCGAACCACCCGTCTCAACACCGACCGCGCGGATTACCGCAAACGAGGCATCGCGCATTAATTGGTATTCTTTGTCCGTTAAAGTCAGTGCGGGAGCTACCGTGATAGAGTCGCCTGTGTGGACGCCCATCGGGTCAAAATTTTCGATGGAGCAAATAATGACGCATTGATCTTTATGATCACGCATCACTTCCATTTCGTATTCCTTCCAGCCCAATAAACATTCTTCAACGAGGACTTCGTGTACAGGTGAGGCATCTAAGCCACCTTGTACCATTTGTTCGAACTCTTCGCGATTATAGGCGATACCGCCGCCCGTTCCACCGAGAGTGTAGGATGGGCGAATAATAATAGGGAACTGTCCACCGATGAGTTCAATGGTTTCGCGAGCCTCTTCTAAATTTTTGATGACGCGGGAGCGCGGGACATCGAGTCCGATCTCTAACATTAACTTTTTAAATATTTCGCGATCTTCTCCACGCTCAATCGCATCTTCTTTGGCACCAATTAATTCTACGCCGTATTTGGCGAGCACACCCGTGCGGGCGAGTTTAAGAGAAAGATTAAGGGCGGTCTGACCACCGAGCGTTGGAAGAAGTGCGTCTGGTTTTTCTTTCGCAATAATTCTTTCAACAGATTCTACGGTGAGTGGTTCGACGTAAGTGACGTCCGCTGTTTCGGGATCCGTCATAATCGTCGCCGGATTTGAATTAACTAAAATAACTTTGTATCCTTCTTCACGGAGAGCCTTACATGCTTGTGTACCCGAATAATCAAATTCGCAGGCCTGTCCTATAATAATAGGACCAGATCCGATGATGAGGATGGTTTTGATATCGGTCCTCTTAGGCATGTGTTCGGGCGGACTTTCATCTACTCGCCAAAGGGGGGTCAAGTGGGGACTTTAAACATTTTCGAGAAACTCTTGCACGGGGAGACCAAGCCGACATCACTAAGGGTGTGGATATTATAAGAATCAGCGGAATCAGGTCATTCGGTCACCATGGCGCCCTCCCCGAGGAAAAGCGTCTAGGCCAACGTTTTACCGTATCGGTCGACCTCGAGGTCGATACTCGCCCCGCTGCGGCAACCGATGATTTAAAAAAGACTGTAAATTACGCCGAAGTCATTCGAACCGTTGAGGCTCAACTCACTGGAAAACCCGTCTATCTTATTGAAACCCTTGCTCAACAAATAGCCGCACACTTACTGGGTTCCTTCCCCTTGGTTAAAGCTGTAACGGTCGAAGTCACTAAGCCCTTCGCACCGGTGGCCGCTGATTTTGAAGCGATTTCTGTTAAAATCCGCCGCGAGCGTATCTAAGATGGGTGAACGCCAATTCCTTCTTGGATTGGGCAGCAACATCGGGAATCGGGCAGATTTTATTAGCCAGGCTATTAAGAAAATTGGGCAGATTCCTGGCGTTCAATTATTGGCTATTTCAGAAGCCTATGACTCCGATCCTGTCGGTTACGCCGACCAGCCAAACTTTTTAAATCTCTGTATAGCAATAGTTTACAAAGAAAATGCTGAGTCCCTACTTTGTGAAACTGCTGGGATTGAATCCGCGCTCGGGCGTGAACGTACACTAAAAGACGGACCGCGAACCATCGATATAGATCTTTTATTCTGTGAGCAGGAGGTTTTCAAATCGAGTAGCCTAACGCTTCCCCACCCGAGATGGAGAGAGCGAAGTTTTGTAGTTTATCCACTGAGGCAAATACTTCAGTCCCCCGCTCTCGCCAAAGTGGCTCGCTGGAATTGGCTAAGGGAGGAGGTCGCTCAGATAAATATCAGTAGCGAAGGCCTCCGGATATGGAACGGCCCCACGCCCTGGAATTCGACGACGACCTAAAACCTTCTCGGTTTGGACACTGCCCTGCCCTCTGGCTGGCTCTGCCTATTCTCGCAGGCGAGAGCTTGAACAGTTTTTACCCTGTCCCGGTTTTTATATTATTAGTTTTAAGTTTATTTTTTCTAAGTTGGCTCTGGATAAAAATCCGGTGCCCTAAACAAAGTCAGCTAGCACTGGTGGCCGTGGGCGTACTTTTGGGCGCAGCCTGGCATCAAGTAAAACTTCCTCCGCAAAATCTTTTATTGGTCGACGAAAAATTAACTGAGCTCTCCATCTACATAGAGCATGCCAATACTCAACGCGATGGCGGGGGTTGGAATGGGCTGGGAATGATTACCGATAAGGGCGAATTTTTTCGGCGGCGAATCGCGCTCTCGGTCAAAGGCGGCACTCCCGCACAAGGATGTGAATTAAAAATCAGTGGATGGGTTTCGGCTGTCCAAGCCAACCCCCAAGGTTATGATGCATGGATTAAATCACAGGGGGCGACGCTGAAACTTAATAGTGGAAAGACTCTTGGGGTGTTAGAAAAACCAACTGGGTTCGCTATCTGGTGTCAACGGACCCAAATAAGATTAGAACAATGGTTGAGCACTTTACCCTGGGAAGATAAAGACGGGGGCGCACTTTTGTCTGCAACACTTCTGGGGCGCACAGCACTCTTACCACCTGAAGCCAAGGTGGCTTTTACCCAAACGGGTACGTTGCATTTATTTGCGATTAGCGGACTGCATATTGCAGGGATGGCGGCGGGTATGCTCTGGGTTATCCGAAAATTACACCTACCAGAAAAACCACTCGGGGTGATTATTTTAAGCCTACTTTGGCTTTACGTAGAAGTAACCGGAGTGTCGCCTTCATCAACCCGGGCTTGGATTATGGCGGCGTTTATTTGGGCGGGACAAGTCAGCGAGCGATCCACTTCAACGCTGCAATCTCTGGCCTCGGCTTGTGCGTTTACGCTCATCCTTCAACCCGAAGCAGTTAATGATCCCGGCTTTCAATTAAGTTATGTGGCAGTACTTGCGATCATTCTAGTCGGAGCCCCAGCAGCCCAATTGCTCAATCAACCGACGCTCGAAGAAAAACTTATTCCGACCCCAAGCCAAACTTGGTCACAACGTTTAAAATGGAAGCTGAGAAAGTTTTTGATTTCTGGTTTGTGTATCTCCGCTGCCGCAACACTCGCGGGAATACCTTTAACACTGACTTATTTTCAGAATGCGAGTTACGGAGGGGTCGTCGTAAATCTCATTCTGGTGCCACTTTCAGAAATTCCGCTCATCTGTGGAATGGTTTCTTTATTTTTCTATCCCTGGGAAAGTCTTTTGCCCCTGGCACAATGGGTTAACGGAGCGGGTGCACTTGTTTTAAATATCATGACAGCGATTGCCGAATATTTTTCGAAGATTCCTGGATTAAATTTACAAGGAAATCCCAGTTGGCCAGCGAGTGGACCCATATGCACGTTACTTCTAGTCGCATGTTTTCTGGCGCAGGCCGAATCAAAAAGCGTCATTAAATTATTTGGCACTCCTGCTCTCATTGTGGGAAGCTGGATAATCTTGTTTGTTATTTGAGAGTTATTTAACATCTACGAGGTTAGATTCACCCCGCGTATCGATGGTAAAATGAGCGTGCAATTGACATATGAATAATAAATAAAGGGCGAAAGTATGTCCTCGCTTGCACCCCAACTTATACTCGCCAAGTTGCACCTACCGACGATCTCATGAGCCAGCCGTTTGATACCATTGAAGATACTCTCGCAGATATTGCTGCGGGTAAGTTGGTTATTGTGACGGATGATGAGAACCGTGAGAACGAAGGTGACTTCGTGATGGCTGCTTCAAAGGTCACCCCTGAAGCCGTCAACATGATGATTCGTCATGGACGTGGACTGATTTGCGTTCCCACCGTTGAACACCAACTCAAGCGCCTCGGTATTTCTCAAATGGTTCCAGAAAATCGGGAATCCCAGCGTACCGCTTTCGCTATTACGGTGGATGCCGCCGAAGGAATCTCCACCGGTATCAGCGCCTACGATCGTGCTAAAACAATTTCCATTTTAGCTGATCCGCATTCCAAACCCGAACACCTAGTTCAACCTGGACATATTTTTCCGCTCATGGCTCGCCCTGGTGGAGTATTACAACGCGCTGGTCACACTGAAGCGGCGGTCGATTTAGCATCTTTAGCCGGACTTCATCCGAGCGGGGTCATTTGTGAAATTCTTAATGAGGATGGTTCGATGGCGCGCCTGCCGGAACTCATTGAGTTAAAAAAGAAATTTAATTTGCGGATGATTTCCATCGCACAACTTATTGAATATCGTCACCGCAGTGAAAAATTAGTGGAGTTAATTGCCACCAGCCCCTTCCAATCCAAGTGGGGCGAATTTGAATTAAGAGTTTATCGTTCACTGCCCGATGGTCGTCAGCACTTAGCTTTTGTTCGCGGCAAACCGCACAGCTCGCCCACCTTGGTGCGCGTGCAACGTGAAAATTTATTAGGTGATTTATTTCATGGTTTATCTTTTGGTGAAGGTAATTCCCTGTCCGCCAGTTTTGCCGCCGTAGCGAAAGCGGGAACGGGAGTCATTGTTCACGTCGCTCAACCCTTTGGCGGAATTAAAGCGGATAATGAAGGGATCCGACTGCATTCAATGGATGCACGCGATTACGGTATTGGAGCCCAAATACTTTCTCATGTTGGTCTTAAGCAAATCCGTTTGATTACCAATAACCCCCGAAAAGTAGTCGGTCTGAGTGGTTATGGGCTGGAAATCGTCGAACAAGTACCCTTTTAATTTTTCTTAAGCGTTTCCGCTTGAACGTAATAACTTAAGTTGTTGCATCAGCGTTTCGTTCTTCCTGCACATGAGCCAAGACAAACCAACCTCGCCCAACATCTCTGGGGCCAAATTTGTTTTCAGCATCGTCGCAGCAAGTTATAATTCTGATTTAGTGGAGGCGTTGTTACAGAAGACCGTGGCGACATTAACTCAGGCCAAAGTCGCCCCACAAAATATTCGAGTCTTGCGCGTGCCTGGTTCAGGCGAGCTACCCTATATTGCAAATATGACAGCGTCGTCGGGTGAGTTCGACTGCGTGATTGCCCTCGGGGTCGTCATTGCCGGAGATACCCCTCACCACGAAATTATCGGACAATCCACCGCGCAGGCCCTCCAAGAAGTGGCGATCCGCTCTGAAGTGCCGGTCATCAACGGGATTGTTGTTACCAATACACGTGCTCAAGCCGAACAGCGTTGTCTGGGCTCATTGGATCGTGGAACCGAGTTTGCTCAGGCGGCCTTGGTGATGGCGCAACATCGCCAAACTCTCGGAGAAAGACTGGATGCGCTGGAAGACTTAGATGAACCCTTTGACAAAAATTAACGTGGAAAATTCTGAACCAGAAAACGCCCCAGTGGCACCGCCCAAGAAGAATCGTCGTCACGATAACCGTGTCGCAGCGATGCAGTTTCTTTACTCCTGGGAATCACAACGCCACGGCGATTTAGTGACCGCCCTCTTTGATTTTTTTAGCGAACAGGAACAACCTCGCGACTATTATTCCTTCGCCGAAGAACTCATTCATGGCGTCATCAAAGATATCGATCTCATCGACGATGTCGTGAAACGCTTCACTGAAAACTGGACCTTTGAACGCATTGCCAAAGTTGACTTAGCCATTCTCCGTTTGGCCATTTTTGAGTTAATGCGAAGAACCGATATTCCGCCGATTGTTACCATCAACGAGGCGGTCGATATTGCTAAGAGTTTTTCAACCGATGAATCCAAACGCTTTGTGAATGGTATTCTCGATCGCTATAAAGGTGAAATTGGCCGCGATCCACGCAAAGCAGAAGGAGCTTAAATCATGAGCGGCGGTTTTTTAGATAAATTAAAAGCGGGCCTCAGTCGTACTACCACCGCGCTCTCTAATTTATTTGCACGTCCGATGGATGAGTCCTCGGTCGAAAAACTTCGTGAACTACTCATCGCAGGAGATTTTGGTTTAGCGACGACCGAAGAGGCCGTACAAGCCGCTAAAAATGCCTGGAAAAATAATGCGGAGGTGCGTCAAGCGGGTCCGGCTGAAGCCGCAGCTCAAGTCATCGAAAAGGTTTTAGAAAATTGTGGAGAGTGGAATCCGCCCGCACAGAAACCTATCGTGATTATGCTTCTGGGTATCAACGGTGCTGGCAAAACAACTACCGCAGCCAAGCTGGTCGCGCGCTGGCAAAAAAATGGCCAGCGTTGTATTTTAGGGGCGTGTGATACATTTCGAGCAGCGGCGAGTGAACAGCTCAATTCTTGGGCACAAAAAACCGGCGCAGAAATTGTCAGTGGGGCGCCCGGAGCGGACCCCGCAGCGATTGCCTTTGACGCTATTAAAGCCGGCGTGGCCCGAAGTGCAGATTATATTATTTTAGATACGGCAGGTCGTCTTCATACCAAGACGCACCTCCTCGAAGAACTTAGAAAAATTGTGCGGGTAACGGATAAAGCGCTCACGGGGGCACCCCACGAAAAATGGTTGGTGGTCGATGGCTCCTTGGGTGCAAACTCACTCGAACAAGCTAAAGTTTTTCATGAAGCCGTGCAGTTAACGGGAATCATTGTCACTAAACTTGATGGATCGGCTAAAGGGGGTGCGCTCGTCGCCATCGTTCGTGAACTTGGTATTCCCGTAAGATTTATTGGGTTGGGTGAGACAACCGAAGACCTCGAACTATTTAATAAAAAGGCCTACGCAAGGTCGGTGGTCGGTCTGGAAGTATAGGTTGGCTTGCCACCGTCGCTTCAATAACTCAGGTTTCATTCATGACCGTGGAAAGTGTCCAAGTTAAACTCGCTCAACATTCCTACCCTGTACGGATTGGGACTGGGGTGTGGGCAGAAGTTTTACAAACCGCCCAAAGTCATATTCAAAAAAACAAAAAGTGTGTGGCGATCACATCACCTGCGATTGCGCAGGCTCAGCCCGATTTAATCAAAAAGATTTCTGCCGTGATGCCAATGATCATCACTCAAGTAGACGGCGAAAAAGCAAAGTCAGCCGAGGAACTATTGAGGCTGTGGAACTTCCTCGCCACACAGGGTATCGCGCGCGATGGTACCGTTTTCGCCATTGGTGGAGGAGTCATCGGAGATTTAGCAGGCTTTACGGCTGCCACCTACCAACGAGGGATTGAATGCATTCAAGTTCCCACGACGCTTCTAGCGATGGTGGATAGTTCAGTCGGTGGTAAAACAGGAATTAATTTAACCGCTGGAAAAAACTTAGTGGGCAGTTTTCACCAACCCTCGGCTGTCTATGCGGATACTTCATTCTTATCTACCCTGCCGCCGCGCGAATTCGCCGCAGGGATGGCTGAAGTAATTAAGCACGGACTCATTGCAGATAAAAAACTCTTTAATGATCTGCAGGCGATCGCCCCGATGAATTGGCAGAGCCCACAGCTCCCGGCAGTGATCCGTCGCTGCGTGGAAATTAAAGCTAACGTGGTCAGTGGCGATGAATTTGAAACTAAGAAAGAAGGCGGCCGAGCATTACTTAATTTAGGCCACACCTTTGGTCATGCGATTGAAGCTGTCGCTGGCTTTGGAACTTATCTGCACGGCGAAGCGGTAGCGATTGGGCTAGTGATGGCCGCGCGTTTATCAGCAGAGCTCGGTCAATGTACTGCTGCCGATGTCACCGCTGTAGAAAAAACTTTAGCTGCTTACAGTTTACCAACCCAACTACGTTCTCCGCTATCCCTGGAACAGTTAATGGAAGCGATGAAGCGGGATAAAAAAGTTCGCTCGGGAAAATTACGTTTTATTTTAATGCAAGGAATCGGTGCAGCTAAGAGCACCGAAGATGTCCCTGCCGAGTTAGCAGCGAAAATTTTCCGAAGCGGCGGCGCGGTTTAAGGCTGCGGGCCAACGGCTGGTTTAATGGCGCGCCAATCGCCCTCTTTCAAACGCTGATCATTCTTTTCGTTAGCCTCTTTAACTCTTTGTCCCAACTGACCTTCGCCCGATTTTTCTCCAGCTAACACGGCGGCGGCGGGAGTTTTTTCTGCACGGAAGGAAGGGTCGTTAGCCGGAATGGCACAACCCACCAAAAGTACCGATGAAAGAATATAAAGTGATTTCATTTTATTTAGTCTTCGCTCGCTTATGAGCATCGGCTTCTAACCAGGTTCGTAAAGACAAAGCTTGTTTTTTCGCACGGGCGCGTGCGGATTTCAAATCGTCAGCATCTTCAGTTTTCGCTGACGTAAAGGTGTAAAACTTAACCTTGGGCTCGGTTCCTGAGGCACGTACGGCAATGCGTGAGCCGTCCGCCAATTCAGCCATAATAAATTCTTCGCGGGGGACTTGCTCACCTTCAGTATCCATCACCTTATCCTGATCATAATCCGTTATTTTGGTTACTTTGACGCCATCGATTTCTTTGGGTGGGGTTTTTCGCCACGAGCTGACAATGCGACGAATAGCGGCCGCACCTTCCGCACCTTCAAATGAGATATTTAACAAATCTTCAAAGTGGGCGCCGTAGGCTAAATGGAGGGCGTCTAAAGCGTCGAGCAAAGTGCGGCCTTTAGAGCGAAGAATCGCTGCATATTCACAGAGCATCATCACGGCACCATTCGCATCTTTATCGCGAATGGCATCATCACTGAGGTACCCATAACTCTCTTCGGCTCCTAAAATAAAGAAGTTTCCGTTACGGAGAGCTAACGGGGCGCGTCGGTTAAGTGGTAAGTTTTCAAAATCCGTTACTCCATTTTCAGAAATCTTTTGGGACCATTTTTCTAATTTACGGGCAATCCATTTAAATCCGACGAGGGTTTCCAAACAACGGACGCCATGACGATTACAAATTTTTTCGACCAAGGGAGTGGTCACTAAAGATTTAACTACTACCGCCGCCGTAGAACCAGCGACGGGAATAATTCCATTATCTTTTAGTGCGGATATTCTGAACTCAGTGAGAAGAGCGGCGACTTCGTTACCCGTGAGTAAACGATAGCCCTCTGGAGCTTGGCGGCAGGCAACACCCACACGATCCGCATCAGGATCGGTGGCTAAAACAATATCGGCATTAACTTCCGTCGCTAATTTTAACGCGAGAACATAGGCTGCAGGATTTTCTGGATTAGGCGAAGGAACGGTAGGGAAACGCCCATCATGCTCGCGTTGTTCTTCGACTATATGTGGATCAATACCGAGTCGACGAAGGGCTGGAATCACCATCACATCGCCTGTGCCGTGGAGATTAGTGAAGACGACGCTGGGGGCATGCCGACCCATAATTTCAGGGTCAATCACGCCTTTTACGAGTCTGGTTAAATAGGCATCTTCGACAGCTTGGGCGACTGATTGCACGCCATTCAAATTAATTTCTAAAAATGGAATCACTTCCGCGACTTCAATTTTTCCAACTAAATCTACAATGGCAGTATCGGCAGGCGGAGTGACCTGTCCGCCGTCGTGCAGATAACATTTAAATCCATTGTCGTGCGATGGATTGTGACTCGCGGTAATCACGACACCGGCGTGGGCTTGTAAATGTCGAAGCGTAAAACTTAATTGAGGAGTAGATCTTGGGCCGGAAAAAAGAAAGGCTTCGCCGCCCAGGTTCATCCAAGCTGAAGCCAGGAGTTCGGCAAAATGTTTTGAGAAATGACGGACGTCGTGAGCGATGACTAGGCGGGGCTTTTCTTGATTAGTCGAAACATGTTTCCATAGACCCAGGCCCGCTCTTAAAATATTAATATCATTTAAGCAGGCCGACCCCACGGCTGCCCGAATGGGCTGACCATTTGAATCCATTTCGTTAGCAGCACTGATGCGACCGACAGTGCGGCCACGCATACCACCCGTGCCGAAGGCGATACCCTTATAAAAACGGTCTTCGATTTCAGCCCAGGCGGATTTTTCTATTAAATCCGTTAAAGTCTCCGTAATCGCCGAAGGTAGATGTTTTGTTTCTAACCAACGGGAAGCGTTACTGAAAGTGACTGCAGAAATTTGGCCCTCGGACTGTGCGGACTTCAAAGCCGCAATGACCGTATTAGTAGCATTCATAATTATCTCTATAATTGGCAGTCCTGGTGCAGGCAACAAGTCAATTAGAGGGGGAGGCGGGGGTTGACACTGAGCGTGCAATGTTAAGGGTTATTTATATGTCCGAAAACCGTCCACCCAAGCGCACCAAAGCCGATGACGACCGTAATTTGGTCGTCGTAGATGAAGATTTTGCCAACGCCGATGCCGAGGATCGTCTCTGGTTATTCTGGGAAAGAAATAAAACTGTTATCGTTCGCTCCGTGACCTCTGTCGTGGGCGGTATTCTCGCATTCTTAGCTTTTTATTTTTGGCAAGAAGCTCAACAGGAAGCACTCGGCGAAGCCTATGTTGCCTGCCAGGATGATACAGCTCGTCGAGCATTTGCAGCAGCTCATCCTAAAGAGCCTTTGGCAGCCATCGCACTGATTGAAGTGGCCGACGAATTACGCCGAAAAAATAAATTAGAGGAGGCAGCAAAAACTTATGACGAAGCAGCGGCCATCGCAGCCAACGCCAGTGAGACGCCGGCACAAAAAACTATTACCGCCAGAGCCAAACTTTTTTCCGGACTCTGTCGTCAAGAATTAGGACAGGCCAATGCGGAAGCGATGATCACCACCGTCGCAGAAGATAACACCGCCCCAGAAACTTTAAGAGGTTACGCTATGTACGTTTTAGCGAATTTAGCTTTAACGCGCGGTGATAATGCGGGAGCAGCAAAGTGGATTAACCTTATGGATAAACGCCTGCAAGCCACGCATGTTTGGGCTCAAGATAAAAGCTGGTTGGTGCGCTCCGAGCCTGCTTTGTTAACACCACTCAACCCCGATCCGCTTCCCTCAAAAGGAAAATAAAATGACTGAGCCCACGTCGCAGCCCGTTGCCGCCGTGGTGGCTGAATTACTTACTAAGCGCTACGGCTCACTCACTGCGATTGAAGATTTATCTTTCACCGTAGCGCCCGGTGAAATCGTGGGATTTTTAGGTCCGAACGGTGCGGGCAAATCCACGACGATGAAAATTTTGGCGGGCACGATGGCCGGGACATCGGGACGGGCGACCATTTGGGGTGAATCAGTTTCACTGAATCCCGCGGCCGCCAAGAGCCACTTGGCTTACATGCCTGAAAATAATCCACTGCCCGATGATTTACGCGTTGAAGAATATTTAACCCTGCGGGCAAAACTTAAGAATGTAGAAAGTAAAAATGTTCAAGAGCGTGTCGAAAAAGTCATGCTCGACTGTGATTTGATTCGTCGGGCGAAGGGACGACTCATTGGGCACCTCTCAAAAGGATTTCGTCAACGGGTCGGCATTGCTGATGCCCTACTCGCCCAACCTAAAGTTATTATTTTAGACGAACCGACTATTGGCCTAGATCCCCATCAAATTCTTGGAATTCGAGATTTAATCCGCTCCCTCCGTGGGCAAATGGCGGTTTTAATTTCGAGTCATATTTTACACGAAGTTGAACAGGTCTGTGATAAAGTAGTGATTATTAATCGCGGCCGATTAGTCGCCCAAGGAAAAACCGAAGACTTGAGACGCGAACTTTTACCTGACTCCGTCTTTAATTTAATCAGCAACACTCCCCTCGCCCAACTTTCGGAAATCTGTTTACAAATTGAGAGCGCGGCGAAAATCGAAATTCAGGAGAGCCTGAGCGGGGGATGGAATCGCTACCGTATTGTTATCCCAACCCAATCACCCATCCGAGAAAATTTAGCGGCACATTTAATTAAAGCTGGTATTTCTTTACGTGAAATAGCCGAAGAACATTATGGCTTAGAAGATATTTTCTTAGCCGCCACCCGACGCACCACCCACGACGGATTAAAAAATTAAAATGCGTCACTTTAAAACATTACTTTTTCATGAACTCAGGGTTGTCTTCTACTCATGGAACACCTGGGCGACTGCCGGACTATTCCTAACTCTGATGGGCACGATCTATTGGTTCGCCTTGTTAGAGTGCAGTCGATCACCACAGCCCTGGACCCCAGTCGAAGGAACATTTAAATTATTCTGGCTACCCCTGCTGTGTATTTTGCCATTGCTGACGATGCGCAGTTTTTCGGAGGAACGTCGAGCGGGCACCCTCTCCTCTTTACTCACTACGCCTGCGAGTATTGCCGCAATTGTCTGGGCGAAGTTTTTATCCGCTTGGATTACGTGGGTGGTGCTTTGGCTGGGCTTCATCCCGTTCACAATTCTGGTAAACTTTCGTCTGGGTTCGGTAAACGAAGAGCGACTCAGTGATCCCACGGTGCTCATTGGCGCTCTGAGTTTTATTTTCATGAGTGGACTACTCCATGTCGCGATTGGAATATTATGTAGCTGCCTCACGCGGAGTTCAGCGCTCGCTGCCCTGCTCACCTTTATCACACTCCTCGGTCTGACCGCTGCGGGTGGGGCCTTAGAATCTTTACCCATTGAAAGTTGGACTTGGTTGGGATGGCTACGTGAGCCAGCAGCACATTTAAGAACGTTCGGACACCTCCAAGACTTCGCTGCAGGCGTCATCGACTCTCGCCCCTTAGTTCTTTATGTTACCGGAAACTTATTGTGTCTGGGCTTGGCCGTTTTAGCCGTGGAGGGCCAAGAATAAAATGAGTAAGCCGCGCGACGATTTTAGTGTGGTGCGACCGATTCGGAGATTAAATCGATTAACTCAAACGATTCTCGCGATTGGCTTGGCCTTAATGGTAATTTATTTAGCCGAACAAAGTAATTTTCGTTTTCGTTACGATTTAACCTCTGATCAACGTCACTCGCTATCGACCGAGACCGTCGAAACAATTAAAGTAGCGGGTCGCAAAAGCCCATTGGGTAATAAGAAAAATAAAAGCTGGGTGCGGGCGCTCGTGTTAAATGATAATTTTGCTGAGAATGAGGTTTCCCTGCGCGTGCAGTTGGGAAAATTACTGGAGGCGTATAAACTAGAATCGAGTAAGCAGGGAGAGGAATGGTTTAATGTCGTTCAAATCAGTACGGGATTAAACCAAGAATTATTATCGGAAGTGGCGGCCCAGAATGGTCCACCCGCTCGTAATACCGTCTTAATTATTCTTTGTGGTAATCGTGTGAAATATATTAGTTCCACTGAGTTGGTGGAAGTGACGCCCAATAACCAGGCTCTATTTAAAGGTGAGTCCGTTGTAACGTCGGGACTCCTAGAAGTCACTGAAGACCGTCCTGCCATGGGTTATGTCGTAAGGGGGCATGGAGAATTAGGGCTCGAAGATTCTTCTGCCTTGCGTGGCATGTCGCAACTTTCGCGGCAGTTACGAAATAGAAATTTCACCCTACGGGCGTTGGACTTAACCACGAGTAAAGAAATTCCGCGCGATATTTCGGTCTTGTTTATCATGGGTCCGCAAACTTCTTTTTCTCCAGTCGAAGTAGAATTAATTAAAAATTATTTATATGAAAGAAATGGGCGGGTATTAGCACTGCTCGAGCCCGGACGGAATCATGGATTGGATAGCATCTTAAGTGACTGGGCGATTTTTTCTCCGGATTGTGAACTACAGGAGCAGGACGCCGCAGGACGTTCGGCCGAAGGCGATATTGTTCTTCGTCGCTTAGTCGATAAACCCAATGCCCTCACTCGAGTTCTCCAGGAACAAGACTTACCTATCATCGGCTCTCGTTTTAGAAACGTTAGGTTTGATGACGGAAGTACTCCGGACAGCACTCTGTCGGTCACGCCGCTGATTTTCAGCTCAGATAATTCCTGGGGCGAAACCGATTATCAACGTCGCCCATTTAAATATGATATCAATCGCGACCAACCTGGACCACTCAGCGTGGCGGTGGCCGCCGAGAGAGCGGCGGGGATTCGTAAAGGTACTACAAGTTCAGGGGGTAGGCTCGTTGTCATTGGCTCATCGGACATAGCTACGAATCAAAAAATTAACCGAGGGGGCAATCAGGCCTTCATCATCCAAACGGCTGCGTGGTTAGCTGATCGCGATCGAGCTGTATCGATTACCCCTCATGTTGCTAGCGCCTATCAAATTACGGCTACCGCGGCAGACTTTTGGGCTTTAGCCCTTCGCTTTGGTTCTATTCCTGCAATTGTTTTAGCACTCGGGCTTGCGATTTCTATTTGGCGTCGCAGAAATTAAGGCTCTATGCGGATTGCCCGCTCCACCCTTATCTTATTTGTCGCCAACCTCATTGCGTTTGGCCTGATCTGGCGCGCCAGCATCACCCAGTCGGTGGCGCCCTTAAGTCAGAACCTACTTTTCCCTACCGGCATCACCAGTTTGGAAATTACGGACAGCGGAACCAAAATTGCTTTAGAAAAAAAGGGGGCGTTTTGGTATGTAAACTCGCCGTACAAATGGGCGGCAAATTTGTGGTCGGTCCAACGCATCATCGATGAACTAAGATTTATCGATAGTGAAAAAGGTTTCAGCGTAAACGAAGTTAAGGCTAATGGTAGCAACCTAGAAACTTATGGCTTAGAAAAACCGCGGTGGACACTGAAAGCGGTTACCGAGAATAACCAAACACAGGAAATTAAAATTGGTGAGAACAAAGAAACCCGCCGGCTTTTTATCTTAACCGCGGATAATCAAAAAATTATTCCTGTGGGTGATGCTCTAGCCGCGGCCCTCGAAGCGAAGCCTGAAACCTATCGCGTCGATAAAGTTTTTGAAATTGCGGAATTTGAAGTCCGAGCCATTTCCACCCGCCAAAAAATACAAGATACCGACGTGGTCACGAATCTTGCTTTTGAAGAACGGGTGCGCCCAGGGCGACGCGGACAAGGCCCGGAATGGCGCTTTACCGCTCCCTTTGAAACCTTGGCAGACCCAGAAAGAATCACCCAAGCCCTATCAAATCTAGTTAATATCCGCGTTCTACAATTTGCTGACAAAATGTCTGATGACATGGGCTTAAACAATCCTGTCATCCGCATCGCCCTAGAAGGTAGCTCTCGTCGGCAAGTTTTGCTGATTGGTAAAAATACAAAAAATTCTACGCAGTGCTGGGCTAAACTTGAAGAGAGTGACGCCGTGTTTCTGATTGAGACCAAAGACTTAGGCGGATGGTACAACCCACGAGCTATTCTTACTTCAACTCGCCCAGTGGATTTCGATCCAGAAATTGTCACTGGCTTCAATTTAACCTCTGGCGGACGAACCATTACTTTACACCGCCTGGAATCGACCGGAAAAGACACCCGCTGGGAAATTCCTGTTACTCCTGGGTCAACCGCCATTCAACGTCGCGAAGGTGATAACCAGTTGATCAAAGAATTCTTAGCCGACTTGAGTCAGCTCCGAGCCATTAATTTACGCCAAGGTGAAAAAACTTTGAGTGAGACTTGGTTGATTCCGGCAGCTTCTTTACCCACAGAGCCTTTGCATAAAGTTGAAATTGAAATTGGTGGGGAGAAACTTTCGGTTTCTTTTTATCCCGGGCCGGAAAGTAAACCCGCAGGAACTTATCTGGTTCACCAAAAGGGAGCAGCCTTTGCTGGAGTTTGCGAAGTATCCCTCCTACGCAATGCTTACCAAAACGTCGCTCCCCAGTTTTGGAGAAATCGGGTGATCAACGAATTAGCAGGCGGAACAAAAGTGGTGGGACTACGCATTGTGGAACGAAAAGACGGCAAGGTAATCGGTGAGGCCCGACTTGGACCTGATGGTAACTGGGCGGGCACTGGACGACTCGATGCGGCTACGAGCCGTCGACTAGCTAATACGCTCGCCCAAGTGAAAGCTACGGAATTCCCAACGCGAGATATTGGCGCAGGGGAATGGAAATATTTACTGCGTATCACCGATCAAGCGGCCGCGGGTTCTACGGGAGCGAGTGAATCGCTTCGTAACTATTGGTGCACCGAACCGCTCAACAACACCGCCATCTTATTGCGCGACGAAAATGACGAGGATAGTTTCCTGCTCGATGCTAATTTAGCTGAAATTCTAATTCCTCTATTAAATAGCAGCAGTCAATGAACGAACCTAAATCGATCAGCCGATTTAAAAAAATAGTCCGTGGTTTAGGGACACTAGTTCTAGTTTTTCTCCTAATATTTCAGTTAGTACTTTTATGGGTAACGAATAACCAAATTCCTGTTCGGCTCCCGGAGAGCGTCAGTCAAATTATCCTCCACCAAGCAGCACAAGAGGGCATTAAACTCCAGGCCCGCAACTTTTGGATTCAGCCTGATCTTTCTTTGGCCGTGGATGATATTATGGTGGAAATTGACGGTATCACTGGGGAGGTTTTTACGGCAGAACGGGTTGAATTTCAAATCTCTCCCAGTAATTTATTTTTCTTAAAAATTTCGCCCCAACGATTTAATCTCCGCGGGGGTAAGATATTCTGCCCGGCGAGCGTCTCGCAAATGGGCGAGAAGCGTCTACTACTTGAAGACTTAAGAATCGATTTAGTGCGCAAAGGAAATTGGTTAACTGCTCCCATTTGTCGCACGCGCACAGGCAACTTTGTGGTTTCGTTAGAAGGTGAATTACCCCTCAACCTTTTGAGTTTTCAAAATGATCTCTTAGAGGAGGCCGAGCCATCGACAGAAACTATTGCGCAGTCTACTCGTCGATACTTGAGCACCTTAGAAAAAATAGTAACGCTCACAAAAGAAGCAGGCGGAGGGTCTATTCAAATGGATGCCAATGGTGAGACCACGGGCGGAGCTGAACTTAAACTCCAAGCCGTTTTAGCAAATCACGAGCTGGCCTCGGACGCACCCAATTTTCAGGCACGGACGCTGGAAGTGTTAGGAAGTATAAAAATGAATAATCAAGGGCTGGTGGATAAGTGGTCGCTGCAGGGCTCAATCGATTATTTAAATTATAAGAACTACAGCATTAAACACGTCATTGTAGAAATGAGTGGGGCTGAACAAAACCGCTTCGTTTCTGGCCATATCATAGGGGTGGATGGTTCACTTCCCCAATTAGACGGCATTCAATTTCGTGCGCAGTTCACCCCGGTAATCATTAATGAGGTGGCCGGGATTCGCGCGATTTTTGAAAGTCAAAGCCGGGAGTCCGAAGCGATCGGTGAATTAAGTTGGGCCAACTCGCCGACTAATCCCGTGGGCGATTTTTCATGGAAAATAAATTATGCGCAAATCTCAGCTAATGAGTTGAATGCATTTTCCAGCATCAAAGAGTTACTACAGAAATCACAAGTGAAACTAGATGGGTACATCGGTTTATCCCAAGCTCGGATTGAACACGGACAACAGTTTAAGTCGGCCGAAGGTGAAATCAGTTTCACTGGTTTAGATGCACTAGGAATTAGTCAAAAAAGTATGTCATCGAATCCGGACCTCGCGATGATTACCCGGTTCTCTTTTTTACCTGAGCGCCAACCCTTCCCTCTCCAATTAAGAAACTTACAACTCACTACCATCCGCGGCGAGTTGGATTGTGCCTTAGAAAACAAAGGAGGATTTAATTTACGACTCCGGGGCGATGTTCATCCCAGTGCGTTGAATCAAATTTTGGGCAGTTGGTGGGTGGATACCTGGAAAATGTTTGGGATTAAAAAAGATCCCCGAGCGACGATTGATGTCGTGGGACGCTGGGGAGATTTATCCGCAGACGTGAAGGGGCGTGTCCGGATGGATGATTTTACCCTATTAACCGCCCCCTTTCGAAGAGTAACGCTTTCGGTGGATACCAGTTCAGAATACACTCGAATCGGCATTGAAGAGTTAGCCGGAGGGAGAGTCGAAGAAGATGGCGCCGTCCATGGAAGCGTGGCGTGGGACTGGCGTAAACCCGCCGCACTGGCCGGACCGGTTATTTCTTTGCGCGGCAATCTCCAACCTTGGATCGCGGCCGATTGTAGTACGGATAGTTTTGCGGAAATCCTGAAAAAAATTGAGCTACCCGGAAACCACTCATTTGATTTATTCGTCACCCCAACGGAAAATGGGTTAAACGTCGAAGCGAATGCAGAATGTTTAGAGCCATTCAAAGCTTGGGGGGTAGAAAGTCGAAATTTCAAAATGAACGTCGTTAGTAAAAATAATATTATTTCTGCGCGCTCGAGTTTTGTGCTGGCCGATGGGAATGTTAAATTCGAGCTCAACGGAAAATCTCCGCATGAGTCTGAAATATTTTTGGAACTAAAAAACTGTGATACTTTGAAAATTACGCGCCTGACGGAAAAACTAAAAGGTGTGCAAGCGGGGTCGGTGGAAATGTTTAAACCTGGATCCAACCTAAACTTTAATTTTCAGGGCACGGTGGATATTGATAACCTCACAGAAATTAGAGGCCTAGGGTCATTTGATATCTACAGCCCGGATTTGAAAAAAATCAGGTTACTCGGTGGACTCTCCACCATTTTAGAATCCCTCGGTATTGAAGCCACCACCTACACACTGGACCATATCAATGGCCAATTTGGCTGCACCGATGGCACCGTCTATTTCCCCGACCTCATGATCATGGGCTCCCAATCTTATCTTGGGCTAAACGGGGAAATTAATCTCAAGGATACTGACGTCGATTTCAACGGCCAGTTCACGGTTCCTAAATCTGGCAGCTTTACCCCCCTACAATTACTCAATTTAAGCCGAAACCTGGTTAATAATACCAAAATTACGGTAAAAGGGCCTATTTCTACCCCAAAAACCGACGTCAACCCTGCTTGGTTATCATTATTCTTTAAGTCAATGATTAAGAAAGACTTAGGTAAAATTCCTGAGAGTTTGACGGAATGAGATGTTGATTAGTTGCTAGGACCCGATGTATCTATCGGAAACCCCCTCACGGAGGATACAACATTGGACCTAACTAAGATCAAACAAGTCGTGGATTTAATGAAGAAGTCGGACCTTTCCGAATTCGAAATCCAGGACCAAGAATTCAAATTACGCATCAAGCGTGATGTGGGTGGCCGTAGTGCCCCTGTGGCTTCAGCCCCAGCGGCACCCGTCGCCTATGCGCCTGCTCCGGCAGTTGCTGCCCCAGCCCCGGCGGCGGCCGCAGCTCCTGCTCCAGTGGTAGCTGACCCCAGTATCAAAACCATCAACTCACCGATGGTGGGAACGTACTACGCAACCCCTTCACCCGAAAACCCACCCTTTGTGGCTGTTGGCTCACCCGTTAAGGCTGATACCACAGTTTGTATTATCGAAGCGATGAAGGTGATGAATGAAATTCCTTCAGAAATCGCTGGCACGATCGTTGAATGTCTCGTTGCCAATGGTACATCCGTGGAATTCGGCCAGCCCCTCTTCCGCGTGAAGGTAGGCTGATCACCGAATTTATCCGATGAATAAAATCCTTATCGCCAACCGTGGCGAAATCGCCCTTCGCATTATTCGTGCCTGTCGTGAGTTAGGCATCAAGACCGTCGCCGTTTACTCGCAAGCCGACGAACAGTCGATGCACGTGCAGTTAGCTGATGAAGCTGTCTGTATCGGACCGGCACCAAGCAAAGATTCCTACCTTCGCGAAGATCGTATTATTTCAGCAGCCGAAATTACGAATGTAGACGCCATTCACCCAGGCTACGGATTTTTATCTGAACGCGCGGGCTTTGCCGAAAAGTGTGCCTCTGCTAATATTAAATTTATTGGTCCACGCCCTGAAGCGATTCGCATGATGGGTGACAAAGCGGTTGCTCGTCAAACCGCTGCTAAATATAAGGTTCCGACGGTTCCTGGCACGGATGGCCCCGTGGATAATCAACGCGAAGCGGTTAAGGAAGCTCAACGTATTGGTTTTCCTGTAATCATTAAAGCCGTCGCGGGTGGGGGCGGAAAAGGTATGCGGATCGTCCACAATGCTGCCGCCTTCGGCAAAGAATTTGAAGCGGCCCGCGCGGAAGCAGAAAAAGCTTTTGGTAACGGTGCAGTTTATATCGAAAAATATATCGAGCAGCCTCGCCACATTGAGTTTCAGATGTTAGCCGATGAACACGGTAAAGTAATTCACCTCGGTGAACGCGATTGCTCCGTCCAACGTCGCCACCAAAAACTCATCGAAGAATCACCCTCTCCTTTCCTCACCCCTAAACTGCGTGAAGAAATGGGTAAAGTGTCCGTGCGTTTAACTGAAGCCATCGGCTATCACAACGCTGGTACTATCGAGTTCCTCGTAGATAAGAATGGAAAATTCTACTTCATGGAAATGAACACCCGTATTCAAGTTGAACACGGCGTGACCGAAGAAGTCACCGACATCGATTTAGTTCGCCGACAAATCTTAATCGCCTGTGGTGAAAAATTAGAGCTCAACCAGAAAGATATCAAAATCACTGGCCACGCGATTGAATGTCGAATCAACGCTGAAGACCCAGCCCGCAACTTTGCGCCAAGCCCAGGAACGATCGGACTTTATTACACCCCTGGTGGTCACGGCGTACGCGTAGACTCGCACTGCTACTCGGGTTACACCATTCCGCCTACTTACGATTCCATGGTCGCTAAGCTTATTTCTGTAGGGGCCAACCGTCAGAAAGCCCTCGATCGTATGCACCGTGCATTAGGTGAATACATTATCCGCGGCATTCATACTACCATTCCAGTTTGTCGTTCGATTATGAAAGACCCTGTGTTCCGCCAAGGTGGCGCTACTACAAAGTATCTGGAAGATTTCTTTGAGCGCACCCCGAAGGAACTTTGGTCAGCCTCGCCTCTGAGTTGAGGTCCAAGGAGAAGTTGACCATGAGCACCAGCTCGCGCTTCCGCAGTACTGAAACCAAAAAACTGCGGACGGGTGGCGACTATCTAAACTTTGCCAATCGCCTATTGCGCGCCAAAGGCGTCGCGCACGGCCAGGGATTTCTCGATGAGCAAGAAGAGTCCCTCACGCTCATGTCGGCTGCGACCGGTCTAGCCTGGGAAAAATTACCACAATGCTTTAAGCGAGAGTTAACGGAAAAAGAGAAAAGTCGATTTGTTGAACTACTTGATCGACGGATTTTTGATCGGACACCGACCGCCTACCTCGTTGGCGAAGCTTGGCTCGGAGGATTAAAATTTAAAGTCGATGAGCGCGTGATTATTCCGCGATCCTACTTTGTAGAACTGATACCTGAAATTATTCCGCAGTGGCTACCGCCGGTTAAAACCATTCAACGGGTGGCCGATATTTGTACCGGCTCAGGCTGCCTCGCCATCTTACTCGCTAAACATTTCCCCAACGCCCAAGTGGACGCTACAGATATTTCGAGTGACGCCCTGGAAGTTGCGAAAATTAATGTTAAACAGCATCGCTTAGAAAAACGCGTGCAGCTTTTCAAAACCGATACGATGAGCGCACTGATGTCGGGTAAAAATTACGATCTCATCATCAGCAACCCGCCTTACGAACCTGAGTCAGTTTATAAAAAGCTCCCTGAAGAATTTAAAAAAGAACCTAAGATGTCTTTAGTCTCTGAAAAAGACGGCCTAGGCGTGATTCGTAAATTACTTAAACAAGCCGCGAAGAAATTAAATCCTGCGGGTATTTTATTAATTGAAGTAGGTGGATTGCGTAAGGCTATCCATAAGAATTGGCCTAAGTTACCGATGGTATGGTTAGCCACACAAGATGAACTCGACTGCGTGTGCCTAATTACCGCCCGTGACTTACAAAAACTGAAATAAGTTTACCAAGCGCGCGGAGCCGCAGTGTTTTCTAACTTTTGTTGGGTAGCCGAAGGAAGCTTTGGAAAAAAGTTGAGCCCCGTTAAGGTTTCCACGTGGCGGATGCTCACGATGAAACGAGTTAATTCAATATCTCTCCATTTTTCTTCGTGCGGAACCAGGAACGCGATGGCCCGAATGCCATTCTTTTCTTGGTCGTATTCAGAAATCACCATCCAGAATTGATCAGGTACAGGAATTCGTCCGACCTTTCTTGGGGTAGCACTATAAATGGGGCCAACCTGAACCCAAACTTCACCATAGCGCGGTACGTATCGCTTCACGATGCGTTGCTCGATGTCTTTCCATAGTCCGGCATTCAAAGCGTGTAATTGCGGGACAATGTTTGAAAGGAAGAAAGTTTCTTTTTGTGCCTCGGCACCGTAGCAAACAGAGATGGCGTAATTCGGAGTGAGGTGGCCGCGATCATAACCTGAGCGTGTATATTCACTGGTGGATACCTTAGCCGAAGTTCTGTTATCGACATAAAATGAGGAAGGGCGTTTCAGGTGAACTTCTTGATAAGGAAACACGCGATAGGAAGACCAGCGTGCGGAAGGAATATTATCATCGTATCCAACCGAATAACCGATGTTGGCGAGTTGCTTTAATCCCAAGTTATCCTTCGGTACACCATAAGGAGCAGAGGCATTAACATCGGGCGTAGGGGCGGAAATCACTTCGCCGATAACTACGGACGTCTGGTCCGCGACTTTATCTAAGACTTGAATGACTTTATCGGGAGTGGTCTGATCTTCCCGAACCTTATCGATAACATCTAAGGCTGTTTGTTCGATGGAGGCCTTCTGAGATGAATCAGCAGATAAATAAACTACCCACGTGAAACCGAAGAGACTCAGGCTAATAAAAACGAGCCAATTAAATAATCTGAAAAGCTTCTTCATTTATCTGAGATAATAACACTGCCAGAGCCATTGAAGTAAGGCGACAATGAATAAAGCTGGGATAAAGAATTTGCGGGCGGATTCGCTCACCACGAGTCGTAGTCTGAGCGAGCTACCGCTTATCCAAAAAACTGCTGAATAAAGCGTCCAAATAAAGCCAAGAGCTAAGATTATAAAGACTCCGGGGTTATACTTAAAAGCGGACCAGAAATCTAGGTAGCTTAATTCACGAGCACAGCGCGTCGCCCCACAGCCTAAACACGGAATACTGGTAATCTTATAAAAGAGACAACCCGGCGAAGTCCCTCCGAGTTGAAAAAAGATGAAAGCAAAAATACTAAAGCCGATAAACACTAGTGATCCTATCAACTCGTAATTTTTTTCACCAGGGAAAGCGGGTCTACGAACAAATCGTATCATTATTAAATTATTTTATAATGCGGCACCTGCTAATGCTCCGAATAAAGCGACTAAAGCGCAGCTGCAGCAGCAGCAAATAAAGCCGCATATAAACCAAACCCCGAAAACTTTCATGGGGCTTACTTTTAAAACTGCAGCGGTAGCTCGGCAAGAAATAATAATTGAGGGGATGATAGACAGGAGGCCTAATAAAAAATATATTTTAAACGGTGCAGTTAAAAGAATTAAACTAGAGCATAAATTTACCGCCGATGTACTAATGAGTACTGCCACCGCCGTCTGGTCTAGAGTAACGCTTTCTCTAAATAATTTTAATCCCAGCCAGAGAAAAACACCAAAGAGCGCGATAAAAAATGGATAAAATGCCGCGTAGCATAGAATGCCGCAGAAGGCAGCAAATTCAGGCGTGGGGGGCTGGCTATTGATACTGTCGATGAATTTTGAAAATACCGAGGGGTTAATAGATTCTAAAATTTCTATTAAGTTTTGATTTACATCGGCCTGATACATTTGCCCAAAAATACTTAAAGGTATTAAAAATAAAGCGGTGATGTAACCAAAGCTGATGTAATTTTTGAAATTAAAAGTACCCGAAGCGAATGTTGTATAGGGCGTCAGTAATACTCCTTTGATGGTTTCAAAATAATTTCCCAAGGAGGGTGATTTTTCCCAAGGTACCGTGATGGATAGATTATTGGACTGTGGAACGACATCGGGCGGAATAGCGGATATGACTCCTGCAAATTCAGTCCACTGGGCGAGCATGACCCAACTGGACATGCCTTCGCGCCAGGCGAGATCCGTCATCAAGAATCTACCGCTCTTTAAACCCGACACCACTTCCTCAACTGAAAATACTCCGAGCGATGAAGAATCGCGGGCGACGTGAATTTGCATGATTCATTAATGTGAAAATGCGGTGAGTCCGACAAGCCCAACCTGTGGTTGGGCATTGTCTTAAAGTGGTGAGGAGGGCGGGACTCGAACCCGCGACCCGCAGCTTAGAAGGCTGCTGCTCTAATCCAACTGAGCTACCCCCTCATTCCGACAAACCTAGGCGGCTGCCAGAGATTGGGCAAGCCGTCAGAAAATTAACAAATCAAATCTCTGAATTGACTGAAATCAGCGGAAAGTCCGCTCGGCATCCCCTTATTAATTACCGAAACAGCGTCATGGGAGTGCAGTGACTCTAAATGGGAACAGGCAATGACGAAGTCGCGCACCCGTAAGTCACGATCAAATTGTTCGTAGATCACACGTGCAGCGTCTTCAACAAACTTGGAGTAAGCACCATTAAGTTCAGCGAAGGCCTGTTCATCTTCGCGCTTCACCATGACTTGAGTCTCCGTATGAATAGCAGCGAGACAAAGTTCCTGCATATCTTCTATAAATAAACTCTTGGCAGGAGAAACCTCGGCAATCACGCGTGCCTTCGAACGTTGAGAGTGAGGAATGCCATAAACGTCACGTTCTTCGCGGGCATGCTCGGTTAATTCAGCCGAACATGGGCACGCTGATGAGTAGACGAAATCTAAATGAATGTAGCGACGAACGCGATCGAGGTCATCGATAGTTCCTTCCAACACGGCGCGGTAATACTGCCAGCCTTCGAGACCAGAGCGGAGCGACTTTTGTAAGATAGGATAACGTAGTTCGACTAAGATTCGTGCACGACTGCAATCGAGGTCTTTCTTATAACGAATTAAAATCTCTTCGAGTAATTCATGAGAAAGCACGCGGTCTTTAAATTCATAGAATGTGCGCATGATGCGCGACATGTTAATACCCTTGCGATCCGCGGCGAGGGAAACGGTGCCCGTGATGGTGCATTCCAGGGGCACAGGTTTACCGTCGCGTGCCACAACCAACATCGGCAAACGAAAACCAGAGATGCCCACGTGTTGAATAGGCACATTCGCACCTTGGATCTGCGAAGCATCTTTGTTTTGCATATCGGGCAAAGTCGCACGATACGCGTCGTCGGCCTTAAAATTCTTATCGTAGCGACGTGAGAGCTCACGGCTAGATAAGGGTGACTTGGGTCGACGAGTCATGGTTTAAAGTTTAAGGTTTTAGCGAGATTAGCAAATGAGCTACGAAATTTTTCTCTGCACTGGAGCCACCTGCCGGATTTGAACCGGCGACATTCTCATTACGAATGAGATGCTCTACCAGCTGAGCTAAGGTGGCGGTGCGGAGAAATGTTGAAGATGAGAGTATGAAAATTAAAATCAAGCCTCAGCAGTGAGGAAATCCCCTCGCTTCTTGTGAAAAATCGACCTAAATACGCCCTATCGCTCATGCGTGCTGACCTAATCGCTACCCAATTTGAAGTTCCAGGGCGATTACTGTCTATTCGCCCCGTGGGTAGCGGTAATATTAATGATACATTTATCGGGGTCTTCAAAGCGGACCAAGGGAATTTTTGTATCATTATCCAGCGCATCAAAAAAAGTGTTTTTTTGCAGCCTGAGATTATCATGAAAAATCTCCGCGTACTTTCAGATCATTGTGCAAAAATAATTAATGGGGAAATCGACGGGGCCGATCGCCCCTGGAAATTTATCCAGATTATAAAAACAAAAACCGGGACAGATTATATCGTCGATGAGAGTGGTGATTTATGGCGGGGGTTAAAATTCATTGAAGATGGGGTGGTCTTTGAATCAGTCCAAAGCCTCGAGCATGCCTTTGAGGTAGGCGCTACCCTGGGGCACTTCCATCACATGGTGAGTACCCTGCCCCCTCAGCAATTAAACTACTCTCTCCCCAATTTTCACGTTCCCTCGCATTATCTATCTGAACTTGAGCAGGCGGTGAAAAGTCCCAGTGCTGCGATGTCGATTAACACTTCACCGACAACGCAAAAAGCCCTGAACTTCATCGGGCAACGCAAGCAGAGAATTTCTGAATTAGAAAATGCTCTGCGGAATGGAAAATTAAAATTATCCGTAACCCATGGTGATCCTAAAGCGGGCAATGTCATGGTTCATAGAGAGACTGGCCAAGGCCTGTGCATGATTGATTGTGACACCGTTCAACCCGGCTTAATTCTCAATGACATCGCTGACGCAATGCGCTCGCTTTGTAATCCGGCGGGCGAGGACCCGATTGATTTACAGTCTGTCGGCTTAGACTTAAATCTTCTCTCGGCGTTTTTTGATGGCTATAAATCCCAAGCGAAAAATCTCCTTAATCCCGAGGAAATATCGTATCTTTGGACGGCCCTACACACGATAACACTGGAATTAGGAGTAAGATTTCTGAACGATCATTTACGGGGCGATGTTTATTTTAAAATCCGCCAACCGGGTCACAATTTACACCGGGCACTCGTTCAATTCCATCTTGCCGAGAGTATTGAAAAACAGGAGTCTATGATTCGAGAAATTTTAGAAAAACGAAACGATGGTTAAAACACCCCCCATAGATGTATCATGGATTACTGCCTTAGCTGTCTTCATGTTAATCATCCTCATGGCCCGAGGAGCGTGGCGCGGATACAAGCGTGGACCCCTGCGACAACTCGCCGGGCCGTTTGCTCTGACTGTAGGAATCCTTGCGGGCTGGTTGGTGGGTCGCGAGTGTGGGCATAATCTTTTCTACGGAACAAGTTACCCCTGGCTTCTCCGTGGTGCCACTGGCTTCGTTCTCGTATCATGCGCTACTGGAATTTTAGTTTACGGAATAAGTTGGTGGCTGGGAAAAAGACCGGAAGGCATGGACGAGGCCGAGAGTCCAATCTTAGGTTCGATCGTCGGCTGCTGGACTGGGCTACTTTATTTCAGCTTAGGTGTTTTAGTCATCACGACTTGGGCCTCTCTTCAGGAGTTGGTCAGTGGTCCAGAAGCCGCAGAACAAAGCTGGGTTGTTCAAACCCGGAACGAGTTGGCAGATACGCCGATAACCGCGTGGCTTAAGACGTGGTCACCCCTGCCCGATAAGCAAAGACAGCTCATTCGGCAATTAAGGCAGCTCATGGGCAATCCTGAGGCCCGTCAGAGGCTTATAAACACCCCCGAAATCAGAGCGCTGGCCGCCCACCCAAGTTTATACCAAGCACTTGAGGATAAGAAAGTTCGTGAGTTGTTGAATAACAAGGACTTAAGTGGTTTTATCGACCACAAAAAAGTCCGGGCGGTTCTGGCCGACGAGGCTCTACAAATTGAGATCGAAAAAGTTAATTTAGAGTTAATTTTTGAAAAAGCCTTAAAAACTACGAATCCGTAACAATTTGAGCCTCTTTGGGCTGGAGAAGTGGGGACGTAGGATTATAGATTAAACCTTCCCGATTTTATCCCTTTATGAAATTACTCCCCTACAGTGTAATACTTCTGTCCTTATCGTGTTACGCCGCTGAAGCCGATAAGCCAGCCGCCCCTAAGCCAGAGACGCCAACGACTGTCCAAGTCGAAATACTCGACGCTAACGGGAAGAGATTTGTCTTGGTGAAAAATATCCAGTCGGCCGAAGAGTTCGCCGCCTTTGAAAAAGACGCGCAAGCGATTACCGCAGATCAGAAAGACGCTGCTCTAACCAAGCAACTACTTGATTTGGCCTTAACCACTCCAGAAAAAGAAGCCCGCGGACGCGAGTTGGATGCCAAGTTCAAAAAATTACAGGCGACTAATGATACCATGGCCAAGACCTATAATTTTGATCTGACCCGACAGTACCTCGTTGTTCCAACCGTCGTTAAAGTTCTCACCATCCTCAGCGATGAAGAATATATCAAGTTAGCCGCCGCTAAAGATTTTAAAGCTGATAGTATCGTCGCCGGCGCTGATAACAAAAAATTACTTTTGAAAGAAACCATCAAGGGCGCCGTGGAGGTAGAATCTTTCCAACTTCAGGTTCGTCGCGTGTTAGAAGCCAAACGCGGACTACAACAACTCATCGAAGCCCAGCCCCGCTTCACGAAAGCCGATGACAAAAAGAAAATTGAGGAGGCAATTAAAAATACTCAAACCGAGGTAAATAAGAGCTTAGAAGAATTTAAAAAATCGCGCGGTTACGAAATCCCTAACGAGTTCAATATCCAAACCGCCGAGGCGAAGCTGTATACCCTGCTGTCCGACGACGAACAGAAAAGTTTACAAGACAAGATTGACGGCAAAGACGCCAAGCCTGAAACAAAAACCGATAAAAAATAATTTTACCCCAAAAAATATATGACCCAAGTAACCGATCCAGAATCCAAAAAAGTGTCCACACCTGCCAACGAAGTAGACACTAACTTGCTGACCAACGATGGAAAAGTTTTCATCCGCTGGCTCGAAATCAGTGACGCCAACACCATGTTAAGATTCCAGAGAGACCTGGAAGTGATGCGTGGGCATAGCGCTAAAATCGTACAGCTCGCCCAAAGAATCCAACAAGCCGTCACTCCCAACGAGAAAGAAGCCTTAACTAAAGCACGCGATGCGGAATTACAGAACTACCGCAAAAATGATGGCGAGTTCGAATTGATTTATAAAACCAAGACCGATGATTGGATTTTACGACCACACTTCATCCAAAATACCAAAATTAGACTACTCTCTCCGGTCACCGATGAAATCATTGATAAATTACGTAAAGGGCCTGAATTCAAAGAGTCTGATATTGTTGCCCGTGGTAATCAAAAATTATTGATGCTATCCACTGTCGACGGTGATCAAATTCCCCTCCTTGAACGCAATCTCCGCATTGTACACGCGCAGCAAACTAGCCTCATCCAACTTCGTGCAGCGGAAAAAACTGCGGCGGATGCAGATGCTAAAAAGCGCGTCCAAGATGAAATTGAGAAGGTCACCAAGTCCTTACAAACCAACGCTGAGTTGATGTTAAAGACCTACGGTATTTTCACGAATGATATTGTTATCGAAAACCTTGGTGGAATTCTTTGGGTAGCGCTCCTGAAAGAAGAATTAGAACGTTATGTAGAAAAGAGAGAGGCTGCTAAGGGCACTAAGCCAGCTCCATCGGCACCCGCTGCAATTACTCCAAGGTTTGAAACTGTTAAGTCAGACACTCCTAAAACCAAAAAAGCCTAAGGCCTTTAGGTGTTTTAACAGAAGCCTGTCTCACGACAGGCTTTTTTGTTTACTAGAATAATTCACCCTGGGAGGGTTTGGTTTTTTTAGGAGGCTCTACCTTTTCCACTTCCGAACTGATAAGCCCGTGTTTGGCTTGGTATCTCCGTAGGGTAGAATGCATTTCCATCGATGAGAGAAAATCAACTACTGCAGTAGTATCTTCGGTAACACCATCGCCCAACTCAAAATCGAAATGCGTTTGAAATCTCACCAGGTCTAAGTTGCTACGAATCCGATCAGCTTCCGCTTTTATTTGTTCAGCAAAGCGCGCTGGCTCAATGGTATCAGCAGCGCTCAAGACAGCTTCCAGCCCGCCATATTGTTTAAGCCATTTAACAGCGGTCTTAGGACCCACCCCTTTTAAGCCAGGAATATTATCGGAGGTGTCGCCAATGAGTGCGAGGTAGTCGGCAATCAAACTCGGCGGGACGCCAAATTTCTCTTCCACGCCAGCCGCATCTAAATGTCTCCAACCCAAAGCTGGATTGGCGGTCGGTGGTGGCGCTAACTGAGTAACGGTTCCGCCGACACATTGTCCGAAGTCTTTATCCGCGCTGACGATAATACACTCATGCCCCTGGACAGATAATTTTTGCACCGCCGTAGCAATTAAATCATCGGCCTCCACTCCTCTCTTTTCGACAACCTCAAATCCTAAAAGTGCGGTCAGCTTTTTAATTTCAGGAAGCTGTAAGATAATATCTTCGGGGGTGTCATCACGTTGACCTTTATACTCGGGTAAAACGGCAAGATGTCGATCCGATCCACCTAGGTCGAAAAATACCACCGACCGATCCGGCTTTTGGCCTTCGCGTAAATCCTGCAAAGATTTTATCCAGCCATGCAGAGCACCCGTGGGAAATTGGTCGGACTGACGTCGCAGATTGGATCGCTCCATCGCGAAGTGACTTCGAAACACCAAGTTAAATCCATCTACAAGCAGCCAGCGCATGGGTATTAGTTTCTCCGAAGTGAGCAACACCTCCAGAAAAAAGCAGGCCCACCGCGAAGGTGGGCCTGCTTCAAACCAGCTTCCTTTATCTACTACTGAGCGGCTGGGGCAGTCACCGGTGCAGCTGGAGCATTATTAACCTCGATAGGCTCACGATAAACGGCACCGCCTGGAGAAATGATGACTGGGTTAGAGAAGGTCGAACCTGCACGCATTCCAGGGTAGTTACTACGTAGGGTCGCACCACCAGGGGATACGAGGTTAGCGGTCACGAACACAGTGAGGTTACGTTTAACCGTGGACTTACTGTTGGAACGGAAAGCGTTACCAAGAAGAGGAATGTCGCCCAAGACTGGAACCTTATCGTTCACGGTCTTAACTTCTTCGCGGGTTAAACCACCGATCACTACCGTCGCACCGTCAAACACGGTAACATCGGTTGATACTTCACGTGTGGTGAAGATTGGCTGGAAGAAGCCGGAAGGTACAGAAACCGTAGTACCACCCGAGATAGCAATCGAGGTTCCGCCATATTCAACGAAGCCTTCAAACTCAACGACCTTAGGTTTAAGGTTGAGGGCGATCGAGTCATCAGCGCCGACGGTTGGAGTCACTTCTAAAGTCACACCCACATCTTGTACTGTAAAATCTTGAGGAGTACCTGCGGTAATTGCTACAGCACCACCACCACCCGCCTGGGTGTCGGCGGAAACCTGAGCTTGAACATCGCCGTATGACTGAGGGTAGCGAAGTAATTGGGCAATTTTCACAATCGCAGTTTTACCATCTAACACGGTGAGGCTTGGAGCAGACATTAAATCCGCACCAGAGTTTTGCTCGATAGCCTTAAGGAAGATTGTGAGATCGTAAGAACCAATCATTCCAATACCACCATTTGCAATTGTAGTTCCGCCAAAATTAGCGGCAGTGCCACCGTAGTTAGCGGTTGGAAATGCAGGTGGCAAACTAAGGATTGGGGTTGTGGAGGGAGGCTGGCCAGGGATCGGACTAGGTACCACTATCTGTCCATTACTACCAGTTGATGCACTACCAAATACGTCATTGATTGAGCGGAGATTGGTTTGTGCACGAATGGCACCGGTAGTAGGATTTATTAAGCGCAGATTGCTGCTCAATTCATTGAGGGAAGATTCCGAAACTTCGATGAACTTAGCTTCGATATGAACCTGTTTGATGTCGGAGTAACGACGGAGAATATTACGGATGCGTTCAAGGTTCTTACGGTTCTGCGTAACAATGAGTGTCGTACCGTCGTAATTGAGCTGCGCACCAGGCGGCTCGAAAGATACACCGGAACGCGTTAAGAAGTTTTTGATACCTTCATTACGAGGATTAACATCACCGGAGCCTGAGCCCGTGGTTGAACTTGCGCCGAATGGATTAGCGGATCCACCTGAGGTCGACGAAGATACGCCAGTGTTAAGACCGGTCATCTTGGTTTCAGCAGCGGAACTTAAGGGGAAGAATTCAGTTTCTAAATCATTCGAACCAGAGTCAGGGCGGATTTCTAAAATGCCCTGATTGATGGTGTAGGTGAAATTGACCTGCTTGGTAATTAAATCGATGGCCTTCTCTAAGGAGACATTACGCAGGGTCATATTAACCGAAGGGTTCTTACGATCAGGATCAATAACCACCATGTTCACACCTTTATTTTCCTTATCGTAGGATTGGGAAATGTTGATGAGTTGAGTGATCGCACGATCAAACGGCATATCACGAATGTTGATTTCTGGGACAGTGATGGAGCGAAGTTTATCGATGGTTGGATCGGTATCAGTTTTGCCAGTGCTACCTACAACTTCGCGGTTATAAACTTCAGGAAGTTTCCAACTTTCGTCGAGCAACTCAAACATTTTACCTTTGGTGACGCCACGATTCCATGCGCCGGAATTTTGAGAAATGAATTGGCGGATACGAACTTGGAAGGCTTTAGCTTCAGAATTGTTTGGCTGGTATTGGAGAACTTCGCGATAGGCGTCGAGAGCACCCGTGTAATCTCCGTAGAGATAACGTGCACGACCCTTAATCAAGAGTTCATCAATCTTCTGATCTTTAGCGCGGAGGCCTGGCGAAAGGTCGTCGATATTCTGGTAAGTAGGATCCGCTTTCTTGGCGTCGAACTCTGCACGCAGGGCGAGGGCAGCAGCTTCATCCACATTCAGGTTTTTGAAATCTTTAATATAACCATCAGCCTTCGACATTTCCCGGGCTTCAATCGCAATTAAGGCGCGGCGAGCGTAAATCGCAGCGACGTCATTCTTAATACGAGCGGCGAGTTCAGATGTAGCGATGTTGTTGGGTAGGCTCTGCTTAGCTTTATCTAATTTTTCTTTCGCGGCATCATAATTTTCCTCACGGATTAAAGCTTCGGCCTCAACCACGAGAGCGGTCGCAGCACTGATTTTAACTTCGTTCAATTTTGCAATGCGATCGATTTCAGCACGGGCAATTGCATCGGTACCCTGCTCACCGGCTTCACGGCGACCTAGAATATCTTGGCGGGCAAGAGCGATTTCATCACGTAAGGGCTGGGCAGAAGGATTGTTAGGTAGAGCACCATTCGCACCATCGAGGATTCTTAATGCCTCCTTGTAATTGGTTTGGTCGGCGAGTTCCTTGGCTTTAGCGATAGCGGTATCAACTTCGCGATAAAGGTTTTGGTGGGTGGTTTCTACGGCGGTGATTAAATCCGATGACTTAGCTGAATCGGTTGATTTCGCGGCAGGAGTTTCAGCGACCACCGGTTTGCCTGATTTAGTTGCTTCGGCGGCAGCGATGGCAGCATTGACTGAGGCTAAACCTTCTTTGGCGCCCTCGTCATTTTGATCCAGCTTTTGTAAAGCCTCATAGCGCTCGCGGGCGGTGCTCAAGTCACCTTCTTCACGGGCCTTAAGTGCCTCGGAGAGGATTTGTGTCTTTTGCTTAATCGGATCGCTGTCCTGAGCAATCAACGAGCCAACCGCAATGACTGCGGCAAGTGAGGCCCAAGCAAATGTGTTACGTGTGAGATATTTCATCGGAGCTTAAAGAGGGTAATTTAGTTGGTAAGTTTTGATTTATCTTTTTCTTTGGAAGTGGGAGGCGCAGATTTGGTATCAGCGGGAGCAGGTAGGGATAGGACCTGTTGGTCGGATCTTTGACCCTTTTTGGGGTCCAGAACGTACTTCTTCTCAACGGTCACGGTCTTGTTTACTAAGTCAATGTCTTTGATAGTGTAATGGGCATTTTCATGCTTAAAATCATCACCTTTCTTGTGGAAGGTCCATGTTTTGGAGGGGGCGTCCGTCGCGGCAATAACCACGTCAATGGTGTCCTTAAACTCTAGGGGGCTTTCGTCGTTAATGGTAACCTTACGACCCAGTAATCTATCGTCTAAAACTAAAAGCTTTTGCTGAAAGCCATCGGCTTGCTTAACCACCTTATATTCCAAGGGGTAAACGGGAGTCTTATCGTTGAGCGGGCGCTTTAATTGGCACTTTTCAAACCACTCCTTGGTTTGGGTATTCTCAATTGAGAACTCCCTGTCCTCTTCCTTGCCGGACTTTCCAGCAACGGTGGAGCGCAAGACATAAGGGTAAGTCGGGTGGCCAACACTTACCAACGAAATACCAAACGGCGGGAGCGGGATTACCTTCTTGTTAGCTGGAACGTACTCGGCTTGCGAGGGGTCCCAGGCGATATCAATCGTGGTGAAAAGATCGTAATCCCAACCGTCATCATTTTCTTCCGGAACGGCCCACTTTTCAATCTTTGAATCTAGAGCTAATTTAGGAGTGGCTGGGTATTCAATTCCGGCAGGTTTTTGATTTAATTCAGGAATCGCGTTGGGACGCTCTTCATCTGTGGGAACCAATGGTTTTACGCTGAAGAGACCTTCACTCAGTGCCCCATAAGCCAAGACTGATAAAATCAAAATTCCTAAGGCGGTGAAAAGAGCCAGTAAATCTTTTTTGAAATTCATAGTTCGGTTTTAGTTTTATTTTTTAGGCTCAGCTTCGGGGGCTGGCTTATCTTCAGGAGTGAAAAGATAATCAATTTGCAGAGAGAACTCTGAGAAGTTTTGGTGAACAACCACCTTACGTTCTTCCTTGGCAGGAGCGGCGGGAGCGGCGGAAGATCCAGCAATCGCAGCAGTAAAATCAAGCGGCTCAGCAGCCACCAAATTAGGGGTAGCTGAATTAGTCGTGGTGTGGGTACCTAAAATTTTTAGAGACTCGGGCTGAGGGTTATTAATTTCGATGGCGGTGATGGCTACTGGACGGCCACTGTTTCTAATTTTATTAATAAATGTGCGCAGCGTGGGCGTGGTGGCGACGAAGCGGACTCGGAAAGAAAGTCCCTCAATCAACGGAGGGTTACGGAACGTATGCGTCGGCACAAATTCATCAACTTCGCCGCGCGCACCTTCCACTGGTCCCAACATTCCAGCGTTCGGTTTTCCAGCAGGAATCACTTCAAAAGTTTCGATGGGTTCACGGTCGATGGACTGCAATAAAATAGTGCTACGATTAGGCGAGCTGCTACGTGATTCGACGAGCGTCCTACAGAGAAAATCGATAATCTGTCGTTGTTGATCGACCTTAGCTAAATTCGCACCCTTGGGCGATGTGCCAGGATTGCGAATATATCGACGAAAACCAAAATCGCATTTCTCGTTAGTCATCATGCGAATATCGTTATCTGCAGCGAGTTTAGTCCAATCATCCACACTCTGCTTAATGGACGAAGCTAAATCCGAACTCACTAAGTTTTCCTTACCCACAAATCTGTTGGCGGGCGGGGCCGAAATAGCCAAACGAAGCTCATCGCGCTGCTTAACCAAAGATTCGTAATCTTGCTTAGAGACTTCTACGTTTTTTAAGGTGAGGGAAACGGGGGGCGTTCCTGAAATAATTTCCTGACCACTCAACAACCTGCGATAATTAGCCAATTGGGTTTTAAGTTTTTTCTCTTCGCTCACACGTTCGCTATTCGTTATAAAGCAGAATACAACTCCACCAACAAAACAGAGCAGTAGAACGCCAACGTAAGTGTAAAAACCTTTATTGTTTTTGAAATTCTCCATGGAAATTAAAGAGCTTTATCGGATTTAATCACCAAAGTTAAGGTGGTGCGTGGAACGTTAGCCTCCTTAGTGAAATCTACTTTGATTTCATCTTCAGGAATATCGGCCACAAAGGGGGATTTTTTTAAGCTCTCTACTAAAGTCGCTTTACGCTCTTTGTAATCTTGAGCCTTAAAAGATTTTCCAGGGGGCACTTTTTCCAACAAGGTACGTGTCGTAATCGTGATCTTGGTGACATTGGTGGCGACCCGAGAAGAATCAGGCTCGGTACCCGTTGCCACAATGGCGGACTCGCGACGCACACGCAGTTCTTCAATCCAAGTATTCTTAGCGGTGAGGACTCGCGATTGTAAGTCGGCGATGAAAATTGGCCAATTAGGAGAGTTGGACGCAACAAATTCCAACTGTTGGTTGACGGCTAAAACAGCCAAGGATTCTTCGCGTGAAGTTTTGATATTATTTTGGTAGCCCGTGAGTTCGTCTGATCTCTTTTTAATCACGCTCGCTTGTTTCCTGTTGTAATCAACCGCTTGATCGAGAGTGAACAAGATTGGTATGGGTGAGAGCGCCAATAATAAAGCTGCCGCTGCAAATTTAATTTTTTGTGACTCGAAACTAATTTGTCCGGCGATATCGCGCGGAATTAAATTAACACCGAGAGCGGCAGGAGAAAGCAGGCGAGAGGCTTCGCCAACTACTTCCGAAAGTTGGTGAACGTGCTGCATCACGTATTCAGCATTCATCTCAGCACTCAGGGAAATAACGCCGAGTGGATTAAATTCTTCGACGGGTAAAGCGAGGGCTTCGCTTAACTGCTGACTCAATCCAGGAACTTGGCTACTGCGACCCGTGACAACAATTTTGGTTGGGCGACGACCCAGGCGCTTGATACTAATGAGTCGACGATTAATATCCTGACTTAATCGACGAGTAAAACTTTGGGTGTTCGCCTGCAGAATGGCCAACTGCGGATCCGACTCAGGTAATTGAATAACATTGGTGAAAAAGCCTACCTTGAGTGATTCAGCGTTATTCACTGACTGGCCGGTGTTATCGGAAATTCCTTGAGTGAGTAAATTACCGCCGAGATTAGCAGCTTGGATGCTAGTTCCCTTGGAACTGATGAAGCTTAATCCAGTTGTGCGTGCACCGACATTGATGAATAAAATTTCTTCACCTTCGGCAACGCCACCACTGATAAATTGTTGAGCCTGCACATCTAAAATTGGTGCGGCTTGAATAACTTGCGGGCGAATACCTGTCTGAGCAATCGCGTTAGCAATGCGTCCCGCTTGGTCGGTACGTAGAGCAAAAAGTAAAACTTCGGCTTCAACACCGTCCGTCGACATAATCTGACTATCCCAGACTACTTCGTTGAGGGGATAGGGAATATTATTTTGCGCCTCAAATGCGATAACCTGGGCCTGCCCTGCGCTATCGACCTGAGCGACTTTTAAAGATTTTTGTAAAAGTAAAAAACTGGGAACGATAATCGTGGCACCACCCGTGATTCCCTTACTGGAAGCCAATCGAGCAACGGCACTAGTCGCTGCATTAATCCATTCTTCATCGCCTAAAGCTGGCGGTAAATCTTCGGTAAAAAATTTCTCCAAAACCAGCTTAGTCCCTTCAGTACGAAATGCTGAAATGGAAACGTGCGAAGCAGCGAGGTTAACAATTAAATTTTTCTTACTCATTCTTCAAAAATTAAGAGTTTATTTGGCGGATAAATCCTCCCGAATAAATTCGGGACTGGGTGGAACAACCACAGGAACCTCGGGATAATCTACAAGGAATTGTGGACGTAAAATGCCGGGATTATTACCCGCAGAACGATCGGCGGCATCCTTCGCTCCATCGAAGTTTTTCTTCTGTGCCAGCTCACGAGAAATGGCGCGAGACTGTTCGGCAATTACACTGCCTTTGGCATCAAAAAGAGGTTCCTCATTTCCGGAGATTTCGGGCTGAACGTAATAATAGTCGGGCTCTTTTCGGAGGTTGTCGCGTTTCACGATGTCACCAGGTAAATAAAATGAAACCGTGCGTGGTTGGTTTACTTCGAGGGTTAAAATAGTGACGGCCGAGCGATAGTAATTCCAATCCTCGGGCTTGGGTGATTTGGTTTTATAAACTTGGGTGACCGTAAGTTTAATTTTATCGACCCATGACTTATTGAGCGCTTTCGGATCTGGATTATAATTGGCGGCAACCTCTACCTGCATGCGGTTCCATGGGTTGATTTGTCCGCCTAATCGGTGCTGAAAAAACTTAACATCTCTGACCACAATGACTGGTTTTGACGTCGCCGATTGAGCCCTTTCGGCCGCAGAATTACCCCCCTGAGTGGCAGTCGCTTCGGCGAACAATCCTACTGGGAAAAAAACCAACACCAGGAGTACGGTGTGTACGGCTTTATTAAGGGGCATAAGCAATCTATCGGTAGAGTTCGTCACCCTATTGGCAAACGTAAAAAGGCGTTAAACAGAGAATTTAATGCAAATAAGTTGCAATAAAGACCTCTGATATTTAGTGGTGGTTTCATGCTAAGATTAACCACACTGGGCGCCCTCTATTTAGGGCTATTTATCACTGCCAAGGCGCAAATAACCTCCAGCTTCACGATTATTGATTATTGGGTTGAAAAATTACTGACCGATCCGGCCGCCATCCATCAATCCATCATCCCGAGCGGCGGAGAACTTCATGGCTATCAATTGAGCCCTTCTGATAGTCTAAAACTCTCAAAATCACGCATAATCATTGGCTTAAATCCCCAATCTGAACCCTGGTTAAACGACTGGATTAAGGCGAATAATCGCTCATCCTCAGTCATTTGGATCAACGAAAAATTTAGTCAGGTATCACACCCGTGGATGAGTCCTGCCGCGACAAAGGCTATGGTTAAAACCTTATACGAGGGCCTTATGGCCCATAAATTAAGTTCGGAAGCCAATCTTAATCAACTACTTACAGAAATAAATGATGTCGATGTAACGGTATCCAAGTTATTCTCAACAATTCCACAAAATCGTCGTATCATCATTACACAGCATCCCAGCCTATCGGCATTTGCTGAAGCATTTAATCTCGAAGTTGCAGGAAGTATTGTTGAATGCCCCGACGCGGAGTCTGCCGATCCATCGGCGCAAAATTACTCTCAACTCCTTAAGCTCATTAAAAATAAAAACATCCGGGTGATTATCTGCGATGCTGGACAAAATAATCGGGCGGCCCAACAACTTGCCAAAGATGCCAAAATTGCGCCTCCCCTGCCCATCACCATTGAGTATCTAGAAAAAGGTGGGACACCGGGCGACACTTGGCCGAGTATGATGATTATCAATGCTTCCAAAATCTCGGAGGCTCTTAAAAAATAATGGCCCAACACACATCCAATTTAAGAAGACTGATTGCGGAGTCCTTTAATAATTTATTTCCAGCCGTGCCCTATGCCGAACCAGAAAATCCGGTGGCGGGCGACTTAGCGGTAGAAGTTAAAAATCTCGCCGTGAGTGTCCGGCCTAAAAGCTTACCGATTTTTTCAAACGTAAACTTTGAAATTCCACTTCACTGTCGAACCGCTCTGATTGGCCCCAATGGTTCAGGTAAATCTACTTTGCTAAAAACATTAGCGGGCTTGATACCGCACTACACTGGCGATGTAAAATTATATGGCAGTAAGCCAAGAATCGGACGCAGTCGCATCGCCTATTTAGCGCAGAGCCCTCAGTTGAATCCCGATTTTCCACTTCAGCTTAAGCGCCTAGTACAAATGGGCACCTATGCCCACCACGGTTGGTTTGAAGAGTGTCATCATGCCGACGAAAAAGTTGCCTCGGCATTAAAACTTTTAGAGTTGGAAGACTTGGTCGATCGCTCCGTACATAATCTTTCGGGCGGACAATTACAACGGGGACTCTTAGCGCGTGCCGCCGTGCAAGGAGCAGAAATACTTTTACTCGATGAACCCTTTGCGGCCCTCGATACGAAAAGCAGAGAAATCGTAGAGAACTTTTTATTCCGGAAAGATAATTCTTTGACCGTAATTATGGCGACGCATGACAAGGCAGACTCTCAACAATTCGACCGCGTGCTGGAAATTTGCGAGGGAAGCCTAAAGACCATCCATGCCTGTGCTGGGCATAAACATCCACATGCTTAACAATATTCTCTCCGCTTTTCAGGAAGATTTTTTCCTGCGCGCCCTGCTCGCTTTATTCTTAAGTGGCATATCGGCAGCCTGCCTGGGCTCCTATATTATTTTAAGACGGATGTCGTTCATCAGCACCGCCATGACTCATTCGATTTTACCAGGCGTGGTCGGGGCGGTGATCCTTGGTTTTTCTGCCTATTGGGGGGCACTGATTGCAGCGCTCCTCACGGCGGCCGGTATTGCGTGGATCTCATCGCGTAAGGGTACCAGTGAAGATAGTGCCATCGGTATCATGCTGTCCGTGATGTTTGCCCTGGGGATTGCTTTGATGGGACTATCTCAATCTTGGCGTGATTTTACCGGTCTGCTTTTTGGAAGTATCGTATCCGTGAGCACTGAAGATATTGGAGTAATTTTGTGCACCAGTTTTCTTGTCCTTTTCTGTCTAAGATTGGTGCATAAAGAATTAGAACTCGCCTCGTTCGATGAAGAATATGCGTATCTTTTAGGCGCAAGGCCCGCACTACTCCGATCCGTTCTACTCATCTTAATCGCCCTTGCTGCCGTGGCGAGTGTGCGATTGGTCGGAGCACTTCTCACAACAGCTCTGTTTATTATTCCAGCAACAACGGGCGTCCTGATTGGAAAAAACTTAAAACAAGTGATGATCTGGAGTGTAATCTGTGCCTGTGGTGGTGGCACGCTGGGCTTGATAATTTCTTACACCTTCCAAGGAGTTCCCGCAGGAGCCGCAATCGTACTCGGCTGTGCTATCCCTTACTTTATTGTTAGAATTAAAAACAATTAACTGCGCGGCTCGGTAGAGCCGTCGGAGCTAGGTGACGAACCACTGGTGCCACGAGAATCACTACGGGAAGAACGATCTCTGGGATAATCTGAACCACGATCACCCCTGGAAAAATGGCGTGAGGAGGAGTGATGTCTTGAATGGCGGGAGGAATGACGGGGAAAACGGCGACTGCGGTGGCGGGATCCACTTCTACGTAATTGGCGGCTGCGACGCTCGCGTTGGGCTAACGTCCAGCTTCTAAATCCAAAGACCACAACCATAGTGATGGCTGCAAAGGCGAGGATGTACGTGATGACACTTTCCATACTCTACGCTTAGAGGAATAATTTCAATTAGGCAATCCGCCAATCGATATTTCACTCGATTTAATGGAAAATATCAAAGTTTGCTCAAATCATTGACTCATTATCCACCACCACAGGCCCTGCTAAAAATTCATCACTCGAGAGCAAGAGGTAAATAAAATTAATAATTCTAATAAAACTTTACTATAAAAACTTATTAGGTAACCTTTGATCGGTATAATCATGGCTAAAAAATCGCCCCTGCACAGAGATTCACATACCAAAGAGTCCCATCTCGTTATCCAAGACGCCCTGCTTCATGTCGGGAAAATGAGTACTTCAAAAAAGAAAACTCAATCCGAGTTTCATCGCGACATTGCAAAGTCACTTAATATTTCACCAGCCATGCTCTACAAGTGGCGCGAGCCGCCGCAAAAAGGATCGGGGCATATCAACCCGCTGGATCGGGTAGCTACTTTGATTAGTGCCACGGGCGATGAAAGAATTGTTGATTGGTTGGCACATAAATCAGGCGGTCACTTTATTCGCGATGAAGTGCATACCATGTCCCCGGAACTCTTCCGGGCCTCGCAGACACTCATTAAAGACTTCAGCCTGTTAATCACCGAACTCGTCGACGCCACTGAAGACCAACATGTCTCGCCGCCGGAGTCCGTCGTTTTACGCGAAAAATGGAATTCACTAAGAAAAAGGGCGGAAGGATTTGTGCGAGCCTGCGAAAAGGGCACCTACGGCCTCAAGTAAAAATAATCTGTTGATTCACCGAAGATGGGTTACTGTTTGGGACGATGACCGCTCAACCCATCCATCTTTATGGAGACCCTATCCTAAGGGCCCCAGGAGATGTCGTGCGTGAATTTGGTCCAGCACTCCGTGCCATCGGTGACGGCATGCTTGCCTCAATGAGGGCGGCCCGCGGCATTGGTTTAGCAGCACCTCAAATCGGACTATCGCTCCAACTTTTTGTCGTGGATGTGCGCGATCAAGAAAATCCGCCGATTTTAAACGGGAAAGTCGTCGATCCTGACACCGTCATGCCTCTCCTCTTTGCCAATGCTACCGTCGTCATTCCCGCCGGAGAAAAAGAAATTTATACAGAAGGTTGTCTTTCTTTTCCTGGTATCACTGGCGACGTCGAGCGAGTTGAAAAAACGATCGTGCAGTTTAGAGATGCGACTGGTGCACCTCACACACTGGAATGCGCGGGTATTTTAGCTAGATGTATTCAACACGAACATGACCACTGCCAAGGCGTCTTATTTATCGATCGGATGACCCGCGCGCACCAACTGCTTGTTTCAGCTAAGATTAAAAAACTGAAAAAGAAAACTTTGGCGGAATTAAAGAAGACTAAAGCTAAATCCTAATTTATTTAGTAGGACGCTTCGTTGCTTCACGGGCCTTGGACGGATCTTCTAATTTGATAGAAAGGAGTCCGACATTAATAGAATCTGCTCCAGCAGACTCACAGGTCAGTTTAAAGTTTTTACTTAAATCATTCGCTTCTAGTGAGGAAATTTTCCATTGGGCTTTCGCACCATCGAGACTCGGAGCGTCCCCGCCTAGCACATCAAACAGTGATTGGCTCGCCCCAACTCCCACCTTGCTATCATTAACGCAAAGATGCCTCAAGAGTGCATTGGCTAAAGGTGAATTCGTGCGGTCATAGGACACTACCCAATCCGTCGACAATGAAAGGCGCGGGAGAAAACTTTTTTCGTCACGCAGATTTACCGTCGCGTTATAAACCTTGGAAGAATTCTCCGCCGAACTGAAAGTTGTTAAATACATTTCTGAGCCAATCAAACGCATGGTGTAAGCATCGGCCATTCTCACAATCAGTAGCGTAAGACTGTTATCACTGTTCAGACCATAGACTTCAGCCCACACCACGGCGGTATTGCGTGGAGACGCCACCGCCCACTCTTTAGATAACTGCGGAGCAACACTATCTGAACCTACTTTATAACTATAGCCACTCTCGGGTACGGCAGCTAAACCCACCGGATCAGCTTTAGACCATGAGGCTCTGAATGATTCAGTCACCGCGGGCGTTCTTAAAATTTTACCATCATTAAGAACAGTGATTGACCCAACAATATGATGAGTTTTGTAGCCACCATCGCGGGCGATTTTTTGTAAACGGACCGAAGCTAAATTTAAACAATACCCTAATTTTGATTGGGTTAAGTTCTCGGTTAAATTCACTGTTTTGGTTGCATCAATATAACGAGCGAGGGCAACGCGACGGAGGCGATCCAAGGTGGCTGTCGCCGTCTTCATTTGCGCTTTTCCTTCATCGATAATTTTTTGGGCGCGGGCTTTGGCTTGCTCGGGGGTTTCCTGAAAAGCCCCCGCGGTCGTAATGCGCGGAGCATTCAAAATGCTTGTACCCTGTTGAAAACGCTGCTGACCCTTTTCCAATTGGCTCATGGCCTTACTCCACTCCGTCACTTCACCTTGATTAGATTTTAAGTATCGGAGTACTTCCGTATCAGGAATAGATTTAACGGGCGCCGGAGCGGTCTCTGCAGCGGCAAGAAAAACCAAACTAGCAAAGAGGACGTACATTTTTAAGATTCGTCAAACTTGCGATTAAAGAGTGTTTCCATCTCCTCTAAAAATTGTGCGGTCTCTTTTCCTTTAACTGAAAATTTTAAGCGCGAACCTTGGCCGGCGGCCAACATCATTAACCCCATGATACTTTTCCCGTTAACAACTTCATCGTCTTTGGAAACCGTGATCTCTAAGTCGGGATAACGGTTAGCCAGTCGGACAATCTGTGCAGACGGACGTGTATGAATGCCCATTTTGTTTTGGACGGTAAATTCGCGGGCAATAACCTCAGGTTTTTCTTCCATGGAATAGGGCGAAGTGGTGGGGAAAAGTATAAAGGAAGGGGCATTGGGAAGGCGAAAGGGTCAAGTCTAAACCCCTACCCTGCGGGTTCGCTTGACCTTCCCGCCCAGACCCCTCCAATCATAGCCCTAAATCTGCACTCCCGTGGCCACGCCCGCTATTATCACCCATCCTGAATCTTTGAAAAACCCCGCGGGGCCATCTGAGTATTCTAAACATCCGATTAATAGCGCTCTCACCAAAGAAGCCAAAATCGCCCTCTATACCAAAATGGCACGTATCCGCCATTTTGAACAGCGCTGCATCCGCGTCTACCAACAAGGAAAAATTGGTGGATTCCTCCACCTCTACGTCGGACAAGAAGCCGTAGCTGCCGGAACAATTTCTCTTTTAGGCAAACACGACCACATCATCACTGGCTACCGCGATCACGGCCACGGACTGATGGTCGGCATGGGCATGAAAGAGTGCATGGCAGAGTTAACAGGAAAAGTTACCGGATGCTCAAAAGGTAAAGGCGGTTCGATGCACTACTTCGCTCCTGATAAAAATTATTGGGGCGGTCACGGAATCGTGGGTGGCCAAGCTCCGCTTGGAACGGGACTCGCTTACGCCGTAAAATTTAAAGGACAAAAAGGTTCGTGCCTCACCTACATGGGTGATGGTGCTGTCAATCAAGGCGCCGTCCACGAAGCCTACAACTTAGCCGCACTCTGGGATCTCCCCGTTATTTTCGTCGTAGAAAATAATGGTTACTCGATGGGCACATCACAAGAGCGCTCCACCGCACACCCTGGATGCTTAGCCAAACGCGCCGAGGGTTACAATATGGCTTGGGATGTGATTAACGGCCACGATGTCTACGAAGTGCGCGCCAAAACAGCCGTCGCCTTAAAACGCGCCCACGAAGAGTCCAAGCCCACTGTCTTAGAAATTTTCACTTATCGTTATTTTGGTCACTCCATGGCTGACCCCGATAAAACCTATCGCGATAAAGAAGAAATTAAAGAGTACCGTGATAAAAAAGACCCCGTGCTTCTTTTTGAAAAAGAACTGCTCGCGGAAAAAGTTCTCACGCCCGAACTCGTCGAGTCCATTAATACCGCAGCGATGGAAGAAGCCGATGCCGCTGCCGCCTTTGCCGACGAATCACCTGAGCCAACGCCGGCCGACATCACCAAACATATTTACTGGGAAGAAGATAATCGCAGTAAAAAAACCACCAGCAGTGGAACCATTATTTTTGAATAATTAATTTCATGGCTATTATTTCCTACAGAGAGGCACTCCGAGCTGCCATGCGCGAAGAATTAAAGCGCGATGAAAACGTTGTTATCATGGGCGAAGAAGTCGCCCAGTTTAACGGCGCTTATAAAATCACCGAAGGTCTTCTGAAAGAGTTTGGTCCTAAGCGCGTCGTGGATACTCCCATTTCGGAAGCAGGTTTCATCGGCCTCGGCATCGGCGCCTCCATGTTAGGCATTCGCCCAGTCATGGAACTGATGTTCTGGTCCTTCTCGTATGTGGCCTTCGATCAAATCGTAAACAACGCTGGCAATATTCGTTACATGTCGGGCGGTCTTATTAATTGTCCGATTGTGATTCGTGGACCCGCTAACGGCGGAACTAACGTCGGCGCCACTCACTCGCACACGCCTGAAGCGATTCTCGCTTCGCACCCTGGAATTAAAGTAGTTTGCCCAGCCACACCGTACGACGCCAAGGGCTTATTAAAAGCTGCGATCCGCGATAACGATCCTGTGTACGTCATGGAGAATACTATTCTTTATAATGATAAAGGCGAAGTGCCCGACGAAGATTATATCGTGCCGATTGGCGTTGCAGATATTAAACGCGTAGGCACCGATCTCACCATCGTCGCCCACGGTCGTGCTGTCATTACTTCACTGAAAGCAGCGGAGATTCTCGAAAAAGAACACGGCGTGAGCGTTGAAGTTGTCGACCTCCGCTCCATTCGTCCGCTCGACGAAGAAACTATTTTAGCTTCCGTCAGAAAAACTCACCGCGCGCTGCTCGTGGAAGAAAATAAACCCTTCTGTGGCGTCGACGCTCAAATCGCTTATTTAATTCAAGCCCGGGCGTTTGATGATCTCGATGCTCCCATCGGCCGAGTTTCCTCCATCGACGCTCCCCAAATTTATTCCAAAAAATTAGAGGATCTACAACTTCCCTACCCCGCACGTGTAGTCGAAGCGGCTCTCAAAGTTCTCGCCTAATTTTCTAACACTCTTTCACCATGGCTGAAATTATCGATATGCCCAAACTTTCCGACACGATGTCGGTGGGTACACTTGTTAAATGGAATATCAAGGAGGGGCAAGTTGTCGCCTTCGGAGATATCCTCGCCGAAATCGAAACAGATAAAGCCACCATGGAACTTTCCTGCACAGTTCCTGGAACAATCTTAAAAATTTACGCAGCCACGGGCGCACAACTCCCTGTAGGTGATCCAATTTGCGCCATTGGCAAAAAAGGTGAAGCCGCACCAGACCCGAAAGCTAAAGCACCGGCAGCTAAATCAGCTCCAGCGATTCCCGAAGCCACAGGGATTCCTTGTGTTCCCGAAGCACCGAAGTCTTCTAACTCTCCAGCACCTGCACAAACCGATGGCAGTCGCACAAAAATTTCTCCTTACGCAAAACGTATGGCAGAAAAAGCAGCACTCAATGCCGCTGCACTTTCTGGAACTGGTCCAGGGGGTCGTATCGTCGCTCGCGATGTTGTCGCCGCAGGCTCCGCTCCTGCTGCACCCGTAGCACCGGCTGGTCCGATTAACGTCACCGTCACACCTCCAGCCGACGGCAAAGGTATTCAAGCCGACGCCGATCAACCCGTGAGTGGAATGCGTGCCACGATTGCTCGTCGCTTAGTAGAATCCAAAAACACTGTTCCTCATTTCTATCTCGAAGTTGAAGTGGATGCCGCTCCGCTCTTAGCGATGCGCGAAACTTTAAACAAACGCCTCGCCGAAGCGGGCGGAGAAGCGGCGCTGAAACTATCAGTGAATGATTTCATCTTAAAGGCCTCAGCCGAGGCCTTGCGTAAAATTCCTGCGGTCAACGCATCCTGGGCAGGCACCAGCATCCGCCAGCACTCCGCGGTGCATTTAGCTTTTGGTGTCGCGCTTGAAGACGGATTAGTCACTCCCGTCATTCGTGATGCTCACTCGAAGTCGCTCAAGGAAATCGCACTCGATGCCAAAGCACTCATCAGCAAAGCGCGCGGTAAGAAACTTTCGCCTGCGGAAATGTCCGGCTCAACCTTCACCGTCACCAATCTCGGGATGTACGGAGTATCTGGATTCTTCGGCATCATCAACACTCCTAACGCCGCCATTTTATCCGTCGGCGCCACCATCAAGAAGCCCGTGGTCGACGCTCAAGATCGCATCGTGATGGGACAGCGCATGATTATCGGTCTATCGGGTGATCACCGCGTCGTCGATGGTGCAAATGGCGCGCAGTTCCTCCAAGCCTTAAAACAGATTCTCGAAGCGCCTACTTCGATTTTAATTTAGTTTTAGTTTAACTTCTTATCAGCCCAGAGTGCTCCAGCATTCTGGGCTGTTTTTTTAGAAGAGTTTTAAAGATGATAAGCCGCCGTCGACGTGGACAATTTGCCCACTCATAAAACGTGCCGCATCCGAAAGAAGAAATTCTACGATTTCAGAAAACTCCTCTGGCGAACCAATACGTTGTAAGGGGTGACGTTTGGCCGAGGCCTCTTTCTTTAAATCTGAATTAAGTAAAGCAGACGCTAAAGGTGTGTCCGTCAGTGATGGGGCAATCGCGTTCACTCTAATCACCGGCGCCCACTCTGCAGCTAGACTTCGGGTCAATCCTTCTACCGCGCCTTTAGCGGAAGCAATACTTGCGTGCATCGGCATACCTTGAGCGACGGCCACCGTTGAAAATAAAACAACGGACGCGTTTCCTGAAGCTTTGAGGGCAGGCAACGCTGACTGCAGTGCCGCCACGGCTCCCAATAAATTAACTTGGAAATCTTTTTGGAAATCTTCTGCGGTGAGGCGATGAAAAGGCTTTAGTTGAATCGTGCCTGGAAAATAAACTAAACCATCCAGGCGCTCCGGCCAGACCAAGGAACTGGGCGCGGCGGCGTCGAAAGCTTGCGCCGAAATTCCTAAGTCGGCCAACTTCTCAGGCGAGCGGCACGCGACATGCAAAGTGTGACCCTGGGATTTAAGTCGTTCGATAGTGGCACGACCAATACCTGACGTACCCCCAATAATCGCAATATGCTTAGACATGGACTCAAGATTGCTAGCCTTACACGTAGGTCAAACCACCAGCGTCATTTTCTAAAACAATATTATTTACGTGGGAGCTTCTTGTCTTGGTTCGCGGCTAGCTCGGCCTCGGAGAATTTTGTGATTACGCCAGAGGGTGGAACCTCGGCCTTAGCGGTCCAAAGAATCGCATTCAGCACCAGCATGCGCTGCGCATCGATGCCCCAGTTTTTATGGAAGTGGCCGCCAGTGAAACCGAAGCCGCGACCACCATCCGCACGCTGTACCGCCCAAACCACAACTTGAGCATCCCCACGCGCGACACTAGCTCGCACCTCGGGATTGCCTTGATGCGGACCATCGGCACGCGACATCGTTGCAGCGGGAGCCACTGCCGAAAGAATCGGGGTCACACCTTCCATGCGGTCCTTAAAGCGCATGTTGAAATAACATTCGTCTTGCGCCCCGAAAGGCACGACACCGCGGCTGATAGGGTGATCGGGCAGACGTTTAAAGTCGGCATACCAATGCGGATTCACCGACCAGTGCTGTTCAAAATACCCACCCAGCCAATCTTTGAATTCTTTTGCTCCCTTACCCACCGATGATCGTCCAGCCGGCGGCGGGCTCACTGGTTTACCATCAACACTCAGCCAGCCTGCTCGGGCATAAGCAGGCTCAACCGCATAATGTAGACAAACGAATCCGCAACCCGCGGCCATTTTTTCAGACAACTGATCAAGGTGAGGTAGTGCTGGATGATTTTTTCCGCCGTCGGAATAAATAACAATCGTATCTGCCGACGCAATTTGTTCACGAGTGGGCCATTCCCCGTTCAGCGTAAAATTTACATTAACTAAATCGGGCACCGCCTGTTTTAAGCCCGCCGCAAGAAGTTGGACGCCCGCATTATGTTCGTGTTCACCAGGACCGTGACTCGGCAATCCAGCAATCAGAAGAATATTCTTTTTGTCCGCAGCACACACCAGCGAAGCGAGGCAAACCGTTGCAATTAAGATAAAATGACGCATAAAATTATTTCGTTCGGCCAAAAAAACGGTGAAGGTTTTTCAAGCCCTTAACTGGGATATCATCTTTTCTTGGGACAATCGTTCGCCAAATAGCAGCCGCGCGAGCGATTACTTTAACATCAGGAGTAAAGGATTCAATCACCACATCGCCACGATAGCCCACCTTTTTAAGTGCGGCGACAATGGGCTTCCAATCTAAAGAGTCTTCCCCGGGGATCCCTCGATCCGTGCCACAGGCATGAAAATGTCCCAAGTGCTTGCCGGCTTTAATAATCGCGGCGGCCTGATTTTTTTCCTCAATATTCATATGAAAAGTATCGAGGTGTAATTTTACATATTTAGATCCCACCGCCTTAATCAATTTCAGGCCCTGGTCTACGGTATTGAGAAAATCAGTTTCAAATCGGTTAAGAGGCTCGATGCATAATTCTATTTTTCGCTGCTCAGCATAACGGGCTAATCTTTTTAAATTTTTAACCACTAACTTGAAATGCAGGGCTTTTGTTTTTTCGTCATGCGCTCCCGTCAGTCCAACGACTGAGTAGATAGGCCCAATCACCCTGGGAGAATTTAAAGCCACTGCTTGATCGATGAGTGCCATTAAATAGACCATCGCGGTTTTTTGGTCTTTTGCGCTGCCCCGAAAATCTCGACCTGGACCCATAGCGGCACAGACCGCCCCAATTTGGATTTTGGCCTGAGCGGCAGCTTTCTTAACCAATACAGGATTAATATGTGCAGGACTTTCGACCGCGATTTCGACGGTATCAAAACCCCATTTTTTGAAACGTTTAAAGAGTTTCACTTCTTTATCCGTAAAAGGAGAGGTGTATAAAAAAGTGTTAAGACCAAAACGCATAGGGTAAGAGCAAATAACTCTATTTAGCGAAGGCCTTGGGTCAAGTTTGGGAATATTTTAAAAGTTCCGCTTCGCTTTTCCGATTGAAACAATTTAAGTGAGGTTATGGACAACCTTACTCACGCAGCGCTTGGACTATCAGCTGGCGTCGTTGTTGCCCGTAAAGGTGGTTCGCTACCAGCCGCAGCCGTAGCTGCCTTTCTTGCCGCCGAGGTTCCTGATATTGATATATTTATCAGCAGTGCCAATGACCCCTTGTCTTCGTTTCGCTGGCATCGACACTTCACTCATAGTTTTTCTTTCATGCCCATCTGGGCCCTCCTCTGTGCAGGATTTACCGCTTGGTTTTTTAAATGGATTAACAAGCCAGGAATAAATTGGAGGGATTTAATTATTCCGGCATTTGCAGGTTCACTCACGCACGTGCTCTGCGATGGCTGTACTAGTTATGGCACGATGCTACTTTGGCCATTTAATGAAATACGTTATGCCTGGGACTGCCTGCCCATCATCGATATTTCTGCGACCCTACCCTTATTGGTTCTAACGATTATCGCTCTTGTTAAATCTTCAAAGAAACTCGCAGCGATTGGTTTAGTTTGGTTTTGTAGTTATGCTGGACTGGGAATTTATCAGCAGGCTCGAGCCGAGAAATCTTTACGGCTCTGGCTAGCTCAGGAAAAAATTTCTCCCGAACGCCTCGCCGTCAAACCAACCATTTCAAATCTCATTCTATGGCGTGGCATTTGGTTACATGAAGGTCAATGGCAGGCCGCTGCGATCAGAGTGATGCCATTGACTGACGCGCTTATTGCCCCAGGAGAAAAGCGTCTGGCTTGGACCTTAAATAGCGCAGGTAATCCGCCGCAGGGCTCGAACGAAGAAAAAATGGTGAAAGACTTCACGCGCTTCACTCAGGGTTGGAACGCCTACAGTATTCAAGAATCTGGAATTTTGATTGGGGATATCCGCTTTGCCATGCTTCCTGACAGTACACGCTCACTTTGGTCGGTCTATTATGGCAAAAAAGATAAGTCGTTTCCTGGCTCACAAGTGGCCGATGTTGTCATGGACCGTCAGATAAATGAAGGTGATTGGGCTCGCCTAAAAAATCTTCTTCTGGGTGAAGATAAAAATTACCGAAAAATTAATTAACGTAATTCGAACCGATACGTAGCAGTCGCCTCAGCGCTGATGGGCTGATGATCGCGTTCGGCTGGTTTAAACTGCGATGTACTGGCGGCCAACTCAGCTGCTTTATCTAAAACGGGTGAACCCGAACTTTCTAAAATTTCCGTCGATTCCACTTTGCCGAGTGGGGAAATAAAAACTTTGACCACAACTTTTCCTTGGCGGCCCTCGCTTAATGC